>JBGSUW010000041.1:0-16690 GCA_041753275.1 Akkermansiaceae bacterium | reverse complement strand
GGTTTTTTCGGCATCGGGCAGGCGGGCATCCCCCAAAGATGCGAGGATGCGCTGGCGCGGTTGCCCTTCCGGGTTGCGGAACGATTCGACGAGTTGGACGACGGGAGTGCCCTTGACGGTTTTGGTACGGAAATACACGCTGGGCAAAATCGCAGGGGAGAAAACTGGAGTCAAGAAATAGATATATTATTAGGCACTACAAAACGGATCCAAATAATAGTGTTGTTGATTATCAATGAGTTATGAAAATAAGTATCCTCATAATTGGCCCAAAAATCGATTTTTCCGCTTAAAAACCGCCGAAATCAGGAGGACGAAAAGAAACTTGGGTTAATGTGGGCGTAAGCGCCAGTGGCCGGCCAAGGTACTGAGCATGAGGGTGCCCATGATGTTGTTCGCGCCGCTGCCGCAGTTGCCGGTGTAGTGGAGCGGGCATTCGCGGAGGAACTCTTCCCACCGCCCGCCAGCTTGGAGGAACTGAAAGAAGAAGATGAGTTGTCCTTCGCGGGTGACGGGTGCCTAGTCATCCCACTCGGCGTGGAAACGTCCGCCCTAGAGTGTCCAGCGGCCAAGTTCCCGAGGGTTATCGCTGGGTGGTTTTCGACTCACCCTGTGGGTGATTCCGGATCAAGGCAGGAAATGCTTCGATGCGATTTAAAATACGGCATTTGCGGGGATCTGGCTTGATTTCCATTTTCCTTCTTAGGATCAAACAGCAAGCAGCCAGTGTGGCACCTTTGTGCCGACATTGAAGAACCACAAAGATCGCTGGATGCGAAGCGTGCAGGTGCTCAATTCGTAGTAAATTGAATTTTGCTAGTTACTGCTATGCTGCGTAGTTGCAAATTCGCCGTTATACGGCAGCGCGGACAAGTTCGTCGGCGCTGAGATTCCGCATGTGAGCGAGAGCTTTTTTCAAGGTGCTCCACCAGCTTTCCATGCGGTATGGCACGCCGTGGGCGATGCACACGGCTTCCACTTCAGCGGAAATTTGCCGCAGCCGCTGAGGCGGTAGGCGGGGAAATAAATGATGCTCAATTTGTAAATCGAGCCCACCACATAATATAGAAAGCGGGCGGCTAACTTTAAAGTTATTGGTCGCCTCCACTTGCATGGCATACCACTCACCCTTGCCTTGGGCGCGGGTGTCTGCCGCATAATCCGCTACATCTTCGCCCACATGGCCACAATAAATCGTAGCGGAGCAATAGAGATCACGCAGCGTTTCTGCCATCCAGTTTCCTAATAATACCTTCCAAAATGACGACCATGCGAGCAATGGGAAAAACACATAGTTTTTCAAATAGTATGGTATGTACTTTTTGAGCGCTGTGGCATGAGCATGTTTGATTTGCTGCCAGCTGTAGCGCTTGCCATCTTTCTCGCGTTTGCCTTCGTGGTCACCGAAGTAGATTTGATTGACCCCCGTGAGATGGAGGTTCATGCAAAAGGTCAGATTCGGAGCGAGAAATGAGATTAGAAATGGGAACTGGAGCCAATGGAAGCGATTGTGCGGCGTTTGCTCGGTGAGACGCGCAGGCCCGAAGTTGATATCGGGATCTTTTCCCGCCACATTGGTATAGTGATGGTGGCAAATGTTATGCCCGTGCCGCCACGATTCCTCATGGATCGGGGTGTCCCATGAGAAAGTTTTAGAGGAAAATTTTCCATTGCCCGGGATTTTATCATAGACTCCGTGCAGCACGGTGTGGCCGATTTCCATCGCCTGCAACTGCTTGTGCACCCACAGCACGCCTACTCCACCGAAAAAAGTGAATGGCTCAAAACTGAAGTGCAAGAGTCCTCGGCCCAAAACTTCCATGCCTCGCGAAAAGCGATTCAGCCGGCGGACGTAGGTGATATCTTCTTCACCAAGTTGTGCTTCCGTGCGGATGCGGATGGCATCAATGGCTTTGCCAAAGGCTTCAAGTCGCTGAGCACGAGTGGGCGGTGATGCCTGATCGGTTAGGCAAGGAGCGGTGAGAACCATTTGTGAAAAAGTGCGGTTGTGCGGTGTGCCCCCTTTTTTGGAAGCATCGGCGATGCCTTGCTGATATGGCGCAGAATTGAGGAAAATGCCAGTGGAAACCGAATTGCGCGTTGATTTCAGCGAACTTCCGACCGATTCAGCGTGCCTAGTATTAACATGAAATCTTGGCCGCCCACAATGATGCGTGAATTTTAAAATCCACTAGAAGTCCCGCCGCTTCACGTTCGGCCAGCCATGCGCGGAGCTTGTCCAATGGCACATGGTGAACAATGATTGACTCCCCCGCTACGCCTCCGCCGGCATGCTCACGAACGAGATCCTTGGCATGGAAAAGGTGCACCATTTCCGAACTCATCCCCGCAGATGTGGGCGACGCGAGCAGCGGCGTCATCGAGCCCGCGCGGTAGCCAGTTTCCTCTAATAATTCCCTGGCAGCCGTGCCCGCCAGCGATTCCCCGAGGAATTCCGGCTCATCACCGACGATCCCGGCAGGCAACTCGATCACTCGCCTCTGCATCGGAATCCGAAATTGTTCGACTAGAATTATTTCACTCTCCGCCGTGATCGCAAGGATCCCCACGCAGTTTTCAGATTGCGGCCGGCGGACAAAATCCCAGTGCCCGAGCCGATACAGGCCCAGCCAGCGAGTTTCAAAAAGAGTTTCAGGATGAGCCATGAGGATGAATTTTATGAGCAAGAAAGGGTGGCAGCAATGCGTAATCCGAGCTATCTCTGCCGCGCCCTGATGTCCAGTCACGATTTCCAAATCCCCGTCACCTTCAAGCACCGTGTTGTCTTTACCAAAGATGCTTTTGCACTGGAAAATTCCGAACTCGCTGAAATTTTGACCCAAGGTGGCGGGCGGCGGGTCATTGTGTATCTCGAAAAGGCCGTCGCGAATGCTTGGCCCAGTTTAATAGAAAGGATTCAGGACTATTTCAATCCGCTCAATCTTGAATTTTGCGGCACCCAGATTTTCCTCGGTGGGGAAACGGCGAAGGCGGACGATACGATCGTGAAGGAAATCTGGGCGAGCCTAGATGCCGCCCATTTAGACCGCCATTCCTACGTGATCATCATCGGCGGCGGAGCATTTCTGGATGCAGTTGGTTTCGCAGCCTCCACGGCCCATCGCGGTGTGCGCATCGTGCGCTTTCCCACCACTACATTGGCCCAAGGCGATAGCGGCGTGGGCGTGAAGTGCGCGATTAATTCCTTCGGTAAAAAGAACTGGATCGGCACCTTCAGCGTGCCGTTTGCCGTGGTCAATGATTTCAATTTCCTTCCCACCCAGGATGCGGCCACTTGCCGCGCCGGATTGATCGAGGCGGTAAAAGTAGCGTTGGTGAAAGACGCCGGGTTCTTCAGTTGGATCGAGGCAAACATCACCGCCCTCGCTGCTCTGGAACCGGAATTCCTTGAAGCGTGCATCGAGAAATCCGCCATCCTCCACGCCCGTCACATCGCAGAAGGCGGAGATCCTTTTGAAAATGGCTCAAGCAGGCCGCTGGATTTCGGACACTGGGCCGCTCATAAGCTCGAGTCCATGACCTCTCACCAGCTCTCGCACGCACCTGCAGTGGCCATTGGTTTGGCGCTCGATACTCTCTACTCGGCTCGCTCCGGCCTTCTCAAATTTTCCATCGCCGAGCAAATCTTCCGCCTTCTCCAAGCTCTCGGTTTAGGCATCTACCACCCTGCCCTCGATTGGCTGGATGACAAGGGCCGCAGGCGGGTTCTCGACGGCCTCGATGAATTCCGAGAGCACCTCGGCGGCGAATTGACAGTGCTTTTACTAAAAGACCTCGGCTGCGCCAGTGAAGTTCACAAGATCAATGAAGTGCTTCTCGGAGAATGCATCACCGAATTGCGAACCCGCTGGGAAGCTTTAGGCTGACCTTGGATCCATTTTCTGTAACATCTTCCAACGAGTCATCACCCCAATGCAATTCTATCCTTTCATACGTGCTGCGGCACTCACTGTACTTACCGCCTTTCCGCTTCATGCGGCTGTTTCCCTTTCTGGGGGATCGAGCGCGGCGGCCCCCACCTCCGTGGAGGGCCCAGCCAAGGAGGCCATGGATGCCTTCGCCGCCGGCCGCCATGCAAAAGCGCTTGAACTCGCCGGACCGCTTGCAAAAGCAGGGAATGCGGATGCCCTTTACCTGATGGGCTTTGCTTACGAATCCGGCAAAAGCGTTCCCAAAGATCGCGATAAAGCCGTGGAGTATTATCGCAAGGCTGTTGCGAAAAAACACAAAGATTCAATCTACCGCCTCTCTTTCATTCTCCTCGCTTCAGATCAGGAAAATAAGCGTCACGAAGCTCGCCTCGCCCTGGAAGAGGCCGCTAAGGATGATCCTACCGTCGCCTCCCGCATCCTCGGCGAGGCCTACTTCCGTGGCCTCCTCTCCCCCGCACCTGATTCGGAAAAAGCCCTCTTCTGGTGGGAACAGGCCGCTGCTGCCGGGGATGTCCCGGCGATTCTTCTCATCGCCCGCTTCTACGACGGCCAATTTGGATTTCCCGAGCTCAAAGACCAAGAAAAAGCCCTCGCCACCTACGCCAAAGCCGCCGGTCTGGGCAATACCGGCGCCATGGCCACCATCGGATCGCGCTATCTAAGTGGTGATGAAAAATTCCGCGATGAACAAAAAGGCCGCGAGTGGCTGAAAAAAGCCATCGAAGGCAAGGAATACTCCGCCTACCTCGCCCTCGGATATTACGAAGAACATGTCAAAAAAGATCTCAAAGCCGCCCTCGCCGAATATGAACGCGGCAAGGATGCAGGCCAGATCGATTGCATCCTGCGAGCCGCCGACTTTTACATCGAGGGCAAGGGCGTTGAGAAGGATACCAGCCGTGGTCTTGCGCTCTTGCAAAAAGCCGCAGAAGCCGGAAATGCCAGCGCCAATTTCCGCCTCGCTGTCCTAGCTCTATCCGCAGCAGAACCAGATTTACTCAAAGGTTACGGCTACCTCCTCACCGCAGCAAACGGGAATCTGCCCGAGGCTCAAAACGAGCTCGCACTCCTTTATCTATCGGGAAAATTTGGCAGCGCCGATCGCATCGCCGGTGTCGCATGGCTCACCCGCGCCGCCAATTCCGGCTCACCTCAAGCACAGAATAATCTTGCCGCCCTCTACGAACGCGGAGTGGGCACCGAGCAAAATTTTGAAACTGCCGGCCAACTTTACACGCTAGCCGCCAATCAAGGCCACCCCCCCGCCACACTCGCTCTTGCCCGCCTCGTATTAAATGGCACAGGCACCGAGGCAGACCCAGTCAAAGCCTTGGCCCTCGCCAAACTTGCCGACGAACGTGGTGAAAAAGATGCTGCCGAGTTTATCCAAACCCTCACGCAAAAAATCACCCCACAGCAGAATGCCGAAGCGGATAAAAAACTCGCCGAGATGAAATCTACCAAAGGGCAACCACCAGCTACCACCCCGGCACCGGCAGCTCCGCCCGCTCCCAAGAAGCCAAAATAGCCGCCCGCTGCGTGAAAATCCTCATCACCGCCGGCCCTACCCGTGAGCCGCTAGATCCCGTCCGCTTTCTCAGCAATCGCTCGTCCGGTAAAATGGGCTACGCGCTCGCCGGGGCCTTCGCCCATGAGGGCCACTCGGTGATGCTCATTTCCGGACCCACCCAGCTAGACATCCCGGAAAATGTGGACTTCATCTCCGTCCAGACCGCTGCCGAGATGGCCGCCGCCGTCGCCAGTTATGTAGGAAAAATGGACATCGCCGTATTTGCCGCCGCTGTCGCCGACTACACCCCTGCCAACGTGGCGCCGCAAAAAATCAAAAAACTTGGCGAAACTTACACCCTCGAACTCGTCCGCACCCAAGACATCCTCGGCTCCGCCCGCATGACCCTCGGCTTCAATGGCACGCTCGTCGGCTTCGCCGCGGAAACGGAACACCTCGAAGCCAATGCCCGCGAAAAATTGGTAAGAAAACACTGCAATCTCATCATCGCCAACGATGTCTCGGATCCCACCATCGGCTTCGATTCGGACAATAATCAAGTCCTCCTCGTTTACCCAGACCACAGCACCCCCCTCCCGCCCGCTTCCAAGCACGCGCTCGCCATGGACCTCGTCGAGGCTATTCTGGAAATCCACCACCCTACCATTCTGCCCCCTAGCCCATAAGAATCTCGCGGCCTCCTGCTCTGTCCGCTTCACTCCGGCATGCAGCCACTCTTCGAGGAACTCGATTTCCGCCCCACGCCACTCGGCGATCTCATCCTACGCCGCCGCCGGATGGTGATGTTGGACAACCTCATCGTCTATGAAGTTCTGCTGGGAAATGGCTATCTCATGTCCAGCCTTTTCCACGACGTCGAGGAAGCCCTCGCGGACCTCGGACTCGCCGCCGTCACCGGAGAAAACTTGCACGTCGTCGTCGGCGGGCTAGGCCTCGGCTACACCGCCGTCGCCGCGCTGCGGGATCCACGGGTCTCTGAATTATTCGTCATCGATGCCCTCGAACCCGTCATCAGTTGGCATCAACAGGCACTCGTCCCCTTGGGTGAGGCCCTCACCAAAGATCCACGTTGCCGCTTCGTCCATGGTGACTTCTTCGCTCTCGCCGCCGCGCCCCAGCTCGGCTTCGATCCCACCCTTCCCGGCCGGAAATTCCACGCTGTCCTTCTTGATATCGATCACTCGCCACGCAATTTACTCGACGAGCAAAACGCCACTTTCTACAGCACCGCAGGGCTCAAACTACTCGCCGCCCAGCTCCTCCCGGGCGGCGTCTTTGCACTTTGGTCAGACGATGCTCCAGATGAAAATTTCCTCTCCCGCCTCGCCACAGTCTTCGAAGCGCCAAAAGCCGTCGTCGTGAAATTTCCTAATCCCCTGTTAGAAAAGGACTCTGAAAGCACCGTCTATATCGCCAACCGCAAACCAACTTAAGCGTCTTACAACCCGCTAAACTTTCATCAGATCCGCCTCTTTCGCCACCGCGTGATCATCGATTTTTTTCACAAACTTGTTGGTCAGATCCTGCACTTCTTTCTCGAAGTCCTTCTGACCATCTTCGGTGATGAAATTGTCAGCCTTCATTTTTTTTGCCCTATCGATGCCCTCTTTGCGCGCGGCGCGGAGGCGCACCTTGGCCTCTTCTGCCAATTGCTTGATCATTTTCACCATGTCCCGCCGCCGTTCCTCGGAAAGCTCAGGGATTGGCACTCGGATCGAGCGATCCGCAGCGGCCGGATTGAGCCCCAGTTTGCACTCGCGAATGGCTCGTTCGATGTCGCGGGTGGTCGCGGGATCGAATGGCTGCACCACCAGCATCCGCGGCTCAGGTGAGTTAATGATGGCGAGACTTTTCAATTTAGAGACCGCTCCATAGGCATGAACGAGCACATCTAAATTTTCGATCAATGCTGGGCTCGCTTTTCCCGTGCGCACTCCCGCAAACTCGTGAATCAAGTAATCGACGCACTTGGTCATCGCTTCTTCCACTTCAAAAATCGCTTCTTCAGGGTCCATAAGATATTAGAATTTGGGGTTTAGATTGTTCAATATTGCCTACTCGCCGTGAACGAGCGTGCCGATCGGCAGCCCGCGCAACGCATGCGAAAGATTCCCGTGCGGCGCGAGGTCGAAAACGATAATCGGCACGTGATTGTCCATGCAAAGGCTAAATGCCGTGGCATCCATCACGTTGAGGCGGCTCGTCAGACACTCTTGGAACGTCACCGTCTCATAGCGCACCGCATCCGGATTGAGCCGCGGATCAGAATCATAGACGCCATCCACCTGGGTGGCTTTGAGAATCACATCCGCGCCCATTTCGCTGGCCCGCAGAGCAGCAGTCGTATCCGTAGAGAAAAATGGATTCCCCGTGCCCGCCGCGAAGATCACCACCTTGCCCTCATCCAACTGTTTCTCCGCTTTGCGCCGGATAAATGTCTCTGCCACATTTTTCATCTCGATGGCCGATTGCACCACGCAAGTCACCCCATGGTGCTCCAGCGCTCCTTCCAGAGCGAGGGCGTTCATCACCGTGGCTAACATACCCACGTAATCCGCAGTCGCCCGGTCCATCCCCCGCGCGGAAGCACTGGCTCCGCGCCAAAAGTTTCCACCACCCACCACGATTCCAAGCTGTAGCCCGCCCGCCACCGCCTCGCGGATTTCCAAGGCAATGCGATCCACAATTTCTGGAGAAATATTGTCCCGCGATCCAGGTCCACGCAGCGCTTCTCCACTGAGTTTGAGAATTGCGCGTTTGAAGGGACGGGGATCTTTAGGTCGGTTCTGCATAAGTGATTGGAGCTGCGCGATGAAAGCGGATTTCCCCCCATTTTGAAAAGGGAAAACTCGGAATCAATTTGCAGGAAAAGCCGACTGTCCTCGAACTTTCACGCGAGCCATCCATTGAAATCCGAGAATATCTTCCAGACAAATTTTCAAATTTAAGACAAATCAGCGCAGGCCCGGCGTTTCTATCCATGTAGCGATGCTACAGGCGGCCCGACTGAGATGCCTCCCGGTTTAATGGGTTTTTCCGGGAGGATGATCAGTCGGGCCTCTTTATTGCATCGCACGGCCCCACTCGCTAACCGCGCCACGCTGAGAGATCTGGACTTGATGCTTGAACGGCGGCTAATCTTTGGCTTATCTTTCTACTCGCCGGGAGCTTACCAAGGCCCGCGGCAATGATCGCATGGCTGAATCAAAAAAGACCTCCTCCTTCATTGCTGCTTGGCACCCGTTCCTGTGGATCATCGCCGCCAGTGCGCTCGCCCACTTATGGTGCCTTGGATCTGTCTTTTTTCTCGATGATCGAGTGACGTTTCAGAACAATCAACTGATCGACAGCGGACGTTTTTGGGAAGCTCCAGTCAACGCGTGGACTTATGCATGGTATAGTTTTCAACTACGTTTATTCGGCACGGGGCCCATTGGAATTCACGCGGTTAACTGGCTTTTGCATACTTCAGTGGCTTGTATGCTTTTCGTGCTCTCGCGTGAGTTATTAGAAGATTCAAAGAAGTCACGATTGGCTCTTTTTGCGGCTGTTTTGTTTGCAGTCCATCCCTTGGGCAGCGAAATTCCAAACTACGCAAGGACTCAGGATCTGGCATGGGTTACGCTATTTTCCCTCACTGCATCATGGCAGATGCTGCGTCTCATCCGAGGTGGTGGCTGGATGAGTTTCATTGGGTTGATTTTCAGCATCGCGGGAGCGATGCTTTCCAAAGGACCAGGCTTGCTGCATGCATTGATGATGGTCGGCGGGGTAGCTATCGTCTATCTGCAAACTAATCAATGGCAATGGATCAAGAGTAGAAAATGGGTGATCGCCGGAGTCTGTTTCCTTGGCGTTCTAGGGCTCTACCAATTGGGAAAAAATACGTATTCATTTGATCTTGATCGCTATTTTTCAGAGCCACGCTACATTGGCCACGCCTATACTTTGGCACGAGTATTCTGGGAATTTGGTTGGCGTAGTATTGTTCCTATCTGCCTCAGCGCGGACCATCACATCGCGGAAACGATGATCCCGCCAGGCGCTAAGTTTTGGCAAATTCCAGACCATGGTGCGATGCTGGCGGCAGTGGGATTTCTCGCACTGACTGTTTTTAGTGTCTTTCTAGTATTTCGCAGAACCACGCGCTTGGTAGGCCTTTGCCTATTCCTCTATTGCGCTACGATTTTGTTCCGAGTCTTCTACCTCATTCCAGAGTTCATGCCCGAGTATCGCATCTATCCAGGACTGCCGTGGTTCTGCCTCGGTGCAGCGATCGTGCTGAGTGCTGCTTTAAGAATGTTCACCAACTTACAGCCCCGGATACCAGCAGTGATTCTGATCAGTATCTTTATCTTGCTCTCCGCCAAGCGCTCGTTTGTTTGGCATGACCTTGATAGTCTATTAGATGATGTTTTAAAGCAGTATCCCGCTCAAGCACGAGTGGTATGGGAACTCCATAATAAAGATTTAATCGATGAAAACTGGCAAGCCATCATTGATCGCCAACGCACACTTTGGCCTGAGGTGGCGAGACGCTTCCATGCTGAGAATGCGGAACTCACCCCGGCTCGTGAGCTACCGACAGGGCACTTTGCTCTCGCGGAAGTTGCTTGCTGGGGCCGTTATGCGAGAGCCTTGGCAGCCACTCATGGAACAGGCTTGGGCATGAGTGAAATGGCGCGATTAGAGCAATACATGCGCTTGCTTAAATTAGATCCAAAAGCACATGCCATTCATTGGAGTTATTATTATCAGGATAAAGCATTACTACTTGAAAGGGCGGGCGATCTCGAAGCCGCTGCCGAAGTTCTGCGCGCTCAAGCAGTGCCGGAATATATCAATCCTGACTTGGAGCGGATTGAAAATAAGTTGAAGAAGTAATTTCCCAAAATGGCGGTGGATTGGTTCCGCCGCAATGCTGGTTTAAGCGAGATTGGTATAAACAGCCTGCACATCATCATCATCCTCGATTTTATCGAGAATCGCTTCCACTTCTTCCATCTGGGCTTCTGTGAGCTCGATGGGCTGAGTTGGGAGACGTTGAAGACTCGCCTTGGTGGGGACGATGCCGAGAGCTTCCACCGCGCTGGTGAGGCTGGCAAAGGCGCTATATTCGCCGACGAGGGTGACAATTTCTTCGTCCAGAGAAAGTTCCTCGAGACCTGCGTCAATGAGCTCGAGCTCGAGTTCTTCGAGATCGCACCCGGTCGGTCTTGGAAACTCGATCACAGATTTCCGATTGAACATGAAATCAAGCTGCCCGGCATTGACCATTTGGCCGCCGTTTTTATTGAAAATGATTTTCAGGTTTCCGACTGAACGGTTGGAATTGTCCGTCGCGCACTCGACGATGAACAGGGAGCCATGCGGGCCCTTTCCTTCATAGGTGATCTCAGAGATATCCGCCGCATCTTTGCCAGCGGCCCGCTTGATGGCGTTCTCGATGTTTTCTTTGGAAAGATTTTGTGCTTTTGCGTTATTGATCGCCACCCTCAGCGGAGCGTTGGATTCCGGATCCGGGCCACCGTTCTTAGCGGCCATTGTGATTGATTTTGCTAATTTAGGGAAAACCTTGGACATGGTGGCCCATCTGGATTCCTTGGCACGGCGGCGGCATTCAAAGTGTCTTCCCATAATCGGTGTGGTGAGAGAGTGATTTCGGCATGGCAGCCGGAGGAGGGATTAAAGCAGACGAAATCGGAGATGCAAGTGAAGCGACTTTAGATCTATTTTTCCCTTTCGTAGTCGAGCAGCATCCGCCGCACGTCTTTTTCTAATCCAAACAGGAGCAAGACATCATCTGCCTCGAAGCGACGATTGGGATCAGGATTTCCCAAGACTTTGTTGATAGGATGACGAGTGGAGCTGAGAGCGGTAAGTCCGCGGCCTTTTGCAACCGTGACGAGATTCAAATTGTAGCGCGGCCGGATTTCCGCTTCTTGTAAGGTCTTTCCAACGAGGGATTTGGGGATGAGGATTTGAGCGATTTCATAACCGCCGCCAAGTTCCAAGCTGCTAATCTTATCCGGTGTATTGAGGGAGCGCGCGAGCCATGCGGCCGCCATCGCCTCTGGGACCATGAGTTCATCAATTTTTAGAAGTTTAAGCAATCGGCCATGAAGTGGATTGATAATGCGGCTGATAATGCGCTTGGTCCCGAGTTGTTGAAGATTGGAGGCGATGGAAAGCGAGGCCTCAAAGTCTTCTCCAATGGCTAGAATCACCGCATCACATTCATTTACGGGAATTTCATGAAATGCGTTGAGATCGGTACAGTCTGCTTGGACGATATACTCGATTTCGTCTTTGAGCACGTTGATATGATTGGGATCATTGTCCACAGCGACAATTTCGTGACCTTCACGGTTGAGTTGGCGGGCCAGGTGAGTGCCGAAGCTTCCAAGGCCGATGATGCAGAATCTCATAATGGTAAGGTGAAGTTCAAATAAGGAGAATTTTCTCCGGCGGCTTGCCAGAGCTGGGGTAGTTGTCCGGCGGTATCAATGTGGCCAATACCGTGAAAAGGCCAATTCGCCCGACAAACATATTTATAGTAAGTAAGATTTGTGAACTTGGTGTAAGTAGAGGCGTTACATCTAGCGAAAGACCGACTGTGGCAAAAGCACTGATAAGTTCAAATAGCAATTCCCTCTCACTTAAACTTTTGCCAGATTCCAAAGCGATGAGAATCGTAAAATTGATGATGAGCCAAATTCCGGTGAGGACGATCAAGCCCAGCGCTTGAGTACCTACCTCAGCTGGAATTCTGCGGTTAAAAACAATCATTCCTCTGCGGCTCATTCTCAGCTGGCTCCATACGTGGGCAATGGCTACGGCAAACACCGTTGTCCGCATGCCACCGGCAGTTCCTCCTGGAGATCCACCGATGATCATTAATAACATCAAAAATTCTGCGGTGAGCAGACTAATTTGCGACATCGGGACGGTATTAAATCCAGCAGTTCGTGCGGTGACGGAATGGAACAAAGAAGTTAGAATGGTCCCTCCATTTTGCGGGCCGCTTCCAAATAGGAACTCGCTCGTGAAAATTGCCAGTGCGCCGATGATGATTAATCCTGCTGTAATGCTGAGCACCAGCCTGCTGTGAACTTTCAATCTTGGACGGGGGCCTTTCTTCTTTTTCCTTATTTTGATCATCGCAACCACCCATTGGCTAATATCTTCGCAGACCAACGCGCCAAGACCACCGATGACGATGAGGATCATGACGACGATTTGCCAAACTCGATTGCCTTGCACCGCCTCACTGGCCAAGCCGTCTGGAAGTGTCGAAAATCCGGCATTGCAAAATGCTGAGACAGCATGAAAGACCGAATGAAACAACCGCATCCCAAAATCTGGAATACTATCCAGATACATAAAAAGAATCACCGCTCCGATGCTCTCTGCGATAAACGTAAACGCCACGATGAATGAAAGTGTCTGACCAATGCGAGCAAGTCGATTCTCAGAAAGCATTTTCCCTAATAATAGGCGGTCATGCAACGAGAGCCCTTCAAATAACACAACTGCGGCGAAAAAGGTGAGTGTCATGATGCCAAGTCCGCCTATCTGAATGAGCAATAGGATCACAATTTGGCCTGTGAGCGAAAAAAAGGTTGCCGTGTTTTGCACATTCAGTCCCGTGACACACACTGCGCTCGTGCTTGTAAAGAGTGCTTCCAGCCACGTGCAAGTATTCCCTGGCGTCACACAACGCGGCATCATGAGAAGCAATGTTCCGCCTACGATGAGTGCTAGAAATGAAAAAATTAAAATTAACCCAGGATGAAACGCTCGTGCTGTAAAGCGAGTTTGATGATAGATCATCGAAGCTAACGATGAAACTAGCACTGCACTTTGGATGAAAATATGACTCGCAATCGCCTTTTCCCCCAATGAAGAAAGTGGAAGGATCATCAATGTGACCGAAGTCAGAAAAACGGCCACGGCCAAGCTTACATGGATTTTCAATCGTTTCCGTTCACTTTGCGGGAGCTTATATTTAAAAAACACCCAAGCGCGTTCCATGGCAAAAGCAACACCTGTCCCGCACGTCACCCAGTGGAGGAGTGCTGTGATGTCTCCCGTCCATCCAACCAAAGTCAATAAACACGCAGCCGCCACAAACCCTAACAAGGGATGCAGGGTTTGCCTGAAAAACTTGATCCCTACTTGAGTCTCTTCATTCCCGCTAGATCCTGCCATCGATTTATTAAGTCACTTGCGACATACTGTTACAAATTTCTCCGTGGCGATAGCTTCATCAAAACGATATAAATTTGCAACAGGTAAGGTCGTTTCGAGTGGATCTCAATTTACGCAAGGGTTTCGAATCCACAGAACAATTTGGAATCGCTTGGCGGCTTTGCGGGAATGCCTCCCTCGCGATCTAGGTGGGTTCGACAAATGCGATGAAAGTCCTCCGGAGTTTTAGCTCGTCGCATTTCGAATTCAAAGTCCCCTTCCAAGCCATGGGTAATGTAGGCGAGAGTCTTCTTCATCCGCTGAACGTGCGCCAGCGGCACCAGCTTTTGCGTCTCACGAGCGATCTCTTCGTAAAGTTCTGTGACATAATCCCAAAGATCACGGTAAGACGGAGTCGGCAGAGGAGCATTTGCAAAAGCTGCTTTCAAGTGACTGAAGATCCAAGGATTCCGAATTGCACCGCGCCCCACCATTAATCCAGCCGCACCCGTTGTCTGCTGATAATTTAAGCCTGTTTCCACATCTACCACATTGCCATTGGCGATAACCGGGCACTTCATTTCTTCCACCGCCATTTTGACGAATTGTGGATGGACCGGCGTCTGATAACGTTCAACTACCGTTCTTCCGTGAATTGTCAGACCGTCGATTCCATGCTTTTTAAAAATCTCTAACAATCCGTGGAATTCATCCGGCTCAGTGTAGCCGAGGCGGGTTTTCACGGTGAAGCGCCCAGGAATAGCCTCGCGCAATGTCCCCATAAGTAGGTCTAGATATTGAGGATTTCGCAACAATCCTCCCCCAGCGTCCTTGCGGCAAACGATGGGGGCCGGACAACCAAGATTCAGATCGATACCAGCGACTGGCAGTTTTCTCAATTCATTTGCCGTTCGCAACAGACTTGGGATGTCTCTCCCAATCATCTGCGCAAAAATTGGACGCCCAGTTTCATTTTCTACGATTGATCTCACGATGTAGCGATTCGGAACTGAATCTGGGTGGACCCGAAAATATTCCGTCACAAACCAATCTGGCGCACCCCGCCTCGCAATCACCCTCATGAATGGCAAATCCGTCACATCTTGCATCGGAGCAAGGACCAGTGCCGGCCGATGTGGTTGGAGAAAGTCACGCATGAGCTGCGACTATCGCGCCCTGTTCGCCGCCCATGGTCAAGGAATACCGTTGACAGATCCCAACTCCAACCATCTACTACAGACGGCTTAAGCAACTCCAAATATCCAAGTGGAAAGCGATTTACTACACACCGAGAAAATTCTAGCGGATCGCAAAATTTTCTTTCTCGATCTCAAGCAAAATTCTCGAGGGATGGTCGTCAAGATCACCGAGGATGTAGGTGGGAATCGAGATACAATCATGGTTCCTGCAGAAATTCTTGGAGATTTCATCGCTGCTCTAAGTGACATCAAAGCCACTGCGGACGAGCAAGAGTAGGCTCGGAGACTAGGGCGTTTGACCTTGCTCTTCGGCGTGAAGAGATGGAGATTTCTGTTTCGATTAAAAATCAATTATGGCAGCTCCATCTTCCGTCAATGTCGCACGCCTTACTTATCTCCTGATTTGTCAGGCCGCAGGAGTCGCCATCGCGTTGAGTACAAAAGGCACTCAACTCGAAGTTCCCATGTCTGTAGGGATCATCTCGGGTCTGGGAGTTGCTGGCTTTTTCATCTGGATTGAATCCTTGATGAAAGGATTCACATTACGTGGCTTCTCAACTGCCACCTTTGGTCTCGGCGTCGGCTTATTCTGTGCATGGTTGCTCACGCGAGTGGAATTTTCCAAACTTCTCGAGCTGGCATTCCGCGATAAATTGGAAAATCAGGAAAATGGCGACATCTTGGTGAATTCGTTGCGCATCTCCATTGATGTCACCCTATTTGCAAGCTTGGGATTCTTGGGTGCAGTCTTGGCTCTCCGGAATAATCGCGACGACTTCGCATTTATCATTCCATACGTCCGCTTCAGGCAGGATGCCTCCACTGGCATGCCCGTTGTGTTAGACCAGGATGCCATTATGGACGGCAGAGTATTGGCAATTTTGCGTTCCGGATTTTTACACGGCCGATTGATTGTGCCACGTTTCGTGTTGGACGAACTTCAAAATTTGGTGAATTCCGATTCCAATGCCGCGCGGCAGCGCGGCCAACGAGGCTTGGATAGTTTGGAACAACTTCAAAACAGCAGTGATATTCAGATTTCCATTCACGACACTCAATTATCTGAAACCCCGGAAAACAATCACAGTCGTTTGCTTGATGTCACCAGAATCTTGAGTGCTCGCTTGATGACCACTGATGATAATCTCACCAAACTGGCCAAGCTTCAAGGTGTGGAAGTCTTAAATCTGCATGAACTGGATGAGGCCCTCAAGCCGGCGGTGGTCGTTGGACAACGAATGCGGATTGCCTTAGTGCGGTCTGGGAAAGAAGAACACCAAGCTGTAGGCTACCTGCCCGACGGAACAATGATTGTCGCAAACCAAGGTGCGTCCAAAATCGGCTCGACCGCCGAAGTAATCGTGGTGAGCACGTTGCACACGAGCAGCGGCACGATGGTATTCGCCGAGCTTTACTGAACTTAGAAGGTGGGTTTTGTGGTCTTGTGAATCCAATGCCTAGGTTGCGTCAAGGTTCACTTGATAATAATAGGTCTTATAG
This sequence comes from Akkermansiaceae bacterium, assembly GCA_041753275.1. Lineage (GTDB taxonomy): Bacteria > Verrucomicrobiota > Verrucomicrobiia > Verrucomicrobiales > Akkermansiaceae > Luteolibacter. The sequence continues at coordinate 317 of JBGSUW010000041.1, read as the reverse complement.
GTCTTATAGGTCTTATAGGTTTTATAGGTTTTATAGGTCTTATAGGTCTTATAGGTCTTATAGGTTTTATAGGTCTTATAGGTCCTATAGAATTATAGGTCCTATAGAATTATAGATCCTAGGGAACTCATAGGATCTATCACTCAAATTTTAGGCAAAAAAAGTGCCCGGCTCCTTTTAACAGGAGCCGGGCATATACCTGGCGACGACCTACTCTCACAGGACCTATCGTCCCACTACCATTGGCGCTGCAGCGTTTCACTTCCGGGTTCGGAATGGGACCGGGTGGTTCCACCGCGCTCTGGTCACCAGAGGGC
>JBGSUW010000040.1:0-2946 GCA_041753275.1 Akkermansiaceae bacterium | reverse complement strand
GATCGTGCCGGGATCGATTTCAGGCAATGGCATGATTGGAAACATCAGCATGGCATCTACTTTATTTCACGGGTCAAAAAGAACATAAAATTGGAACATCCACTCCCACAAGACTTCAGCTAAGACGATCCTATCGACGCCGGAATCATCGCTCAGCTCTACTTCATGCGCTGGCGAATTGAGAAAAGCTTCGATGAAATAAAGAACAAACTCTACGAGATCAAGGCATGGGCAGCGAGCCTCAACGCGAAGAAGATGCAGGCCACCTTCATCGTGCTTGCCTACAATTTCGCGCAGCTCCTGAACCGTGAAATCGAGGTGCAACTTCCAGAAGACGAACCGCACAACAAAGGCAACGAAAAGAAAAAATCAAAGCGGATGAAGACTTTAGAAAAGAAGCTCGAAGCAAGGGGAGATGTTCTTCCCAAACTGCGGGTAATTTACCAAGAAACGAGCCAGTTGAGCGTGATATTCTATCGCTGGCTTCTTGAAACCGCCAGGCTCACTTTTGGACACCGTTGCCAATTTGACACTAAGCCAGACTTTTTTCATTTTCAGGAAATCTAACCATACTAGGTGTGGCGCACAGAACTGTTAGATTTGCTCAGAAGGTATTCTCCCTAACGTAGGCACCCTGCTTAAAAAAAACCTCCTATTTAAGGTGGCAAGTCCAGTAATTTCATTTTGCACTTTAGGGTTAGTTATTTCATCCAACTCTGCCAAAGCACAAACGAGCCTGTGATGATGACCATGAAGGCAAATCCCTGGCGTAGCCGCGCTACCGGCAACCGCTTGGCAAAATTGGAACCAAACAGGACTCCTGCAGCGGCAATGCTTGCGAACGCGAATGCCAAAGTCCAGCGCGGCGGCGCTTCGCCGAAATGACTGACAAAGCCTGCCGTCGAGTTAAAGGAGATGACGGCCAGCGAGGTACCGGTCGCGACGCGCAGTGGCAGTTTGGCAAATTTCACCAATGCGGGCATGAGTAGGAAGCCGCCGCCAACCCCGATGAAGCCAGTGAGAACGCCGACGCCAAGACCTGCTAGAAGGCATCGCATTGGACGACACTCTGCTTTGGTGGAGGGTTCGACTTTCGATCCCATGAGCATGTTGACAGCAACGACAAGCATCAGAACCGCGAATATGATCATCAGCACTCGCCCGGAAACCAGAGGTGTGAGCCGCGCACCGCCTGCCGCACCGATCATACCGGAAATTGCGAACATCAGCCCGGCTTTCATGTGGATTTCACCGGAACGAAATCGCTGTATTGCTCCCACAAGTGCCGCTGCGCCGACTACAAAAAGACTCAGTCCAACCGCTTCCTTCGGCGGCAATCCCGCCAAATAGACTAGCACCGGAAGCGTGATAATGCTGCCGCCAGCGCCGGTGAGGCCGAGGGAAAGCCCGATCAGCGCGGCTCCTAACAAGGCGAGTGGGTTCATTCGAATTTAATGTAGGCGTAGCCTTGGAGTTGGAGGTCGATGATTCGGGGGTAGGCTCCGGCGACAATTTTCACGCCGGACAAAAGCTCGCTCGCCACCACCCCTTTCTGCAGCATGGTGCTTTCACAGATCTCGACTTGGACGCCGCTTTTCAGGAGTTCTTCTAGGATCGTAGTATTTGGATTTTTCAGTGGATCTGCACCAAGTCGTTTTCGGGCATCCTCATTCACCAGCGCTGCGATGGCGGAACTGTGGTAAACGAGGTGGAGGTGTAATTGATCGGCTGCGATGTCTTGTTGCTTATAGGTTGTAATGAGCTTCTTTGCATAGAACAGGCCCTTGTTCACTCCTTCATGGAGTTTGTCATCGCTGACTTGATAGACGGCGCGGATGTTCTCCCGTACTTGTAATGGGATCTCCTCCGGTTCGGCGTGGGAAGCGCTGGAAAATGCGAGTGAAAGGATGGAACAGAGTATTAGATTTCGAGTTGTCATGTTGTTTTGTTCAGGCGATTCCTTTGAGCATGGCGTGCCAGTAAAGCTCGGGCAGTAGCCATTTTTTCATCAGATACATGCTGTAGCGCTCCTTACCTTGGTCGATGGGGAAGGTTTCCTGCGGTTTAAGATCGTAGTCGAACTCTGCCATGATGAGCTTGCCGCGTGCGGTCACGATGGGGCATGAGGTGTAGCCGTTGTATGTAGCTGTCAGCGGTGTGCCGCTCATCGCGGCTAGAAGGTTTTCTACAACGACTGGAGCCTGCTTACGGATGGCGGCTCCGGTTTTACTGGTCGGGAGGTTGCTGGCATCGCCGAGGGAGAAGACGTTGGGGAAACGCGGGTGGCGCAGGGTGAATTTGTCCACTTCCACCCAGCCGTCTGCATTGGCGAGTGCGCTGGATTTGACGAAATCCGGCGACCCCATCGGAGGGGTGACGTGGATCATGTCGTAGCCGATGACCGATCTCTCCTTGGTATCGAGATTCTCGAAAACGGCCTCTTTCGCATCCGGGCGTAGTTCGATGAGGTTCTGTTTGAAATTGGCTTTGATGCCCCGGTCGGCGACGTGTTTTTCGAGGGTCTTCCGGTATTTCTCGACGGCGAAGAGATTGCCAAGGGCGGTTGTGAAGATGACTTCGGTGTTGCCTCGAAGTCCTTCGCGCCGCAGCCAGTCTTCGGCGAGATACATGATCTTCTGCGGAGCGCCGCCGCATTTGATGGCTCCGGAGGGGTGGGTGAAGAGGGCGGTGCCGGTTTTGAAATTGCGCAGTGTTTCCCATGTGTAGTCCACGTGCTCATAGGAGTAATTGCTGCAGACGCTCTTGGTGCCGATGGATTCCTTGAGGCCGGGGATTTTTCCCCAATTGATCTGGATGCCGGGAGCGACGACGAGCCAGTCGTAGCTGATGGATTTCCCATCGCGGGTGAGCACGCGGTTATCATCCGGCTCGAAGGTGGTGACCGCATCGCGCAACCAGGTGACGCCCTTTGGGATGAGTGCGGCT
>JBGSUW010000039.1:0-11655 GCA_041753275.1 Akkermansiaceae bacterium | reverse complement strand
GCTTGCGAACGCTCGATCGAGACGCCGCGGATGACGACGTTTTCCATGTTGGGATGTTCTTCTAACACGAGGGTGCCGGGGTTGTCGTTGAGTGAGGAGCGGACTTCGAAGACGACGCCGAATTTCTTGGCGAACTCGACGGAGCGGGATTGCATGACTTTGGAGCCGGACGAGGCCATTTCCAACATTTCGTCATAGGAAATTTCGGGCAGCTTGCGGGCGTTTTTGACGATGCGCGGATCGCAAGTATAGACGCCATCCACATCAGTGAGGATCTGGCAGACATCGGCCTTGAGTGCGGCGGCGACGGCGATGGCGGTGAGGTCGGAACCGCCGCGGCCGAGCGTGTGGATCATGCCGTCCGGGGTGACTCCCTGGAAACCGGCGACGACGAGCGTTTTCCCCTCATCAAGGAAACCGCGCATCAGGGTGGGGTCCATGTTGAGGATGCGGCCGCGGGTGTGGGAGCCGGTGGTGTGGATGCCGGCCTGGCTGCCAGTGATGGAGGCCGCGTCCACGCCCATTTCCTGAAGGGCCATGGTGACCAGTGCGATCGATTGTTGCTCGCCGGTGGCCAGCAGCACGTCGAGCTCGCGCTCGCTCGGGTTATCGGCGAGTTCCCTGGCCATCTTGATCAGGCCGTCGGTGACGCCGGACATCGCTGAAACCACCGCGACGACCTGGTTTCCCTCGTCGCGGGTACGTTTCATCCGGGCTGCGACGTTGCGGATGCGGTCGAGCGTGCCGACGGAAGTGCCGCCGTATTTTTGAACAATGAGTGCCATGGGATGAGCGGCCCGCAGTGAAGGGGAAGTTGGCAAACTTGGCAAGAAATTGAATAAAGCCTTTATCGGAAGTAGTAGGAGGTTTGGTAGGGTAGATGCATTTCTGAAATCCCGTGTCTATTAACATGTAAATACAAAGTAAAATTTCGCTATCGGCAAATCCAAATTTAAGTGCGTCTGTCCTAATGACGCTGGGGATTAGATCTGTAAATTAGCATGCTAATCGATCATTCCGAGTCTCTCGCCACGATAGCGGCCAATTTCGACATCACGAACCCAATCATGATTCGCCAAATACCATTGCACCGTGCGACGCAGACCTGATAAAAAATCCATACGCGGCTGCCATCCAAGTTCTCGCTCCATCCGCTCCGGGTTAATCGCATAGCGGCGGTCGTGACCCGGGCGGTCCTCAACATAAGTGATGAGCTCTGCCGCTGTTTGCGATACTCGCTCAGGCGCCATTTCTCTCACCGTATCAATGATCGCGTGGACGACATCGAGGTTCTTCATCTCACACCTACCTCCGATCATATAGGTTTCACCAAATTGGCCAGCCATCATCGCCATCACGAGGCCACGGCAGTGATCCTCCACATAAAGCCAATCGCGCACTTGTTTCCCATCTCCATAAACCGGAAGTGGCTCGCCTCGCAGAATTTTCAGAATCATCAATGGCAGAAGCTTTTCAGGAAATTGATAAGGGCCGTAATTGTTCGCGCAGTTCGTCGTGACGATTGGCATCCCGTAGGTATGGTGGTAGGCCCGCGCCAGGTGATCGCCACCTGCTTTTGAAGCGCTGTAAGGATTGTTCGGCGAGTAAGATGAAGTTTCTGAAAACGCAACTTCACCACCTGCCAATGAACCATACACCTCATCGGTAGAAACGTGTAAAAACAAATATTCTCCTCCGTCTTTCAATGACTTGGCAGTTGTAGGCTTCCACTTTCTTTCGGCGAGGTAGTGTCGGAATGTTTCCAGTAGCCTATAGGTTCCTACCACATTGGTTTGGATAAAATCTTCAGGACTATTAATGGAACGATCAACGTGTGATTCAGCCGCAAGGTGCATGACTGCATCAATTTGATGTTCTCTTAACAGGCTACCGACCAATTCCGCATCACAGATATCTCCAACAACAAAAACATGGCGTGGATCATCATCAAAATCGCGCAGATTGGAGCGATTTCCCGCATAAGTCAGCTTATCGAGAGTGACAACTCGCGAAACTTCAAGGCCAAGTTCTCTCTCAGATCGCTCTAAGAGATACCGGATCAGATTTGATCCAATAAATCCGGCACCACCAGTGACGAGTAATTTCATAAAAGGCGCTGAAAATCAATCAGCCACGTGCGCCGTAGCGTTTGGTAAGTTTATCACACTCCGTCAGAGCCATCGCTGTTACCTGATCCATGTTATAGTATCGGTAGGTCGCCAAGCGGCCGATGAAACTGACGTTTTCTTCCGCTTCTGCCATTTCTGCATAGCGTTTGTATAGCGCCTGTGCTGCCGGAGCAGGAATCGGATAGTAAGGCTCCTTGCCTGGTCCATAGTCATCAGGATACTCACGAACAATGGTGGTGTTCGCACAAACTTGCCCAGTTGCATGCTTCACCTCCACGATGCGCGTATATTCATTTTCGTTAGGATAATTCACCTGCATCGCAGGTTGCCAGAAACCGGGTTTACCCGAGATCTCCTCACGGCTCTTGAGCTGCTCGGCATCGAAAGATTCATTCTCAAACCGCAATGATCGGTAAGGCAGCTCTCCCAGTGATTTGTCAAAATATTCGTCAATCGGACCAGTGTAGATCATGTGCCTGTAAGTCACCGAGGCGAGAATCTCACGATAGTCCGTGTTAAGTAAAACCTTGACCCTATCGCCCCCCGCCGCCAGCAGGTTATTAAACATTTGGTGATACCCTGCCTTGGGTAATGCCTGGAATTCCTCACGCAAATAGCGATCATCGCGATTTGTCCGGATTGGAATTCTGCCGCACACCGATGGATCGAGATCTTTAGGCTCCCGTTGCCATTGCTTAAGGGTATAGCCTTTAAAAAACATTTCGTAGAGCTCCCAGCCGACCTGTGAAATGATCACCTCCTCAGAGTTTGCAGGCTTCTCAATGGGAATCCGCCGTGATTCAAGGTAGGCCTCGAATTCTTCACTGCTGGCAGACTGCCCGATCAGCTGTTCGTAAGTATTTAAATTGATGGGAAATTTCCAATAGCGACCTCTGGTGTGACTAAGAATCTTGTAATCCACCTCATGCCACTCGGTGAATTGGCCCAAATAATCCTTCACCCTCGCTGAATTTGTCCGGAAATAATGCGGGCCGAATTTATGAATCAGCACTCCCGCATCATCGTATTCATCCTGCGCATTTCCACCAATGTGACCGCGTTTCTCGACGACTAACGATGTCATTCCAAGTTGGGTAGCCATTCGTTCCGCGACCACGAGACCGGCATAGCCGGCTCCTACAATGAGAAAATCTACCTGCATTGAAAATTTGATTTAATGAATCGATCTCACGCCTTTCAACAGGCTGAACCCGCAATGAAGCGAGGCCGTGGAACCCGCCTAAATTCAGCCTAGCGAGACATAGGCTGACGGGTCATGGTGGGATTTGCAATCTCGTTTCCCCCTTCCATTGGCAAAATTACCATGACGCTGTGTGTCGCAGCACCATCCAGGAAATCTCTGCGGATTTTAAAAAATTTAACCTCTGATTTATTGGAAATAATCGAGCTCTTAAATTTATTTTAAAAAATTTTAGTTTTTTGCTTGCGGTTGGTTGGCGGGTTATTTAAGAAATCGAATGTTGGAAGTGGATTTGATTCATTTCACCTTCCACTCTCCATCATCGTTACATCCCAATATTACCGCACCCCATGAAAACACGAATACTATCTCCTATACTCACGTTGCTCGCGCTTTCGTCGCTTGCGAACGCCGCCACCGCAATCTACACCACTGAGGCTTCCTTCTTGGCAGCGATCACTGGACTGCCATCCACCTACAGCTTTGACGAACTTGCTCCTGTGGTTGTAGGTCCTATCGCATATACCGGTGCTGGTTTCTCGCTAAGCGCTACGACTCCGGTAGCGTTCTTTAACTACGCCCAACCTGGTGGCGATGTTTGGATTTCTTCAAGCCGCAATGGCGACCCGATTACTTTCACCATGTCCGGCGGAAATTCCTACGCGTTCGGCGGTTATTTCTTCTCCACCAATTCTGCTGGAGACGCAAACGGCGCTTCGGTCACAGTCGCAGCTAATGACGGAACCGTCGCTGCTACCGGTCCATCGACTCCAAGTTCGTTCATCGGTTTTGTCTCAGATGCACCAATCTCCTCGGTTGTAGTGTCCGTTTCTGGCGAAATGGGAGTTAACTTCCCAACTGCTAACAACGTCACACTTGGTGCGATCCCAGAGCCATCCTCTCTTGGATTGGTCGCTGTTGCTGCGCTTGCTGGTGTCATGACACGCCGTCGCAACACAACTGCCGCTTAAATAAAACAGGATCTTCCAGTTTTTAAAGAGTTTCGATAAGTTTATAATTTGGTTTAAGTTTCGATTAAGTCAGGGAATTTTCCGTTGGAAAATCCCTGGCTTTTTTGATTTCTGGCCGTTTGATGAGATCTTGTAAGGTGATAAACCTACGAAAATTCCGACAAGGTTTCATGGGTATTTCGCTCGTACTGCGAGCGCATTCCACCTCTAATTATAAACTAAAACCATTTTTGACTGCTAGCGGACCAAAAAAATACAACTCGGAGGAACAAACGCCGTGCAAATTTTCAACAAGTCCTAATTAATACATCAGATCACAGTTACTATACTGCCGCGCATCAAGATTTGTGATTTTGCGAGCTAAGGAGTGGTAACCTTACTGTCGCCTCTTTGGCTGGCACAGAGGAAGAAAGGGACAATAAGGTCCCTTCTCCTTATTCACAAATCTTGCTGCGCGGAAGTATGGCACCAAAAAAAGCCGATGTCCTCTACGGGACACCGGCATTTGAGAGTCAGTCACCACTCCTGAAAAGTGATTGGACTGTGAGTTTGAAAGCTTATTGTGCTGGAGCGACTTCTTCGTTTACGGAATCGACAGCTTCGGAACCAGCTTCCTTGGCGGCGTCCAGACCTTCGACTGTTTTCTCCTTGGCCGCATCAAGAGCACCTGCGGCTTGTTCTTTGGCATCTTCAATTGCAACGCTTGCTTTGGCCTTGGCGTCCTCGATTGCTTCAGTAGCCTGGGCCTTCACCGCGTCCATTTTTTCGGCAGCAGCCTCTTTGACTTCTTGAGTGTTCTTCTCCACCTCGGCGGCTGCGGCGTCTTTCATTTCTTTCACGCCTTCTGCGATCTTCTCCGCACCTGCATCCATCTTTTCTTGGACGGTTTCTTGAGTGTTACATGCTGCAAAAAGAAGTGGTACTGCGAGTCCTGCGATCCAAAGTTTGATTTTCATGATATTTATAATGGTTGATACAGTCGCCCATTCGAGCGCGCGACATGCTTAGTCGCTTTTTCACGAATGTCAAAGAAAGGAGCAATTTGTGCCGGATGCGCTGTAGATTTCCAGAAACGCGCGGAATTTGGCAGAGACTCAACTGACTCTCCTTAAGATCCTTTGCCGTAAACTTCCACTTCGATGTAATGGTTCATCTCGTTGGAAGTATTGCCATTACTATGGAGTCGGACGTAGCGGCCTTTAGTGCCTTTGCCATCGACAATGAGGCCGAATCGGGACTCCACATACGGGCTATTGGTGCCTTTGCCCATTTTTGAAGAATCGTCGTAATCGTTATTATAGACGGTGGTGACGCCGGTTTCGAAAGTGGCATCGTCGGAAATTTGGACGATGACATCATTGTAGGCACGCTTCTGCGAGTGGAAGTGCCAGAGCCAGATGGCGGAAATTGCATCGCTTTTCCCAAGATCGATCTGGACCCACTGGGGGCCGTCGAGCAGCTCGACGAAGTAGCCTTCGCCGGCGTCTTTCTCGCCATCGGTGATGAGCGTGAGATCGCCGATGATGGGATTATCATCGCTGCTGGTGACAGGCTTGCCTTTGGAGAGAAGCGTGGTGCCGGCGGGAACAAGGAAAGTAGGAGCGGCGGTGGGAGCTTGAACGAGATTGGGGACGTTCATCGGCTTCGGCGTGCCTTCGATAAGCTCGGGCGGAAGATCTGTAGTAAGAGGCTCTCCGCCGAGTGTGCCGCCATTATCTGAGGACGCCGCTGTGGCTGCTGAATCTCCGGCAGCGGTGGTGGTTTCTTGCTTGCCGCAGCCGGCGAGGAAAAGGGCGGTAATAGCGCAAAGTGTTGGCAGGAATAATTTTGGTTTCATACGGAAAGGTGTTCGGCGGTGAAATTGATGAGTTGGCGTTGGAGGGCGGATGGATTCACCCAGAAGATGGGTGCTTCGCTTTCGAAGGCGTGGCGGGCATCGCAGTTGAGCTTGGCCTTGCCACGGATTGTGGCAAAGAAATTTTCCAAATGCGGTTGGTGGGCGGGCTTGTTGAAGCCGCCGGGAAGCTCGAAGATCTCGGGTGCGGCAGAGGCGTAGGAAGCTACAGCATCGGCGGAGGGCGGTGGTGGCGCAGGGGCGATGCCTTTTTTAAGAACTCCGCGATCCACCAGAGAATCCCATGATGGGGCGCTGTCTTCGCGGTAGATTTTGGTATTGGAGGCAATTTCCGAAATTTTAATATTCCCTTGGGTACCCATGAAGCTTTCCCAAAAACCGCCGCCGGCACTGGTGGTGGTGAGAACTTGGTAGAAGGCCCGGACGCCACCTTGCGGAGTATCGTAGTCGAAAATGGCCATCACATTATCGAAGTGCTCGCGCTCGGTGAAGTAATCGTTACCGCCCGAGGCGAAGACGGATTTGGGCTGAACGCCCATGAACCAATTGAAGATATCGATCTGGTGGGCGCCGAGGTCTGAAATGGGGCCACCGGAAAGATCGCGAAAAGTGCGCCAGTTCATGAATTGATTCATGTCTGCGTATCCATATTTATTGAGGACCTCATCCTCGATTAGGAGCTTTTTATTATAGCCGATGTCTTGGGATGAATTGACGGCGCGGTTCCACTGGGCGTTGAGGTTGACGATCTGGCCGCAAATCTTATTGCCGTTGATGAGCTGATCGTGGACGAAGCGGTAGCGAGGATTGCTGCGGCGTTGGTGGCCGATTTGGCAAAGTTTACCGGATTTATCCATGGCGTGAACCATGGTGCGGGCGCCCTCGATGGTATTGGACATCATTTTCTCGCAATAGACATGGAGGCCGGCTTCAAGGCATTTTACGGTGTGAGGTGCGTGCCAGAAATCCGGAGTGGAGATGACCACCGCATCGAGGCCTTTTTCGGTGGCGAGCATCTCATCGATGTCTGCATAGCCATTGGGAGTGTGACCTTGGAGTGCGCGGACTTTGGCAACGCCTCCTTTGCGATTATAATCCCAAATATCGCAGACGGCTTGAAAATGCACGCCGGGGATATTGCACATCGATTCAAATAACACCCTGCCTTGCTTGCCCATGCCGACGAGGGCGACTTTGACCTGCTCACCCTCTGCGGTATTCGCAGCGCGCAGAATGGAAGGTGCCCCCATGACAAGGCCTGCGCCTGCGGTGGCAAGAGTTTTGGAGAGAAAATCGCGGCGATTGATGGATGAGTCTGGAAGATTCATGGAATTACCATTTTTTAAGGACTGCGAAGCGGTTGTATTCGGCCATGGCAAGTCCCATGACCACGAGGATCATGTGAACGCCTAGCCATGAGACACCTTCGTCCTGTTTGATGAGAATCAAACCCCAAGTTAGACTGATGTAGAGTAGCCCGAGGAGGAACAGTGAGAGGCGATTCGCGATGCCGAGGAGAATGGTGATTCCGAGAAGGATGAAAACGGGGCCGAGCATTTTATCATAGAGCGGGAGCGCCCACTTGAGCATCAATGGCTCGGCTTGAAACTTGGACATGAGGGCTTGGGGGACGCCGTGATAGAATTCCATCCCATATTGTTTGGTGGCACCCGCAGCAGTGAGGCCGTATTCATTGGGGGCTCCGTCGATGGTGACGAGACCTTCCGAGGCTTTGCTTCCAGCGTATTTCTCGATGCCTGTCTGAAGTGCACGGGTGCCGAGCCAGAGGCGGATGAGAAGGGAGCTGAGTGTGAGTGCGAGCTTGTGACTGCTGGAGCTGGTGGATTCGGAGGACATGTTTCGATTCGCTGGGTGTAAAACTTTCAGTTTTGGTAGGAGACCAAGACTGCCTGAAGCCGTCAATTAATTTTGGGTTCCCAACCGGCGCGGTACTCGCGCTTGAGCATGGCCTTCACTTCAGGGAGGCCACGCGCTTCCATATTCGCCATATCCCAGTCGATTTTCTTACCGAGGCGCACGGCGAGATTCCCGACCAGCACCAGCTCGGTGAGCGGGCCGGCGTGGTCTTCGAAGTTCGAAATCGGCTTCGGTCCCTCGCCTCGGATGGCGCGGCATAGTTCTTGGGTAGGCCCGCCTTTGACGCGGGGGTAAACTTGCTTGATGGTTCTGGATTTCTCCCTAAGTTCTTCAGGAAAAAGCACTGGGGTGACGCCGCAGTAGGCATCGTTGATGAACATGACGCCCTCGGTGCCGACGAAAATTTGGCCAAACTCTTTATCCAACTGCAGATCCGCAGGAATCCCGGGAGGGCGGATGAAATCTGCGTCGGTATTCGGATCATCCACGCCGTCTTGCCAGATGATTTTGACAGGACCCCGTTTTCCCTTTGCCGGGAATTCATAGACAATGGTGGACCGCTTGGGAGCGATGTTTTCATCAAACTCGGAAACGTTGCTGGCTTCCACGACGAAGTCCCCTTTCAAGTCCAAGGCGTAGAATGCCGAATTAAAGGTGTGGCAACCAATATCGCCAAGGGCACCGCAACCGTAATCCCAAAAGGCCCGCCATTTAAAGGGATGGATGGCGGGGCTGTAGGGGCGGTCTGTGGCACAAGTGCCTTGCCAGACATCCCAATTGATCGATTCCGGCACTGGCTCGGCGGGAAAGCTGAGCCCAGGACCTTGCGGCCAGATGGGGCGATTGGTCCAATAGTAAACTTCCTTCACCTCGCCGATGAGGCCTGCTTCGATCCACTCGCGCACGGTGCGGGTGCCTGCCATGGCGGCACCTTGATTCCCCATCACATTGAGGATGCCTTTTTCCTTCGCAAAATTTGCCACCGTGCGTGCTTCCCAGAGATTGTTACAAAGAGGCTTTTGAACCATCAGCGGTTTGCCTAGCCTTAGCGCTTCCATGGCGATGGGAAAATGCATGTGGTCCGGCGTGGAGACCGTGACGACATCGATCTGGTCGGCCACTTGGGCAAACATTTCGCGGTAGTCTGAGAAAACTTTTGCGTCCGGGTGCTTTTCCAGAGCGGCCTTGATCATCCCGCTATCGATATCACAGAGGAATGCGATGCGGTTACCAGCGGCGATTTCCGCCATATCGCCATCGCCTCTTCCACCGCAGCCGATGATTGCGACGTTGAGCTGCTTCGGGGCAGTTTCTTGGCCGCAAAGGATGTTGGGAGCTGCGGCGACACCAGCGATGGCGGCGGAGGTCTTGATAAAACTGCGGCGGGTGGTGGTTTGCATGAAATTGATACTTCTTTAAACGTTCACAGACGTGTTAATTTTTCAAACAATGAGCTACATCCTGAAATCTTCGCCCAGATAGTGTTTGCGGGCGATGGGATCGTTCACAAGCTCATCGGAGACGCCTTCGAGGATGACGCGGCCATCATGAATGAGGAAGGCGCGGTCCGTGATGGTGAGGGTCTCGCGGACCGAGTGATCGGTGATGAGAATGGCGAGTCCATCGCGGTCCCGCAGCTCGCGGACGATGCGCTGGATATCTTCCACGGCAATGGGATCAATGCCGGCGAAGGGCTCGTCCAACATCAGCAAAGTGGGATCTGAACAAAGAGAGCGGGCTATCGCTAGACGGCGTTTTTCCCCGCCTGATAGAGTGATGGCGAGGGATTTGGCGAGCTTGGCGATGCCGAAGCGGGTGAGCAAATCGTTGGCTCGTTCGTGGCGCTCGGATTTATTGAGATTGGGCCGAGTTTCGAGAATCGCCAGCAGGTTATCCAGCACTGAAAGTTTCCGGAAGATGGATTCCTCTTGGGGTAGGTAGCCTAGGCCAAGGCGGGCGCGGCGGTGCATCGGCAATTTCGACATATCGTGGCCATTGAAGCATACTGAGCCTGCATCTGCAGCGACGAGACCGGCGATCATGTAGAAGGAGGTGGTTTTACCAGCGCCATTGGGCCCGAGCAGTCCGACGATTTCGCGGGGTTGGACGGTGATCGAGACGCCATCGACGACGGCGCGGCCGTTGTAAGTTTTACGCAAACCGCTGGCATGGAGGATGGCGGTCTCCGTATTGCAACAGCTGGAGCCTGGCTTGTGCGTTTTCAAATCACTTCTTTTGGTTAAGTTCGCCGCCCATTTGCCATTTACCCTGAGTGGAAAAACTGCCGGATCGCTGGATGCGAAGGGTGAGATCCGGCTCGGAGGCGCGAAGGTAATTGGCCCCTTGTTTGAACCACGGGTAGCCGCCGGTGACGACGATTTCTCCGGTTTTGACGTTATAATTGAAAATCGCGCCGCTGGCTTCGATGGGAGGTTTCCCTTCTCCGCCTTGCTTCTGGAGCAACCGCACAGCCCCAGTGGCGAGGATGCGTTCCACATCCTCGAAGCCCGCACCGATGTTTGCCATGGGCTTCTCTCCGGCAGCGGGTGGCTTTGGTGCCTTTTCCTCAGCAGGAGCTTTTTTACTCAGAAAAACTTTGAGTTCATTCGCTCCGGTGAGATCGAAACGTGGATCTTTCACCACCACATTTTTCGAATAAACCAGGATGCCCTCGTCAGCATCAAAGTACATTCCGCCATCGCAGGTGATAGTGGTCTGGGTGGGACCTCGCTCAACTTCCAGCGGCTTGGGCGCGGCGGACTCGAGAACGCTTTCGGCGGGATTGGCGATCTTCGCCTCCGAGAGAAATGTGGCTACCGCCGCATCAACCTTGTTTGAGACGATGGCTGTCTCCGCGATTACTTTTTGAGTTTCTTCATTGGCGGCGGCCAAGACTGGAGCCTTGGTAGCGGCATCGGCCTCCAATGTGGCTTGTTCCTCGGGGGTGAGGTTGGGCGGTGGCGCGGCGGCAAGCGGTAAGGCGGCGAGTGCAAGGCCAGCGAGCGCGGCGGCGCGAAGATTCTTCCGGGGAGTTTGCATTGTCGTCTCGGTAGGATGATGGATGTTGGTGGTGGCAGGACCCAGCAGGAATCCCTCACCATTTGTATAAGAGTAAATCAGGCCACTTCCTTGAGCGGTGAGGCGCTCGCTTTTGATAAGGACTTTCTCCTTAGCCTCGATCAGGCCCTTCGCTTGATAAAAAATAGCATTTTTGAGTTCTACATGCCCACGCTGGGATTGATCCGGGTTGAAAAGTTCGAGGGTGACGTTGGAACCCGCAATCTTTTCGGCGTTGACGAGAGTCATCGTATCCGCCTTGAGGACGCCGATGAGATTTTGTAATTCATCATAGCGGGGCAGCATCACGCCCTTGAGCTGACTGCCATTCGGGAGCAGCGAAATGGCGGGTAGTTTGGTTTTTTGAGCAGTGAGGCCCTGTCCCAGCAGTAAAGTGGGGGCTAGAAAAATGAGGGCTGTAAGGGTGCGCGGCAAGTGCAGGGAAGGTCAGTGCGAGGCGTGGTGGATGGAGATGAGCTTCACGAGGAGGTCTTCGATAAATTCGAGCGGAATTTGATTGGGTCCATCGGAAAATGCGTTGGCCGGATCCGAGTGGACTTCCAT
>JBGSUW010000038.1:0-6446 GCA_041753275.1 Akkermansiaceae bacterium | reverse complement strand
TCAAGCCGATCAGCCGCCGCCTGTGCGAAGACTATTTCCAATAGCTGCTGACAATACATGGGGCTGCCGCCCCAAACCCCGCCGAGCTGAGGCAGCTCGACCCCTTTTGATTCCCCCTAAATCCCCAAGGGGACTTCTCCCGTCCCCCAAGGGAGGCGGGGGGGAGATTTTTGGCACACGCTGTTTCCGAGCGCAGGGAAAAGGGAATAATCACCCACAGATTTTGCGGAAGAGGCCAATAGAATAGGGACGAGGAGCTTCCCAGGCGCAAGGTCAGTACTAGATGACGTTATGAGTTAAGCATTGCGCAAGCAAACTGAGCACTCGGTCAGAGATAGAGAACAAGGCCAACGATGAAGACAAAATCATGTGGTATCCAGTCCACGCATATCAGCATACCCGTCTGCGCGAAATCGCATCACCCGCCAATTGCTCCTCGTTTCTACTCTGTTGTTATCCCTCCAAATAGAACCCATCAAAATGATAGGAAAAAAGAACTATACCCCCTTGACAAAAGATCAGCCATTTCAACGTCATAGGACAGGCACGCCGGTGTAAAGCTAGAATTCAATCAGTCGGATTACTCGGCGTCGCTATCTCCGAATTGTTCGCTTTGTTATTCATTGTTCGGTTGTGCCAAAGAAGCGGGAACGACCTTCAACTGCTATGAATATAAATGGCGAACACCAGCTCATGCCAATTAAGACCGCTAGATAAACTGCGCTTCTCACAACGCCGAAGCTCAGATGGTTCTGCGCATAGAACCGAATTGCGAATGCCCAGACGATAAGCGCTCCACAGAGGAATATGATACCCAAGGTATTTGCTGTTGCCTCAAACCAAGGATGAGATGTTGAACATGATAATACGACACTCGCTGTTAGCACCAAGAATAGGCTTAGGCTTCCGATCAATAAATTCCGTCCGATCATCCAAAAGCGGTCGCAAAACAGATTCTTCATTTTCTTAGCGAGATTCTATGGCTGAAGCTCAAAGAGAGCATAACATTTGAAAGAAAAATAGGCACGCTTAGGGTTTCCGTGGGCTACCGCGGGAACACCAAGTTTCCACAGCCTATCCAACATTAAATCGATAGCTAAACGCACCATGACAAATACCTACTACATCGGACTCGACGTCCACAAGGAAACAATTTTCACCGCCTACGCTCCTGCATCCAGTGTGGCAGGAAGGACGGCGCAAAGCCATGATCGTCGTCCGAATCGGTGGCTGTTAGATTCACCCTAACAGCGGCTGGAGATTGGAGGATGCAAGATGGGCGAGCGCATCCGGGCCGATGGGTTCTTCGGGTTGCCAGGGAAGCCAGGCGGTGCGCTTGGCTTGCTTTTCCACGATCTCATGTAGGTAGCGATGCTCGGAAGTTTCGCGGCGTTGTAACAAAGGATCGCACGAGCCGCTGTTTAGCAGGCTTTGATTGACGACCCATGCGAAAGGCTCGATGCGGGCGCGGCGTAGATCTTCCTGTAAAGCGGCGGCTTCATGCACGGGCGTGGCTTCGGGTAGGGTGACGAGAAGGATGCGTGTTAAATCGGGATCGCGCAGACGTTCGAGGAGTTTCAGAACTTCCTCGGGCTGGGAGGTGCGGGCCTGGCGTTCGAGTTCACGTTGATACGCCTCGCTGGCATCGAGCAAAAGCAAGGTGTGGCCGGTGGGTGCGGTATCGAGGACGACGAAGCGATCCTTGCCCTGACCGACCTCACGCGCGAAGGCTCGGAAGACGGCGATTTCTTCGGTGCAGGGCGAGCGTAGGTCTTCCTCTAACAAGGCGCGGCCTGCGTCGTCCATCGCTGCGCCCTGGGCCTGCATGACTTCGCCTTGATAGGCTGCTGTTTCAGTGACGGGATCGATTTTGCTAAGTGTGAGGCCATCCACCTTGCCAGCCAAAGTCTGTGCCACGTGCGCGGCGGGATCGGTGGTGCTGAGATGCACGGAATGACCGCGCCATGCGAGCATGACGGCGATCGCGGCGGCCACGGTGGTCTTGCCCACGCCGCCTTTTCCCATGGTCATGATCACGCCCTTGCCCTGCTTTTCCATAGTGGCGATGAGGTCTTCGAGACTTTCCATGGCGGGTGGTGTCCAGTCGATTTCATCGGACTTCATGCAATTGTCTTGGACATCGCCGTCCAGCAGCGCCCGCAGGCCGCCGATGCCAAGGATGTTGATGGGACGCAGCGGAACGATGAAGCTCGGCATGGAGTCGATGAACTCTTTCGCTGCCGACAAGGCCGATAAGCCACGCTGCTGCATCGCCTGCGCGGTCTCATCATCCGGGCAGTCGGTCTCAAAAGTGCCGTTCACGACGAGGCATTGGTTGCCAACGCCGATGGTGCGAAGTTCCTCCGATGTGCGACCGGCTTCACGCAGTGCCGCGCCCTGTGGGCGGCACACCAGCACGAGTGTGGTGGCCGAATAATCCGCCAAGGTATTGACCGTGGATTCATAAATGACTCGCTGTTTTTCCAAACCGGCCAAGGGGCCGAGACACGAGGTGCCGCTGGTGTTGCTGTCCAGAAATTGATCCCATGCCTTGGCCAGACTCATCAGGCGCAGGGTGTGGCCGGTCGGTGCTGTATCGAAAATGACATGGTCATATTCCTTGGCTGATTCAGGATTTCCGATCAGTCCAGAGAACTCATCGAACGCCGCGATCTCGACCGTGCAGGAACCGGAAAGCTGTTCTTCCATGCTGCGGAGTGCGGTTTCAGGAAGCAGGCCGCGCATGGGGGCGATCAAGCGTTCGCGATACTTCGCTGCCGCTTCGACCGGGTTGATGTTCATCGCATGCAAGCCCGGTGCTCCAGCGATGGGCACGGGCTGGTTGGCGAGTTTGGTTTCCAGGACTTCATCCAGGTTGGAAGCCGGATCCGTGCTCACGAGTAGCACCCGTTTCCCGGCATCGACGAGTTTCAGTGCCGTCGCGCACGAGAGGGAGGTTTTGCCCACGCCGCCCTTGCCCGTGAAAAAGAGGAAGCGGGTCGCTGTGGCTGCATCGGGTTGATATAAACGCAGATTCATGATGTTACCTCCGGTTTTCCTAGAGCGTCGCGGAGCCAGGCAGGTCGCTCGTCCTGCGTCGGGTAGCGACCTTTGAGCTGAACCTTACCGTCCCAGAAGATCACGGGCAGCACCTCAGCACCCTCATTTTCCAGCAGGGCTTTCACAGTAGGATTTTCCACAAAGGCCATGGGCTGTTGTCCCAAGTTGAAGCGCTCGATCTTGATCCCACGCGTGCCGAGCTGCGAGAGCATGGCAGCGAAGTTGACGAGATCAGGATCGATGTCGGTGCCGCAGATGCCTGTGGAGCAGCACATTGCAGGGTCATAGACTTTGATGGTTTTCATGTGAATTACTCTCTTCATCCTGACCAGCCGCCTCTAAATCCGCCATAGGGCCTTCACCCCATATCACCGAGTGAACCCGGTGGATAACGTGGGTTGTTGCCGACGCGAAAATACTGCCCTGCGCGAATCCTCATGAAATACCTAAGGAAAATTCCAACCCGCCTAGATCTTCGGATCGAAAGACAGCGCGGCGGCTTTGCCTTCCATTTCCTCCCGCAAGCGCGAGCACATCATCTCGCACAGATCATTTACGATCGGATCAGCGATATAGCAGACGGTGCTCAGACCCTCCTTCCGCGTCCCGACCATGCCCGCCTCGCGCAGGATGGCAAGGTGTTTGGAAACGTTTGCCTGGCCCGACCCGGAGGCTTCCACCAGTTTCCCGACGGTGTGCTCACCTTGCATCAGCACATTGAGCAGACGCAGGCGCACAGGTTCGGAGAGTGCCCGGAAACGGTTCGCAATGAGATCCAATGCGAGCGGGGACAACTCCTTCGCTGGCTCGTTTTTCTTTTTTTGGTTCATCTTAAAATAAATATTGCTACATCGCTATGTGGCGATAAGATAATGTAAATCGAATCTGAATCAAGTCCAAAACCACCACAATCATGAAAGCCGAAACCTCATCCATCCTGCCCACCGAACTCAAGTCCATTTTGCCCACCGGCTGTTGCTTAGTGGATGTCCGTGAGCCTGTCGAACACGCCGAAGATCACATCGACGGCGCGAAACTAATTCCCTTGGGGCAACTTGAGAAGCGCATCGGCGAAATCGACCGCAACGTCCCGGTCGTCGTCATGTGCCGCAGTGGCAAGCGTGGCGGCGAAGCACTTAGGAAACTTGAAAACCTGGGTTTCAAAGATGTCAGGAATCTCGAAGGCGGCATCCTCGCCTGGAAAGACGCAGGCCATCCGGTGAACACGGGCGAAAGAAAAATCATGCCACTCATGCAGCAAGTCCAACTCACCATCGGTCTGGGCGTCCTGACAGGCGCCGTTCTCGCTCTGACGGTAAATCCCCTCTGGGTGCTACTTTGTGCCTTCTTCGGCGCGGGTCTGACCATGGCAGGGAGCACCGGATGGTGCGGTCTCGCCATTCTCCTTTCAAAAATGCCTTGGAACCGCGTGGCAGGCCAGTCCTGCTGCGCTTCCGGAAACTGCTCAACCCCCAACCCATCATAATCCCATGTTCCTCAGACAAATCACCGACAGTTCGCTCGCACAAAACGCCTATCTCATCGGCTGCCAACGCACCGGCGAGGCCATCATCGTCGATCCCGAGCGCGATGTGGATCGCTATCTGAAAATCGCCGCCGACAATGATTTCAAAATCACCGCCGTCGCGGATACCCACATCCATGCCGACTATCTGAGCGGTGCCCGTGAGCTGTTGGAGCACCACGGAGTCCGCGCATACCTATCCGCAGAAGGCGGTCCGGACTGGCAGTTTGAATGGGCGAAAGGAAATCCCAACGCCCACTTCCTCCACGATGGAGACACGTTTAAAGTCGGCAACATCGAGTTGAAAGCCGTCCTTTCAGCCGGGCATACACCCGAGCACATGAGTTTCCTCGTCACCGACATCGGCGGCGGAGCAACCGAGCCCATGGGTCTGCTAAGCGGCGATTTCATCTTCGTAGGCGATGTCGGCCGCCCCGATCTGCTGGAAAGCGCCGCCGGGCAAGTGGGAATCATGGAGCCAAGCGCCCGGACACTCTACAAAAGCCTGCGGCACACATCCGCCCTATCAGAACACCTGCAAATCCTTCCCGCCCACGGTGCGGGCAGCGCCTGTGGCAAGGCTCTCGGCGCGGTGCCAACCAGCGTGCTGGGCTACGAACGGCTCAACAACGGCGCATTGCGCGAGGCGCTCGAAGGCAGCGAAGATGATTTCGTAAAAGACATCCTATCAGGACAGCCCGAGCCGCCACGCTACTTCGCACGGATGAAACGCGATAACAAAGCGGGCCCGCCCTTGCTTCCCGGTGGCAAACTGCCCGAGCCGCGCCGCCTTGAACCAAGCGAGGTTGCTGCACTTGTAAGCGCAGGCGGGCATACCTTTCTCGATCTCCGCACGAACCGAGTCGAGTTCATGAAAAAGCATCTCACCGGTTCCTTGTTCGCACCGATGCCGGGTGGGAAGCTTTCCATCGTCGCCGGTTCCTATGTCGATGAAAACGCAGCTCTCATCCTGTTGCTGAACGATGAGAGCGAGCTTGACGAAGCCGTCCGCCAACTCATCCGCATCGGCCTCGACCAGGTGGCGGCATGGATCCCCATCAGCGAGGCGCTTGCCATTCCGGGGATCACCAGCAGCCAGAAATCCATCACCACCGCCGGTCTGGCAGAAGCACTGGCCACCAATCCGGATGCCATGGTGCTTGATGTCCGGGGAGCCGGGGAGTTCGCCGAATCCCATGTGGATGGAGCGAAAAACGTCGCCTACACCCGCCTGGCCGCACGACTCGATGAGGTTCCTGAAGGAAAACGGCTCTACGTCCATTGCGGCAGCGGCCTGCGCGCCAGTTTCGCTGCACCCTATCTTGCAGGCAGGCAACGCGAGGTCGTTTACGTGGACGGTGATTTTTCGGAAATCCCCGCCAGCATCAAAGGAGATGCAACCCATCAGCAACCCGCCTGATCGCCCCATGAAAACCCATCACAAAATCCTCATCATCGGCGGCGGCACCGCAGGCATCACTGTCGCAGCGCGCCTCGCCAGGAAAATTCCTGCCAGCGACATCGCCATCATCGAGCCCAGCGACAAGCACTACTATCAGCCGATGTGGACGCTTGTAGGCGGCGGCATTTTCCCGAAAGAGCGATCCGAGCGCGACGAAGCCGGACTCATACCGAAGGGAGTCACCTGGTTGCGTGATGCGGTCACCACATTCGAGCCGGATGGGAACCGCGTGCTCACCCGCGATGGAAAATCCATCACTTACGACTGGCTCGTCGTCGCTCCCGGCATCCAGATCAATTGGGGAAAAATCCCCGGCCTCAAGGAATCCATCGGCACCAAGAGCGTCTGCAGCAATTACTCCTATGAGCACGTGGACTACACATGGGAAACACTGCGCAA
>JBGSUW010000037.1:0-17739 GCA_041753275.1 Akkermansiaceae bacterium | reverse complement strand
ATTTTCGAAAAATGACTGTCTGGGAATGCCTCGTTTGAGCAATTTCGGTAGTGAATTTCGATCTTTTGACCTCACGAATTGCGATTTTAGGCAATCGACGGCAATTTGAGAGGACGCTTCAGTAAACTTCAGGTGGGCGATCCCAGAATCTGTGGATTTTATCGATCTCGCGGCGGTCGCGCTTGGTGGGGCGGCCTTTGGAAGCTTCGCTTTTTGCAGTCTGCCAGAGTTTGAGATCCTCCAAAACGCTAGGGGGTGTGGTTTCCTCATAGCAAACTTGAGCAAGAGGCGCACTGACGCGCTTGATGATGATTGTTTTAACAGTGATGGATCTCACACCCGGTCCCTCAGGAAACGGAATTTCCAGTACGTCGCCGGGGTGGATAGTGGAAGCCGCTTTGAGTGGGTGCCCCAAGCGCATTACTTTGCCATGAATGCAGGCGTCCGCAGCGAGGCCACGGGTTTTGAAAAACCGGGTGGCCCATAGCCATTTATCTGCACGTGAGGATTCAGCCATGAGTGATTCGTTCTTGCAGTAACCTTGCCAAATTTTTCGGCGCATTGCAATGCAGAGGTTCCACTTACCCAGATAGTCGAATCTTCCCGCACTCCCGGTCTTGACCCTGCCGCCTAGACGTGCAACCTCCGCCGTCAGATGATTTCCATCCAGTCCTTAAGAGTTGAATTTGGCGCCCGCGTCTTATTCAACGACCTCGCATTTTCCGTCCAGCCGCGTGAGCGCATCGCTTTTGCGGGTCACAATGGCGCGGGCAAGTCCACTCTAATGAAATGCGTGGCCGGCATCATCCGCCCCACCGCTGGGGCGATTCATGCACCGCGTGGCACCCGTATCGGCTATTTGCCGCAGGAAGGGATTCACGTAAAGGGCCGCACGCTGTGGCAGGAAACGGAATCCGCCTTCGGTGAGACGATGGCTCTCACCGAGAAGATTGACCGTCTCTCCAATGAGCTCATCAAGCTCGATCCCCGTTCGTCTCCCTATGGAGATTTACTGGAGGAAATCGGCGAGCTCGAACTTCAGCTGGATGCGATGGACCCTGCGCGGATGAAGCCGCGCATCGAGTCTGTGCTCAAAGGTCTGGGTTTCCAGTCCAAAGACTTCACTCGCGATTGCTCAGAGTTTTCCGGCGGTTGGCAAATGCGCATCGCGATGGCCAAGCTTTTCCTCCAAGAACCAGAAGTGCTGCTGCTCGATGAGCCGACCAACCACTTAGACATCGGCACCCAGATCTGGGTGGAGCAGTATCTGGTGAACTACCCCGGAGCGATCCTGCTTATTTCTCACGATCGCGCTTTATTGGATACTCTTTGCACCCGCACCATTGCCTTCTCGCATGGCCGGGCGGAAGAGTATGCAGGAAATTTCTCCTACTTCGAGCGCGAGTCTTTCCTCCGCAAGGAAATCCGGATGAAACAATACACCGCCCAACAACGGGAAATCGCCGAGAGCCAGCGATTCATTGATCGCTTCCGTGCCTCGGCAAACAAGGCCACGCTCGTCCAATCCCGGATCAAACTCCTCGCTAAAGTCGAGCGGATTCCCGCGCCCGAGCAGGACGACGCGGTGATGAATTTCAAATTCCCACCGCCGCCGAATTCCGGCCACACCGTGGCCAAGCTGGATGCCGTGGCCAAATCTTACGGCGCACTCAATATCTTCCGCGGCTTCGATTTTGAAATCAACAAGGGTGAGAAATTTGCCATCGTCGGCCCGAATGGTGCGGGAAAATCCACCTTTTGCCGCCTGATTACGGGACAAGAGGAACCTGATGCCGGCAGCCATACTTTCGGCCACAAGGTCGCCACCTCATTCTTCTCCCAGAACCACGCGGATGAGCTCGATCCGAATCTCACCGTATTGGAAACCGTGGAAGCGGCCGCCTCGCGCGAATCGATGCCGCATGCGAGAAACCTCCTCGGTTGCTTCCTATTCCGTGGAGATGATGTCTTTAAGAAAATCGGCGTGCTCTCCGGCGGTGAACGCTCACGAGTGGCCCTTGTTTGTATGCTGCTGCGGCCGGCCAATTTCCTGATTCTGGACGAGCCGACAAACCACTTGGACATGCAGTCCCAAGACGTGCTTCAGCGCGCCCTGATCGACTATCCCGGCAGCGTGATGATCGTCTCTCACAATCGGACCTTCCTGGATGCCCTCGTCACCAAGACCCTGGAATTCCGCCCAGGTGAGCAGCCCACGCTCTACGCCGGAAATATCACCTACTACTTGGAGAAATCCGCCGAAGATGAAGCGGCGAAAAAAGGCACTGCCCCGCGTCTGGCAAGCCTCGCGCCCGTCAATAGCGCCCAGCCTGCCACTTCCTCGCGCCCCACGATCCCGGGTGTGAATCGTAAAGAGCAGCGTCGCATCGAGGCAGAACAACGTGAGATGAAATCCAAGGTTCTCAAGCCTCTGGAAACTGAGTTTGCCACTTTGGAGGCGAAAATTGCCGAGCTTGAAGCGGCCCAAGCCACTGTTACACGCCAACTGTCATCCGAAGAGGTGACCAGCAATGCTTCAAAAATGCGTGAAGCTTCCAACGCGTCTGAGAAGCTCGCGAAATCTCTGGAAACAGCCTACTACAGGTGGGGCCAGCTCTCCGATGAGATTGAAAAGGTAAAAGCGAAGCTTGGAATTGAGTGAGTCTTTTGCCCGCTCTGGACGCCTTTGGAATTTCAGAGTGATCATGGATTTAATCACTCTGCCAGTTTCACCAATTGATGTTCTGCCCGCGAGTATCGATGTGAGTGAAATTCCAGTAGCCGCCGACTCCGCCTTTGAAGAGGCCAAGATTGCGCAGGTTGCGAGCGGCCGCAGTGACCTGTGCTGCCTTCACGGGAAATTTCACATCCGCAGCCACATTCGCTTGATGCCATGAGCCTCTCTTGGCACCAGCGCAGCGGGCATTGTAAGAAGGCGAGCGATAGGCGGAAACCACCTCCACTTCCTTTACTCCCATCTCGAGAGCGATTCGATCCACCACTCGTAAAGTGTAGCCCATCCGCACCCACCATTCTTTTGGCGGCAGGCTGTTCCACACGGTCCCCTTTTGCTTCGCATGGGCCTCGATCACTTGCTTGGGAAATACCTGCTTAAGCTTCAACGAGTAAAGGTAGCGGGTGTATTCCACCAAGGTGGTCCGGTTACTCTGCACCCACTCTTCGGGTAGATCCGTGAGATCAATGCGGACTTCCGCAGGTGCGTTACGTTTTTTTGAAGTTCCGATGTTTACTTTGGGAGACTGCGAGAGCGAAAGAAACGCCGCAGCGGGGCTGGTAGTGGCAGCTAGACCGAGTGTCACTAGACCGAGGCTGCTCAAAGCATGGCGGCGGCTTAGTTCCAAAGTTTTTTCAGGAGTCGATTCGATAGGCTCTTCTGGGGAAAACATGATGGTGAAATAAGATGGGATGCGCCCCGGACTAGCGAATTCTGTGCCGTTGCGCTGCAATTCAAAAAGTTTGCAGCTTCTCGAAAGACTTTGCTAAAGAACCATTTGTTGAGTTTGGAGCAAGGAAAAAGGATCAGAATCTTATGTTTTTGTTTGAAAATTCTGGATTTCGCTTTGCTAATTTTAGAGTTTTGAGACTTTTAAGCGTAAGAATTGCCTAGGAAGCGTCGCTGGAGCTGGATTCTGCGCCGTGATGGTTTGCACATTGCCAGAGGTCACTGAACCGACGATCCACGGGTGTTCCAGGCCATCTTCAGTCGTCCAGCGTAAGGTCCAAGGGCCCTCTAAAGTCTCAGAACTTTCTAAGCCGACGCTGATTCCGCTGGTGTGTAGCCGGATCGGGAAGTTGAAATTGAGTGAGCCATTGGCGATTGAAGGTCGCAAATCCGCCAAAGATGGATCTAGTGGCAAGCTGCCAAGAGCAAATTCTACCAAATTTGTGCGACCATCCCGATCTGGATCTGCCGTGGCAAGACCGTCTGCTTCATTGGCAAAGCCCTGATGTTGGGCCCAGAACTCATAAGTAAAATCGCCTGGTGTCACGATGAAAGAAAAGCTCGTGGCCGCAGTGAGGCCGTCCAGATCCGTGGCGGTGAGGGTGATCGTGGCAATGCCGGGGGAAATTGGCATGAGTTCTAGATTCTCTCCGGTAATGCTGGCCGTCGCGATCTCCGGGGAGGAGGAACTTGCGGTGATACTGAGCGGGGAAATGGTGGAAGCGCTGAGGATGCGGACAAGATTCTCGGGAGTGTAGGGAGTAGCAGGGCCGATGCGGTAAGGGGTATCCTCGAGAGCGCTGTTAATGGCCTCGTAGTTTTGACGGGGTAAAGCAGCGATCGCATCTGCTACGGCCATGCCATTACCGGTAACGCGGGCGAAGACGGTAAAGCCATTGTTTTGGGAATTCAGATTTGCCGCATTATTGGCGAGATTAATAAAAAACTGATTCGTCGCGCTATTGGGATTATTTCCCAGCTTGGCCATGGCGACGGTCCCACGCGTGTTTGAAATCAACGGCTCATTGAGCACGGGGGGATCGGTTGCGATCGCAGAGGCTGTGGCATCGGCACGGAAGCCGCCTGCCTGAATGATGAAATTAGGGATACTGCGATGAAACAAAGAGTTGGTGAAGTCTCCGCGATTAAGGTAATTGAGGAAATTGGTGACGGTAAGCGGAGCGGCGTTTGGGAGAAAAGCAAAGTCTATGTTTCCTAAATCAGTGACAAGCCGAGCAGCAGATGCAACGTCCGGATCGGAAAATAGACCATTGATAGGAATCACAAGTGCTGGAGCGTCCGGAGAGAGCTTCTGTGCGAACGGGGCGGGAGCATTGAGGATGGGCGCAGTGATGGCAGCTTGGACGACGAAAGCTGGCGTCGTCACAGAGACGATCCCTGTTTGTGCGGAGAGCTCAGGACCGATGCTTTTGAATGCGAGAATTTTAAATTCGTAAGTGGTCTGGGGTGACGCGCCCGTCAGGTCGAGTTTAATGATGTTTGGGTAGGTACGTCCGAGGCTGTTGAAAACGCCGCTGTTCCCTGCGCGTAAGAAAATTTCAAAACCATCCTCGTCATCGGAGTTATCCTGCCATGTTAACAAAATCATCGTCGGCCGGGTGGAAGTGGCCACTAGATTAGAAGGTGCCGCAGGCGGAGCTGCCAGTAGCGGAAGAGTCAGACTGAAAAAGCTCAGCAAAAATAATTTCAAGATAGATAATGGGCGCTGCACACCCTCACTTTTCTGGAAAATAGCGGGAGATCAAGCTGGATTTCAGGCACCCAAGTCCATGATGGTCATCACGGTTTCTCGATCATCAGGCCGATGGGGGTGTGGTCTGAGATTTTTTCCGAGGCATTGATCACCACGGCATCATTCTTTTTCAGCCCTGAGGTGAAAATGTAATCGAAGGTGGTGGCAGCGAATGGGCTATCACTCGGTGGCAGCCAGGTGAGGCGCTTTTTCTTGGGCGTGTTCGCCCAGGTGTTGTATAGCCCGCCATCAGTCATGAGTTTGACGACTTGGCAGAGGGGAAATTGATCATCATGATTGGTGTTCATATCGCCACTGACGATCCAGCCGAGGATGGGCTTATCCGCAAAGGTGATTTCCATTTTCTTGCGGTGTTGGAGGAGTTGGCGGGTTTGATTATTACGCATATCCGCCACATTTTGGGCACCTCCGGGCCTATCGCTGCCACGGTTGCTTTTGAGGTGGACGCCATAGACCATGAGTAATTCGCCATCTGCATCTTCGAGCGCGGCGAAGGTGAATCCACGGGAAATGGCGGGCATGGTGGCTTGCCAGTTTTCCCACCAAGCTGCCCGGCAAATGAGCTTGGAAGCAATGCCGACTTGCTGCGGAATCAGCCTTCCAGTGGTGGTATCGTAAAAACTACTGACGGCATTGACAGTGAGCCCTGGCACCACTGAGACGAGTTCTTGGAGGGCCGCCCAGTCCCGAATTTCCACGGCTACGAAAATGTCCGGGTTGAGTTTCTTGAGTGCGGCTTGCGCGTCTTTCATGTGATTTTTCGCCTCTTTATCGGAGGCGGTGGGGCGCTTTCCGGGGAACCATTCCAAGTTCCAGACGATGCAACGCAGTGGCTCGGCGGCCTTGAGAACGGCGGGCAGGAAGAAAACGAGGAGGCTGAGAAAGCAAATTTTTAGGGAGGTGCGCATGGAAGTCATTGATCTTGAATGGCGGTACTTTCCACCAGAGACGATTCATGCTTTGTGGCAGTATCGTTTCATCAAGAAATCCTACTCTACTGGAAGCGCGGGGCGTGCCAGATGGAGCAGGAGAATGGAAAAAACCTCTCAGAGTCCTGCTGGATGGCGCATTACATGACCCACTCCATTTCGCGTTTCCGGCTTCCAGCGCGGGCCGGTGCGGCCACCACGGCCGCCTGTGTCCAGCCGTAGTCCGGCGATGGTCATGAAGACATGGCCTTTGCGGACATAGATGGTGATCCATTTTCCATATCCCTTTTTGCCGTATCTAAAATAGCCGCTGGAGGGCATGGAACCTTTGATCAATCCCGCTTCCCGGAGCACATAAGAGACAGTGCCCGAGCAATCGTAGCCGCTATCTTGGTGTCTGGCATGGCCACCGCCCCATTTGTAGGGTTTGTTCTGAAGGCGATTGCCGGCTGCGATTGCCCGCTTGACGACTGCGGGTGCGCGGCGCGGGGCGTAAGCAATCCCATTTTTCAACAATGCAGTGCGACCATCTTCAAAGTGGTAGGAGACCGGCCGCTTCGCCTTCACTTGATTCGAGCAGGATACGAGAGTTCCAAGCAACGGCAACAGGGTGATGGCAAAGATTTTTAAAATTTTCATGAACGAAAGATCATCAGATTATCAATTTTTGTAA
Source organism: Akkermansiaceae bacterium (assembly GCA_041753275.1). GTDB lineage: Bacteria > Verrucomicrobiota > Verrucomicrobiia > Verrucomicrobiales > Akkermansiaceae > Luteolibacter. The sequence goes on along the minus strand of JBGSUW010000037.1, from coordinate 10,900 downwards.
ATTATTTAAATTTCTTAGCTTTTTTGAATCCGCCATCATTGGGATCGAATTTCTCGTCTTCCCATCGCGTCTGGTTAGAGCTATGGATTCAGTCATGACCGAGACAGCCCAGCCGCCCGCTCTACCCGCCCGCAAGATTTCACCGCTTGTGATTGTATTGGTGGTCTTCGCCATGATCGTGCTCGGGCTAGTCGGCCTGTGGTGGTGGAACAACCGCCCGATCCAGCCGGTGCTGCTTAGTGCCCAAGAAAAAGTCGTAGTGGAGGCGAAAATGGATGTGTTGCAAAGTCCCGCTACACCTGCGGAGCCGACCTATGAAAAAGGCTCCAAGGAAATCATCCTCACCGAGCGTGAACTCAATGGCTTGCTCAATGAGAATACGGCTTTGGGAAAATCCGTGAAATTCCAGCTCGCGACCAACGCCATCCTCGCAAGGGTGGACACGGACTTGGATCCGGACCTTCCAATCTTGGGTGGAAGACGCCTCAAGGCCCACGCCCGCTTCCTCGTAAGCGAGGTGCCGGGCCATGCGAGCTTCATTCTTGATGACGTGACGGTGTGGGGAATCTCGCTGCCGAATGACTGGTTGGCTGGTTTAAAAGGCCGGGATCTACTGGGCGAAGTTCTCGCGGGAGGACGAACCACGAGTGGTAAGTTTCCCGGTGTTGAAGAATTTAAAGTGGAAGCGGGTCAGTTGAAAATCCGCCTCGCAGAATAGGCACTCAAGCCAGCGAGCGACGATGCCTGAAGATCCCATGCTTGGGCGCAAAAAACAGCGAGATTAAGAAGCACAGCGCTTGGGCAAGGACGATGCAGGCAGCGGTGGAACCATCGATCTGATAGCTGATGAGAATCCCCAGCACTGTGGAAGTGACCGCAGCGCAGACAGAGATGATGAGCATGCGATCAAAGCGATCCGTCCAGAGGTATGCGATGCTGCCCGGGGTGACGAGCATGGCGATGACTAGAATGATGCCGACTGCTTTCAGAGCGACGACGATCGCCAAGGATAGCAGGGCCAGAAGGAGGTAATTTAAAAATCGGGCAGGGAGGGCCAGCACCCTTGCTTGGCTGGGATCGAAGCAGATTAAGAGAAGATCCCGCCGTAATATCAAGATTGTGGCAATGATCGCGCCACCCAGTAAAAACGTTTCCAAACGCTGCGAATGTGTGATCCCGAGAATATTTCCGAATAGGATATGGTCGAGGTGCATTTCCGAATTCGTTTGACTGAAGAGCACGAGCCCGAAGGCGAATAAGCCTGTGAACACCACGCCCATGACAGTGTCTTCCTTGATGCGGCTGTTTTGCTTGATGAAGCCGGTGCTCAATGCACAGAAAAGTCCGGATAAAAAGGCTCCTATCGCCAAGGGTAAACCCACGATGTAGGCGATGACGATTCCGGGTAAAACCGCGTGGGAAATCGCATCCCCCATCAACGACCAGCCTCTTAAAATCAGAAAACATGAAAGTAGCGCACACATCGCAGCGATGACCACGCCGACGAGCATGGCATCCCGCATGAAGGCAAAATGGAGTGGCTCAAGGAGCGAGTTCATGGAGCAATGGGGTGGCCTTGGCGCGGCGCTTGGAGGCGAGGATGCCATGTTTGGGAGCGAAGACGAAGGCGACGAGGAAGATCAATGTTTGCAAAGTGACGATGCAGCCGCCGGTGGCCCCATCCAGGAAATAGCTGGCATAGGCTCCGATCACCGAAGTGACCATGCCCATGGCGGAGGACATCCAGAGCATGGTGGAAAAGCGATCTGTGAGAAGATACGCCGTCGCGCCGGGAGTCACGAGCATGGCCACCACCAGAATGGCACCGACGGTTTGGAGGGCTGCGACGGCAGTCGCGGAAAGCAGGGTGAGCAAGGTGAGATGGAGCAAGCGTACGGGCATGCCGAGAGTGCGCGCTTGATTGGGATCGAAGCAAAACAGCATTAAATCTTTCCATTTCAAGCCCAAGACAATGAGGGTGACCACGCTGATGATGACGACCTGAATGATGTCTAGATCTGAAATTCCGAGAATATTTCCAAAAATGATCGATTTCAAATCCACCCGCGCCGGAAACAGAGTGATGAGCAGCAGCCCAAGCGCGAAGAAGGTGGTGAAGACGATGCCGATGGTGGCATCTTCCCGGATCCGACTGAAACCCTTCACAAACGCCATCGCCCCCGCCGCGAGTAGCCCGGCGATGAAGGCACCCAGGGCGAAGGGCAGGCCAAACATATAAGCCAAGGCCACGCCGGGAACGACGGCATGTGAGAGCGCATCGCCCATAAGCGACCAACCTTTCAATGTGATGAAGGATGATAAAAAGCCGCAAACCCCACCGATCATCGCGCTCACCCAGATGGCGCGGAGCATGTAATCATAGTGGAGCGGGCTGGTAAAATAGTCTAAATTCACCCGTCGGTAGTTTCACGTTGTTTGACAATTTCCTCCCGGCCCTCGCGGTTTTTATACTCAAGGTGGCCATCTTTACCGAACACTAAGGGCCGCTCGTCATCGGTGAGGACGCGCACGGCCCGGCCATCGTGATCCTGGATGGTAGAATCTTCAAAACGGAACTGCCGCAGCAGCCCGCCGAAGGCGCGGCTGAGATTCTGCTCGGTAAAGACATCCGCAGTAGGTCCGTAGGCGAGCACGGTCTTATCAATGAGCACCACTTGATCGCAAAACTCCGGCACACTTCCGAGATTATGGGTGGAAACGAGGATGATGCAGCCGCCGGCCCGCAGCTCGCGCAGCAGTGCGATGATGGCTTCCTCGGTCTTCACATCCACCCCGGTGAATGGCTCATCAAGCAGAATCACACGGCCGCCTTGGGCGAGCGCCCGGGCGAGGAAAACGCGCTTTTTCTGGCCACCGCTGAGCTCGCCGATCTGGCGATCCCGGTAATCCCACATCGAGACGCGGCGCAAACTTTCCTCCACCGCCGTCTTGTCCACCGCCCGGGGAATGCGGAGAAAATTCATCGCGCCGTAGCGGCCCATCATGGTGACATCCCAGACGCTGACGGGGAATTGCCAATCGACCTCTTCCGCCTGCGGCACATAGGCGACGAGGTGCTGCTTGAGCACCTCGCGGACGGGCTGTCCGTTGATTTTCACATTGCCGCTACTGGGCCGGATGAAGCCCATGATGCTTTTAAACAAGGTGGATTTCCCGCTACCATTGATGCCCACAAGCGCACATATCGTCCCGCCTGCGAGATGAAATGTGGCATCATTGAGTGCCTGATGACCGTTCGAATAGGCGGCGGATACGGATTCTACATCGAGTCTTAGCGGATTCATTTCCCTGAGGTGAAGCCTTTCACAATGGTATCGGCGTTGGTTTCGAGCAGTTTCAAATACGTCGGTGCGGGACCGCTCGCTTCGGTGAGAGAATCGACGTAAAGGACTCCGCCGTAGCGAGCGCCCGTTTCCTTGGCCACCTGGCGGGCCGGCTTATCGCTCACGGTGCTCTCGGAGAAAATCACGGGAATCTGATTGGCACGCACTTCGTCGATGACCTTGCGGACCTGTTGGGGGGTGCCTTGGGCATCGGCATTGATGGGCCAGAGATATAGTTGCTTGAGATCATAATCCTGGCAGAGGTAGGAAAACGCGCCCTCACTGGTGACGAGCCAGCGCTGGGCCTCAGGGATGACTGCGAGCTTTTCACGCACGGGGATGATGAGGGCTTGGATTTTCGCCGAGTAAGTGGCGGCGTTCGAGTTATAGATCTGGGTATTCGCCGGATCCATTTTTACGAGCGCTTTGCGAATATTCTCCACATAGATAAGCGCATTCGCAGGGGACATCCATGCGTGTGGATTGGGCTTGCCGGAATAGGGACCTTCCCGAATGCCCACCGGGGTGATGCCTTCGGTCAGAACGGCGCTGGGGACATCCTTGACGTTTTGGAAAAATTTTTCAAACCAGAGTTCCAGGTTCATCCCGTTCCACAAAACAAGGTCGGCGGACTGGGCTTTGACGATGTCTTTGGGCGTGGGCTCGTAGCCGTGGATCTCGGAACCAGGCTTGGTGATGGACTCGACGATCGCCGCATCCCCCGCCACCTCGCGCGCCATGTCTGCGATGATGGTGAAACTTGTGACCACCCGCTTCTTACCGCCCGCTTCAGCAATCGTTGATTCGCCGCAATGGCTCAAAGCCAGTATGGCTCCGATCAGTATCAAGCTTGAGGCTACTCTGCGGAAAAACTGAGAAAATGAGCGGTGATTGGAGGCCACGTGGATCGAAGCGATTGTTATTTCATTCATTGTTGTGTATTTTTTTAGTGTTGGCTAACTTTTTAATCAATATTTTACGCTATAGCCCAGGAAAGGAGTGAAATCCGATGAAGCGGAATTTAGACCAGCCCGGATGCCGCCATCGAGCTGAGTACTTTCGGTAATCGCCCACGTGCAGCCGGTGTTGAAGTAAGCTTCGGAATCAGCCCCATCATCGGTGCTTAAAATACTGACGAGTTCTAGAAAAACTCCGGTATTCGCAGTGAGACCATGGCTTGCAGTTGCGGAATTGACAAAGACGGGATGATAGCCGCTGCCGTCTTCATCGAGCGAGATGTCCACCTCGGTCATCACCGCGCAGCTCCAATTTGCCGGGCCTTGAAAACTAAAGGGGACGATCAGACCGCCTTCGATTTCACCATTTCCAAGATCACCATTTGCAGTGGGTAGCTTGAGAAACGGCATCACGGCGCATGCGGTATCTCCGCCATCGTTGCCCCAAAGATTGTGTTTGAGCCGCAGTATGATTTCCCCGAAGCCTTCCTCTCCCGCTTGCTGATGGCTGTAAATGGGGAGCACTAACTGAAAATCAGTCGATGGGCTGATGCCGATTTTTGCATTCATTTCAGCGAAATTGTAAGTCCTGCCACCTCCGTCGTTCTCGATATTGGCGATTTCCAACTCAAATTGGTAATGCCCTGCGTCCACGGTGTAGGCGCTTTCCGTGGTATCCGGCCGGTCTGTGCTGAGAGGTCTAAGTTCCGCTGCCCGAGCGAACGCAGGGATCAACAGGCTGGCAAAAAGTGGCAAGTTTGCGATGCGGACGGAGGATTGGAGGGATAAATGCGTGTTCATATCCCAAGAAATTAGCCTCGACTAATATTGATCATCAAGGCTTATTTTGTAAATATTTTCCGATTGGGTGAATTCCGATGAAATAGAGTGTTTTTTTAGGAGGTATTAAATATGCATTGAACCAGTGTGGAGAGGTGCGATTGATGAATTTGCCTAATCAAATGTTTTCATTTCCGAGATTATTTTCTGCGTTTGCGATCATCTCCATCAGCGCGAGTGCGACTGTGGCGGCAGATCAGGCGGAAATTTATGAGAAGGAGATCGTGCCGATATTAGAGACTTATTGCTTCGATTGTCATACGGACGGCATCGAGAAGGGCGATTTCGCGATGGATCATTTCAAGGATCTGGAAAAGCACTTGGACGACAAGAAGCACTGGCTGCCGATTTGGAATAATCTGCGTAGCCAGATTATGCCGCCATCCGAGGAAGAGCAGCCGTCCACTGAGGAGAAAAAGAAGCTGGTGGCGTGGATTGAGAAAGCGGTGTTCAAGTTGGATCCGGATCATCCAGATCCAGGCCGAGTCATTATCCGGCGCTTGAATCGCTCAGAGTATCAACACGCGGTCTTCGATCTTCTGGGTGTGGAATTTAATACCATGGATGCGTTTCCAGCGGATGATACTGGCTACGGATTCGATAACATCGGCTCGGTGCTCTCGATTTCTCCACTGCTGATGGAGAAATATCTAGCTGCGGCAGACGAGGTGGTAGCGCTCGCACTTCCGAAAGGCGCTGCTGCGCAAGTGCCACGGGTGGACCTGGATGGGAAAGATTTCAAGACCGAGCTCGCGCCGGAAGCGGATGCCTCATGGCTGCCCTTCGCCAGCAATCAGAAAGTCGCTCTGGATCAGGAAATTCTCTGGGACGGCGATTATCAAGTGACTGTGGAATATTCCATTCACGGTGCCACGGAGGCGACCACGGATGAGGCGATGCTTAAAGTAGATATGGGAGGAAATCCTATTGGTGAAATTTCTCTCGGTTGGGATCAGCGGTCGGTGATCAAGCTGGAGGGCAAGGCCAGCCTTACAAGGGGCAATCAGAGCATCGAGGTGAATCTTATCTCAGGAAAACGCCCCGTGGCTGGCGAAGAGGAGTTGTTTTTCAAACTCCAACGCGTGATTCTAACCGGTCCTTTGGGTGGGGAGCAAAGGGAACTCAGCAAGGGCTACCGGATGATCTTCGTCGATGGGCCACCACCGGAAGCTGCCATGGCCAGGGAGCGCTACGCCCGGAAAATCATGCGTAGTTTCGTAAGTCGCGCCTTCCGTAAACCGCTCGATGAGCAAACGATTGATCGCCTCATCGCCATCGTCAAAGAGGTGGACAGTGAACCGGGAAAAAGTTTCGAAGACGGCATCAAGCAAGCAATTGCCACATGTTTGGCATCGCCTAGATTTTTATTCCGTGTGGAGCTGCAGCCAGAACCTAACAACGCCGCCAAGGTGGTGGAGCTAGATGAATATTCGCTAGCTTCGAGGTTGTCGTTTTTCCTTTGGGGTTCTGTCCCGGATGATGAGTTGCTAAGCCTTGCCTTCAATACCAAACTCCGGGCAAACCTGCGGGCACAAGTGGACCGGATGCTGGCTGATCCGCGATCCCGGCGGCTGACCGAGAGCTTCATCGGCCAATGGTTACAAGCGCGCGATGTGGAGACGGTGCCGGTGAGCGCGAAGAGCGTTCTTGGCTTGGAAACAAATCGTGATGCCGCTGAAGTGTTCGATTCGCGGCTACGCTCCGACATGCGGCGCGAGACAGAAATGCTCTTCGAGTTCATCCTCCGTGAGAAGCGCCCGGCAGAAGAGTTGATCTCCGCCAATTATAGTTTTCTCAACGAACGGCTTGCGAAATTTTACGGAATTTCTGGTATAGAGGGTGAGGAATTCCAGCCCACCGATCTCACAGAACATCCCGAGCGCGGCGGCTTGCTCACCCAAGGGACATTCCTGATGGTGACTTCCAATCCCACCCGCACCTCACCGGTGAAACGAGGATTATACGTGCTCGATAATATCCTCGGCACTCCCCCGCCCCCTGCTCCGCCGAATATCCCGGCGCTGGAGACGGCCGGGAAGATGGTGGAGAATCCAACCATGCGTGAGATGATGCAGATCCACCGTGATAAACCAGACTGCCGCGGCTGCCATGCACGGATGGACCCCATCGGTCTTGGCTTGGAAAACTTCAATGCCCTCGGCCAATTCCGCACCAAAGAAAATGGCAAGCCCATCGATACCGCAGGCCAGCTCGTCACTGGCGAGTCATTCACCACGGTGGCTGAGTTGAAAAACCTTCTCGCCACCAGCCGCAAAAAAGATCTCTACCGCTGCATTTCCGAAAAACTTCTCACCTATGCCATCGGCCGCGGTGTGGAACATCATGATTCCACGACGATTCATTTGCTCACGGAACGGCTGGAAACTAACGGTGGCCAATTGCGGGAACTCATCCAAGGTATCGTTGAAAGTGTGCCTTTCCAGAAACGCCGTGGTGACGACTAATTCTATCATTCATAACCCATCACTCACCCATGAACCTACCCATTCCTCTCAACAGCAGCCGCCGTGGTTTTCTCCGTGGTCTGGGTGCCATGGTCGCATTACCCGCGCTTGAATCATTCCGCCCGCTGATGGCGGCGAATGCGGAACGCGCCATCGCCACCACCGCTACCGGAGCACCATTGCGAATGGCATATCTTTACATTCCTAACGGAGTCAATCTGAGCCACTGGCGGCCCGAGGGCACCACCGCAAGTTACAAGCTGGGAGCCACCTTCAAGCCTGTGGAAAAATTTAAACAAGATTTCCAAATCTTCACCGGCTTCGAGCAAGAAAACGCTAAAGCAATGGATGATGGCGCAGGTGATCACGCCCGCGGCGTGGCCACTTTCCTCACCGCCGCTCGTCCTCGTAAGACCTCCGGATCCGATATCAAGCTGGGCATCTCCGTGGATCAGGTAGCCGCTCAAGCCGCGCAAGATCTCACTCGATTTTCCTCTCTAGAGCTCTCGGCTGATGGCGTGCGGAAGTCTGGCAACTGTGACTCTGGCTATTCGTGTGCCTACCAGTTTAATCTCTCGTGGCGCTCCAAGAACCAACCGATGACTCCCGAGTCCAACCCACGCTCGGTCTTCGAGCGGCTCTTCGGCGCTGGCAATGTGAAGGAACGTAGCAAGAACCTCGGGCAACGCTACGCCTCTAAGAAGTCGGTGCTCGATTTCGTCTCCCAAGATGCCCAAGCCCTTCAGAAATATCTGGGCCGCAGCGATCGCCACAAACTTGATGAATATCTTACCGGCGTGCGCGAGATCGAACGTCAGATTGAAAAGGCCGAAGCCATGGGCATCGTCAGGGATCCTGGTGTATCCGCCCCGGAAAGCACTCCGGATTCGTACGAGGAGCATCTCCAACTCATGCTCGATATGATGGTGCTCGCCTTCAAAACGGATTCCACCCGCATCTCCTCTTTCCTGATGGCCCACGACGGCTCAAACCGGGACTTCCAGCACATAGGCGTTTCGGAAGGCCACCACAATATTTCTCATCATCAAAATGATGAGGACAATTTGGAAAAAATTGCCAAAATCGATCTCTTCTACATGCAGCAGCTCGCCTATTTTCTCGATAAGCTCAAAACCACCGAAGATGTTGACGGCAAGTCTCTGCTGCATAACTCGATGATCGTTTATGGCGGCTGCATTTCTGATGGGGATCGCCATAATCACGATGACCTACCCATTGTCGTAGCAGGAAATGCTGGAGGTGCGTTTAAACCTGGACGCCATGTCGATCTCGGTGAAAACGTGCCGATGGCAAATCTTTACCTGCGCATGCTCGAGGAATTCGGCGTGAACGAAAGACGGTTTGGAGATTCTTCAGGCTCGCTGAGAAAGATCTAATTTTTGGTGCCTGAAAATTTCAGAATTTAATTGTAAAAAAACACCTAGTATGTTGAAACTCCTGCGAAAAATTTCTCCATGGCACGTTCAAAATCAGGATTTTACAGTACGATAGAATACATCGGTCCTCGCCCGCAGAAGCCGAAAAAGAGCAACTTCTTCGGTGGCTGGGTGATCGTTGCCATCGCGCTTGGTATTGGATTTTGGTTCGGCCAGCCTTTGATTCCGTTTATAAAGGCCACCCAGGTAGGCGCTTCAGATGAGCGAGCCGCGCATCTGATCACTTCCCTTGAGCATTCCCCACGGACGGGAGACAAACTTGCCGCGATTGCCCTCGCGCACTCGGGGGAGTCCATCGAGTTTGATTCATCCTATTATAAGATTCCTTATCCCAATGGAGATATTCCTGCGAATAAGGGCGTCGCCGCGGACGTTGTTGTCCGTTGCTACCGCAAACTCGGGATCGATCTTCAAGTGCAAGTGCACGAAGATATGACTGCAAATTTCAGAGATTATCCTGATATTTTTGAATCATCTACTCCTGATAAAAATATTGATCACCGCCGCGTGGCCAATCTCCAACATTACTTCGAGCGCCACGGAGAAACCCTAGCGCCTTCCCGCAATGCGAGCGACTATGCGCCTGGCGACATTGTCGTTTGGGCTCTCGCCAATGCCGAAAAGCACATCGGAATCGTGGTCCCCTGCCCCACAGGCCGTGATAACGAATATTGGGTAGTCCACAACATGAGCAACGGCGTGAAGTGGGAAAATGTGCTGTTCGACTACAGCATCGCGCATCATTTCCGCTATCCTTCGGAGACGGGATCGAAGGATATCAAAAACACACCTTAAGTCGATGGTGCAAGAGTGCGAATCGCAATTCATGCGATCTAGTAGCATTAAGTCAGCCTGGCTGCCGGGCGCCTTTTCCACAGAATCATCCCGAGCAGCAAGCCAATGACAAATGCGATTCCTCCTGCCAGATAGAGGCCGTTCTTTGCAGCGTTGAGGATCGCGTTATCGAGCACGTTCATGGAGAGGTGATAGCCAGCGAGCATCCATTTGCCATCCTCTCTGACCATGGTGGCAGTCCAGCGGCTTTTTAATTCATAGCTTTTCCCCAGTAGGTGATATTCCGCCACGGTCTCGCCGAAGGAAATTCCGGTGGTTTCGCCGTGGAAAATGGTAGGTTCATCTGGAGTAGGCGGAATTTTGTAACCTTTGAACGAATCCTTTCCCATCCGCTCGAAGAAGTCCCTGAGTCCTTGATGGCCACGACAGACTTCAGAGTTCTGCCAAGTGATGACGGCGTCCGGGTGGACATGCGTGATGACGCTATCGATATCGCCCTTGTTGATAGCATCGATAATGGCAAGCCTCACTGCGCGAAGTTCTTCGTGCGCTGGATTTTCCACAGCGGTAGCTGTTCCCAGTGTTACAAGTAGCGCGTAAGCGTAGTCCATAGCGCCGCCTGAAGTTGATGGCTCGTGTATTCATAAGTGTCATAGTTCACGAATCTATGACACTTATGAATGAATCTCTCTTAAAGACGGATCAGATTGGCCGCCCCCATTTCTCCCGGATGGCGCATCCCGTGATGCCTCACAAACCGCCGATACCAGCCCACATAGGACTCTTCTGTCCTCATGCTGTAGTGTTTAAAACGCATCGTCTCGCGCATCCGATCTTCAAGTTTCATCTTTTTCATGCAGCTTTACCTACAAAATCTGCTACAAATCTCCACAAATGCAGGCTATTTACAAATCAATTTTGCAGGATATTACGCAAATAGGCGCGTAAATCCCCACAATCGAAAATTCCCACCTCAATATTCACGATTTTCCTTAGCAAATTTCTTGTTTTTTGCGCGCGTTATTCTTCACTTCTGTAGTCTA
>JBGSUW010000036.1:0-52732 GCA_041753275.1 Akkermansiaceae bacterium | reverse complement strand
CATCATCCGAACCAAAAATTCTGGGTTGTTGAACAGGATCCAAAAGACATTTGGCCCTCAATTTTAGGCACTTTTGGCCTCTAACAAATTGTCCGGTTTTGAACAGGCAACAAATCCGGTTTTGTACCGTCGCCGACACTTCCCGGTTTTTTATTTGCGCAATTGCCATTCATGCGCGATGGCTCCGCACGCAGTCCCATTTATGTCAGAGCCAGATTCAAAACCATCTCGGGCGTTTTTGCCCTATCCTGTTTCCACTCTCAGTCCACCGATCGTGCCAAACGATCTGACTTCCTTCAAATCCCGTGGTATTTCTGAGGTCGAGCGTGATCTTCAGCAGAAACTTCAGGAAATCCGCGAGATTTACCTAAAAACCATCGATCATTTCAATTGGAACAAGCTCGTTTACGAGGCCGATATCCAATTCGAGCCCATCGTGGGCCAGACGTATCACCTCTATGAGATGCGTGGGCGTCGGCTTCTTTCCATGATTTCGCCCGATGAATGGGGGCAGAAGCACCTCGCCACCGTCCGCCTGAATGTGGACCGCCAATGGAAAATCGTCGAAACTGGAAACAATGTGGATTCCCGCGAGCTCTTCGGCAGTGAGGCGATTTAGTCAACATTCTCCCGCAGCGCCTCGATTGCGCCTCGCAGATCTGCCTCTGTTACATTGCGGATCACCGTTGCCACGCCCAAAGCCTGCAGCGCCACAAATCGGATTTCACCAGCTGAGAACTTTTTATCTCGTGCCAGCTTGTCCATCACCTTCTCCGTAGCAATTTCCGGCGGCAGCACCAGTGGTAATTGATAATGCTTGAGAAGCTTGAGCACTTTCTCGCTCTCTACCTCACTCAGACCGGCGTGGCTCTCTGAGATTTTCAGCGCCGCGCGGATTCCTAGCGAAATCGCTTCCCCGTGGAGCATCCGACCGTATGGCAATGATGCCTCGATCCCATGGCCGATGGTATGGCCGAAATTCAGCAACGCGCGGATTTCCAGCATTTCGTATTCATCCGCTTCCACTACCCGCGCTTTGATGGCGATGTTCCGCGCGATCAATTCCGCTGGAACCTCGCGGCTGCGTGGATCAAGTATTGCTAAATCATCCAGCATCGCCGCGTCCCGGATCGCTGCATGCTTGATCGCCTCTGCGAAGCCTTCGTGAAACTCGCGCGCTGGCAAAGTCCGCAAGGTCTGTGGATCCACGATCACTAACTTAGGCTGATGAAAGGCACCCAATAAATTTTTCCCCTCCGCCACATTCACTCCGGTCTTGCCGCCCACGGAAGAATCCACCTGCGCCACAATGGTCGTAGGAATCTGCACAAATGGAATTCCACGATAAAACACAGCCGCCACGAATCCTGCCAAGTCACCCACGACTCCGCCGCCCAGTGCCACCACCATTGATTTCCGGTCATGCCCGGCACGGATCATTTCGCGGGACAGGGATTCCAGCTTTTCCAGTGATTTAGAGGCTTCTCCCGCTGGCACTGTATGCAATGTCGGCCGGAAACCAGCCTGCTCCAGCGATTCCATGAGTGCCGCTGCGTGAAATCCCGCCACCGTTTCATCACTGATCACCGCCGCACGTCTTCCGCCCAATCCCGCAGCGGAAATCAACTCCCCAGCCCGTTCCAGCGCTCCCGCATGGACCAGCACCTCATAGGATCTCTCCGCTAAATCGACTCTTACACTCGGCATGCCCCAAGCATGAAACAACCGCCGCGCATGTCCAGTTGATCTCCAGCGCGATCAATGATTTCCTCTGCCCATGATCATTCGCAATCGCGCCCAGCAAGAACCCTTCACCACCAAGGACGGCTCCACCATCCGCAGTCTTCTCGATTTATCGAACGCCCCCGTCTCCCAGCAAAGCCTCGCGGAGGCCACCCTCCCGGCGGGCGGTGCCACAGAACGGCACTACCACCGCGTCAGCGAGGAACTCTACTATCTGCTTGAAGGTAACGGGATGATGGAAATCGATGGAGTGGAAAATGAAGTCACTCCGGGCGATGCCATCCTCATTCCTGCTGGCGCTTGGCATCAGATCCGCGCCACCACTTCGCTGCGGTTTCTATGTTGCTGTGCTCCGCCGTATGAACACGGGGATACCTATTTCGAGTGATTCTCACTCTCACGCCGCCGCAGGGCCATCGGCACCAACACGCACAAGCTGAGGACCGCCGCCATCGCCGAAGCCGCAGGTAAATTCCGATCGCTGAAATTCCGTTGGGCGATTTTATTTCCGATCATCTGCCCATCCGTGCCACCGATCAGATCCGGCACCACGTAGGAACCGAGCATCGGGATGAAAATGATCAACAGCGCCGTATTGATCCCCTTGCGGATGCCCGGAAGAAACACCCCGGTGAAGGCCTGCCATGAGCTCGCCCCCAGATCGCGGGCCGCCTCCAGTAATCCAAAATCGAATTTTTCCGCCGCCGCATACAAGGGCAAGATCGCAAATGGTAAATAGGTATAGACGCTCACCAACACCACCGCGCCCGAGTTGAACAACAACGAATCATTCTCGCCCAGTAGGTGCACTCCCCGGAGAAATCGCGCCAGTCCGCCCTCCGAGTGTAGAATTTGATTCCACGCAAATACCCGGATCAAAAAATTCGTCCAAAACGGCACAATGATCAACAACAGCAAACGCGACCGCCATGGCGCGCTCATGCGTGCAAGAAACCATGCCACTGGCAGTGCCAGAATCAGGCAGATAGCAGTCGTCAGCGCGCTGATCCAGAGCGTCCGCCAGAGTAGAATGTGAATGCTTTTATCGCCGAAAATTCGAAATTGCGCCAGTGTCCAGCCGTTGCCGATTCCGCCCGCAGGGTCTGTCTCACGGAAGGCGATCGCCAGCACCAATAAGCTCGGCACCAGCACAAACACCAGCAACCAACCGAAGCTGGGAAGCGTAGTCAAAATTTCCTGACGATGTTTTTTCAAATCAACTTGGTCAATTCGTGACAGAAGCCACTTCGGATGGCCATACTTTCCCCGTCATGGCCAAGTTGGAATTGTTAAAATTACCCCCACACTTCGAGCTTGAGCCGATGTTGCAGGAACAATTGAGCAGCCGCCCCGGCCACCAGCGCTGCATGGAAGGGACCATCGAGCTGCTCTTGGTTCTTCACGAAGTACCGCAGCCCGGCACTGTGGATCGCGAGGCATGGTTCTTCTGGAAACGCAGCGATGGTCGTTGGACTCAGCCCGGTGGCCCGGGCATCAACGAGGTTTCCGAGCTGCTAGCCCGCTACGATGCCGTCATCGATGGCCATCAGAAAGCACTGGAACAAGCAAACACTGCCGCCCGGATTTTCGACGTTCTTCGTCACGCCAGTCCGCTGAGTCACTCCGCGCGGAATCTCGCCCAAGCACTCGAACAAGCGCTCGCCTTCGAGCCGGACGATCGAGATATCCGAAGTTTGCGAGACCGTGCCAGAGAACTGGAACGTGCCTCAGAGTTGCTCCTCGCAGATGCGCGGATCCACTTGGAATTCCGGACTGCACAGAACCACGAGGAACAACTTCGCGCAGTCACTCAACTCGGGAAACTTGGCCAACGCTTGGTTTTACTGGTCGGCATTTTCCTGCCACTCGTCGCCCTTGCTGGCATTTTCTGGATCAACACAACCCTGCCCGGCTACAGGCTCACGCTGTTTTGGGGAATCGTGATCGCCGGGCTGGTGTTGTGGCTGGTGAGTCGTCAGCGCAAAACCTCGGATTGGCTACCAGCGCTGCGTCGCCTCGCCTCGGCCAGAGCCAAAGAAAAGAAGTGACTTCCAAGACCCCAATTCACTGCCCCAACTCACCGCCACTTGTTTTCCTGAAGTTCTTTGTATGCTTGGTAGGCAAAATACCCGAGGAAAAGCAGGAAAAAGATCGCCCCAAAGCCGAACAGATAAAACATCGCGGAGCCCACGACGACAGCCGTGATGATGGTGACCCAAAGGGTGGTTTTAAAACGCTTGGGCCCGAGGATGGCATTCAGAAGTTGGCCGCCGTCCAGCGGCATGATGGGTAAAAGATTCAAAGCCGCCCAAAAAACACTGATAAGGATGAGTCTGCTTAAAAAGTATTCAGCATTTGCATTCAGCGACTGCCTCGGAAGATTTTGCAATAAGAGATAAACAAGCAACGCCAGTAGAAGCTGACTTGCCGGACCCGCCGCAGTGACGAGAAAACTTTTTTTCCGACTCAGAACACCTGCCGGATAGCTCGCGTAACCACCGAATGCTTCCAGTGTGATGCTGGTGGGTAAGCCGTAGGATTTGATGGTGAGGGCATGGCCGAATTCGTGGACGAGGATCGAGATCGTGCCTGCGATGATGAAAAGCAGCATGTTGATCAGTCCTTGGGTGGAATCGACATTGAAGCTGCCACTCAGGAAGCCCATGGTAAGCCAGAAGAACGGCTGGATATTGACGGGGATTCCAAAAAGTGAGAAGCGAATCATAGGCGCTTGCAGTAGTGGAAGAAGGCGCTGAACGCAAGACCCACCGGGAAATTTCACGCAGGCAGGCGCAGAAGCTAGCAGCGCTCCGGAAACTCTTGCTTCCAGCGTTGCAACGCCAGCCGGATTTCCCCCGCGTCACGGGTAGAGCTGAGTTCCCAGATCAATGGGCAGTCCGGCGGGAAAAATTTCAAAAGCGGCGCGTAATCGAGCGTTCCAAAATACGGCACCCGGTGGTCTCGCGCGGGCCACTCCACATCATGCACATGCCCGCCGATGATCCGGGGCGCGATTTTTTCCAACCACTCGTGATGATCTAACAACCCAAGATTGTGCTTAAGCTGAACGTGGCCGAAATCATGCCAGTATCCGATCCATGGATGATCCGCGAAATGGTCCTGCAGGGCGAGCATCTCGCGCTCAGTGGGCATATCTTCAAAACGCGAGCGAGACTCGATCGCCAACTTTACGCCGAGTTCGGTTGCGCGTTCTGCGATGGTGGTGAGAGCGGCGATCGCGCGTTCATAATAGAGAGGGCCGAGTTTTTCCCGCTTTTTAATGAAAGCCAATTTCGCTTTGATGTAGTCGGGCTGATGTTGCTCTCCCTGTGACACGCTGGCGGTGAGCGCTTTAGTGAATTTTTGCGTGTTCATCGGTGCCGATCCCATGTGAAGCACCAAATACTCGGCGTTAAATTGCGCTGCCACTTCGAGTGTCCGCAACGTCAATTCCATCGCCCGCTGGCGTTCGTAAGGGCGGTGAGAGGTGAATTCGTAGGCATCCGGCGCATCGATCATCACCTCCACGGGAGCGGGAAAATAATTATGAACTCCCGCGCATTTGAAAATCCCTCGTTGGAAGGCTTTTTGGATGCCGGGAAGTTTAGCGATGGTCATTCCATGAGAAAGTTCGATCCGGGTAAAACCCAGATCGACGATCTCTTCGATCATTGTTTCACCATCCGAGTGACGGCTGTTATTCCAGCATGAGGAGAATGCAAGCATGAGAAGTTCTGCCCCGAGTCAACGCTCAGCATGAGGAAATTCCAATCATTCTTTTCCCTACTCCAGGCCCTTGAGGAATCCATCCGCCGCTGCGCGGTGGGCGGCTTGCTTCTCGGCGGATTGCTTCTCCCAGTTGCGCGCCATCATCGAGAGTCGCGGATTTTTAAGGAAAAATGGCAGATGGTCACCGATGAAGGTCCAGAACAGCCCGTCCCAGATCTTGCACCATTCACCCTTCGGCTCGTCAGACATTTTGAGCACATAATTCGAGCCTGATAGATAGGGCTTGGTGGTAAAAGTTCCACCATCCGCGAATTGGGACATCCCATATACATTCGGCACCATCACCCAATCATAGGAATCGACAAATATCTCCATAAACCAGCGGTAAACATCATCCGGCTTGATGCGACATAAGAGCATGAAATTCCCCAGGATCATCAGCCGCTCGATGTGGTGGCAATAGCCATCATCCAAGAGCTGCCGGATCACGCGATCCACCGGGGGGATTCCGGTGGTGGCATCATAGAATGCTTTGGGCAACGGTGTCTCGAAATTCCAAAAATTCTTCTTCCGGATCTCACGGCCACGGAATTGATAGATGCCATGCATGAATTCCCGCCAGCCGATTACTTGGCGGATGAAGCCTTCCAGAGAGTTCATCGGCACCTTGCCTGCTCTTTTCATCACTTGGGTAATGATCTCTTGCGGATCGAGCAGGCCGATATTGAGCATCGGTGTGATCGCTGCATGGTATAGATAAGCATGCTCGGTGGAAATGGCATCTTCATAGATGCCAAAGTTCTCTAACCGCTCATTGATAAATTGCTCTAACCATACTTCCGAATCCATACGAGTGACAGGCCAGCGGAATCTCTTGATCGATCCGGGATTATCAGGAAATCGCTCGGAGATATAAGCTGCCGCCTCGCGGGTGAGAGCATTTTTTGCCGCCAATGGCTCGCGCGGTGGGACGTGACCTTTCGGCAGCTTGGCGCGATTCTCCGTATCGAATGACCATTTTCCGCCGCTGGCAGATCCATCTTCTTCGATGAGGATGTGGGAGCGCTTCCGCTGGGCTTCATAGAATTTCGCCATGAAAGGCCGTTTTTTGGCATCAAGATGGGTTTTTAGAAATTCCGGCGGACTGATAAAATTGGGCGAAGGATAAACAATGAGCTGAATGTTCCGCCGGGCGGCAAAACGCAGCACCCGTTTCATTAATAGATCGTCCGACGGATCTGCCAGATGGAGATGGGTGATTTTTTTCGGAAGCTTGGATTCTAATAATTCGGCACTGTCGATGGAGCTGCCTGGCGGGTTATCGATATAGTGAATTGTATAATCAAATTTTGTTAACTCTGCCTGATAGCCCTTCATGGATGCCCGGTGGAGCATGAGCTTCTGTTGGTGCATGGCGGTGGGCCAGTGCGGATCATTGCCGAAGTATAATGGATCTTCAATGAGCCAGACAGCGCGCCCGACCGCAAGCGCAGGATGATTTTTAAAAAGCTGGTGAGGATATACGAGGGAGACCTCCATGATGATTAGATTTCAGTGAGCGCTTGGTCGGGCTTGGCATAACGATAGCGCACAAGCGGCTGCGCGGTGAAGTAAGTGTCCAAGGCGGAGGAGGCGACGCATTCCATTTTCGAGAGATCGATGCCGCCATGGTCTAGCAGCAGCCCATCCGCTAGCTGGATGAGCACCACTCGCCCGACGATGAGTTGCGTGCCATTGGCCGGGATCGGGATTAAATCCTCCAAGGTTAGGCCGATGCGGAAGCGGGATTCACTCACGAACGGAGCCGGGAAATCCTCCTCGAAATGTGGCGTCAATCCAGTGGCTGTGAATTCCGAATCTTCTCTCGGATAGCGAGCAGAGCACTGATGGGCCATGGCGACAATTTCCGGATGAAGGTGATTGATCGTCCATGCTCCAATTTCAATCAGGTTCGAGAGTGTGTGGCGCTCGACGAGGTCTGGCCGGCTCACCATGCCTAATAGTGCAGGCTCGGAACCCAAGTGGAGAATACTGGAAAAAGGTGCTAGGTTGGTGTGCCCCTCACCATCGATTGTTCCAATCAGGCTGATCGGTTTGATGCCCGGGAGGGAAGTGGCGAGCTGGACACGCGCCAATTTCTCCATGCCCGCAAGTGAGGCAACGTTCAAAGTTTGCATATTAAAATGTGCGGACTGAGGAAAGCCCGCCATCGGGGCGCAGCACTTGGCCGGTCATGAATTTAGACTCGGGCGAAAGCAGAAATGCCACGAGCTTGGCGATATCGGCCGGATTGCCCACTTGTTGGAGCGGATGGCGTTTAGAAGAGGCTTCTTTTTTTGCATCCGAATTCAGAAGGTTCCCAGCAAGCGGGGTATCGGTGAGGGAGGGCGCGATGGTGTTCACCCGGATCTTCGGCGCAAACTCGGCCGCGAGTGAGAGCGCAAGCCCTTCAAGCGCACCCTTGGCCGCGGCGATCGAGGCGTGAAATGACAAGCCTTGGGCTACCGCGATCGTGGAAAATAGCACGATGGAGGAAGATTCAGCCGCTTTCAATGCCGGTAAAGCCGCCTGGATTGCGGCGACGGCACCAAGGCAATTGATCCGGAAATCATTGGTGAAATCCTCCTGGGTGAAGCGGTGGAACGGCTTCAGCGAGATGCTTCCGGGGAAATACACAAGGCCATCAAGCACGGGCGGCAGCTCAAGCGGCCCCGGATTCAACGCATCAAATGGCTGCACCGGAATCCCCAGCTCCGCCAGCCGTTGCGGCGTACGTGCTGCGGCGATCAACGTAGTTCCCTCCTCCTTGAGTAGTCGCGCTGTCTCAAGCCCGATTCCTGAATTGCCCCCAATGAGGAGTATTGTCCTTGCCATACCCCGAAAGTGGGGAGCGATTCTACCCGGTCAAGAGATCATTAGTGCCAGGCGGATGGGGAAGGGGATTTGAAAGAAATTTCACAAATCTCCAAAGATTTAGAAAAAAGTGACGTGTCCCGCCGCTATTGACCTTGACGAATCGGGGGCGAAACAGGCTCTATCAGGCGTGTTTCCTAACCGCATGCGATTTCCCATCAATCCCTCATCCCTCATGCCGCGCGGTGTGGGCCAGTTCGCCGCCCTCACCTCACTCGCCATCGTCACGATGGCGGGAACATTGCACGCGCAAGACTTTGAGGGGAAAAATATCTCAGAAGTGGCCATTCGCTACCGTGGTGCGAAGACGGTGGATGAAGCGCGGCTGCGAAATTTGATGGCTTCAAAATCCGGCTCGCCCTATCGTTCGGAAAATCTCGATAGTGATATCAAGGCACTTTATGAATCCGGGCTTGTGGACGATGTCCGCTTTCTCGCTGAGCCCGTAGGTGGCAGTGTGAGGCTCATCGCCGAGGTGGTAACCCGCCCCGGCCTAGGTGGCGTGGGATTTGTCGGAAACTCAATTTTCTCTGATCAAAAGCTCGCCAAGGAGTCCAAAATGAAGCCCGGCGGCGCTCTGAGCGATGAAGAAATCCTCGAAGCCCGCCGCAATCTTGAAAAATACTATCAAGGTTACGGCTACCCCGATGTAACCGTCAGCCATCGCACCCAAGCCACCGGTCAAGAAGGTCTCTCCGACCTAATTTTCGTCATCGACGAGGGATCCAAAAACGAGGTCCGTAAAATCCGCTTCGAAGGCAATAACTCCTTCACCGATCCTGAGCTTCGCAAGGAGATGAAAACCAAGGAAAAAGGTTGGTTCTCATGGCTTACCAAGTCCGGGCGTTTTGAATCAAACCAGTTGGATTCCGATCTGGATGCCATCCTCGATTTCTACCGCAGCAGAGGCTACCTCCGTGCAAGCTGCCCCGGCATGCGCCGCGATCCTGTGGGCGATGGCCGCGTCGATCTCGTCATCCCGATCAATGAAGGTGAAAAATACACTGTCTCGGGAGTCGGATTTGGCAAAATGAGTGTCTTCAAACCTGAGGAGCTCTATCCATCGCTCACTCTGAATGGAAACGATGCTTATTCTTCCAAGAAAATGCGCGATGACATTACGATGATTCGCAGCTTCTACGGCTCGCGTGGATATGCGGATGCGTTGATCACACCAGATATCCGCGATGCCGGCCCTAACCGGGTAAGCATCACCTACCGCGTGACCGAAGGCTCCCGCTTCCGCGTCGGCCGGGTCAACATCACCGGCAATACCAAGACCAAGGATAAGGTCATCCGCCGGGAAATTCCGCTCAAGCCGGGTGATATGTTCAACTCCGTAGAGCTGGATACCACCAAGGCCCGTCTGGAAAACCTCGGCTACTTCAGTGAAGTGCAGACCACGGGCTCGCCTGGTGGTTCCGGCTATCGCGATGTGAATGTATTGGTCGAAGAAAAAGCGACTGGCTCGGTAGGCGTAGGTCTTGGCTTCAGCTCGATTGATAGCATCGTGGGCTTTGTCACCCTTGAGCAGGCAAACTTTGATTTGTTCAATCCATGGAACTTCACGGGTGGCGGCCAACGCTTCGCCATGAGTCTCCGCGCGGGTTCCGAACGCTCGGAATTCAGCATGTCTCTCACCGAACCATGGTTCATGGATCAACAGCTCGCTCTTGGCGGTGAGGTTTTTTATAAACAATCCACTTATTTCAGCGATTTCTACGAGCAGACAAATTTCGGTGCCGCAGTGTCGCTGCGTAAACCGCTCGGGCCAAAGAGTTCCATCCGGGGTGAATACCGTTTGGAAAATGTTGAAATCGATTCCGAAGTGGAATCGAGCGATTATGCTGGCACAGGTGATAACTCTGCGCTTTCACAAGAAAACATCGGCGGAGATTATCTTCGTAGCGCTTTGGGAGTCAATTTCCTCTACGATACCCGGGATAGCGGGATTCAGCCCCGCAGTGGCCACAAGGTCGATATCGGCCTCACTCTCGCGGGAACCGTCGTCGGTGGTGATGTGAACACCGTCACCTTCTCCGCCCAAGGCCAGAAGCATTGGAATCTTAAATGGGATTCGATTGTTTCGGTAAGTGGCGAGCTTGCGTTTGTCGATAGCACCAATGGTGATGATGTCCCGATCTTCGAGCGTATGTTCCTAGGTGGTGGCCGCACCTTGCGTGGCTTCGAGTTCCGTGACATCGGGCCTCGCGACTCTGGATTTACGGACGAAGTTTTCGGTGGAAACTCCCTCGGCTACATTTCGCTGGAATATACCGTTCCAATCATCGAAACCATCCGGGCTGCGGTCTTCACCGATACCGGCTTTGTAAATTCCGGTAGCTGGGACATCGCACCCAATGACATCTATAGCGATGTGGGTATCGGCCTGAGGCTCAAATTGCCGATCAGTCCGCTGCCACTTGCGTTGGACTATGCGATCCCGATTTCATCTCCGGATGAAGAAGCGGATAAAGGTGGGCAGTTCAACTTCTCGCTACAGTATAACTACTAATCAACGAAGTTAGTTCAATTTTCCAACGGTCCTCTGAGAAATCCGAGGGCCGTTGTGATTTTAGACAATTGTGATGATTGGTCATTTTGTGGGCTTTGCGAAAATTCATCACAATTCGAATTTGAATTGATGCACCATCATCATTCCAAGTTCACCTTGGCGGCGACGTGAGAAAAATCATCCACATCGATATGGATTGCTTCTACGCCGCCATCGAAGAACGCGAAGATCCATCGCTGCGGGGTAAGCCGCTTGCCGTCGCGGGCAACGATCGCCGGAGTGTGCTGACGACTGCAAATTACGAAGCGCGAAAATTCGGCTGTCGTTCGGCGATGCCGGTATTCAAAGCCTTGGAACTCTGCCCTCATCTAAGATTGGTGCCAGTGCAGTTCGAACTTTATCGGGCAGTGAGTTCGCAAATCCGGGCAATTTTTGGCAGGTTCACTGAATTGATCGAACCATTGTCATTGGATGAGGCTTACCTCGATGTCTCCCATTTACAAAGCAGTGGCGTGGCCATCGCACGGGAGATCCGGGCGCAGATTTTTGAAGAAACGCAATTGACCGCATCGGCAGGAATTTCCACCAACAAGTTGATCGCCAAGATTGCATCGGATTGGCATAAACCCAATGGCCAGAAAGAGGTGGCAGCAGACGCGATTTTTGAATTTATCACCGCTCTCCCAGTCGGCCGTTTGCCGGGTGTAGGTCATAAGATGAAAGAAAAACTTTCTGCCATTGGGGTGGAAACATGTGCCGATTTACAAGAACTCGATCAGATCGAAATTTCCCAACGCTTCGGAAAATGGGGCTTGGAGTTGTGGAGCCTTTGCCGTGGGCTCGATGATAGGCCGGTGAGGCAGGATCGGAGCCGCAAGTCGGTGAGCAGTGAATCCACCTTCAAAGATAACATCCATGCGTTGCCGGAATTGATCTGCCCGTTGCGGACCATGGTGGAGGAACTCACTGCGGATCTCAGTATGAAACACGCGAATCGGGTCGTCCGTTCGTTGGTGGTGAAGCTGAAGTTTGCAGACTTTAATCGGACGACAGCGGAGCGCGGCGGCCACTTGTTAGATCCATCTATTTTTGAGGAATTGCTCACAGAAGCATGGCGGCGTGGAAACAACCGGGGCGTGAGACTTCTGGGTGTGGGGGTGAGACTCGAGGATCCCAGCGAGGAGAATCCGCAGATGGAGTTTTTTGAATGATCGATGGATTCCATCACAGCGGCCAGATTGGTAACGACCGCCAAGAAAACTTAGGTTTATACCAAGGGTGGGCTTGCCAAGCCGCGGATCTAACTCTATTTCCTGTGCCGCTATGGCATCTATCGGATCATTTTCATTTCCTCAAGGCGGCTTCGAAGCCGTAGTGTTTGACTGCGATGGTACGTTGGTGGATTCCATGCCAGCCCACTTCGACGCATGGTGCGAGGCACTTGCCCTCTATGGCGCGGGCGGAATCTTCAAAGAAGATGTGTTCTTCGCTATGGGTGGCAGACCGACTCTCGATATTGTAGTAGAGCTCAATGACGAATATAACTTGAAACTTGATCCCGCTGCCGTGGCATTTGCCAAGCGGGAAGCGTTTTTGAAACGTCTTAACACCGTCACATTAATCGAGGAAGTTGCGAACTTTGCGGAGTCACTCCGTGGGAAAATGCCAATGGCAATCGCCACAGGCGGTTCGCGAATGGTGATTGAGAAAACCCTCAAAATCGTCGGTATCTCGGATTGGTTCGACGAGGTGGTGACTGCTGACGATGTGGCTGAAGGTAAGCCAGCACCGGATATTTTCCTGCGTGCTGCTCATCTATTAGGGGTGGATCCCACCAAATGTCTTGCCTTGGAAGATGCGCCTGCCGGCATCCTCTCTGCCCAACGCGCTGGAATGCAAGTGATTGCAATCCCAACACCGTTGACATCTAATAGTTACTGAGTTTCAAACTTCTGCCCGGAGTTTCTGAAGCGAGGAGTGCACCTGCCAAAGTTTAGCAACAGTGGCAACGTTGAGCACAAATGGTGATGGATGGGGTTGGCCAAGACCTTCAGCAAGCTCGTTGATGAGTAAGCTTAAACGAATCCAGCGATTGACGTCGTCAATAAAACCAGCGCTTGCTTCACGATTCAACTCTGCGGGAAGTGCTGCCGTGGTGAATTTTGCTGCGGAGAGTCGCAGTGCATTCGGCTCGAGGCCGAAGTGCTTGGCAAGACAAAGACCCTCCTCGATGTGGAGGAAATGACCGAAAGTCTCTGCCCAGTCTTCCCATGGATGGCTTGAAGCGTAAGCGGAAATATAAGTTTGATCCCAATCTGCAGGAGCTCCGTTCTGGTGATGAAGATGTAGGGCTTCATCATAACTCACCCTCTCATCTCCGAAGTTTTTCCGAAAACTTTGCAACCATGAGTCATCACGACTCAAGAGGTCCCAATAATAGTGCCCGAGTTCATGGCGCATGTGGCCAGCAAGCGTGCGATATTTCTCACCCATCATCTCGCGCATTGCTTCACGCTCGGAATCATCCGCCTCTTTGATATTGAGAGTGATGACTCCATCTTCGTGTCCGGTTAAAATCATTTCGTTCGGCATGGATGCCATGAACCTGAATTCCAGACCGGTGGGGGAGGTAGCTTTACTTGTGACTGGCAGACCTAAACGCAAAAGTTGCGTAAGAATCCGGCGCTTCGCCATTTCGGCCTTGGCCCACAGCTCGGCATTCCCGGGAACATCCAGTTGAGGGATAATCTGCGTCATCTGGCAGGAGAGGCAATTTTCTCCTGATAAATTGGCATCGAGCATCCAGTTACAATTGCATGCTGTCACTCGCTGGCTACATGGTCGAAATTCCTGCGTGGAAAGACCATGAACTGCGGTTTGCCAGTGGCCTGTCTCAGGATCCTGTTTAAATGAAGCAATCTTTTGTGATATGGGGTCGAACCCGACACTCGCTCCACAAGCCACGCACTGAGTATTGTGCGAGTAAAGTGGATTGCCGCACTCGCATGCATCCAAAGGATCAAGGCCGGGTGGAGTTGCGAGATTATGCTGCATTTTTAAACATCGGTGAATGGATGAATGGAAATACCTGACGATGGAAATGATCTATCTCGTTCTAAAGAATGCAGGGGCAAATAATTTACCCCTTATAATCGGAATTTTTACATCTTCTTACCTCGTAACAGCGAGACTACGAAAAGAATGAGGAAGATTACGAAGCAAACCTGTGCGACTGTGGCGGCAAGACCGGAAAGACTACCGAATCCAAGAAATGCGGCGATCAAGGCGATGATAATAAATACAATGGTGTAATGTAACATAGGAATTAAGGGTTAGTTTAGTTGTATATGGTTTATTTTTCTGGAGATTCGATGGATCCGTATGAAATTCGAAATTTAAATATCAGCGAATTACTATTTTCTTTGGTAAATCACAATACTGAGTTCTGCGAACGACTCGATATTGTTGTATAAATTTGAGGGCGACAATAGGTAAATACCCTACTCATCCGGTCCTAAAATATCAGGTGAAGACAATGATTTGAGACGAAAGACCAAGGTTTAAAAAGGAAATCGCCCGGCCCACTTTCGCAGACCGGACGACTTTTAAGAAGACCCGATAAGATTCCTTACTTGGCCGGGGTGGCAGCGGCTTCTTCCGAAATCGCAGCACCAGGTTTGCCGATGTGGGCGACGACCACGTCGTCCGCATGAGTAGGCTTCACTCCTGATGGATAAGTAATATCCCCGATGTGGAGAGAGTCACCGATTTCAAGATGGCTAATGTCAACTTCAAGAGTTTCTGGGAGTTCGTTAGGAAGACAGGTGATTTCGATGGCATGCACGTATTGCTCGACGAGGCCACCTGCTTTAACACCTGCGGATTCACCATTGAGGTGCGTAGGGATGTGGGCGGTGATGGCGGTCTTCTCATCGATGGAGCGGAAATCGGCGTGAAGTGCCTTTCCGGAAAGTGGATCGTGCTGGATGGATTGAAGGAAAGCGAGGCGTGTGCCTTGGCCTTCAATCTGGAGATTGACAACGATGTTTTCCGAGCTGCTGTGGGCAAGTAGGTCAGCAAAGGTCTTCGCATCCACTTTGAGATTGATGTTTTCGGTTCCTTTTCCGTAGATGACGGAGGGTAACCAGCCTTCGCGGCGCATTTGATTGAGGCGGCCGGAGCCGGTGCGCAGGCGTGGAGCTGCTTTGAGTAGTGTCTTTTTGGCCATGACTGTATTGTCGTTAGTAATGATGTCCGCCGGGGATAAGTGCACCCAGGACGGGGAGGGGGATGTAGCGGGAGAATTAGCGCTTGTCAAAAATTTGTTCGCTCAAATCCTGTGGCAATCGCGGATCTACACGGAAAAAAGCGAGGTGATGGAATGCCCGTCGTGGATTCGGCGGATGGCTTCTCCCAATAATGGCGCGACTCCGACGACTTGCACTTTAGGACCCGCAGCTTGGGGCACGGAATCCGTGGTGATCACTTCTTCGATGGCCGAGTCTCGAATCCGCTGGTGCGCGAGATCCGCGAGAATGGCGTGGGAAACTCCGGCATAGATCCTTCTTGCGCCGTGTTTGTGTAGGATTTCTGCGGCCGCAGTCAGGGTGCCGGCAGTTTCGGTCATATCATCCACCAGCAGCACATCGCGGCCCTCGACTTCGCCGATGACATTCATCGCCTCGACGCGGGTGGCGCTGACGCGGTGTTTGGCAACGATGGCGAGTTCGGCGCCTAGGGCATCGGCATAAGCGCGCGCCATTTTCACTCCGCCCACATCAGGTGAGACCACGGTGAGGTTGGTGGTATCCGGGTGGCGCTCGCGGAGGTAGCTGATGAGAACGGATTTGGCGTAAAGATGGTCCACTGGAATATCGAAGAATCCTTGGATTTGCGGAGCGTGCAGGTCCATCGTGAGCACGCGGTTGACACCTGCGGAGGTGAGCAAATTTGCGACGAGCTTCGCAGTGATCGGCACACGGGGCTGATCTTTCCGGTCCTGCCGAGCGTATCCGAAAAACGGCATCACAGCGGTAATCCGCTCGGCACTGGCCCGGCGGGCGGCATCCACCATGATGAGTAGTTCCATGATGTTATGATTGGTGGGCGGGCAGCTCGGTTGCACGATGAATACATCCGCGCCGCGCACGTTTTCGTTAATTTTTACCTCGGTTTCGCCATCGGGAAAGGACGATACGGTCACATCCGCTAAGGGCTGTCCGACCGATTCGGCGATGCGCTCTGCGAGCGCGCGGTGAGCAGTTCCACTAATAATTTTCATGAAAAGAAGGGGCTTACAAACAAGCCGATGGGATTGTTGACAGGGTGGCGTCCCTCGGCAACACTTTGCTTGGAATTTGTGAAACCTATTTGTAATTAATGTCTCAAACCTATAAAGAAGCCCAAGAACCTAGCCTGAGCGGAATTGGCTCAAATGGCACAAATGTCGCCATTTGGGTCTCAGCACTGCTTACGGCAGCGGTCGTGTACTGGTTTTACGGGCTTGAGGTCAAGTTCGGTGGAGGACGCGATACTTCCGCGTTTCAGTGGATCTGGAGCGCGTGGAATGGTGAAACTGATTATGAACACGGAGTGTTGTTTCCTTTCGTGATCGCCGGTTTGATTATTTATAAATTTAAAGATCTGAAAGCTGCGGCAAATGAGGGGACCGCTTGGGGGCTGCTTGCCGTCATGATTGGTGTGCTATTCTACATCGCGGCAATTCGCACCCTCCAGCCGCGGATCGCATTGGGGGGACTACCCTTTATCCTATGGGGTTCCGCCTGTTTTCTGTGGGGTTGGCAGGTTGCTAAAATATTGCTGTTTCCGCTATTCTTCTTCTGGTTGGCAGTCCCACTCCCATCATTCCAACAGGCAACGACTCATTTGCAACTGCTGGCGACCTCAATGGCTCACCATGGTTCCGGATTGCTAGGGGTGGAAACCTACGTCGAAGGCACTACGGTTTTACCGGTGACTGGCGACTGGAAACCACTCGATATCGCGGCAGGTTGTAGCGGAATCCGCTCGCTGATGGCACTTCTGATGATCTCGGCGGCATGGGCATTCATCGCTAAGATGGCGATGTGGAAGAGAATCCTGTTGTTTTTATGCGCTTTCCCTCTTGCGATTCTGGGCAACGCACTGCGCGTCATTTCAATTTTCGTAATCGCCGAATACGGAGATTATAAATGGGCGAGCACCACTTGGCATGACTGGTCAGGACTGCTCTTGTTCTATCCGATTTCACTTATCTTGTTACTGGTCATCCATTCACTGCTGGAAGGTGGCCTACCTTGGAAAAAAAGTAATCAGAAAAGCTTGCGACGGGTGAACGTGGTGCGTGCAGGTGAATCCACACCTTCTATCTAGGAATTATGAATATCAAAGCGTTGATACTACCCTTGTTCGTTGCTGGCACTTTGAGCGGAATTTACTTTCTGCCGAGCGCTGGCGAAGTGGCGGAATCGGCCGTGAATATGGAAATGCCAAAGAGTTCGGGCGCATGGAGGCTCGAATCGACACCACCAACTGAAGCCGAACTGGGCACCTTGGCGGCTGATACCAAGTTCGCGAAGGCAATCTGCCTCAGAGTTAGGCCCGGTGAATTTAACCCGGACGGATATGCAATTCCAGATCGCCTTGATATATCAGTGGTTCTTTCCGGGGCTGATATCAACAATTCCATTCACCGCCCGGAGCGCTGCATGCCTGCACAAGGGCATAGTATCACCTCATCGACCAGTCAGACATTGAAGCTATCAAACGGTCGGCAGTTTCCAACTCGGCGATTGATTTCGGTGCAGACCATTCCAACGAACAACGAACGCACCGAGTTTTTGAAATTGAATTGCGTGACCTATTACTTTTTTGTCGGTCATGATCAAGTGACGAATGATCACATTGGCCGGACCTTGATTGATATGAAGGATCGAATTGTTTTTGGGATGGATCAACGATGGGCTTATGTTTCCGTCTCGATGTGGTTTGGAAAACTGCCATGGATCGAAGAGGAAGTGAATGAAGCTGAGGCCGACAAAAAAATCCGTGAGTTCATCACGGATTTTTCAGAGAAACAAATTAATTGGGATCAGATCAAACTTTAATCCTCTTCTCTATCCGGTAGCGGTGTCACCTTTGCCGCCTGCAGGAATGCGATGGTTTGATCTAAATAGGCGAGATACTCGACGCGTTGGATTTGACTTACTCCACTGGGAAATTCACGCGTGATTGAAACTCGGTATTTTGCTTTGAGAAACAAAGCCAATGCTTCTTCAGGACGCCGAGCTTTCCATGCAGTATTAGCCATTCTCCCGAGCAATGTGCCTGCCCGATAATGGGCACGATTCCCATAATCGAACGAGGAGGCGAAATCATAGGACTTTAACGCACCTTGAAAGTCGCCCGAAGCTTCTCGCGCTGCGCCCAAGGTTTCATGAATGGTAATCCTCACATCTCTCATATCTGGCATAACCCAATGCGTCATTTCACAAGCCGTTTCAATTTGGGCTGCTGCTATTTCCAATGAAGTAACAGACTGAGAAGTTTCTTTATTTTTAAGCAGTTCAATTCCTTTCTTTAAATAATGAATTGCTGAATATAGATGGCCGCGAAATGCGGGTTCCATACCACCTTGAAGACGTATTCCTTTTGCGTAATCCGCTTCCGCTTCGATATCACGCTTCAGACTGCTTAAAACATTGGCACGGTTGATTAAAAAGCCCGGGTCAAAGGGGTGAAGTCTGGAAGCTGCTTGATAATCTGAGATTGCATTCTCCTTTGCTTCAATCGCGGTTGTGGGTGACGACTCAAGCTCAGCAAGAGCGAGAAAATTCATCGCCCTTTTTTGGTAAAAATCAGAGAGTGGCCACAGTACAATCGCCGACGAAAGTTGATCGATTTTCATCTCGGCGGAAATCGTGTTTTGATCACCAAAATAGACCGGCCATAAAGTTTGAGTGACCCTTGTCCCTTTCCATCCCCATGGGATCAGCAAGATAGCGCATCCAACTGCGGCGAGTGATAAAATCGTCTTGGAGCTGATCAGTCGCCTCGGATTTTGTTTTCCCCGAGAGGCGATTGCCATCTGTCCCAAGCAAATACCCAAAAGCAGAATGCCAGGGAAAAGATGGAAAACGAAGCTGAAACTGGATTGCACCAGCATGCCTGCCAATGCCGCGAGTGCTCCCACTCGCCAAACATCATCGGAAGCATTGCGATCATTTGGACGATCATCCAAAAACAATTTGATGATCAGGACTGTGGTAAGGGCACCGAGAAGGATGATGAGAAGTCCCGCTCCAATGAGACCATAATCCGTAGCAGCTTGAAGAAATTCATTGTGAACTTGTTCGGGTTTATGGGTAACGATATCGCCTTGAGCTTTCGCATCCACAAAGCGAAAGGATTCCCAACTAAAACTGCGACTACCTCCACCGATGAATGGATGAAGACCAATGCATGAAAGTGCGAAGCCAAGGAAATAGAGCCGAGCATTATTATCGAAAAGTTGTTCAATTCCAGAACCAGAATGTCTCACTTCTTGCGAATTTTGCCATCCACTGATGAGATAGAAGCCAATTCCGAGACCTAATATCGGTATTGCGATCAGCACCGGCGCAAACCATCGCGAATTGTTGCGCTTCCAGATCACCAGCGCGGCTGCCATAAAGACACAAAGCGCAAGCGCCATTCCCAAGATTCCTCCCCTTGAATGAGTGAACCAAACACAAATCAAACCTGCGAGTGCAATGAGTGTCCACAAGATCCGGATCGTGAAATGATTCTTGCTGAATAATCCGGCAGCGAGGACCATCATCGAAGACGCAATAAAGTAGTTAGCAGCTTCATTGTAATGCGAATAAAATCCAGTGACCCATCTAGAGTCAGTGTGATTTTGAAAGATGGGCGCATAGCCAACGATGTAGAGTTGCTTCCCGGCCACCACGATGTTGGCTAATAATAGTAAAACGATTCCCCATATCAAAATCGCTTCCGCGATCGTATGATCTTTGATTGCCCTTATGCAGAGGTAAGTCGCAACAGTACCCGCAAGTAATAACAAATCTGCTTGGCCGAGCTCATGCACGGGAGATGCCCAAGCTCGCCATGCATACCAAGTTGCGACCAATCCCCCCAATGCGATCATCCAGAGATCGCCAAACTTTTGATCTTTTTTCCAAAAAGATGGTAATGCGCTGAGAGTTGCAATCCCAAGTGACAACATCGCAGGTCCCCATGTCCATGAACGAGTCTGAGCGCCTACTGTGACGGCCATCACGAGTGCAACGACAAAAAAGATTGAGGTAAAAACGGGCATTTTAGTGATAAATTCTTTCAAAGCTAAAAGCTCGGTCCGCCATTTTAAATTCTTGGCCAGGGTGCCAGAGAATTGAATCGGTGATCATTTACTTAGCGCCTCTACCCAACAACACTGCTGGAATGGTGCGTAGAAGAATTTGCAAATCAAGCCAGAGTGACCAGTTATCGATGTATTTTAGATCCATCTCCACCCATTCTTCAAAACTGGTGATCTGATTTCGGCCACCGACCTGCCACTCACAGGTGATCCCAGGTTTTACACTGAGTCTTCTCCGGTGAGAAAACTCGCTGAATGCCTCAACTTCGTAAATAGGCAGCGGGCGAGGCCCCACGAGACTCATGTCACCCGTCACTACATTGAGTAATTGGGGGAGTTCATCGATACTGAATTTGCGTAACATCGCGCCGAACGGAAAAATTCGAGGATCTTGATCCAATTTGAAAACCGGGCCATCCATTTGATTTCCATGCTGTTGCTTGATTTCCTCCAACAACTCTTCTGCGTTGGCGACCATCGTTCGAAATTTCCACATCCGGAACGGTTGGCCATAACGTCCGGCTCTCATCTGAGAGAAGAAAATGGGCGCTCCCGGACTTTTCCATCGAATCCCTAAACTCGCGATAAGCCAGAATGGAGATGTCGCCAAAATGATGGAGGCTGCCCCCACGCGATCAAAAATTTCTTTGCATAGCAACTCCCATGAGAGCTCAGGAGTAGAGCGCAATACAAGCATGGGCTTCTCACCAATCGTGTCGAACACAGGCCTGGCAATTTGCGTACGGATAAATGAGGCGGCGATCCATGCTTCCACACCCTGCAATTCGCAAGCTTCCACCGCCCTTGCCACAGTTTCGAACTGGGTATTTTTGGCTGAAATGATCACCCGGCTCACTGATTGTCCTTTCAAGAGGTCAAAGAGTTCCGTGACATCGCGTTTGCTGAGGTCAAAGGTATCAACAATCCTCCATCCCGAGATGATTTCAGGGTCCAAG
Organism: Akkermansiaceae bacterium; assembly: GCA_041753275.1. Classification (GTDB taxonomy): domain Bacteria; phylum Verrucomicrobiota; class Verrucomicrobiia; order Verrucomicrobiales; family Akkermansiaceae; genus Luteolibacter. The sequence goes on along the minus strand of JBGSUW010000036.1, from coordinate 31,518 downwards.
TCTGCCATGAGATCGGCCATTTCATCATCGCTGCCTGCAATGATCACCCTTTCTTTGGTTGACTCACTTTCTGTCCTTCGTCTAAGCCAACTATGAAAAACACGATCTCGAAGTAGCAAAATCGCAAAGACCAACAATAAACCGATTCCGAGCGAGAGTCTTCGAACATCCCCAGCTTTAGCAAATACTGAAAACAGACCAATAAACAGGGTAATAAGCACCACTGATCGCATCAACTGCCAGACAGCGCTGCGTGCGGTCTTATGCCTTAAATGGGTGTAGAATCCAAAGCGTTCTAAGATTAGCGGAGTAAACGGCACAGCGATGTAGAGAACCCAATTCATCGACATCATGGTTTTTTCGGCGTCGATTCCTAGGAAAGCGTTTCGTAAGAGACCGCCGATTAGAAATGCGAACCATACCAGAACGGCATCGCTGAGCTGGAGAACTTGAGTGGTAAATGAATCTTTGCGGCTAACTGCCATATTTTCTGAAGTGGTGGAACAAAAGGGACCCGAAAAGTTTGCAAATCTTGATCACACTGAAAAGCATGATTGTTGCTTAAAATGAATTTCTAGGATGAATGAGTTAATTCATTGTCTCTTTTGCCCGAAATAGTGTTGGTGGAGGAGTTCCCCAGTGCGTCTAAGGGGCCGCAGGGCTTGATGCAATCTACTTAACGAGTTAATTCATAATCATTGGATGGGAGAGCAAGCACGATGCCCGGTCTAATCAGAATTCTCAAAAGACACAGTGGGAGAAATTGGTTTGGAGCATTCCATTTCCGCTACGAGATTTTCGATTGCATCGATTACTTCTATAATTACCACCGGAAACATCGCTCGCTCGGCTACCGGGACACGGCTCAATTTGAAGCCCAAATCCACTCTCTTAATTAAATAACAAACGGTTCAAAATTGGTTGCATCTCACTAAGTGTCAGCAAACCAACAACGAAAAAAGCCGCTGTAGCGTCCTAATTACGACGCAACGCTTTCTTTCGCTTTGGAATCTTTCTGTGTGCTCGATTTATGAGGCAACAGGCGACAGAACTATTGTTTTGCTCTGAGCTCCTCGATCATGCTTACCATCGCTCTCGAGGCACTAGGCGGAGCCATGTGGACTCCGTCGGTGAGTGTCACGGTGCCGGTCGCCGCTTCTTGACCCAAATCCCAATAAGGGACATTACTGATTCGAGCAAGTTCAAGTATCCACTCGGGTGGGGGTGATCCATCACTGCGCCTTGGGGGTAACCAAATAATGAGCGCGTCCGACCCTCGCTTTCGCAGCCTTTCAAGAATTGCACCGACTTCGGAAATTAGCTGGGTTTGGTGCTCGCTCAATATTAATCTGCGGTTAGGGCTTGGAATTCTGGGATGACTCGTTGCACCGAGATCTTTCATCCTTGAATCAGATTGAAAGCTACCAATTTTTAGCTCAAGTAATTGGCTGTACAAAAATGCCGCCGGACGTGAGTAAGCCGCCAAATTGGGAATTTGTAGCCCCACTTGGAACCATTTGGCACGCATCGCTGAAGCAATTTCGGTGGGTTTAGAATCGAGCGCAAGTTGCAGGGTGTTGGCTTCGATGATAAGATGAGGCGCCGCCGGTAGAATCCCTTGATCCATGGCGCGTAGAACATCCACAGCGCTGCCGCCGTCACAGCCCATATTCGCCGTGCCTTCAAAACCTTGGGTGCGATCGGGCAAACGCCCCGTTATCGACGAACCTAAAAACATGAATTCAGGTTCGCCCTTTGCCCCAGCTTGGATTCGGCCTATGGATGAGAAAAAGTTCGATTCGCTTTTTGCAGTGCGGCCGCCTACGGCATGAAGTGCGACGCTCTGAGCCATCACACAAAGTGTTAAAGAGATAAGAAGTGTGAAAGCGTAACGCACAGTAAAAATAGTTTAAATTATGGTCTGCAATTCACTAAACCGCAGATGATTCAGAATATCGGACTGAATTTTCCTGATGTTCAAAATTGGAAATAAATAAAGCCTCGCGGAGCTCCGGGATTGGTCAGAATAATGAAGATCAGCAATCCGTGAAGAAGGGGCTCCAACGATGAATGGCTCATTCTTTTTGTTAGACTTGGAAATTGTTCATTTACCCAGCCCCACAGATGATATAGGACGATTGCGGATCCGTAGAAGGCTAGGGAAAAAATGGGAGGTCCGGAAAATTCGGTGTTGCCGCTCACCACACCTCGGAAGAAAGCCGCGATACTTGCCATATCTGGCATCATAAACGTCAACCAAAGGGCCGTCACTAAATGAAAAGTGATGAACCATTTCAAAATTGAAATTGTCGATGATTTAGACCAAATACCGGAAGAGTGAGGGATAGCCGTTTCTAATACTGATGCAGAATTCGCGGCGACCTTTGCCCTATTTCTTCTTGCTGCGAGTCTCTCGATCGCCAAGAAAATCCCATGCAAACTTCCCCAAAGAGCAAACTTCCACGCTGCACCGTGCCAGAGACCGCCGAGAAACATGACGAGAAAAAGATTAAAGTAAGTCCGGCCACTTCCTTTTCGATTTCCGCCCAGAGGAATGTAAAGATAATCCCTTAACCACGATGACAAGGATAAATGCCAGCGTCGCCAGAACTCAGTGATGCTAGTGGAGAGATAGGGGGAATTGAAGTTTTGCGGCAGTTTGTAGCCAAACAAAGCTCCCAAGCCGATGGCAATTAATGAATATCCGCCGAAGTCCGCAAAGATTTGAAAGCTGTAACCGTAGAGCAAGGACATGAGGTTGATCGGCCCAGAAGCCGCAAGTTGAGCGGCACCAAGAGTCAGGACTCCCGTTTGCTCAGCAAGGTTGTCCGCGATCACTATTTTCAAGAAATAACCGAGAATCAGGCAGCGTCGCACCGTAAGCCAATCAATGTCAGCATAGCGTTTCGCGCCGATTTGGTCGATGAATTCATGCGCCTTGACGATGGGACCGGCAACCAATTGTGGAAAGAAAGAAATATAAAATGCCGTATCACGAAGTGACAAAATCCGTTTGGCACCTTGGCCGGAAAGTCGTTCTTTGGTTTCCTCACTAATTTCTCCGCGCCATACATCAACCACAAGGCTGAGACCTTGAAAGGTATAAAAAGATATACCGATGGGAAGGGGAATCGTTGTTAGCCAAATTTTCCATAATGGCGGAAAAATGATGTCTGGAAATAGGTGAAATAGGAAACCTGCATACTTGAAAAATGCGAGAAATGCGAGGTTTAATGCTACTGTCCAACACAGCCATTGCTTGGCTCGGCTAAGGTCAGAGGTCTTTTGTTTGCTTTTCCAATACAGAATTCTCTCTACTGCGAAGGCATTGAGCAGGCAGGAAGCACCCAGTAAAATTAAGAGTTTCGGCTCTTCCCATGCATAAAATAGAGCGCTCGCGATAAGCAATATAACTATCTGCTGAAGCTTCCGTTGCCGCGAAAACGGCAGATAGTAAAGCACTACGGTAATAACGAGTAGCCAGAGAAACTCCCAAGAATTAAAAAGCACGGATCGAGTATTCTAAAATTTGTTTTTTATGATTCAGTGCTGATTCTAAAATCACCTAGTTATCAAGTTGTGATTTTAAAATCCTGATAGGCCGTCGAAGAATCAGAATTTCTATTTTGACGCAACTGAATCGCGTAGTTAATTATTACATGGTTAGAACAAAGATACTGTAAAGTAGTATTATCTAATTCGAATATTCAGAAGAATGGAGGTGAAGAAAGCAACGTAGGCAAGCATTTTTTCTGCCTCGACAACTTCGGGTATAAGTCATGTTGAGGGTGTGATTCAATAGAAAGCAAAAAGAATTTTTGAAAAAATGATGCCATGAAAACATTTTTCTCTCAGGAAGTCTTACAATGTCTTGCTTATTTTGAGGAAGTGGAGGGCTAATTTAACCAATCGCGCGACCTTTCACGCTGCATTGTTTTTGTGGAGCCTTGGGGAACTTTTTTTAAAGTAAACCCCAAAATTCAACGACATTGGTGCTTAATGATGCCTTACAGTGTAGCTGCTTAAGGTCCCAAAAGTTGACAAGTCACTCAAAAAAGATCAGTTTCACAATGTTGTGAAACTGAGTAGCATTATGATTTCGGTCGAACAAGAACCACAGCAAATCTTAATCTTGTTGTTTCATCAAATATTAATTGAAAATCTTGTGGTTTTCTGATGTCTTCTTCGCTTCATGCGTCGTTTGATTCTGATTGCAACGTTCTTGGCGCTCAATTCGGCTTTATTCCTTCTTTGGCAGTTGCGCTTCGAACCGATACCTGGTATTCGACAATTCGCGTTGGAAGACTTAAGGCCGACAACGACCTTGTCCCCGGGTGCTTCATGGATTGATACTGCGGACGGAGCTGTATTGAGTTTGAAGATCGGGAAAGATGGGAATGTGCCAATTGCTTTATTGCAATTTCCAAACCTTTCTCCCCAGCAATGGCTTCAAGTTAAAATCCAAACTACGGCTCTCAACTTAATTGCAGGTCACCAATATTGGAAGGATGGCCGATGTATCATGGAGTGGCACACAGCGGGTGCAAAAGAGCCGTGGGAAAATAATCAGTTTTCGTCAGTTCGTAATAACCAAAAAACAGATGTAGATGAATTGGTTCTTCGGCCAGATCGGGCACCGGCCTATCCGTTGTTACGGATTGAAAATTCCGGCGTATCGGGTGAAATGCGTGTGATCAAGTTTGAAGCGATCGCCGTTCAAGAGCGACTGATGTGGCGGATTGGGCGTTGGCTACTGGCGCTTGGATGGATTAGCTGGGTAGTCTATCTGATCGGATTTAACGCCAATTTTTGGGTTCGCCCAATTCTCGCTGGTTTCATCTGTCTCATGATGGGAATCTATTTTGTAGTCCCTGGTCCTTGGAAAGTGATTCGCTCTTTTTCGCAACCTTTTCAGATCCATCCGTCCTCTCATGAACCAACGGTCAAATTGCCCGAATTCGAGGAATTCACTCCACTTAATCCTGAATCGTCACTCGGAATCACTCGAAAGCCTTTGGAGTCTGTGGAACGTGTTGTTGAGAAGAACGATATGGCTCTGCGCCTTAAATTGGAGTTCGCACGTTTCAGACCTATTTTACATGTGTTGCTCTTATTCTTTCCAACGTTAGTAATCACCTGCCTCGTAGGAAAGCGACCTGCAATCCAACTGATGGTCATTATGGCAATTTTGATCGAGGCGGCTCAAGTTGCATTTGGTTATGGTTTTGATCAAACCGATATTGTAGATCTTATTTCAGACTCAATTGGAATCTTCGTAGCGGTTTTAGTTTTTGCAAAAATTCGACAAATCCGGAGTCCGAAGCTAAAAGCACTTCTTGACTCGCATCAACCAAGTAGATTGGAAAGAATGACTGGAAACGGCTGAGGAGCGAACTGAAGGTTTACGAGCCATTGGACTGCATTTTTCCCAAGCGCCCGTTCCATCCATGGTAGATCGCCCGACATACTAGAGGGATTCGCTGAGGTCCATCGATGATCATGACCCCCAAGAAATAAGTTGCAGCCATGGCAAACGCGTTTTTTCTACCTCGTTGAAGTTTCTTCAACCATACCATGTTGCGAACTTTGTAATAGAGCTTCCAGTCCGCAAGTCCACGCTCGAGGAAAAAACTTTTACCGAAGATGCTCCAATGCACAACATTTTGAGGCCCAGGATGATCAAGAATAGCGCCGCGAATCGCTTCTTGAGAGAAGCCTGCCTGTTCAATTCGCCATGGATATTCCTCATCTTCGCCGCGAATGAATAAGGCGCCATTTACGGGACCTACGGTATTTCGCACTTCTTTGGGGATCAACGCCCCGGTCCAGCTAATCCTACTTAGAATTCGGTCGCCAGCGGGAAGTTCGCATTCAGAAGAAATCAATTGCCAACCACCATTCCCGTCCGTCACCTGCAATGGCCAAGTGAATTGATTTGTTTGAGGATCGATTTGCAACGCATGCCGCACCACCCGCGGATCCCATTCACCCGCTACCATCGCTTCGAGAGCATGGGGTCTCGGCCAAGAGTCATCATCCAAAATCCAAACAGCGTCGGCTCCCTCTTCAAAAGCGCGATCCATGATTGCCTCTACTCCGCCTGCATTCCCTCGATTCTCATCCATGCGATGGACGGTCAGTATGAAAGGCAAATCACGCAGACTTTCTAAAGCTTCCACTGTATCATCGTTCGAAACATTGTCCGCCACAATCACCCGCTCCGGCGGACGCGTTTGGCGCGCCAGCGCCAATACACACGCAACGGCGGTTTGCGCTCGGTTCATTGTCGCAAAAACAGCACTAATGGAGAGGGAAGAAGGCATGGGGCGTAGAGTTTAAGGTAGCGCGGCACCGCCGGGGCCGCTTGCGAATGAGGTGCGAATGAGGTAGGGCGGCACCGCCGGGGCCGCTAGCGAATGAGATGCAAATGAGGTAGGGCGGCACCGCCGGGGCCGCTAGCGAATGAGATGCAAATGATTGGGTAGGGCGGCACCGCCGGGGCCGCAGGCGAATGAGATGCGAATGATTGGGTAGGGCGGCACCGCCGGGGCCGCAGGCGAATGAGGTGTGAATGATGGGGTAGGGCGGCACCGCCGGGGCCGCAGGCGAATGAGATGCGAATGATGGATACCAAGAAGTGTCAAAGTGGCTTTTCTTGGACCGAACATTCTCCCCACATTCGCGCGGTTCCCCCGGCGGTGGAACCCTACCTAAGAATCATTCTCCCCACATTCGCGCGGTTCCCCCGGCGGTGGAACCCTACCATTACTCTCTACGATATGGCCAGTGCGCAGGGTTCTCCACCAATCCAGCCCTTACAGGATTCAATAGGATGTAATTCGCCTTTTCGATCGCACTTTCTAGCGACCGCAAACGATGATCAAAAAATCCATCTTGCCAGGCAATACCCTGCCGGATGGCAAGCCAGCGTTTCCATTCGGAGATAGACTTTCTCATCTCAAACTGTTGAGGGAAAGTAACAATTCCGTGAAGATGATCTGGCATTGCGAGAATCAATCTCCAATTCCAATCACCGCGACTTTCTCGGAAGGTTACGGCCTCGATAATCGACTCCCAAATTTCAGGTTTGGCTAAATGGTTTACTCCGCGAGGTCTGCAATTGATCGTGATGAAAAACGCTTCCTGCGTGGGATTAATCCAGTTTGGCAGATCATGAGGAAGACGTTTCCGAGTTGGTTTCATGAATGTTCACCAAGTAGAGCGGCACCGGGGCCGCTAGCAAATGGGGTGGCAAAAGGTAGGGCGGCACCGCCGGGGCCGCAGGCGAATGAGGTGCGAATGAGTGGGTAGGGCGGCACCGCCGGGGCCGCAGGCGAATGAGATGCGAATGATGGATACCAAGAAGTGTCAGAACGGCTTTTCTTGGACCGAACATTCTCCCCACATTCGCGCGGTTCCCCCGGCGGTGGAACCCTACCTAAGATTCATTCTCCCCACATTCACTCGGTTCCCCCGGCGGTGGAACCCTACCTAAGAATCATTCTCCCCACATTCGCTCGGTTCCCCCGGCGGTGGAACCCTACCTAAGAATCATTCTCCCCACATTCGCTCGGTTCCCCCGGCGGTGGAACCCTACCTTCACAACTTCTTTACACCTTTCCAGCCCTTGGCGACAATCCACAAAATCCCATCAACAAGTCCGTTTAGGTAGGGATCCTCAAATAACGTAGCTCCATAGACTCGGCGAATTGCCCGGGATTCTATGTGCTGCCGCTCGGCGGCAAGAATAGTCTCCATCTCTCTCGATTTCCCCAAATACTTCTGGGAAGCATTCGCCCCGTGCAGCCGGAAATCCGACACTGTCACCGGCACATGTTCAAATTGCTTTCCCGCTGCATCAAGCCGCGCATAGAATTCACCGTCCATTACGTAGCGGAAGTCCACCCTTAGACGATGCCCTTCATCGACCACAGTCCTCTTCCGATAGAACGCGGCAGTTGAGCCGATAAAACAATGATGATGCACGTGTACGAAAAGCGACCATTTCGGAGAACTCACATGACGTTGGAAAATAGCTGCTTCATCGATGAAATCCCAATCGCCATAGACGACATCTGCTGAAGTATTTTTCAGGAATGCTAGTATTTTCGCGAGGGCTCCAGGCTTGAGTCGATCATCCGCATTCAGCCACATCACCCAATCTCCCTTTGCATTTTCGAATCCCTTGTTGATCGCATCAGACATGCCCTGATCTTGCTCTTGGCGGAAGACTACATTGGGAAAATTTTTGGCGATTTCCGCGCTGTCATCCGTAGAGCCGCCGTCCATCACCAGATGCTCTAATATGACACCTTCCTGCGCAGCGACACTAGCCAAGCATTCGCCGAGAAAGCGCCCGTAATTCAGGCTAGGGGTAATGATGGTGAAATCAGGATTCACCGCGGTGGGTTCTGATAGCGACGTAGGATTTGGGAAAAATAATGAGGAAGCGCTCCGTCCAGATTTCACAGTCAGGGAAGAGCTTGCAATACTGTTTTTTCGTAAGCAAACGCGTCGTATCTGCGATGGAGTGGAGGTCTGCCGCACCGGTAAGGCCGACGACGCTGGTCCAACGAGCCAGTGGAACATGCCATTCCCGTGGAAACCAATGGATGAAAAGCCCGAGATAGTGCGGCTCGACGGGGCAACCGAAAGCGGGTGTCTGAATCCATAGTGATTTCCCCACTCTCCGGGCTTCCGTAGCGAAGGCCTGTTGATCCTCCCAGGTGCCGACGTGCTCAATCACGGAGTTTGAAAAAAGAATGTCATAGCTTTTGTCGGGATACGTAAGTGCGCAACCGTCACCCGCTATGCTGTGCATTGTTGGAGAATCCGGGATTACGGGGATTTCTTGCTGCTGTAGATTAAGGATGTCAACATGCGCTAGCTTGGCTCCACGGCCTGCCCAGTCTCCGGAGCAACCGCCGACATCCAGCACCCGGTCTTTCCGCTGAGGTTGGATGCGATCGCAGAATTTCGTCCAGCGCTTCTGCCTCCAATGTTTCCACATCCATCGGTAGAACGGGAGCAAAGTTTCGTATGGAATTTTCATCTGGGCAGTTAGTTGGGCGCGGATTTTCCGGAGAGAGCCAGAACTTGCGCTGCGATTTGAGCGGCGTGAAGGCGCTGCCTCCATATATTGGAAATCGCTGCCGCATCCCGGGTTCCCGCATCCCATGCGGAAAGTTCGCTTTGCAAAGCAGAAATGTGATTTTCGACGGTGTCGGGGGAAGCGAGAGTGCCGGAATTCTCGCCGACGAACCAATCGAAGGCCGCCATCGAAACGGATTGACCGGCTACCACACTGCAGCCCGAGCACAACGCTTCCGCAGCCGCAATGCCGAAGCTTTCATAGGCGGAAGGACTATAAAATACCGTCGATTCCGCCATGAGTTCCACAAGATCCTGACGATTGGTGAAACCACGTAGGTTCAAACGCTCCGCTTGATCAGGTGGCAGCGTTGAGTGCCATTGCTCCAGTTCCGAGGTTGGGTTTCCGGCGATGATTACCCGTATTTTCGGGTCGGTGTAGAGTAGTCTTTCCGCGACCTGCATGAGCAAGCCTGGGCGCTTTTGCACCGTGTCATCCCAGCGGCCAACGGTGAGGATTTGACGTTTCTTACTACGTCCATCGTAGTTGAAAATCGGCTCCACCGCATGAGGGATCACGGTCACTTTCTCAGCAAGTTTTTTCCCGCCGTAAATTTTGCAAAGCCTTCGGTAGCAGTCGGCGGCGACAGGACTAACGCAGCCAATTTTGTCGCCTTGCTTCAGATGAATCGCCCGTAGCGGATCCGTATAAAACAGGCCCAGCGATAGACCCCTTGACGTGAGTTTTGCGAAGCGGATCAAAGCCCGGACGGAAAATTTCTTACCACTGAGATTCCATTGCTCGCGCATCCACGGCGCGAAACCTGCCAAAGGACTGACGAGACCGCCGTTGTCCTGGTTGAGCACGAGAAAAATCCCGGCTTCGTGGATGGCTGCCGCGATTTTTCGAAACTTCGGCCGACCCCATGCGTAAAGAACCACCCCGTCCAACCTGTGACTTCTCCACCAATCGGACGATTCGAGATTTGCGAAGTCCGTGCGTATCAGTTCATCGAGATCCTCCGGCTTGCGCATACCTGGCATCACCGCCATTGATTCCACGCCGATTGCTTTGAATCCACGAGACATCAGTCCGCTGTCGCGACTGAAGAAATCCTCCGCCCCGCCGAACTCGACGGGCGTGCAGGTGAACCAGCGCTCCTCGCTCATTTTGTAAAAACCAAATTGCAATTCGCCCCGTAGCGGAGGAGAGAGGGGAACTTGCGGAACAAAAAGGAATCCGCCTTTTGAACAAACCGGGAAATGCCATCAAATCGATCAGAAAAAGCTTTCATCGGATATCCGAGAAAATTGAAAACCTGCACCTCACAAGATGAGAATCCACAGGCTAGCATCTTCTCAAACTGGGAAATATATAGATTACTTTCATCTCCAAGTTCCTCGCGAGCGAGTCGTACTGCGCGTATGGCAGCCACTGCGAGATTATGACCGAGTGGCTCAAAAATGAAAACGAATCGTCCGCCTGGTTTGAGCACTCGCGAGACTTCTTTCGCAAGACCTTCGGGATCGTGAGCGAGATGATGAAGAGCAGCCTGTCCCCAGACAAGATCAAAGGTCGCGTCCTCATACATCGTCATGTCGAAGGCATCACCAGCCACGTAGGTAAGGCCTGGTAGCCGCTTGAGTCGTTCTTCCACTTCCGGACCGAAGGCCGAATATAGGTCAAGCCCGATCACTTCGGCTTGGGGAAAACTCTCGGCAAGAGCTCCGGCAAGTTTTCCGAATCCACCACAAATCTCCATCGCCTTTTTCCCTGTCAAATCCACCGCACACAACTCGCTATAACCGGCAAGAAATAGAGGCCTATCAGAAGTGGGAAAACCACCAATAGCAGGCAGCATGGACTCGGCGCGTGGATCAAAGGGCCCGTTAGGGTGGGTGAGTTGAAGCATGAGAAATAGGAGTGTTTGATGAAGGCATAGTAAAGAGCGCCGAATGCATTGACCGAAACGATACCCGATCCATTGAAATCAACATTCAACGCTAAAAATCAAATGATAGCGACTTTTCCACGGTCAAGGGACTCGTCGGCATGGCTCCACTTTCGTCTTACCCAGAACGCGCCAAACGTCGTCATTAACACAGAAATGATCGATAGATAGAAACCCAGCCTCCTCATCGGTGGATTGTAACGCATCGCAACAGTCATGGTCGTTTCACCTTCGGGTAACGGAATCAACATGCTTTTATCCGGTGCCCTCTGAACCGGTAACCATTGGGCAGCAGTCGTAGTTTTGAACTCCCACCCACTCGCTTGATTCTCCGCCACCCGGATCCATCTAACCTCCGCAGGCGTTTCGACCTCACGTGTATTCTCCATTTGTGTCGTTTCAGTCAATAGAGTCCATTCTCGCGCCGTCCCACCTTGGAAAAATGATTCCATATCTTCACGGTCCCGGAAACCTACATAGTGTGGGACCGCCATTGGATTCTTATAAAGTGCCATTACGGGACTTTGCCAAACCAGCTTCCAATCCCGGCCCACCGCTTGATTTTCCGGGTAGGTGATCAAATGAGTCACACCGATACGCCCTAGGGCTAATGGATCTCTCGTCGGATCATTCACCAACAGCATCCCATTTGGCATGATGCTGTCGTAGCCATGGATCGTCGCAATACCGTACGGACTTAGAGTGTTGGGAATAAAAGGAGTTACCGCCATATGAGATCCTGTCTCCTCAATCATCGTGGTGATTCGCCCCGCTCTCCCTACTTTTTCCTGGAGCACTACGGTCTCGGGAGTCGCGGCAAAGAGAGGCGCCTTGGTGCCGTCAACGTAGGTGATCCAGCGACTGCCAAAAACCGAAACCTCTAACACCACCGCGAGAACAATCAACCACGCTCCACGATTCCGAACCTGTGACTCGCGTGCAGCGGTCAATCTCAATCCAACTAACGCTACGAGGAAAAGAGTGAGTGGAATCAATTGTTGAGGACTCCAAATGAATAGGTCACCCGTAAATCGATCCGCGCGTGCTTGGATCCAATCACGAAAATACCCAAACGATCCCCCGGACGTTTCGACAATCTTTTGGTTAAGGAATGCTTTCACCGTCGCAGCCTTGACTGTCATCAATCCACTCAGACAAATCCATGCCGCAATCGCAACTGCGGCGGCACTTGCGGTCACTTTGAAAATGAGCTTCCGAGTCTCAAATGACGCGGTTTGCATAAAGTGCACAAATGCGAAAATTCCGCCTAAGATAAACAATAAATAAAGGCGGTGATAGAGAAGGCGGAGTAATGGGGTCAGCGGCAGCAGAAGTCCCATTCCAATGAGTAGCCGCGCCAGCAAGGGGGCTCGCTTGCGGAAAAGCGCCAAAAAAGCAATGAGAACCGGAAGAGATCCAAAGTAGATGATATAGAATAACTCATTTCGGAAAACCTTCTGCAAGTCCACCGTGTCGCTACGACCAAGAACTGATGGGAAAATTTGCAGTGGGTAGGCAAAGAGGTTGAGTATTGGCTGGAGAACGCCTTTTGGATAGAGCCCCATCGCCGAGGTCCCATGCATTCCCATGTGCAGGCCGAGTCGGGTGCTTGTGATAAATGCATCGATACACGGCAGAAACATCATTCCCGCCAATCCAAAGCCAAGCAGACCCCAGCTTGTGTATCGGCCCAGCAATCGAGCTTGCGCGATCCATGCCCGCCCGGTCCGAACCGCTTCCTCGCCCCAAATTGCGATCACTGCCAAGACAACATAGGCCGAATGTTGCAACGTCCCGCCAAGGAAAGCTAACGCAATAAAGATTGGCACGAGTGGCCAGAATCCACGTTTGTCTTTGCGATAAGCATCGATTGCCCACAAGATCCACGGAACCCAGCAGAACGAACCCAGCGTCCAACGATGGTAGATCCAAGTCACAAACTGAGAGTTTGCAGCATAGGCCAAAGCTCCGCAGCACGCCCACAGGGCGACGATTGATCGCCCTCTGAGGAAAAGAAACATACCGACCGCCGCCAGCATCACTTGAATCATGATGCCAAGATGCCATGCGGTCCAGAAATCGAACCATCGGTGAAGCTGCAGCGTCCAGTCATAGTAGAGCGCCATCGTGTTGGCATACTGGGCCGTTCCGCCATAAGTCAAACTGCTCCAACCTAGCCATCCTTCCTTGGCATAGCTTTGCGCTGCCACCATGTGATAAATTAGATACTGATCTACTGCATCCGAGACGATGTGATTCTTCACATCGGGCTGCTCACCTGTCCCTCGCCACGGTTGCATCATCTCGTTGAGAACGTCCAGTGGCGCGAGGTTCTTACCGCCAATCCACCACGGCGAAAACCAAATCAGCACAACGGAAATGCAGATCAGAATGGGAACGAGAATGGGGGACTGAGTTTTTATAGTGAACAGAGGATAAAGAATAAGGCCCCGCTGGCGGGGAAATCTCGAATGCAGTTTTGCCGGAGTTTGGGAAGCCGCAGCTTATTGGCTCAGCGAAATTTCCAGATGGTCCACAATGCTGCGACCCCGTGTTTCCAATTAATTTTCTTACCCTCGGAATTTGTCCGGGGATGATAGGAAATTGGCACCTCAGCAATGTGGTGCCCTCGATGCAACAATTTCATGGTTACCTCCGGCTCCCAGGAAAAATCGTCACATTCAATTGAAATTCCTTCCAAAGCCGACCTTCGAAAACATTTGTAACAAGTCGGTTCATCCGTGAGTTGCGCTCCAGTGAGAAGATTTGTCCACTTGGTAATCATCACTCCGCCCAAATAGGCCAACACGTAAGAATGTGGATGCTTTCCGGTAATCAGCCCACAGATGCCGGAACGACCCAGTGCCTTTTCCTGAAGAATACGCGAACCATAGACCACGGTCTCTCCTTGAATGATTGGGAGGATGACCTCATTGATATCCTTAGGCTCATACTCGAGGTCGGCGTCTTGGATGATGAAAAAGTCGCCGAGAGCTTTAGAAAATCCAGTCCTCACTGCTGCCCCCTTGCCCAAATTCACCTCGTGCCGAAACACACGAATCGAGCTTTCCTTTTGTGACTCAGTATATCGAAGGACACGCTCATAAGTATCGTCGGACGAGCCATCATCTACAATAATGATTTCCTTCTCAAGATCATGGATCAACTCGAGCTCAATGACCTTTTGAAGCAAATCCGTAACGAGGCGCTCTTCGTTGTAAACAGGAATAATAATGGAGAGAAGAGGCATGGATTGAATGTGAAGATGGGTTACTTCAAGTCGGGTCGATTGCGCGGCCGAGCCACGCGTCTTCTGGAAGACTGTCGGCTTATTTGGCGATCTGCCAATGGCTTAACCTTTTCTCCTCGATTGGCGCTATGATTCCCTGAAACCAAGAGGGCGGCATGATTACCTTTTGTTCAGGCGTTTTACCCAGCCAAGCGGCCCACCACGAATAACTGCTATTCGCAATGATATGATGTTGTGTGAGACTCATCAAGTGAAGGTCGACTAAGGGGCAGGGGTCGTTCTCTGACACGATCTCAACATCCGCATCTTTAAACTCTTGCAAACACCATTGCGGATCGTCTGAGAAAATAAAAAAACGCGTGGCACACGAGGTGTCACGCATTTGCTGCATTGACTTCTGATAGTAAAGTGGTCCGCAGAGATCGAGAATCGGATTTCCAGTGTAGTCGGTCCGGCGCACATGCACCGCGACAGAACCCGTTTTTCTCAGTCTTGCTGCTAAGGCTTCTTTTCCTCTCTCTAGTCCTAATCCATCAGTTGAGAGTTCGCTCCGAAGAATTGCTTCAATGTCATTAAAATAGAGGGACGTTTGAAAGTACCCAAACAACATGCAGTCGGGAGGGGCTTCTAAAAACTTGGGATTAAACGATTGATTTCTCTCAGGTTCCCGTAGAATGGGGACTCCTCGGTATTCCCAATAATGCTTGCCGGTTGCCTTCAACAGCGCGCGGGCGGCTAATGAGGATCTGCGGACGATTTTCGCTCTTCCATTTGCTGGTCCGGGAAGGCGTCTAAGGCAGTTTACTTGATTCCAGCCTTCGTTATTGAACCAAGATCCGTCCATGACGAGAGGAACACCCCATTTTTCAGAGAGTGCGCGGCCCAAAGCATACTGGAACAGATTATTCCCAAGCCGGCCAAGCATCACGATGCGGATCATTAGTTTCGCTTGGGATTAAAAGGTAGGCCAGCACTGTCTAGGCCGCTTACGAATGGGGTGCGACTAATAGATAATCAAAGAATCCGGACTGGCATCTCTCACTCTTTCGCTTGCTTTCCGCAAGCGCTGTAGCCGCCACTGATCCACTTGCTGGTTTTAATCACTAATCACCAACCCTTCCGAAGGTGAAACGATCAACGCGTCATTTTCCACTCGTAATCGATGAGTAGAACCATTCCGAAGAAGCCATTCTTGGATCTGATTCAGATCAGGATAACTTTCATGCGTTCCGAAGAGCCTTGCGTCGTCGATCACGACTGTAAACGGAACTTTCATATGGGCGAAAATGGCGTCAAGTTCTTCGATTACAGGACACTCTTTCTCTGATAATCCTGTCACACCGCCCGAATAGTGTCCGTCTAGGAAAAACAAACAAGGGCTGATGATTTCTCGGCAAATTGCTGCCAAGAGTAATGAGGAGTCTCCTTCATGACAAGTCACAGTGGGAACACTTGAGAACCTGTCCCTTGCAAGATCAGCGAGCTTCGGCTCTACCTCGATCGTGTGAATATGCTTGAAGGTGTTTCTGAAATGCCACGAGGTGTCGCCTAGAAAAGTTCCCGTTTCTACGAAGACCTTCGCCTCGATCTTGATGGCCTCAGATAGAAGCATCGCCCGCCGAATGGGGAAGAGGGGAGGGGTCCGCCAACCACTTTTTGCCCATAAAGCTGATTCCTTCCAAAGCCAACTAAGTTCCGTAAGGCGGGGTAAAAAAGGAAATGCCGAAATCAGCTTATTCCTGATGGAAATTTTGCGGTGAAAGTTCATATCAAACCGTGACTGTTGGCTGAAGAATGATTTTCGACTCGAGAGGATCAACTGCGCTTTCTTGCCGCAATAATCCCCACCCCGGTCCTACAACCGTAGTTTTCGGCGATCCCTTGGTAATCGTTCACTGAAGGTTCTATAAGCTGATTTAAGTCATTAAGCACCGCAAACCGCTCAATCTCCCATCCATCCGCAAACCACCCCAATAATGTCGAAACTGAGAAGATCCGATGTGCATTGAATTCGACACGCTGAGGTCCAATTGGAGTGGAAAGATAGAGAATGCCGTCCTGACAGACCATTTTCTTAAGTTGGGCAAGACCTTTAAGGTGTCCGTTGACATCGATAGAATCGCCATACCGACCCAAGCCGAAGTGCTCGATCGTGTGCAAACAGGAAAGTGACTCGGCTTTTTCCACCCACTCGGATGGCAGTTCGTGCATCAGGTCCATCTGATGAAATCGGACATTTGGCACTGCAAACGGCTGGGGGCGAATATCGATTACATCCACCTCGCGAAATACGGAAAGGCTGCCTATGAAGCCGTCCAATCTCGAGCCCACATCATAATGATATAAAGGTTCGGCCTCTTTGATCCATGTCGCAACCAGCCTATCTTGGTAAAAGTAAGAACCGAGAGCGCCACTCGACTGGTTCCATTCATCAACAATGGGAAGCGAAGCAGCCCACTCAAAATCTGTTCCCAAATCTTTCCGAAACTGGTTTCGCATGGAAATGAAACTCCGGATATTTATCCACCCGTGAGCCAGTTTTTTCAGGTCGATACCGACGGCCCTCAGATATCTTGGCAAAGTGAATATCATAAATTCAAACTCTGGATGAGTCTGTCACTGACCTGAAAACTTCGACCATCTTTTCAACAACGGACGTTGCTGCATACGTTTCACGTAATTTAAGGCCAATTTCTCTTATCTCTGTGGGACTCATCGCGAGCACATCCTCTAATGCCGTGAACAAGGATTCCGGATTTTCGAGATCAAAACCACCCTTCTGCGTGGCAACCTCCAAAATTTCCTCCACGGATGTGCCTTTTACAAAGCAGACTGGCGTACCAAGGTAGTAGGCTTCCAGAGCCGGTAATCCGAAGCCCTCAATCTCTGAAGATAATATCAGCGCCATTGCTCTACCATTCATTTCCTGCAGTTCCTCACCCGGAAGAAAAGGAAATCGGGTGATTTTGGATGAATGACTAATCAAAGATAACCACTTTTTCTCAACAGTTCCTATCAAACGTAATTGCGGAATTTCTCTGCCGCTGTTTTCCGCATCCAGCCACCACTGAATCAAGTGGGCAGTACGTTTGTGAGGTTCTACCGATGCTAGATGAATGACGAAATCGTCTTTGGTCGGGTTCACCGGCTGGGGAATCACTTCATAGGTGCAAGGTTCATAGGTCACGGTAATTTCTTTGCTGGAAATCTTGTGACGATCCATAAATGCAAGAATTTGAGTCCGAGATGATTCAGAAACTGTCAGAATTCGGTCAGCATTACGTAATGTATGTTTGAGCATCAAAGCCCAATAGGCATATTCCCATTTTGATCGCCATGCAGGATAGTGATCTTGATCGTATTGAATGATCGTGTCATGAATCGTGACGACCGATGGTTGACAGAAAACGCTTAGGTAAGGCAAATATCCCTTAGGGAAGTAGTAGATATCCGGCTCATCTTTGGTCTGCAGGTAAAGAGGCTGAAGATGATCAGTCAGGAGCCTGACCCAGGGTTTCCTTGTTCCCCATGGCAGAGTGGTAATGTCCTGTGTCGATAGTGGTGCTTGTTGAGAGGAACGTGAGACGATTGCCTTGACTGCAAACGTGCCATTTTGGATCAATGCCTCCATCACCACCTTCGACATACTAGATATTCCGTAGCTGCGGTCATACCCGGGATTCTGATCGGCTAAGTAAACTGAAATTGACTTCTTCTGGGTTGTGGCTCGGGTAGAGCTATACTTGGTAGCCCTATGATTTGAATCGAGCTTCGCTGCGGACTCATTCGCAAGAATTAGGGCGTTTTCCACCCGGTCGATAAATTTTGAAGGCTGGAAATGGTCACGATAGAAACTTTTTGCAGATTGATGCATCGATCTGCTCCGGTTTTGTTCTGTGAGTTGTAGGATTGCAGACGCAAAGAGTTCAGGCGAGCGAACCGGCACTAGCAAGGAAGCTTCGCAGTTCTCAAGCATCGCAGGGATTCCAGCCCATTGAGTGGAAAGTATAGGCAAACCCATACCTAGGGCCTCCATGATTACAATCGGAGTCGCCTCCGATGCATAGTGAGTGGGAAAGAAGAAGATATCAGCGTCGTTGTATGCAGCCCATTTTGACTCCCCAGTTAGTTCTCCTACGAACTCTACCAGCGCACCTAGTTCTAGTTCGTCGTGAAGGGCACGCGCTTGCTTTTCAAACTCCTGCGAGAACCATTTGCCTACAATTCGGAACTGATAATTCTGGGCAAGACCTTCTCGTTTAAGAACTGCAGCTGTCCGCAGGATTTCGAGCACGCCTTTACCCTCTTGTAAGCTGCCAACGAAAAGTAATATATCGGGTCCAGATGAATCATTTGGGCTGCCTACCATCTCTGGAACATCAATTCCACATGGGCACCAGCTCCAGTTTAGTGATTTGAATGCCTCATGCGGAGAGTGATTCTCCAACGCGACTTCAAGCGCCACTTCGGCGCGCTCATATGCCAGTCGGCTGAGCGGGCGCAACAGGGGAGTTTTATTTACAAAATCGGCCAGTCCACTTGCGTGAAAAATGAATACGGTGGACCCCGCTAGATGGCGGGTGAGTGAAAGAAATATCAAGTCTCGTAAATAGGGGATCCACCTCGCACTCGATGGCGGATAGAACAAAACAGTCCCGGGATTTTCTTTGAGAATCTTTCTCGCTGATCTGGTGATCCGCCACAGATGCTTTAATTTGCGGAGGCGGAAGCGTCCCACTTCATCCATCTCCTCGCTGAATTCCATTCTGAGTTTAAACACATGGAAGCTCGGCCAATCATGCTCGAACAAAATCTGCGTAGCTACCGCCTGCCCATGCCATGGCGGCGGAGTTTGGCCCATGAGAAGGATGGTGGGTTTTTGTGAAGACACGGGAAGTGGAAGAAAATGTTTCGGTGGCTTGTGGCTCAGTGCCGCTGCGCGGGCGGTGGATCTGTAAGTGCAAGCGATGCGGTTAACAGGAAGCGCGGCATTGATTCACCTGCTCCGCATGGCTCGTTCACCCCTGTGAGGCATGTCGCGCCAGCTCCTTCCCTCACCCTGGTTGCCGGGGCAGCATGCCGATGAGAAGTAAAATTCCAAACCAAAAAAAGCCGGAACGACCTTCACTTTTGGCACCTCTATCGCGCCCTACACAACGCGCTCCCGGCGGTAGTGCGCCACCATCGACCTACCCGTTCAACATAAACGCATAAAAGCGGTATCTCCCTCTGCCGATTACGAACACATTCGCCCGTTCCTGCGGCTCCTCTGCGTCTTTAAACGACAGCCCCACGACCCCGTCCGGCGGACGTTCCTCCCAGTCCGATATCTTCAGAGGTTCCTTCTGCCTTCCTTCAGTGTCGAAACTCGTCGCAAACAGTTCCTTTTTGAGAAACACCTCTTCCTTGTCTTTTAGTCGGGCACAAGCCGCTTGGTTTACGAGGATCATTCTTCCAACGCGATCCGTCAAAATCATGGCGCCCGGGATTTTGCGAATCAGCGCCACCGTGCTTTTCACCCATTCCTCCAGGTTTCTCAAACTGGCAGACCACATCAGGCCCAGGCTTGCACCGGCGGCGAAGGTGAGAAACCTTGCAACCATCACGTCAGACGGTAGCTCACTGAGCAGATACAGAGCACCAAAGCTATAGAGAAGCACCACCCAGATCAGATCCCGCAATTTGGATCGAAATGACAGATACATCAGTGAGAACATCAACATCGGAGGGCCCTTCACCGCATCACCCTCGGCCATCCCGTTAATATAGAACGCGAGAGCGAAAACGACTGCGGCGTGACCCAAAGTGGCCAAGGTGGATCGTGAGTTGATCTTCAACCCGCTGAATGCCCCCTCGCGCTTGGATTTGAAATTCTCAGCCTTCACCTTCGCCGTTTTCCATCTTCCCGAAATCCAGCGGGTCTGCGTCAGCCGGCCTTTGCTTCCATCGACATGGGCGGACACTTTCACATTGTGCGTTCGGTAGGCGCCCGCCTTCAGGCGTTCAATCCGATACTTCCAAATGTGCAGCTTCTTTTGTAGGCGATCCGTCGATCCAGTCTCCCTTTCCCAAGCCACCCGCTCTTTAAATAGCTGGGTGGATTGACCGAGGTTGGATCCTAACATGCAAAACGCCGCAAGCGGTTCTTCCAGCGTGCCGGCGCGGTATCCCGCCGCGAGCAGCTCCTCGATCCATACCGCATCGGCAATGGTCTGCCACCGGGTTTGCAGAAAATGCCCTTCATCCAGCACCTTCCTGCGGACAAAGGTGGCGGCGGAGAAAGTGCTCAGATGACTGTGGCGGATATGCCCCAGCGAGGGCTTCACCGCCCTCCTGTAGGCCAGCGGGGTCATCAGCTCGTCCACGAGGATCACATCGCCGAAAAGGATGTCCACCTCCGGGTGTTCTTGGAAATATTGCGCTACCTGTTGCAGCGCATTTGGAAGGTATTGCTCGTCACAGTTCAGCCATGCGATGATGTCTCCCTTGGCCGCCCGGAACCCGCGGTTGATCGCGTCGTACATTCCGTCGTCCTTTTCGGAAACGCAGACCGCCCCCGACTGGGAAGCCGCCCACTCATCGAACGCTCCGCCGCTGCCGCCATCGCGAATCAGATGTTCCACCTCGAAGTCTCCGATCTGGTCTTGCACGCTAGCTGCACAGCACCTGAGCATGGTGACCTGCCTATAGCTTGGAGTAACAATCGAAAATTTCATCTTAGTTTCCCTAGGTCGAGACGTTGTTTGGCCGTCGCTTGGCGGCGTTTGATCATGAAGGACGTTGGGCATACTTTGGAAACCAGTTAAGGATCGCACGTCATACGTTTGGATGATAGGAATCACCAAGTATCTTATGCCACGCCTTATCCAGAGCATTGAGCAGGTTTAGCCCAGCCAAATCGATAGTTGTCGTGATCAATGCTCGCTCTTCATCGCGTGCAATTTCATGGAGCTGTCTAGCAACGACAGTTGGACTGAAACAGTCAATCAAATGGGTGCGCTCGGGCCAGCCCAACTGTTCAAATAATTCCGCGAACTTGGGTTGATACCCCAGTCCAATGGTCGGCACTCCACAAACCATTGCAAAAATACACGAGTGCATTCGGCATCCTAGAAAAGCTTCTTGAGATGAGATCCGACACCAATATGACTCCCAGTCGAGTTTCTCAGCGAGTTGCGCCGGAATGGCAGCGTCATCCAGAGCAATCATCAGGCTCCTTGCGATGATACTGTCGTCATCGGATCCCTCCACCTCGACTTGAGGAAAGACCGTCACCGAGCGGCCTGGCGTCTCACACCATGAGCGCGAGATCTCAACAAGCTTCGCCAAGTAGTCGTCCAAACCATCCTTCTTCACCCTGCGATCAAAGTTCCAGTTGATCGGCGCGATACCAAGGGAACCCTCCTGTCGTGGAGTCTCTCGCCAAATACGAACGTCCGGCAATAAATCAGCCGCAGCAACCACGATATCGGGAAGCGACACAACTCTTCCAGCTAAGCCCCATGCGGCAAGCAAGTCATCGGATTCTTGCCCGCGGGTTACAATCACGGGCAAGGCGGTCGCCAGTTTACGGCAAATCCAACGATCCGCTGGTTTGCGCAAGGGGCCCCATGATTGGGGGAAGGTCAAGACGGGTTTCCCCGTATTGAGCGCAGCAAGAATGTTTGCGGAGTGCAGCCACAACTGACGGCTTAGAAATGGAGCGGGCGACGAATAGAGATACCCCCCCCCACAAACGAAATAGGCTTCGCAAGCGTTGAAGGCTTTGGCGCGGTCATCCGTCCTCGCGCCAACTCGTTGCAGCAGCCAGTCCAAGGGTGGCCGAAGCAACCTGCCCAGTCCACTTGAAGCTCTGGGAACCGAGAAAAGCGGCTCCATTGATGTGGAACAACTGAAAATATCCCGGTTGTATTCGTGGTGCGGAGAGAAAATCGTCACCGTGACATCGGGAAGATTCTTCTTAATCCATCCCAGCTGTGCTTCGACGATTGCCCGGTCGCCCCGGTTGCGGGCATCATAGGCGTTGAGGATGCCTACTTGCTTAAACTTCGTCATTTTCCAGATGAGTTAGTGATCGAATCATTCCATCCTGCGGAAACTTCCCCTCGTATTCCCGGCATACCAACTCCAGGCGTCTATCCCGCGACATGGTTTTGCGTCGTTTATGACCCACAACGATCTCCCCGAACGCCCGGGCCATGGCTCCTAAGTAAGCAATCGGTGCCAGTGGAAATCCTCGGAATGCGACCACATCATGATATTTGATCGACCAATGAAATTTTGATTTCTTGGAGAGGAAATAATAACTGAGCTTTGTCGTGAGCGGAACGTTCCAAAAGGCACAGCGCCATGTGATACTGACACAGCGATCATATTCCCGTTCCAGAAATGCGAGCGCGCTAGTACACACAGTATTACGAAACCCAGCCTTGTGGAGTCGATAAGTGTAAGGACCATCTCCATAGTGAGGATGCTTATCAGCATCGGGGAGTCCGACGGCGCGGATCGCCGCGCTACTGATAGCCACACAGTTTCCGTTCAATCCGTCCACGGTGACCGTCTCCGAGTTGTTCAGTTCGTCCACGGAAATTTCTTTGAAGTTCCTGAATCCTGGATTCACCGGGAAATCTGGAGCTTCCGCTGAGCGGCACCATGCCGAGACAGCTCCATGGCCATCTTTCGACGCGACGCACACCAATCGGTCAATCGTGCCTAGGGCAGGTATGCAATCGTGATTCAGCCACACGACCACGTCAGCATTTTGTTTCAGTGCATACTCCATCCCCAGCCTCATGGCGCCACACCACCAAAGAGAGCCGTCCCCTTTGATCACCGAAACTTCTGGGAATTCAGAGGCGATGCGAGTTGCAAAGCCATTTGTAGATCCGTCATCAATGATAATCACTCTGGCGAGTTGCTGATCGTCTCGCAGAGAGAATAAAGTCCTGAAAAGGCCAATAGGCGGATTGAAAACAGGAATTAAAATTCTGAATTCCGTGGTAGATGCTTTAAGAACCATTATGTCGCTCTTCTGGCTTTTGATCAAAGGTGTTTTATATCAAGGTAAACTATATCTTGATTGCTTTGATGAGGTAACTTCCATAAACCGAGAGATAAGGAATATGGTCTCCAAAATAGTTTGTGGCCTTTCCTGATCCAAAAAGGCGCACCTTCGAAAAGCCATGTTGAATCAGCCTAGCTCGCAGTGATTTTGGGTCGTGCTGCGTAAGGTGCGCCGTCCCGTAAACAGTTCCTCCCCTGAGTCTCATTTTGATGGAGTGGGGGTTTGGCGTGGTCATTAGTAGAATTCCTCCGATCTTGAGAATCCTTTGAAATTCACAGATGGTAGGGTCCACATCTGCAGGATAAAGGTGTTCCAGGAATTCACCCGCGAGTACGGCATCCAGGCACTGATCGGGCATGGGAATGAGATTGGTAAGGCCGTGAACTTTGTGAGCGTAAGAATCTGGCAACAACCTCAATCTTTCCTCGACACAATCCAGTCCTGTGACCTCAAGTTCCGGGCGAAGGCTTTTGAGGTGGGTTCCACCACGGCCTTCAGCGCACCCGACATCCAGCACCGACTTGGTATTTGCTGGTAAATATTTAGCAAATTGCCCGTATCTTTTCAATGAAAATGGATCCACTATCGCTGCTGTTTGCGCGGAGTTTTGAGCTGCGTAGCTTTCAATTTTATCGCTCATAAATTTTTAGTAATTTGGGTATTTGTTGACCGTTTGCGTCAAATCGGCGTCTGATTAGTTATACGAAGACTTTAATGTTTACTTGAAAAATCGACAATGTCGGGCAACGCGCTTATCGCGAAACAAGTGCCTGTTCATAAATTTCCCGAAGAGTTGCACGAAATCTATCACTACCGAACTCGCTTAAAGTAGCGTTTGCTATACATTTACCACGAGCATCGATGGATTCTCTGTCTTGCCAAAGCTTTAAAATTGCTGCTGCAAGCCCGCCTACAAGGCTTTCCCTAGAAGTGGGTTCGATTGCGAACCCGTCGATTTTTTTAACGATCTCACCTGCCGCGCTGGAGTTGGCAACTACAGGTACACATCCTGCGAGCATCGCCTCCAAAAGCGTTACAGGTGTCGTTTCACGGAAGCTGGGCAATAAATAAATCTCGCTTGATTGAAGTGCGTCCCGATAGGCAAGTCCTTCGAAGCCGCTGTGAAATTTCACCTCATCTTCTGTCAACCGAAGTCGTGCGCAGTCCTTTCTCAGTTTTGCCAACTCCGGACCGTGCCCGGCAATTACATAGCAGAAAATGACTCCCTGCGTTTTAGCAATTGCCAGTGCTTCCAGCGCGAGCGCAACTCCCTTTCTTCCTTCAAGATTGCCGCCTGCAAATATCCGCAAGGGACCATTGCAGTCCTTGCGAACTTGCGGCGGCATCAAAAAGGTAGTTATCTGGTCATCTGAGAGATAACCGCTCCACAACTGCTTCATATCATTTGCGCCGCGGAATGGTTTTAAGAACGCAGATGTCTCTGCATTTGCAGGAATAACCATCGACGAATTAGCAACGCACTCTCCAAATTTTGGATTGGCGAGAGATAGATGAGTTGAAACTTCGCGTGCAAGCTCAAACATTATTCCTCCGAGACTTAGGATTCGATATAGATGGCGTGGCATTTTAGCAGCACCACCGATTGGACCCCAAACAAAGGGTTTGGGGATTTTCCACAGATCTGACGGGATCCTCCAAGTTGCATAGGTGACTTGATGAATCAAGTCGACGTCTTGCTCCTCAGCCCAAGCACTACAAATCTGCAGCTGGTGGCGATTGAACGTCCGGTATTCAAGCCAACTTTGGAGACGGGCGCGCATTCGGTTTTTATGCCAAGGAGCACCTTCTCCCAAGAAACGCACCGTCACAGAATCAGGAATTTTGGATGCTGCGGAGGCTTTTTCCCAGCTATCTCGATTACGTTCGTCAGTCAATACAAAGACTTGATGATCCCGCGCAATAATTTCGACGATTCTCCACCCTATCCCCCCTTCTGATCCTCCGTAAGGATCGCAGGCAACTGCTGATACAATGACTTTCATGGATCTTTCTATGTTACTTGAGCGAACCAGAACCCAATTCGGTATAGATTTTGTGAAACTCAGCGGCGGTTCTAGCTGGGTGCAAATATTCCCGATTCTCCTTGTGCCTCGCCTTGCCCAGCTCTCGTGCACGTCCATGAGATGACATCACGTCCGAGAGTGCTGCTGAAAGATTTTCAGCATTGAGTGGCTGGACGATTCGACCATTCACCTTGTCTTCGATGTAGCCCGCTTGACCACCGTGTCTGGTTGTAACCACAGGAAGTCCTATCACTCTCGCCTCTTTGACGGAATTCGGGCTCGTGTCGCCACGTGTGGGCAACACCGAGCACCATGCTCCTTGTAGTTGTTCCTTCATTTCGCGCCAAGATAGGAGACCCATGCAGCGGACATTTGTCAACCCCGCCGCGTCGCAGTCTTTTTGGATCGAAGGTGAACCCGCCAAGCGAAGCTCCCAGTTCCTAGCAGGAAGCAGTTGCATCGCCTCAATCAGGACATCGAGCCCCTTTCGGGTGCCTCCACCGCCGACATATAGGGCGTAGGGCTTTGCGGGGTCGGGATGCCAGTCCAATTCATAAAAACTGGGATGAACTCCATATTCAACCATCCGGCATTCTGCCTGTGGATAGATCTCTTTGACTCGGTCAATTCCCCAGGCGCTTTCCGACGTCACCACCGTTGCAGAACGGATAAATGCACTTTCTGATGAAACCATTTTTCGCCACCGCCAGTCGTTCGACAAGCCTCCGATCCGTTGATACTCGGTGAGGATGCCCTGCATGGAAAGCACCGTCGCGCAGTGACAGTCCCGCAATGCCGCTGGATAAATATTCTCAGTTCCCCATGCATGCACAATCTCGGGTTGGATTCTCCGTACTGCCCTGCCCAGTGCGATTCGGGCAGGAACGTAATTCAGGATAAGGTCGATTGAAAATTTGGCTGCGGGGACCCGATGAAACCACTGTCCAAGTGACTTGACTACCACAGTTCTTGATATGGTACGGTCGAGGATGACCCAGTGGATCTCCAAATCCTTGTATTCTTGGAAGGCCAAGGCAAGCTGCGGTAGCCATGTGCACTGTTGGCCGCCGCCACGTCCTTCGGTTGCGCCTTCAAGGGAGCTTAGAGGAAAGTCGGCAAGTATAGCAATACGTAGAGACATTGGATTCTGAGGCTGGCGGCGGGAGATTCGGTGTTCAGCGAAATTAATGGATGACTCTCCGGACATAGGGGATCTTTGCCACTGACCAGGTAATTAAAAGTGAACTCAGGGCAACAAGCGGTATGAACAAAAGCAGGTAAGCTCCAGCGAATGGGAGATCGCACAATTTGAGTGCCTCAATGAGCAAAGGATGTATTAAATATATTCCTAGTGAATATGATCCGAAGACAGCGAGAATTCCCACTGGAAAATAGTTCTTGATGGCCAAGCTGGTAATACCAACTGCTAGTGGCAATAGTCCAAGGAGCATGCTGGGACTTTCAAACGGGACTTGGAAAAATGTTTGTAGTATGATTACTTCGGACACACACACCAGACAGCCACTTGCTATCAACAGCCATGACTGCAAAGAAGTAAAGCTGAGTCGTCCCTGAGCCATGCAGGCACCCAGGATAACGAAGACCGTAGAAAAGAATGGACCGTTCTTCATGTCAAACGCAACCGAGTAGCCCAGAGGAGACATTGAGTAAGTGCTTCCAAACAGCGCCAGAGCAAAAAGGACAAAACCACAGACTAGAGCAACAACCATGAGGTTATAGCGAAGAGCTACCCATAGAATCAGGTATCCCTGCAAGAGTGAGCTTAGAAACCAGAGATGATATACGCCTCCCGTGAATATAAACGAGTGTGGATACCGGATGATTCCCGCAAGGTGCTCCATGGTTCCAGCCTTCAGGAGTGGCGGCACCGCAGAATACACGAGAGCCCAGAATAGAAAAATGGGTATGATGCGAATACTCCGGTCCTTGATTATTTTGAACTTGTCAGAGGTCTTTGCCCAAGTAACATAGAAGAAATATCCAGAAATTATAAAGAAGCACGGGATTGCAAATCGGCTCAAAATACTAATAAGCTGCCACGCAAGCCCCCCCCCCCCCCCGGGGGATGGTAGATGCAAGAGAATTACAGCCATAATGGCGATACCCTTCAGTGCATCGATTGAACTATTTCTTCCTTGCATACCGCATGGACTATTAATCTGTTAAATAGTAAGAAACCAATTGGGTGAGCGGCGCTTTAAATCTTCATGCGATCAAAGATCGAGCTGGCAAGGCGAGAAAAAGAGGTCGCTAGCTTGAGCTTGATCGCTGGAAGTGTGGCCCTTGATCTTTTGTGATGAGCAAGAAGCGCTTTGCCGTCATTCATTAAATCTTCAGCTTCAAGCAGAGAAGGGGAGGAGAGTTCGACTCCATCAAGGCCCCAGCGAGGAGAGTTCGATGAATGATAATCGGTAACATCGTCCACCCAGCGCTTGGGATCATTATGCGGAATCACATCTGCGTTGGCAGAGACCGTCTTTTTAATATTGTGATCCAGGTGATAGAGTAAAATTTGTCCTGCGAGATCAGGCGTTCTTGTATTCTTGTTCAAAATGCTCAGTCGTCGGGCATTATTGACATCGCTATGGCCCCAGAGATTCATGCCCTCTTCGCATCCACCGATCTCGATCCACTGGGATCTTGGTGCGAGTTGGAAATCGCCGATGGAGCCAAATCTCTGCCAGGGGTTAACCGACTCGGGCGGGAATCGCATTCCACTCATGGCGATCCGATCGCAAACTTTCGAAATGGAATCGATGTCCATGCGGTTTAGCATTTGCCACTGTTCGTAGGGAATGCCCCTGCGGGGGCAGAGATAAAATTGTGGCTTGAGATTACGCAGGATATCATGCAAAGAGCCGTTGATAGGGATGAGAATCAGATCACAGTTGGTGCTCAGAATCCAAGGGTTCTTCGGATTACTTCTGCGGATTCCGACATTTCGTGACAGTTCGTCAGAGAATGGCATGGGTGTTTCACCAATGGCCTGATACATTTGCTCACCCGAAACTCGATAAGTCTTGATCCGTCTGCGGGCTTCAGGCGTGAGTGTGTCAAAGATGCTTTCAGTAAGGGTGACTTCGCCTTCAGTCGTATTGCAGTCAACATAGATAATTTCGTCATCTTCGTCTTCGCACAAGCTTGCGAAATAATTCAGGCTGATCGCCGTGCGCTTGGCAAGATTGAGGCCGAAGCCATCATTTCGACCCACAACTAGAATAGTGAACATAAACGGGTAAATTGGTTGGTAATTCGATTGCGAATGGCATGTCGAGCATGCAAGAGACGGCTCCGGAAAAGCCTTAGAGGCGGCAGAAGAGTGTGTGAACGAAAGCCCGTGATCGATTCGACTCGGCCGTTGAAGCGAACCTTGGAGAACATCTCGAAGCAATCCTGCGTTTGTCGCTCCGGCACGGCTCCGAGGAATTTCTCGTGAGCCACCCGCGATGCTACCTGGCGTGCTTGGTAAATCGTCTGTGGACTTGAGAGGACTTCGACGAGTTTCATGGCGCAGGCTTTGGGTGAGTCCGCCTGGTAGAGCCAGCCACCTCCGGAGTCCAAAGCGTAGCCAGCACCCGCACATGTATCGGGGACTAGACAGGCCTGTCCGCAAAGCATGGCTTCGACCATTGCAATGGGAAGGCCCTCCCAGCGGGAACAGAGAAAGAAGATGTCGTGCGCCGGTAAACGTTTCACAAGCTCTGTCTGGGCGAGCCAGCCGTGAAAATGGACTGAAGGCTTTGGGTGAAGCTGCTGAATTTCAAGAAGCAAGGATTCTTTGAGAGGTCCATCTCCGTAGAGATGCCACTCTACAGGAATCTGACTCTCATTGGTTAGCTTGATAATCTCCGTAAGCCAGTCAGCCCGCTTCTGATAAGGCTCGAAGCGGCCGATGAAGCAAATCTGGAGTGGATGTTTGGGCGCTAGTGCCGGTGGGTTGGAAGGCTCTTTCCAAAGCGACTCATTAAGCGCATAAGGAAATGTGCCGGTTAGGAAGGATGAATCCGGAGACCATGATTGGAGTGTCTCCGTGACATCCGGGGTGTTTGCGGTCACTCCGTCAAAGTATTGCTTCGCTTGATGAAAGAGATGGCGAATGTCCAAAATGTCATGACTTTCCAAGGAGGAAAAGTGACGCACCCGCGGAATTGAGAGGAAGCGTAGAACCTCCATCTCATTCGTTCCAGAAATCGAATAGACGAGGTCCGGAGAAAGCTCTTCGATTTTTGCCAAGAGTGCCGGCACCACTATTTTTGCGGGACGACAGGGCTCGTCAGTTAGGAAGAGGGCATCCTCAGTGATTCGATCCTCGGTCCGCAACGTCGCAAGAATCTGAGCATCGTGTCCGTTTTCACGTAAGATGCCGCAAACTTGGACCGCAAGTGAGCTGCTCCCGCCCCTCCCTAGAAAATGACTGAGAATAAGAACTTTCATCGGGGTAGTAAGGAAACTGATGGGGAAAATTCTATATTCTATTCCGGATTGTGCGTTCGCATGACGCTTTCTGCCAAGGCCAGCGCGCTTTTTACGGCGATGTCGGAATTCATGTGTTCCCAAGTACCCCATCGTCCAAATCCGGTAATATTCCTGGACTTCGCCCAATCCAGAATTCGCCGGACTTGCTCCGGCTTGTTGATGGTATTGACGGGATATGCGTAGTCATTGGTATGACGCCAAGTTGTCCCTTCCGTTGCTCGAACTGAGTTTGTTTCTGTCCAGTAACCGCGGGAGCCAGGAGCAAAATTGGAGCGGAGAAGTTTTCTGTGATGGGGTAGGTTTTCGTCTGGTTCGTAAATCCAATGCGCGGGGCTTTCCAGCGTATCCGAGACATAATCAACATCGATGCTCACATTATGCAGGCCTTTGATATCTTCGGAGAGATCGGCAGCAATGTGCGTCCACTTGAGCCAGTGGTGCCAAGGGGCCGAATTGAAAATATGAGATGCCTGCCAAGTGTCATTCACGGTCAGCGTTTCAAGATCGACGGATTTAATGTCCACGCCGGTGACTAGCGAGTCGCCGAGTGCATCCGCCATCCGCTTCCACACTTCCCCATAACCGAAATGTTTGGGATAAAGGAAAACACCGTGTGCGGGCAGGGCTCCGAACGGTTTGCCCTCGAGACAACTGTGGAGAGTTTCCCGGAACGAGACGTTGGGAAGCTTGTAGAGCCAGTAAGTGCCGAGCTCATCGGGATCCATGGACCAGATTTTGCGGTTGTAGGGCAGCATGTAATCGTCCGCGATGCGGTCGCCAAATTTCCAGCGGATCCATGCGGCAAATGATTCCGGTATCGGCTCGTTCTGAATGCAGCCGGCTTGAGCGATCGCCTCAAGATAGTCCACTTGTGTTGCCGTGTTGAATTGCCAGAGGTTCGCTTCCAAAGGATGATCCACCATCTGCCGGTGCAGGTGAATCTTGGAGACACGATGATGGCGATTCCACTCGGATTCCGGCATGAAACGGAACACGAAATCCAGAACTTCTTGGTGCTTGATATCGAGGAAGTGCCCGCCTCCGATATCGAGAGGGGAACCATCCACCATCTCCGACCTGCAGAGTCCGCCTGCCTCGTTCGCCTTTTCAAGGACAAGAATCTCTGAAAGCGGCACGCCACGATCATGTAAAGAGTGAGCTAGGGTCAAGCCGCTGGGGCCTGCTCCGATAATAGTATATCTAGTCTTATGCATGGTATCTTTTGGGCTTAAAAAAGGAAGTCCTTGAAGCTGGTCCCCCAAGGGAAGCGTTAAGCAGTCTGATTGAACGAGAAAAACACAGGGGAAGTTGTGTAACTATGCTCAGATAAGCATCCTAAATTACGCAGTCCTGTTTGAGGTAATCATGCGCCTAAATTTGATGTTCATCGCTGTCTAATTTGTTTAGCAGGCACCCCCCCCCAAATGGTGAACGGGGGAATAGTGCCCCGAACAACCGCGCCGGCTGCTATGATAGATCCTTTTCCGATGATTGTTCCTGGAAGAATTGTAGTATGGCTACCAATCCAGCAATCTTCTTCAATAACCACTCCTCGACGTTGTTGATCCCAGTTTTGAAGACGCAGAAGTGTTCCCAACTCCATTAGATGATTTGCCGAAACGATAACAGTATTATTTGCTA
>JBGSUW010000035.1:0-22035 GCA_041753275.1 Akkermansiaceae bacterium | reverse complement strand
GTCCCAGCGCCATCCTCTCCGCAAAACGTTCATAACCGTCGATCGATCATTTTCATTTAAAAGACTCGGTCAGCTAAATCTTCCCACCCCGTCAGCCGTGCGGCACTCGGTGTAGCCGCGCTCGTCACCATCGCCATCCTTGCCAACTGGATTGTCTCACTCACGCCACTGGGGAATCGCGGCATCGACTTCACCGAGAATAAAGTTCACACCCTCTCAGAAGGCACCCGCGCCATTCTCACGGAACTCGATACTCCCGTAACCCTGCGCTACTACGCTTCCCGTAATACCGATTTCATGCCCGAGGCGCTCAAGCTTCACATGCGGCGCGTGGATGATCTCCTCAAAGAATACGCCAATCTCTCCAAAGGAAAACTTCGCTTGGAAAACCTCGATCCCGAGCCCGACACCGATGCGGAAGACTCCGCGAATCTCGATGGCATCAGCGGCCAACGCTTCGATAATCAAAATCTCTACTTCGGCATCGCCATCACTTGCCTCGATAAAACGAGCGTCATCCCGTTCCTCGATCCAAATGATGAAACGATGTTGGAGTTTCAACTCTCCAAGGCCATCGCAGAAGTCAGTGCCGCCACCAAGCCGAAGATTGGCATCATGTCCGCTCTCGATCTCAAAGGCGCACCCGCGATGATGCCCGGCCAGCCACCCACTCCGGGCTGGGTGATGTATCAACAACTCAAGCAGTCCTTCGATATCGTCGATCTTGAAATGACGACCACCTCCATCGATCCTAAATCGATCAAAGTGCTGCTACTTCTCCACCCGGCCGGCATCACACCGGAAACAGAATTTGCCATCGATCAATACGTGCTCGGTGGTGGCACCGTCGTCGCCTGCTTGGATGCCTATTCCGTGGCCGCGCAAATGACCAGCCGTCAGAATCCGATGACTGGCCAAGGTGGAAATCCCACCACCTCCACGCTTCCCAAGCTGCTTCCCGCTTGGGGCGTAAGCTTCGAATCCAGCATGGTTCTCGCAGATCCTGCCATCGCTACTAGGCTTGGGAACAACCGTCTTGGCCTCGCCATTCCCACCTTCACCAAGGATAACATGCCGCAAAAAGACAATGTTCTCACCAAGGATCTAGGCTCCGTCACCTTCTTCCTGCCCGGTGCCTTTTCAAACATCGGTGGCAGCGGGATCACATCCAACAGCCTCATCCGCTCCACTGGCCAAGCCGGATTTGTGGATGCTGTAAAAGCTTCCCAGATTGATCCATCACTCGATACCACCTTCCGCCCTACCGGTAAGACCTACGATCTTGTCACCTACCTCACCGGCATTTTCAAAACTGCTTTCCCAGACGGCAAGCCCGGTTCCGCGCCAGAGGAAACCAAACCTGATGAGAAGAAAGACGAGACCGCAAAGCCCGCCGAGTTCCTCAAAGAAGGAATCGCTCCCGGCAATGTGTTCCTCATCGCCGATGTGGATGCTTTCTACGATCGCTTCGCCTTCAATGTGCAGAATTTCGGTGGCACCCAGTTCGCAACGCCTAGCAATGGCAATGCCTCGCTACTCTTCAATATCCTCGATCAAGCGGTGGGTTCCAAGCACCTCATAGGCTCCCGCTCACGCACCGCCGTCCGTCGCCCATTCACCGTCGTCCAGGAAATGGAAGCGGAATTCAACAAAACCGTCGGCGTGAAAATCGAAGAATTTCAAGTAAAGCAAGAAGCTGCTCAGAAAAAACTTACCGAACTCCAAGCCCAGAAATCAGCAGGCTCTGATCTCAATCTCTCGCCCGAGCAAGAAGAGGAAATCAAGAAACTCCGCAAAGAGCAGGTCGAGTATTCCAAGCTCATCCGGGATCAGGAAAAAGACCTGCGTCGCCAGAAAGATGAACTGGCTGGCAAGATTACTCTCGTCAATGTCGCCGCCATGCCAGCCGTGGTCATCCTCGTGGGCCTTGCAATCTACATCAAGCGCCGTTCCGCCACTCGCGCCCGTTGATTCACGAGTCTTCAATCGTTATAACTTTCATCATCTATCAATTATGAACAAACGCTTGGTTATCATCCTTTGGGCCATCGCTGCCTGTCTTGGCGTGGCCGTTGCTGCTGTGAAATTCAGCCAAAATCAATCGACCCTCAGCGCCACCAAACGCGCTGCCGGACAAACGCTTTTTGAAAATTTTCCCGCTGCAGAAGTTTCCAGCATCACCGTGCAAGGAGCCGATGGCAGCGTGAATCTCATCAAGAAGGACAACGATTGGCTCATTGCCGAACGCGATCATTACCCGGCCAAAATTTCTTATGCCAATGACCTGCTTCGCACCCTCACCGATCTTAAAGTCACTCAAGCTCAAGAAGCCGGTCCTTCCTTTGCCCCGCGCTTCGGCATGGATGAAGCGTCCTCGATCAGTGAAGAACGCGGCCTAACCCTAACTTTCAAAGATGATGCTGGAAAGGAACTCGCTAAAATTTCTCTCGGGAAAAACATCGAGAACGCAGCAAGTGCGGAATCCCCCATGGGAGCCGCCAATGCGCTCGGTCGCTACATTCGCAATCACGAAGATGCCTCTGGTTTCTACGCGGTTTCCGAAATGTTTCCTTCACTCAGCACTGAGCCATCACGTTGGCTGGCCGAGGATTTTCTCAACCCGGAAAAAATCAAATCCATCAGCGTGAGTCTGCCAGACAAAGCGGAAATTGCGTGGAAAATTACCCGCGAGACCGAGGAAGCGGAATTCAAGCTGGAGGGTGCCACCGCTACTGAAGCCATCAACAAGGAAGCCACGGACCCGTTGAAAAGTCTATTCTCCTACGCCCGTTTCGAAGACGTCATCCCCAAGGAGAAAGTCGCGGAAGTGAGCGCTGCGGATGGCAAGCGCAGCGCCACGATTGAGACGTTTGAAGGGTTCACCTACACAGTCACGTTTTTACCAAGCAAGGCCGCGCCAGCACCACCCGCAGCAGACACTCCGCCGCCTACTTCTGAGAACTATGTTTTCAGCTTCACCGTGACGGCTGAGTTGCCGCAAGCCCGGACAAAAGTAGAGGGCGAGAAACCCGAGGATGCAAAAACCAAAGATGAAGCATTCAAGCAACGCCTCGAGGCTCTTACCAAGAAGCTCAACAGCGAAAAAGCTCTCGAAGACCGTACTTTCGAAGTGAGCAAAGCACTGATCGAGCCGTTGCTCAAAGATCGCGCAGCCATCATCGCTCCAGTCGCGCCACCCGCTGCTGCAAATGCCACGCAAGGCCAGGGCAGTGTGCAACAATTTCCCGGTGGAATCATTGCAAGCCCGGCTCCGAAGATTTCAGTCACCACCCCGCCGGTTTCTGCAGCAGATGCGACTGAGGAGCCTGCGGAAGAAGATTAATTTGCAAAAGATAAACGGCCGCGCATGAGCTCGCGCACTGGGCTACGCAAGATGCTCGGGCAAAGGTGCATTGCGAGATGCGCCGGCCGCTGTGGAGCGGTCGGCAGCGTGGGCAATGTTTTCCTGTGGCTGCGGTGAGACGATGCGGCTGGGGCGGATGTGCGAGCGCTCGTTGAGGAAGGTGAGCAGGTGATTGCGGCACTCGGTGTAGCGCGGATCCGCGAGGATGGTGGCGCGGTGGCGCGGACGCTCGAAAGGGATTTCCAGAATATCTCCCACTTCGGCTTCGGGACCGTCTGTCATCATGACGACTCGGTCTGAGAGGAAAATCGCCTCATCCACATCGTGGGTGACCATCATGGTGGTGAGCTTGTTGCGACGCCAGAGTTCGAGGAGCACCTCCTGCAATTCCATTTTTGTCAATGAATCCAACATGCCGAAGGGCTCGTCCAACAAGAGCATTTTCGGCTGGAGGGCAAAGGCGCGGGCAATGCCGACGCGCTGGCGCATGCCTTGAGACAGCTCACCGGGAAACTTATGCATGGCATTCCCAAGGCCGACGACGGAGAGGTAGTATTCCGCAAGTTCGCGGCGCTCGCGTTTGGAAGCGGTGAAGTAAACCTGATCCACGCCGAGCATGACGTTTTCAAAAGCGCTCATCCATGGTAGCAGACAGGGAGATTGAAAAACGATGCCACGGTCCGGCCCGGCTTCATTGGTCTCGCGGCCGGCGAGGATCATCGCGCCATCGGTGGCATCGGTGAGGCCGGCGACCATTGAGAGCACGGTGGATTTACCACAACCCGAGTGGCCGATGAGGGTGACAAACTCGCCTTGGGCAAGATTGAGATTGAACTCACGGACGATCACCGCCGGGCCCTTGGGCGTGGGGTATGCCTTTGAGAGTTTATAAAGTTCGAGAATAGGGGCGCTCATGATGCTTCGATTTGGATGTCCTCGCGCTCCAGTTGGGAGCGGCGTCGAGGTTGTTTTTGGCCGGTGTAGCCGTAATTCCGCTTGATGCGGAGGTCTTCGGGCAGGATGTCCGGGGCGGCGAGTTTTTTGGTGAGAGTGGGGACGCTTTCGCGCTTGGCTTTGAGCAAAGTTTCCACGAGTTGGATTTTCAGATCTTTGAACTCTTGGACGCCTAGGAGGGCGCGGCGGTCGCGTGGGCGGGCGAGGGAAACGGGGATTTCCTGGCCTAGTGTGGCACCTTCTTTTCCGGGAAGGAGTGGGATCACCCGATCGGCCACAAGGATGGCCTCATCGGGATCGTTAGTGATCCAGACGACAGTGGTGCGGTTTTTCTGCCAGATATCGACGATTTCATCCTGCAAAGTGGCGCGGGTGAGTGCATCCAGAGCGGAGAGTGGTTCATCTAACAATAGAATCCGTGGATTGGCGGCAAGAGTCCTCGCCACCGAGACGCGCTGGCGCATGCCACCGGAAAGCTCGCGGGGGAGCTTGCCGGAAGCAGGGGTGAGCTTCACCATATCGATGTAGCTGGCAGTATGTTCGGCGCGTTCTTTCGCGGATTTTTCAGGGAAAAGCTGATCCACAGCGAGGCGGACGTTTTCGGTCACCGTCAGCCATGGGAGCAGCGAGTAGTTTTGGAAAACGATGCCCCGCTCCGGGCCAGGTCCGGTGATGGGCTGGCCATCCATCGCCGCCGTGCCGCTATCCGACTTGAGAAGTCCCGCAATCATGTTGATGAGGGTGCTCTTGCCGGAGCCGGAATAACCGATAATGGAGACGAAATCTCCCTCCTCCACGGTGAGATTGATGTCTCTTAAAATGGTAGCCCGCTCGTGCGGACGACCAAAGCTTTTAGAGACATTCGATAGGGCGAGAATAGGTGGCATAATGGATAGCTCGTAGAGTTCCTATAAGTATGATATGATTAAGCCGTGCGAAAGCGTCCTTCAACCAGGCTCATCGCCTTATCCAACACATAGCCGATCACTCCGATGGTGAGAATGGAAAGTATAATATGTGCATAGCTATTGGCATTGTATTGTTGCCATAGGAAGCCACCGATGCCTGGCTTGCCGATGAGCATTTCCACTGCGACGATGACGAGCCATGCAATACCCAGCGAAAGCCGGAATCCAGTGAACATGTAGGGCAGGGCGGAGGGGATCAGGACTTTAAAGAGAGTCTTGGTGCGTGATAGTTTTAATACTTTTGCGACATTGAGATAGTCTTGCGGCACGGCTCTGACGCCTACCGCAGTATTTAGAACAGTGGGCCACATCGCGCAAATGGCGATGGTGAAGAGGGAAGCTGCATCAGAGGTGCCAAAGACGGAGCGCCCATCGCCATCCAGGATTCTTAAGCCACTGAAGAGCACCATCCCCAATGGAAGCCATGCAAGTGGGGATACCGGGCGCAAGATTTGAATAATGGGATCGAAGGCGCGGGTGAAATTTTTCGAAAGACCCAGGAAAAATCCAATCGGTGTGCCGATGATGAGGGCGATGGCATATCCTTGGGCGACGAGCTTGAGCGATAGCCAGGCAAAACTAAGAATCCCTTGATCGAGTTCACCGCGTTTGGCAAATGGCTCGGTGATGTAAGGCTTGCTGGCGGTCCATGTTTCCGAGGGCGAGGGAAGGTTTTTCGAGAGACCCGAGCGCTCTACCTTGGTGACCTGATCGCCCCAGCTATCGACCTCGGTGGTGGTCTTGGATTTCCCAGCGATGAGTGCCCAGCCGCCAAGGCAGATGAGGAGTGCGATGATGGGGAGTAGGAAAGCGTCGAGCTTGAGCTGATAGAAAAGTTTCATAAAAATGTGTTAAAGTGCATTTTGCGGACCAATTAACTCAACCGTTGAGTGTTTTTACGGCGAATGACGCGGCGTAGGCTTCCATATCTCCGGCAGGATCGAAGACGCTTCCATCGAACAACGTTTCCTTGGCATTGCTGATGCCGCCGTGCTTGTAGCCGATTTCCGCCATGGCTTCCTCGTAAATGTCGCCACGCATCACTTGTTTGGAAACACCTTCGTAGTCTGGTGCGCCTTCGGTGAACCCCCAGCGGCGGAGCTGGGTGTTCCACCATTTGCCGTAGGCGATCTGGGGGTAGTTACAATTGCGCTCGCTGAAGATCATGTAGTTCGGATCGCGGAATTTCCGGCCATCGCCCATGTCGTATTTTCCTTGGAGACGTGGGAGGATGGTCTGCGGCGGGCAGTTGATATAGGTGGGGGCACTGACGATTTCCGCTTGCTCCACGCGGTTATCCATCACGTCCAGCCAGACGCTAGCCTCGTGGAGCGCCTTGAGGATGGCTTTGACGGTCTTAGGATTTTTGGCGGCGAAGGCCTCGGTGAAGGCACAAACTTTTTCCGGATGATCTTTCCAAATTTCCTGGCTGTTGATGGCGGTGAAGCCGATTTCGTCAATGATTGTTTTGGCATTCCATGGTTCACCCACGCAGAAGCCGTGCATTTTTCCGGCCTGCATGTTTGCCACCATTTGCGGCGGCGGGATGGTGATGAGCGAGATATCCGCGCCAGCGCCGGAGGCATCGCCGGGATTGATGCCACCGGCGGCGAGCCAGTAGCGCAGCCACATGGCGTGGGTGCCGGGCGGGAAGGTCATGGCGAAGGACATCGGGTGGCCAGCCGCCTTTTCGGCATCAACGAATGGTTTGAGGGCCTTGGGATCGGTGGCCACTTTGCCCTTCAGATTGTTCGAAAGGCTGATGCTTTGTCCATTTCGATTGATAATCCACGGCGCAATCATCGGCACCTTGGGAGCTCCGCCCAGACCCATGCTGGAGGCGATGGGCATGCCGATGAGCATGTGGGTGGCTTGAATATCGCCATTGGCGAGGGAATCGCGGATGGCCGCCCAGCTGGCACCTTTGGTGATGGTGGAATTGATGCCGTATTTTTTGAAAAGTCCTTTTTCGTGAGCGATTACAAAAGGCGAGCAGTCGGTGAGGGCGATGATGCCGAAGTTGATATTCGGCGTTTCCGGGGCATCGCTGGCGGTTTGCGCGCCGATCCAGCCCGTGGGCAGGCCGCTGGCGAGGAGTCCGAGTGCAGTGGTCTTGGTGGAGACGGAGAGGAATTTCCGGCGGGATAGTGAGGAGTGATTTGCTTGCATGATGTGATGATAAGTTCAGGTCCTAATTCAGCGGCAAGGGTGCCAAATTTGGCATAAGGGAAAATTTCGACGCGATGCTGCTTCATCGGCAGAGTGAAATTCACTCATGATTCTGGGGTTTTGGATTTTCCGCGCTAGCCAGCAGGGTGGGATCATGCTGTTTTTGCCGCGTGGCCGCCGTTACCAATATTTCCACCTATCGTTTTGCCGAATTAACGGGATTGAAGGAGCTGCGCGAAGAATTGACGGCGAGTTGTAAAGCGTGGGATTTGAAAGGCACCATTCTGCTGAGTACTGAGGGGATCAACCTGTTCGTGGCGGGGGCGGCGGAATCGATCGAGCGCTTGTTGGAGAAACTTCGGAGCGTGCCTGGGTTGGAAGATCTCACGCCCAAGGTGAGCCTCAGCGAGACCCAGCCATTCAATCGGATGTTGGTGCGATTGAAAAAAGAGATCATCGCCTTCGGAGTGGAGGCGGTAAGACCTGCAAACTATACTTCACCGAAGTTGGCAGCGCGCGATCTGAAGCAATGGTTGGATGAAGGCCGGCCGGTAACCTTGCTGGATACGCGAAACGATTATGAGGTGAAGCTCGGGACCTTCAAAGGAGCGCTGGTGCCACATATTAATACTTTCCGCGAATTTCCCGATGCTGTGCGAAAATTGCCGGATGAGATGAAAGATCAACCGGTGGTGATGTTTTGCACCGGTGGGATTCGTTGTGAAAAGGCAGGGCCGTTTATGGAGTTAGAGGGATTTACAAATATCTATCAACTCGATGGCGGCATCCTTAAATATTTTGAAGAATGTGGTGGAGATCATTACGAGGGCGAATGTTTCGTTTTTGATCAACGCGTGGGGGTGGATCCCGGGCTGCGGGAGACCGAGACGGCAGTGTGCTTTGCTTGCCAAGCCCCGCTGGATCGCACGGATCAGGAAGATCATCGCTACCTTGAAGGGGTGAGCTGCCCGCATTGTTATGTTAGCGGGCCAGAACGCATGGCGGAAAGTATCGCGGAGCGGCATGGAATGTTATTACGTGTTAGCAATCCTTTGCCAGGTTCCGTGCCGCAGGAGAATCGCCGCCCTATCAATATCCCGGCGGCTTATGATAGAGTCACGTTGCTAGATGCATTAACGGGCATATTCCCGCAAATTTCCCGCGATGAATGGGCGAGGCGGTGTGATAATAATCGATTTATCAACTACGGTGGCACGGTCAGGACCAAAGATCATCTTGTGCGTGGTGGTGAACGTGTCTTGCAGCTTTTTCCCGCAGAGATCGAGCCAGACGTCTCTGCGGAGATCCGGATTCTGCATGAGGATGATGCAATACTAGTGGTGCAAAAGCCAGCGCCATTGCCGATGCATGCGAGTGGCCGATTCCATAGAAACACACTGCAAAATTTGCTGAATCTTACCTATGCGCCCAGATACCCGCGGCTGGTGCATCGGCTCGATTCAAATACCACAGGGTTGGTATTATTTGCCCGCACCCGGCAAATTTGTCGGCTATTACAGCGGCAGTTTATTGAAGGAACTGTGGATAAAATCTATCTGGTAAGAGCGCATGGCCATCCGGTGGAAGATCTGTTTTATTCTGAAGCTGCCATTTCCGCCGAACCTGAAGCGATGGGCACCCGTAGCATCGATGAGGAAAACGGACTCACGGCACGCACAGACTTCACCGTGATCGAGAGATGTGCGGATGGTACTACATTGATGGAAGCCAAGCTCGGCACAGGAAGGACCAACCAGATCCGCATCCATCTTTGGCAGCTCGGCCACCCGGTGGTGGGGGATCCCGCATATTTGCCGGATCAGAAAATAGGTCATACTCAGACGCTGGCTATAGGTGATCCGCCTTTGCAATTGCATGCGTGGAAACTTTCTTTCGATCATCCGCTGACTTCCGACAGAGTCACATTCGAAAGCGCTGCACCCATTTGGACCGAGCAGCATCTGTTTCAGAATAATTTTCAATGAATTTAGAACACGATCACCATGTGGCTGGACTTTTGGCCCACAAAGAACTATCCGAGGAACTCAATGAGCTTGGTTTGTTGCATGCGATAAAGCCCTTATCAATTGGGCAAATTCTGGACTATCTTGGGCCACGTGCTTCTGCATTGTTAGTGATCATTTGTGCATTGCCTTTTTCCACGCCTGTCAGCATCCCGGGGCTTTCCACACCTTTTGGTTTGGTGATTTTATTTCTAGCTGCACGGGTATTTCTCGGGTTGCCACCGTGGTTACCCCAGCGACTGCACCGTATTATACTACCCGCTTCATTTTTCGCCAAAGTCCTCAATGCAAGCCGCAAGCTGATTGGCTGGCTGGAACGCCGCTTGAAGCAAGATCGACTGGAGAAACTGACCGATAGTGGATGGAAACTCCGGCTGCATGCCGGGATAGTGATGTCTGCCGCGATGTTACTAATTTTACCACTGCCGCCATTGCCACCATTCACTAATACCCTCCCTGCTTTAGTCGCTGTGGTAATGACCTTGAGCATTGTCAAGCGGGATGGAGCCGGAGTGATCGCTGGCTACGGAGTTTTTCTATTCACCATCGGCTATTTCCTATTTTGGGGCGCGGTAGTGATCGAAACATTCAACAGATATGGTGGCAAGGTCTGGGCCTTTATCCAAGGAGTGATTCATTAGAAGTTTCGATTTTTCTCACCTCTGCTATTACCTTTGCGGTGACTTCATCAAGGTCACCAGAGGAGGGGATGATACGGACGAAAGGTTCATCCCGGAGTGAGAGGAAGATTTGCCGACAGCGAGTTAAGTTTTCATATTTTTCAAATTCATTGGTGCTGTCACCGCGCACGCCGATGCGGGCGTGGGCTGATTCTACATCGAGGTCTAAGATGAGGAGTAGATCCGGACGCGGGGCGAAGGCTTCGTTGCGCTGGCGGATGTCTGATACATCGAAACCACGCGCCCCTTGGTAGGCCATGGTGGAAAAATAGTATCGATCCAAAATCACCACCTTTCCGGCGGCGAGAGCGGGTCGGATGAGATTGTCCACATGCTCTCGGCGGTCGTTCAGAAAATACTCTAACTCATCATGGGCGGAGAGGCGACCTGTGGCAGCCGATTCACGGAGTTTTTTCCCCCATGGGCCATCGGTGGGTTCACGGCTGAGCACCACTTCACGTCCTTGCCGGGCAAACCATTCAGCTAAGCGGCGCGCTTGGGTGGATTTTCCGGTGCCATCGATTCCTTCGATGACGATGAAGAGGCCTGGAGTCATGCTGTTAGATATAGCGGGATTTGAGATGTGCGAGATAGGCGGTGGGCGAGGGGATGCTTCCGGTGGCTTGTTGCATGAGGTCACTTGGATCTAAGGTTCCGCCGTGGGCATGGATGTTTTTACGCAGCCATTCCAGTAGCGGGCGGTAGTTTGCCTGGCTGGTGGCGGCAGCGATGGATGGATCGAGTTGTGCTGCGGCGTAGAGTTGTGCGGAGTTGATATTTCCTAAAGTATAGGTTGAGAAATAGCCGAGGCCGCCCATCGCCCAATGGATATCCTGAAGGCAGCCACGCCGATCATCTTGTGGTGAAAAGCCAAAAAGTTCTGTGAAACTTTCATTCCATGCGGCGGGAACATCGGCCACGGCGAGAGTGCCATTGAGCATGCGGCGCTCCAGCTCGAAGCGGAGGATGATGTGGAGATCGTAAGTCGCCTCGTCTGCTTCTACACGGACCTCGGAGAAATCAGCCCGCCACAGATAGGTGAGAAATT
The DNA here is from genome assembly GCA_041753275.1 of Akkermansiaceae bacterium. Lineage (GTDB taxonomy): Bacteria > Verrucomicrobiota > Verrucomicrobiia > Verrucomicrobiales > Akkermansiaceae > Luteolibacter. The sequence goes on along the minus strand of JBGSUW010000035.1, from coordinate 10,828 downwards.
CTTCCAGTGGGAAATTCGCCAGTTGAGGGAAATCTTCCTGCGCCAGCGGATACCAATGGTTCCAAAATGGACGCGAGCGGCCTACATGATTTTCCCAGAGGCGCGATTGGGATTCGTGAATTCCCAAAGAAACCGCCGTGCCGGAAGGCAGGCCGAAGTCGCTGGCAGGGAGTCCTTGTTCGTATAGTCCGTGGCCAGCTTCGTGGAGGATGCCGAAGAGCGAGGAGGTGAAATCCGACTCCATGTAGCGAGTCGTGAGCCGGATATCACGCGGGCCGAGTGTGGTGCAAAACGGGTGAGCTGTGGTATCGATGCGGCCTGCGGAGAAATCAAATCCGATGGCGGTGGCGACTTGCGAGTTAAACCGTTTTTGCGCCTCGAGGGGATAGGGGCCGGCAGGCAACTGTGGATTTGCGGTGGCAGATTTCGCTACAGCATTGGAGGCGATTTCGCGGAGCGCGGGCTTGATTGATTCAAATAACTTGGCAACCGCCGCGGTGGAGGTGTTCCGTTCGTAGCCATCGAGCAAGGCATCATAAGGTTCGTTTGCGTAGCCCCAGAGTTCCGCTTTTTCTCTGGCGATTTGTAGCAGCGTTTCCAGATGCGGGGCGAAGGTGGCAAAGTCTGAATTGTCACGAGCGGCTACCCAGGCGTGCTTGGACATAGAGCAGGCAATTGACTCGCGGGCGACGAGCTCGGTGCTGAGCTTGTTCGATCGATCAAACTCACGGCGGAGTTCGCGAAGGTTTGCGGTGAAGGTGGGGTCATCGCCTGAGTCGTTTGCTTCAGCGGTTTGCAAGTCCGCTTTCCATGCATCAGAAGTGGCCAATTCGTGGGCACGAGCAGCGAGCCACGAGAGCTGGGCGGCGCGATATTCTGCGGCGGCGTCTGGCAGAAACGTTTCCTGATCCCAGCCGAGAACGGCGGCTGAGGATTGGATTAAAGCATGTTCTCGGACTTTTTCGAAAATCGGCATGCGCGATTTCTGAAGGAATCGATGCGCGAGGCAAAGCCGGAACCGCAGAATTTTTTCGCTTCCTACCCACGGCGCGGCCACGTAAGTTTTCTGAACCATTTAATCATCACCATGGACATTTTCGGATTCATCAAAGGCGAGCTGTTAGAAATCATCGAGTTCAACGACGACTCACGGGACACGCTCTCGTGGAGATTTCCAGACGAAGACAAGGCGATCAAAAACGGCGCACAACTCATCGTCCGCGAGAGCCAAGCGGCACAATTTGTCTATCTTGGGCAGTTTGGCGAATGTTTCGGCCCCGGTAAGCACTCGCTGGTCACGGAAAATATTCCCATCCTCACCAAGCTCAAGGGCTGGAAGTATGGCTTCCAATCGCCCTTCAAGGCAGATGTTTACTACGTCACCACCCGGCTTTTCACCGGCAATAAGTGGGGCACGGCGAACCCCGTGATGATGCGGGATCAAGACTTCGGCATTGTCCGACTTCGCTCGTTCGGCACATTTGATTTTAGAATAGTAGATCCTTCAATTTTCCTCAAGGAAGTGGCTGGGACGGATCATCATTTCCGCTTGGATGAATTCGCGGACACCATGCGCTCGCGGATCGTCAGCGTCTTCAGCGATGCACTGGCCTCCTGCGGCGTGCCAGCGCTGGAAATCGCGGCCCGCTACTCCGAGCTTGGCGATGCGTTGCTGCCGCTCATCAATCCGCAAGTCATCGCTAAATATGGCATCGAGATCACCAGTTTCATCGTCGAAAATGTTTCCGTCCCGCCGGAAGTGGAAGCCGCCATCGACAAGCGCTCGAGCATGGGTGCCATTGGGAATCTCAATGATTATGTGAAATTTCAAATGGCAGAATCCATGACCAAGGGCGGTGGTGCGGATGGTGGTGGCTCGCCCGCGGCCGCCGCTGGCCAAATGGCGATGGGCTTCGGCATGGCACAGGAAATGATGAAGTCCATGCAGGCCCAGCCGCCACCACTTCCCGCAGGCGCAGCGGCTACTCCTTCGGAGATTCCCGAGTTACTCAGCCCGGCTCAAGTGGCGGAAATTCTCGGCGTTTCAGAGGCTGACGTGATTTCCTCCATCAATGCGGGTGATCTAAAAGGTAAAAAAATCGGAGCTTCCCATCGCATCACCCGTGCCGCTCTGGATACCTTCCTCGCTGAGTAAAATTTCCCAGCCATGGCCGAAGTCAGCGCACTGCGTAAACATCCCTGCCCTGAGTGCGCCGGAGATGCGGAGTGGAACGCTGCCAAAAAGGCCCTCGCTTGCCCATACTGCGGCACCATCGTGCCATTTTCCGATGGCGAAAACCCTCTCGGCGCCGCCATCATCGAGCATGATCTTTCTGCCACTCTCGCAGCGCTGACGACTGAAAAACGCGGGCTTCTCACTGAGAAAAAGTCCGTCAAATGCGAGAGTTGCCAAGCCATCAGCATTTTCGATCCCACCCACACCGCGCAACGCTGCGATTTTTGTGGCTCACCATCGATCGTCGCCGTGGATGATCTGCGCGATGCCATCACGCCGGAGAGTCTGCTTCCTGCCGTGGTCCCGGCCACCCAAGTCCGCGATCTTTTGAAAAATTGGTATGGCAGCCGTTGGTTCGCACCGGACAAGCTCAAGCGCGCCGCGCTCACAGACACGATCACCGGCATCTATCTTCCTTACTGGACTTTTGATGCCCACGTCGATGCGAGCTGGACTGCCGAGGCGGGATACCATTATTACGAGACCCAAAGTTACCGCGATGCAAGTGGCAAGACCGCCACCCGCCGAGTTCAGAAAACCCGCTGGCAACCTGCTTCCGGCCAGATCGCGCACTTTTTCGATGATGATCTCATTCCCGGCACCGTCGGCGTGCATTTGAATTTACTCCGCAAAGTAGAGCCATTTCCCACTCTCGAAGACCTCAAACCCTACGAACCTGCCTTCGTTCGCGGCTGGACAGTCGAGCGCTACCAAGTCGATCTCCGCCAAGCCTCAGAAGCTAGCAAGCAGCAGATGGACCGCGTGATCCAGCAGCTCTGCTCAAAAGAAGTCCCCGGGGATACTCAGCGTAACCTGCAAGTGAGCCCCGTTTACCAAGGCCGCACCTTCAAGCATGTGCTCGTTCCGGTATGGCTCACCAGCTACACTTACGGCAGGAAATCGTTCCAAGTCGTCGTCAATGGCTATACTGGAAAGATGGCAGGGGAGCACCCGTTGAGTTGGGTAAAAATTACCTTGGCTGTGCTCGCCGCGCTGATTGTCATTTTCATCTTCCTTGGCCTGAATCAAAACTGATTGGGAATGGAATCTCCGAGATGAGCGCAAGTCCGCGCTTCTCCCTTGCTCATCCGCCATTGCCCCCATAGTCTCCGCGCCCCTGCCGATGAGCTCCAAATCAGTATTTCTTTACGACACCACTTTACGCGATGGCACCCAAGGTGAAGGCTTCCAGCTTTCCGGCCTCGATAAACTTCGCATTGCCGAGCGTCTCGATGCTTTCGGCGTGGATTACATTGAGGGAGGCTGGCCGGGCTCGAATCCCAAGGACATCGAATTCTTCCGCGAGGCGAAAAAGCTCAAACTCCAGCACGCCAAGCTCGCTGCTTTTGGCTCCACCCGCCGGGCGAATACGCTGGTGCAGGATGATCCCCAAGTACGCTTGCTGCTCGAAGCAGAAACACCCGTAGTCACCATTTTCGGAAAAAGTTGGGAGCTGCAAGTCACTGAGGTTCTGCGGACTACGGTTGAGGAAAATCAAGCGATGATCCGTGATACTGTGGCTCATCTGGTCAAACACGGCCGCGAGGTGATCTACGATGCCGAGCACTTTTTCGATGGCTACAAAGACTCCTCCGAGCACGCCCTCGCCACTCTCAAAGCCGCTGCTGACGGCGGCGCGTCCTGCCTGGTCCTCTGCGATACCAATGGCGGAACCTTGCCCAATGAGATCGCAGAAATCTGCGGCGCGGTGAAAAAACACCTGCCTCACACCGCGATCGGCATCCACACTCACAATGATTGCGAACTGGCCGTAGCCAATGCCATCGCCGCCATCGATGCCGGGGCCACCCAAGTCCAAGGCACCATCAATGGCTACGGCGAGCGCACCGGGAACTGCAATCTCACCTCCGTCATCCCGATTCTTCAGCTCAAGAAGGCCACCCACGTCGTGCCGCAGTTAGAGAAACTCCGCGAGCTTTCCTACTTTGTGGATGATGTTTCAAACAATCCGCACTTTGCCCGCGCCGCCTTCATCGGGCGCACCGCCTTCGCCCACAAAGGCGGAATGCACGTCAATGCCGTGCAAAAACTCGCCCGCAGCTATGAGCACATCGTTCCCGGCAGCGTCGGCAATGAGCAAAATATCCTCGTTTCCGAGCTCAGCGGCCAATCGAACATCCTGCTCAAAGCTGCCGAACTTGGCATCCCGCTTGAGAAAGGCTCGCCCATGGCCAGTGCCATTCTTCACCGCGTCAAGGAGCTCGAAAACGAAGGTTACTCCTACGAGGCCGCCGGTGGTTCATTGGAAATTTTAATCCGCCGCGAGACTGGCAGCTACGTCAAAAACTTCGAGGTAAACGAGTATCACACCAGCTTCCGCCAATACCGCGATGGCCACCCGCCCGTCTGTGAGGCGACTGTGAAACTCTCCGTCAACGGCACCACCGCGCTCACCGTGGCCGAGGGCAAGGGCGTGGTAAACTCACTCGATCTTGCACTCCGCAAGGCACTTTTACCGTTCTTCCCAGAAATTGCTGGAGTCTCTCTCTCGGATTACAAAGTACGCATTCTCGATGGCCACGATGCCACCGCTGCGAAAACATTGGTGCTGATCGTTTCCACCGATGGCGAGAAGAACTGGGGCACCGTCGGTGTTTCAGACAGCATCATCGAGGCCAGTTGGCTCGCCCTAGTCGATGGCATCGACCTTTTCCTCCAGCGTAAAAGTTAAGGTCCAGTTGTCATTTTCTAACTTCTCAAAAATCACCTCTACCTGTCATGCTGATCATTGTTGAAAATTTCTGGCATGCAGCTTTGAGATGCGGAGTCGCCTCAATTTCATCAAGCGTCCAAGGCAGCCGGAATCGCCAATTTTGCTCGCCGGTGGTTCCTGGATGATTGATGCGCTCGTCCAGATCTAAGAGCTCGGTGATCATCAGCGTGGCGTAGCGTGAGTTTGAAGAAAGAAGAGCCTTAATTAAGCGCAGCCGGATCCCCTCGGTGTAGGGCGGCCATGGGCTGTTTTCTGGAATCGGAATGCCGGCGAATTCCGATAGGATGCGAAGCCCGTTGTGCGCATCATTGACCCACCAACCTGTTTGCTCGGTGGGGTTTTCATGGTGCATCTTAATCACACGCTGGCAGCCTCGCCAGATCCCGTTGACGGGATCGTGATCATGAGTGGAATACGTGGCAAACGAGTTTTCCGGGAAAAATTTTCCAGGTGTAGGATGGCCGGCATCATTGCAATCCCAGTGAGGAATCCGGAACCCCGCGATGCCGAGATCGGCGAGGTGGGGCCTCACATATTCCGGAACCCAGCCAAGGTCTTCCGCGATGATTTCTGAATCGCCCGCCGCCGCGACGATCGCTTGCAGGCGCGGATCGCCGTCGCCGCGATTTGCCTCTTTGTTCTCAAGCGTATCATCCGGGCGCTCTACCCAGCGGGGCAGGCGGCCTGAGTTGATCGCTGCGGCTTGTTCATGATTGAGACCGACGAATTCCGAGTTGCGCGAGGGGCTCCACGGGAACGCATAAATTCGATAGAAGCCGAGGATGTGATCCAGCCGGAACATCGAAAAAATGGTGGTAAGTCGTTTGATCCGTTTTTTCCACCATCTATAGCCATTCGCTTCCATGGCGTCCCAGCGGTAGAGCGGGATGCCCCAATTTTGGCCCCATTGACTCATAAATGAATCGCCTTGTCCCATGCCCTCCGGCGGAGTGCCGCCGCACCAATCAAGGTGGAATTCCTCTCGCTCGAAAAACACATCGCAGGAATGCCAACTGATTCCAATCGGCACATCACCCATCAATTTCACACCAAGGCACTCGGCATGGGCGCGGAGAGCGAGCCACTGGCGAAAGCAGAGCCATTGGACAAAAGCAAAATAACCGAGGCGATACGCGACGAGTGCGGGATCGAGCTGGCGGCGTTGTTTGATAAAATCGCGTGCCGCTTGCGGAGTCTGGCATGTATCGGGCCATTGATCCCAAGTGAGCGCTTCACCATGGAGTTCCATCAGGTAGCGAAATGTGCAATAGTCTGTGAGCCACTCGGCGTGCTCATTTTGAAAATGCTCAAATTCCGCGACTAAATCCGCCTCAGCCTGATCGAACCGAGACCATGCGACCTCTAGTAAATTTCGTTTCACTCTGCGGACAGCAGGGTAATTGACGGTTTTTGCGGTTCGGGCGTCACCGAGCTGGCTGCGTGCGGAATCGAGTTCTGCATCAGTCAGACTTGGAATTTCCGCAGCATCGAGCGCGAGATACACCGGATCCAAGGCCACGGAGGAAATTGCGCTGTAGGGGCTCTCGTCCGCGCCATGTTCATTGATTGGAAGCAATTGGATGAATCCGACATGGTGCGCTGCGGCCCAATCGATCCATTCGCGCAGCCCAAGCGTATCGCCAATGCCGAGATCAAGCTTGCGGCGGGGCGAGAATGCAGGAAGCAGGATTCCAGCGGAACGTTTAGCAGATAGTGGCACAAGCCGAACCATGGCGGGCGGAACCTTCTTGGTAAACTCTCAAAACAAATCAGGAATCTAATAAAGGCTAGTCTGGCCACTGGCACTGCCATCCTTACCCGTCACGAGGAAACATGATGATCACGCACGCAGCGCATGCCGGACGGTTTGAGGATTGGAGGCACACGCGTGACCATACTCTTCTAGGGCACGGTCGCAACTTCAATCTTACGCCATGATGGGACCTGACGGTGTTAAAGAATCAACGGACTATGAAGGAAGTACGAGGACTGGGACTCGAACCCAGGACCAATTGATTAAAAGCCAACTGCTCTACCAACTGAGCTATCCTCGCCTTCATTCCCGCTCTCGCGGAGCGGCAGAATTAAGGGGGTGGGCGGAACTTGGCAAGATGATTATTGAAATTTTTCACAGCTCCGCATTGGGCCAATTAAATAACACCGGCGGGTCCAGCGAAAAAGAAGCTGATGTCCCTCGTAGTGCCAGAGAGAATCACACCCGGACCATCATCTTCAGGCGGCGCTATGGACTACGCTGACTCACTAAGTGACGCCATGCCCTGTGCAACGTATACCGCCGCGCATCAACATTTGTGGAATAAGGAGAAGGGACCTTATTGTCCCTTTCTTCCTTTGTGCCAGCCAAAGAGGCAACGGTAAGGTCGCCACTCATTAGCCCGCAAAATCAAAGCAAGATCAAAGCGTGGCAATCCGCCAAAAATCACCCGCTGTGAAATTGGAAATCTCATTCGATAACAATTTGGGATTTAACCCGCAACCACACCAACAGACCGCAAAAACAGAGGGGCGAAAGGACGCCCACAAATGTCACAAGGCATGGCATCACTCACGTGATACCATGCCTTGTGCATCGCACAAATCCCACATCAAAAGGGCGACCAGAGTCCCCTCTATCATCTACCCCAAAAAATCCAACCCATCGTCCGTGGAACAATCACAAAAAATACAACCCCAATGGAAACAAACCACGACCACAGTGTGGAAATTTACGAAATATCACCCGATATCAGTTTGGTAATCTCATAAGATAAGAATTTGGAAATGAACAGGTGGCTTCTGTTTTGCTTGCGGCAAGGAGGGAGTCCAGCACATCATACTGGCAAGCGTCGTAGTTTTGCCCGGTGCTTGCTTGGGTTTGCGCGGCGAAAACGCCGGACGCCGGTGGGGACGGTGAAAAAATTTCCCGGGCATGGGTTTGGCCGAGAAGCGTGGCTACGACTCCGATAAGGAGCAGGAGCAACAGCCGCGTTTTTTCTCTAGTCGCAAGTTCCTTCAAAGCGGCTTGGATTTAGCAGCTAAAAGAAGAAGACGCAAGGCGCGGCTATGCAGGATGACGTGACCGGTTGGCCTCGCTCTCAATCGAGATCGAGCAAGGCTTTGGCTTGGTCCCAAGGGACGAGCGGTTTGTCGTCATTCTCGACGATGGCTTTTTCAAGATCTCGAAGGTCTTCGTGGGTTTCGAGTTCTTCGACGCGGGTTTCCAGCCGCTGCACGGTGCGGGCGAGCATTTCTATTTTTTCGATGACTGCGGTATCACTCATAAGCATCCTTTCTGTCTTTGACTGCATACACCTCAATTGCCTCCCCGGCTAGCGTGAAAAGTATCCGGTAGCCTCCGACGCGCAGCCGGTAGCGTGGGGGCGAGTCTTTGAGCTTTTTCACATTGGCTTGGAGATCTTCGCAGAGACTCTCGATGCGGAAGCCGATGTTGCGCCGCAGGTCTTTGGGCAAGGCACGAAGCTGCTCGATGGCGGCTTGGCTGATGCTGAGGCGGTATTCCATCTGGCTTTATTCCTGCGGGTTTTTTGGCGTCATGAAAAGTCTGACTTTTGGTCGCGTAGCAGAAGGACATGAGCAGGGTCAGTGAACGGGAACTGCTCCGAATGGCACGAACTTAAGTGATAAAAAGTCTGGCTTGGGGTCATGAAAAATCTGGCTTGGGGTCATGCTAATCCCATTCATTGCCTTTCCATTTCTTTGTTCTGTTTCCGATCAACAATTCGAGTAATTATCTGTTCGAACTCCTTGTCCTTAACCCATTTTATATAATAATTTCCTGCCTTCAATAATCCCATCGTTGATAGGCATACAACTGATTCGATACCTTGATTAAATTTTGCCAACGAATGTGTTCGCCCGGATAACATTCTAAACTCTGATATTTTGTAAATCACCACTATTGAATCAGGAACGAATTGTTCTGAATTGATCGCATCACTATCACTACCCAAAGTCAACACCTTCTTGATGGTCAACTTGCATTCGCTTACTAAGTATTTCTTAATTATATCGCCATTAGAATTCTTGATTTCGACAATTTCATCGACAATGTTGCTTTCATGAATCACCCCTGAAATGATCAGTCCATTCTTGAACCAAGCGTCGTACCACCAACTTGGCCTCTGTTCGCCCTTTATGGGCTCTCTAAGAAAATCGTCGAAATTATCTTGAGCCAATAACATTGGAGTAATAATATAAAGCGCTGCGAATAGCATGCTTTGGTTAATAAAATGTTTATTCATAAACTCTAACAAATGTGCATTCACCGTCGCCATCTCCCGCCGTGCAATTTTCCGTCTTTGCACAATAATCTTCTGCTTTTTGAAGGGCTGAGTTTTTCGCTGCACCCAATGCAGAGGCTTGATTTTTACCAAACTGTACTGCTGATACATCGTAAGTCCCGCACCCTTGAGGGCAGTATTTTTCAAATCCATTCTCAAGGTCTTTTTCCGGAACACATTCCCCTTTGTAAGGACAAGTATATCGATAGCCCACAAACCGTCTGACTCTTGATTGACCTATATATTCGATATGGTTGAGGCAATTGGTCCCCACAAACCCATACAAATTCATTCCCCCTTGTTCCTCAATCGGATCCCTGGATGGCCAGCGGCCAGTGGCGGGATCGTAATAACGGTAGCCGTAGTAATAGAGACCCGTTTGAGTATCTAACGGTTTGGTCGAGAAGCGGTGGGGAAAATCTGCGGCTTTTGCTCCGGTGGCGACGGTGGTCCTGCCAAACGGGTCGTATTCGTAGTGAGCGACGATGCTGCCTGTCGCATCGAGGTATTCGCTGACGTTGCCATTGCCATCATAGCTCGGGAAGTAGCTGGGTGTGGAGGGTTGGTTGTTTAGAGTCACCGCTAACAATCCGCCAACTCCGCCAGCGCCTTGGAGGGTGCCTGATAGATCATTGCCCCAAAGGTAAGTTTTGGAAATGCTGGCTGCACTACCACCACTTATTGAGTATTCCGCGATGGGATTCCAAGCATCGTAAACGTAGAGTGTGGTGCCAGTGGCAGTGGATTTGGCAATCCGGCGGGATTGCGAATCGTATTGGAAATTGACAACACTGGTATCGGGAAGAGTCGCTTGAATTAAGCGATTCTCGCCGTCCCATGTGAGGTTTGAATTGGCAGTCGGCTGGCTGGCGAGTGGACCGCTGGTCATGTTGCCATCGCCATCGTAGCTGGGAATGACTGAATTGACTGCGGTGTATTGGTTGAGTGAATTAGTAATATAATTCGGACTGGTTGGCAGAGTGAGGCTGTCGGCGGATTTGATGCGGTTGCCGATGGTATCGAACAAATAGGCACGGTCGAGACCCGGAATGCTGCTGTCTGCCGATACCACTTGGCCAAGCGAATCGTAACCCCATGAGATCGAACGAGCGGCAGCAAAGGCACTTCCCGTTTGGGAAAGTTCGGTGCGTTGGGCAATCGAATTCACGCTGTAAAGGTAATTGGACACCACGGTAGCACCAGCTTTATTTTCCTTCATGGCTAGAACATCGCGGCTGGGTTCCCAGCTATTGGTGACGGTGTGGGCCGGGCCAGCGACGGATGCTACGAGGTTGCTGTTGGGGGTGTAATCGTAAGTGAAGACATTGGGCGGGACGCCCAATGGAGCCCCCGAGACGGGGGCGCTCCCCACGGTGGCAAGGCGTCCTGAATCGTCGTAGGAGTAACTATTTTGAGTGTAAGCGTAGTCCCAAGCGCCTTGCGTAGGGTTTTGCTATGACCGTTTCATAAGTGTCATAGTTTGCAGATCTATGACAGTTATGAAGTCAGGCAGCGGTTCGCTGAGATTTCCCGCTGCGGGCTGCGAGCCAGTTGGCT
>JBGSUW010000034.1:0-18001 GCA_041753275.1 Akkermansiaceae bacterium | reverse complement strand
GAAGTTGCTGCGCTGTCGGGTGAGATATTTTACGGATGGAGCGGTGATAGGGAGCAGGGCATTTGTGGAGGAAGTTTTTGAGAAATCGCGAGAACGATTCGGGCCGACGAGGAAGGATGGTGCGCGAAAATGGCGAGGGAATGGGGAAGCTGCGGCGGGAGTGCTGTGGAGTGTGAGGGATTTGAGGAAGGGTATGTGAAATTTCGAATGGGGCGGATCTATTTAACCGAAGGCTTTTAAAAACCCCACTTCGATGGCGAGCGGCTCGAAAGCGTTGGTATCTAGGGTGCGGCGAAGTGAATCGAGCGCTTCCATGCGTCGCAGAAGTTGGGTTTCGGTTTCCGCTTGGGCGATGGCTTGCAGGGAGGATGCCGAATCCGGGAAATCGAGACTACTGGAGTTTACCTTGAGTCGCAGCAAGTCGGCCATCCAGGCCATCAAGACATCGAAGAGGCGGCTTCGTGCGGAGAGGTATTCCGCCTCCGCAGCAGCTTTGTGAAAAGCTTCGCGTTCTTTCAGCCATGAGCCATCGGTGGCATCTTTGTAAGCGGAAGTTTCCTCTTTTTCCGCAGCCTTGGCCGCATCCTCTGCGGCCTCGCGGATCTCGCTGAGGAAGGAGGCGAAGGCGGCTTTTAAATGCAGCGCTGCCACGGGCGTGCCGAAACCGCGCAGGGCCACGGTGTTGAGCGCTGCGACTAACTCAGCCCCGCCATCGGCCAGTAATGGCTTGCCGCCCAAGAGCTGGATCCGCACGCAGCGCGAGAGAATGGTGGGGAGTAACCTTTGCGGATAGGCGGTGAGGAGGAGCAACAGGGTATTGCGAGGCGGTTCTTCGAGAGTTTTTAAAAACGCATTGGACGATTGATCATTCATCCGGTCCGCCTCGGTGATGACGGCCACTTTGCAAGCACCACCGGGTGCGGCGAGGTGGAGGGTGCCTTCGAGATCTCGGATTTCCTCCACGCCGATGCGGCGCGATTTCATGCGCGGACGGATGATCCGCACCCAGCCACTTTCTAGTTCATCGAGCGGTGGAGTCTCGGTGACGATGGCTTCACCGAAGAGGTCAAAGCCGCCGGATTGGCCGGAATCATTCACCATCTGGATGAGACGTGCCGCTAAATTTTCCTTACCACTCCCGCCTGCCCCACTGATGAGAAAGGCGTGGGCCAGCCTGCCGCGACCGTGGGCGGCAGAGAGTAATTCATAGGCGCGATCTGCGGTGTATGCCATGCGCCGATATCGTCTCCGCAATGGGGCTGGGTGCAAATCCGAAATCCGAGTTTCTGCGGGCTGGACACGAGGCAGATGCGCGAGCAGCTTTCCGCCATGGAAATGCAGAATCATTTTGCGCCGCGTGGTGGGAAAACTGAAGTGGAAGAAGGGCTGGAATTTGCCCCGAAATTTGATCGCGATGGCTTGATCGCTGCGATGGCGCTGGATGCGGTCACTCGCGAGCCGCTGATGCTCGCCTACATGAACGAGGAATCGCTGCGGCGGACGCTTGAAATTGGTGAGGCCGTTTACTGGTCACGCTCCCGCCAAGAATTCTGGCACAAGGGCGCGACGTCCGGGCACATTCAGAAAATCGTGGAAATCCGCACGGATTGTGATCAGGACGCGTTGGTATTGCTGGTCGAGCAGATCGGCGCAGGGGCTTGTCACACAGGTAGGAATTCGTGTTTTTACCGCAAGGTGATCGGCGCAGAGGGCGGTGGAAGTGCAAAATTAGAGACCATCGGCGGGGAAAAATCCTTCGATCCGGCGGCGGTTTATGGAAAACAATGAAATTTGAGTAATTTCACGGTTGCAATTGTCGGATGGACCCGATAGCTCTGCCGCCCCGCACGCCACTGCACACCGCATTGGCAGCGCTAGGCACACAAATTTCCCGCGAAGGAGCACCCCATGCATATCATTGATAAGATCGAGCAAGAGCAATTGAAACAGGACATCGCTACATTCAACGTGGGCGATACGGTGAAGGTCCATTGCCGGGTGGTGGAAGGTGGCAAAGAGCGCGTGCAGATTTTCGCAGGCATCGTTTTGGCGCGTGGCGGTTCCGGTGTGAACGCTGCATTCACTGTCCGTAAAATTTCATACGGTGAAGGTGTTGAGCGGGTTTTCCCACTCCACACTCCGCGAATTGCGAAAATCGAAGTGACGAACAAAGGCAAAGTGCGCCGCGCCAAGCTGCATTACCTCCGCGAGCGCGTGGGCAAGCGTGCGCTTCTCGTCAAGAGCGCAAACTAAGCGAGTCCAGCTTCCAAATTCTCCATCAGACACCCCTTCCCTCTCCGGGCCGGGGTTTTTGTTTTTAGGCTCCTCGTGGTTTTTCCGATTTGCTGTGTGGGATTCTGCGGATAACCTTGGCAAAACTTTACAAAACCGACGATGCGCAGTAGTCAAAATAACCCCACCCTCCGAGAAGTGGCCGCAGTGATCGCCCGGGTGGTGCTCGGATGCTGGTTCCTCTATAGCGGTGGATTGAAAATTTTCGGCACCGGCTTGGATCGCTTCACCCAGGATGTGGCGAACTATCGGCTGGTGGGTGCCCCCTTCGATGTGATCGCCGCCTACAGCGTGCCATGGCTGGAGGTGATCGCCGGGCTCTGCCTGATGTTGGGAATTCTGCGGCGCGGCGCGATCTTGACAATCGCTTGTTTGGTGGTGGTATTTTCCATTTCCATCGGCTGGGCATGGTTTCACAAATTGGACATTTCTTGCGGTTGCCACGGTTCCGATGCGCCGATTCAGTATTGGAACAAGACCGCAGAATTCATCGGCTATTTCATCGTTCTCGGCTGGCTGTGGTGGGTGGAAAAATTTCAAACTTCGCCGCACGAGCAGATATTAGCCCGTTAGGAAGAATTTCTAAATGATTGAATTACGAGGGAAAACTCGCATCTTCCGCGCATGAGCCGCTACGTAGAACGCCTTCAAGAACGCATTGAAAAAACCGGATCGCGCCTATGCGTGGGCCTAGATCCTCGGCCCGGCGAAGGAGGAGCAGCATCTGCTCGGGATTTCCTCAAACAAGTCATCGAGGAAACATCAGAACTTGCAGCAGCCTACAAACCAAACATGGCCTACTTCGAGGCGATGGGCATTGAAGGCATTCGTCTGCTGGAGGAGCTCCTCACCGCCATGCCAGCGGACGTGCCGGTGATCCTCGATGCGAAGCGCAGCGACATTGGCGAGACGCAGAAATACTATGCTCAAGGTTACTTCAGCGGGTGGAATGTGGATGCGGTGACGCTCAATCCATTTCTCGGTTACGATTCCATCGAACCCTTCCTCGATTGGCCGGGCAAAGCAATCTACTTGCTCGCTGTGACTTCCAACGCCGGCTCCGCAGATTTCCAGCAGCAAAAACTCGCCGATGGTCGCTCAGTTTTCGAACTCGTCACCGCCTTGGGGGAACGCGCAAAATCCGAAAATCGCGCCACCGATGTGGGCTACGTCGTAGGCCTGACCAACGCTGCAAACGTGCTGGCAAAAATCCCGGACGCACCACTTCTGGTCCCAGGCCTCGGTGCCCAAGGCGGTGACCTCGCCTCACTCGCCGCCGCCTCCCGCAATGCCCCGGATGTGATCAATGTTTCTCGCGGAATTCTCTACGCCGGAGATGATCGCAGCTTCGCCGCCCGCGCTAAAGAATGGGCCGACAAAATTTCTGAGTCCTACCAGAAGTAATCGTAAATTTTTGAATGCACTCCATCACATCTTGCGTTATTACCGAGAGCAATTTGCATTTTCCTGCTGCCACATTGATGAGTGAAATTCCTACCCGCTACTCCGGACTACTCCCGCACAAAGGATGGCCGGGCCGCAATCTTCGCTTTCTGCGCCACCGCATCGTCCCCGGCATGTTCCGGCGGACGGACGGCAATATGCTGGAGCCAGTCCTCGCGCCACCTGTGGATGACAAAGTGCGGATCACATGGATAGGCCACGCCTCGTTTTTCCTGCAATTCGCCGGGCACTCGGTGATCGTAGATCCGAATTGGGCAAAGTGGCACGGCCCGGTGAAACGCGAGCGCCAGCCTGGATTGCAACTCAGAGGTCTTCCCGAGGTGGATCTCGTGCTCGTCACGCACGCCCATTTCGATCATCTCCACAAGCCCAGCCTTAAAATCTTGCAAGCTCGGCAGGGCATCATTGTCCCGCGCGGAAGTGCGTCTTTGGTCAAGCGCCTCAATTTTCCCGCCATCCATGAGATGCAAATTTGGGACGCGCTGAACTTCGATCAACTCGAAATTATCCACACTCCTTCGCACCACTGGGGCGCGCGATTCATCCATGATACCCACCGGGACTACGGCGGCTACATCGTCAAAGCTTGCGGAAAAACCGTCTTCCATTGCGGCGATAGCGCCTACTTCGACGGCTTCGGTGAGATCGGTAAACGCCATGCGATCGACATCGCCCTGATGCCCATCGGCGCATACGAATCCCCTAGTGGCCGCGATGTCCACATGAACCCCGAGGAGGCCGTGCGGGCCTTCGTGGACCTCGGAGCGAAAGTCCTCATCCCCATGCACTACGGCACCTTTCCGCTCGGCAACGAGCCACGTAATGAGCCGGTGGAAAGACTGCTGATGGAAGCGGACCGCCTCGGCATCAGCCATCAAGTCCTGATTCCCGAAGAAGGCGTCGGAATCGAGTGGTGAAATTTTTCGGGAAAACCTCGAAAGCCGATGTAATCTTAAATCATGAGACGATTACAATTTCTCGCGATCCTATTCTTATTTCCCACCTTCGCTTCCTGCGAACCCACATCCAAACCAATGTCACCTGATTCAAAAGTCGCTGCAAAAATGCCCACCGTCCCGGAAGGTGCGGAAGTCACTACATTAGGAGCCGGCTGCTTCTGGTGCATCGATGCTGCCTTCCGCCAGATCGACGGGGTCTATTCCGTGACTTCCGGCTACACGGGAGGTGAAACCAAAAACCCGACTTACGAAGACATCAGCACCGGCACCAGCGGCCATGCGGAAGTCGTGCAAGTGGTATTCGATCCGAAAAAGATTTCTTACGAAAAGGTCCTTAGCTGGTTCTGGGATCTTCATGACCCCACCACTCTCAATCGCCAAGGGAACGACGTCGGCACTCAGTATCGCTCTGCGATTTACTATCATTCGGACGAACAGAAAAAAATCGCAGAACGTTCAAAAGCCGCAGCTCAAGCAAATTTTAAAAGCCCGATTGTCACTGAAATCACTAAAGTATCCGACTTTTATCCCGCCGAGAATTATCATCAAAATTACTATAACGAGAACAAATCAAAGAACCCATACTGCCGATTTGTGATCGAACCCAAGCTCAAGAAGCTAAAGCTAGATCATTGATTAGTTTAACATCTCTACTCTCCCATCGGTGGCCTGCGCATCGATTTCTTTTGTGAAACAATTCGCTTGTCCGCCACCGAGCGTAGTTTTGAACGGCGGGATCTCTGGCGCTTCTGTCGCCGCATTTTCTCGATCGCTTGGGTTTTGGCCGTCGCTTTGCCATCACGGATCATCTCTAGCTGCTCACAGAGTTCCCGGCGGGCGAGGAATCGATTCATCTCCCGCGAGCGATCCATCTGACACTTGATACAAACTCCGGTAGGCAAGTGTTTGAGAAAAACGCAATTCGATGTTTTATTGATTTTTTGACCGCCAGCTCCTGAGCCTCTCACAAATTTTTCTAACAACTCCACCTCGCTGACTCCTAGAGCCTTCATCCGTAGCTCCAGCGCGTTGGTCTTTTCAGTTGTGATAGAATTTTGCATTAATTTCCGGAACATTTCTTCACCACAGAGCTTTGCGCTTTTTGCCTTCGTCTGGATCCGCCTCAAATGACTTCCTATCACGACAGTTAAACAAAGCCTCATCCCTGGTGATCACCTTTTCTTTCAAAAGCTTTCGAATACTATCATCGATGGTCTGATTCCCATCCTTGTGGCTAATTTCCATCAAGCCGATAATCTGCTCCATCTTCTTCTCACGGATACAATTACGGATTGCGTGACTTGGTTTGAGAATTTCAGTCGCTAGTGCCCGGCCACGGCCGTCAGCGCGTGGGATCAAACGCTGGCAAACCACCCCTTCCAAACAAGCTGCCAACTGGGTGACGATTTGCGGCTGCTGATCCGCAGGAAATACATCAACCAAGCGATCAATCGTCTGTGGTGCATCTGAGGTGTGGAGCGTGGCGAGCACCAAATGCCCTGTTTCTGCGGCGGTGAGAGCGATGCGGATGGTGTCCAGATCCCTCAACTCGGAGATCACGATTACATCCGGATCCTGCCGCAGCGCTTGCCGCAGCGCTTTTGGAAAACTACGGGTATCATTGCCAATTTCCCGCTGTTTGATGAGTGAACAACTGTGTTGAAACGTGTATTCGATCGGATCCTCCAAGGTAATGATCACACCACTGCGCGATTCTGAAATGCGCCGCACCATCGAGGCCAACGTCGTGGACTTTCCCGAGCCAGTGATCCCCGTGATGAGAATAAGACCGCTTCTGAGACGACAAAAATAATCGATCATTGCACCATGCCCAAGCGTTTCCAGATCAGGAATTTCCTGAGTGATAAATCGGAAGGACGCCTCCTCATTACCTCGAGCAAGATGGACGTTCCCACGGAATCTTCCTATATCATCGATCTGTAATGCATAATCGAGCTCCAGTTCCATTTCCAAAGTCGCCCGCTGCGTTTCAGTGAGTGTATCAAAAATAAGGCTCCTCACCGTCTCCGGCGTAAGCACTAGCTTATCGAAGGGAACGATTGCGCCATTAATCCTCGCACAGGCTGGTGCCCATGCACTCAGATGAAGATCAGAACCACCACGGGCGATCGTTTCTCGGAGGTAATCAGTAATATCGCGGGCCATGGTTTTAAAGTTTTGATAGAGTTAGCAGATTCCACGCATCACGCGATCAAAATCCTGTGGCCGTGGGCAAGCGCTGCGTGCGACATCTGCTTCGATATAGCCTTGGCGCACGGAGGAGACCAAATAGTCCATCAGCGAGCATGTTTCTGCATTCCGTGATTTATTAAGATGATCGCGTAGTTCCGTGAAGCGATTCTCGAGAATCCAACGGCGAGTCGCAGCCTCATTCTGGAAATATTCCAAAACAGGGAAGAGTCCCCCACCCACCCGAGGAAGTAGTTGTTGGGAAACAATGCCAATGAGCTGCGTGGCAAGCAATTGCAAGGCACTATGACTCTCGCCTTGAATGAGCCTGCAAAGACGGTCCAGCGTCTCCACCACACTGCTGCTGTGCAGAGTGGTGATTACCAAGTGCCCGGTTTCTGCCGCATGCAGCGCGGTTACCGCCGTGTCTGCATCGCGAATCTCCCCTACAAAAAGCACATCAGGACTCTGCCGCAAGGAAGACCGCAAACCGGAAGAAAAGCTGTCAGAATCGAAACGAATCTCCCGTTGCGAAAAGTAGGATAGATCGTTTGAAAACAGGTATTCGATCGGATCTTCCAAGGTCACAATGTGGCGGCTTTGATTGTGATTTACCCAATCGAGGCAGGAGGCCACGGTTGTCGATTTACCGGAGCCAGTGGGCCCGGTGATGACGACTAGTCCATTACGCTTCTGCACCCAAGATTCTAATAACTTCGCAGGTAAGGAAAGTTCTGCCAAGGAAGGCACCTGCACACCGATCGGCCGCAATGCCGCCGCTAGCCGCCCGAGCGTATGGTAAAGATTGACCCGCACGCGATTCCCACCGGGCAATTGCCAAGAAACATCGATCTCGCCATGGGAAAAAATATCATCGCGGCCGCCGCAATTTCTCCAGAATTCCTCCAAGATCTCGCGTGGAATCGGTCCAGGGTGCAGGATCGCAAGTTCCCCTTCGATGCGCACCCGCGGAGGCTCACCCTCCAATAGAAACACATCCGATGCCTTCCCCTCGAAGGCGTCCCGAAGCAATTGATGGAGTGCGGAGTTCATGATTGTTTTATAGCCTGATCGTTAAAGCGACTATTCCAGACAAAGCTCATCTGCAAACGGATCGAGCTTCGCCGCAACTCTGTCTTTGGCTACTTTGAGATAATAATCATCTAACTCGATGCCGGTAAACTCAGTAATTTTCTGGCTTGCCGCCGCCACCGCCGAAGTCCCGATACCAAGAAATGGATCCAACAACCGAGTCCCAGCGCCTTTACCGTGGATGCGGATGCATTGCTCGACCAAGGCCACAGGAAATGTGGCAGGATGTGGACGGTTTTTATCTCGTGAGTTAATAGTTTCATACGGGATGAACCAATTATTCCCCCGGCAACGCAGATCCGCGCCACCAGTGTGACCCCAGCGGGCGATGTTCGATTTATGCACATACGGCACACCTGCCGCGCGGCGGTCCATCGTTACGCTTCCCGTTTTAGTGAGATGAAAGACATACTCGTGGCAATCATTTACATAGCGATGCGAGTTAATCGGCTTGAAATGGCCTGCACTGATTTGCTCATCAGCGCGGGTCTCAATGGTGATGGATTTAATCCAATGGAAAGTGTTCTGCAAGACGAACAACGGCTGTTCCCCGTCTGTCAGAGCGAGAATCAATTGATGAGGTAACAAGGGGTTGGCCGGGGCCGCTCCTACGTTTAGGAAAAAAGAGCCATCATCCGCCATCACCCGCTTGAGTTCTGCCGCCCATTCCGTGCACCATTTGAGAAACTCTGCGCGAGGTGCGGTGTCTTTAAAACTCTTATAGGCGATCCCTAAGTTATAGGGAGGTGATGTGACGACTAGATCAATAGATTGACCGGCCAGAGTGGGCAAAATCTTCAGGCAGTCACCGTGGAGAAGTCTCATATCAAATCCCATCAAGCGTGATGCAAGAGAATCGAATTCGCGGCGAAATGGTCGGATAGAATATCGGAAACGATCACCAGCGGTGTGCCAGGCCGGACAAGGCCTTCCTTGAGGAGCAACTGGCAAACGCGCTGGATAGTGCCCTCGATATTTGAGGCGAATGATAGTTTAAAAGCCCGGACGCCACGGGTGGCGGAGAGTTTACAACACACGGCATCCGTTGGAGTAAATGCATAGAACTTGGAGGTCCTAGGGCGCAACATCGCGACGTGATTTGCCAAAACCCCGCGGCGGGTGAGCACCACCAAACGGGCATCTGGCAATGAATCCGCCAAAGTAACCGCCGCTTGGGCGGTCTTCTGGCGCTCGTCGCGTAGCAGGACTTTCTGGCCGAAGCCATGGCCACCGGACCGCTCGATCCGCGAGGCGATCCTTACCAGTGCATCGACACAACGCTCAGGGTAGCGCCCGATTGAAGTTTCACCAGATAGCATCAGGCAATCCGCCTCTTCATAGGCGGCATTCATCACATCCGTTACCTCAGCACGAGTGGGAGTGGGATTGGAAATCATGGATTCCAATAACTGCGTCGCGACGATCACGCGGGTGCTCAACTCATGACAGCGCTTGACGATGCGGCGTTGCAGAATGGGGAGTTCTTCAAATTCCACTTCGGTGCCAAGGTCGCCTCGTGCGACCATGATCACATCGGCCTCATTGATGATGGCATCAATGTTACGAATCGCTTCCTGATCTTCTATTTTCGCGACAATTTGCGCCTCACCTTCCAAGGCCACCATCGCAGCGCGGAGTTCTCTCACGTGGGCGGCATCCCTGACAAACGAGCCGGCAATGTAATCCGCACCACACTCGACGGCGAGTGAGAGGTCTTTGAAATCCTTTTCTGTTAGAGCCGGTAAATTCAACCGAACTCCTGGTAAATTGATATGGCGGCGGGAACCCATGATCCCCGGAGTTTTCACATAACAAAGAATGCGATCTTCCGCAACCGTATCGATGCGCATGAGCAATGCGCCATTATCCACCACGAGGGTATTCCCCACTGTGACATCTCCCATCAGACCATCATAGTTCACGGTGGTAGAGAGTGGCACTGTAGCTTCTATATTCGCCTTACGGAACTCTACGGTATCACCTTCAGCCAGGATGTAAGGTTTTTCCAAATCACCGGTGCGGATGGACGGGCCGGTAAGATCGAAAAGCACGGCAATATGCGAATCCCTTTGTGCGGACTGGCGCCGGACGCGCTTGGTCATTTCCGCAGCCCACTCATGTTTGGCGTGGCTCATATTGAGACGGAAAACATTGGTGCCACAGTCGATCAGCTTGCCAATCATCTCTTCAGATTCAGTGGCCGGGCCGAGCGTAATGATGATTTTTGTTTTTCGAGACATGGTAAGTGAAAAGTTCAGAAGTTAGTATGACTGTATGTAGCAGTTCCCTAGCCTTGATCGATCGTTTTTTCTGTAGTCGCATCAATAATCGCAAATCGCTCGCGATTGAGCGTTGGATCCGAGCGGAAAATGAGACGTCCGGAGTGAGAGCGCTCAAGCTCAACGAGGAGCTTGGCATCTTCCGATTTAAAGCGGTTGAGGACATCGCTGTTCACGATGACAATAATATCTCCCACAGAGTCGCGGTGCTTCTGTATGACCGTATTGAGGCGGCGCTGGATCTCCACAGACATGGTCATCGGAGTCTTCACACGGCCACGCGCCTGGCAGTAGGGACAAGGCTCATACATTGAGTCCCGCAGGGATTCATTGAGCCGCTGGCGGGTCATTTCCATCAGGCCGATAGGGGAAATCTGGAGAACTTGGGTCTTAGCCTTATCCTTCCGCAAGCGGTCTTTGATGGCTTTGTAAACCGTTTGCTGATCCTTGCGGTGGCGCATGTCGATCAAGTCGATGACCACGAGTCCACCGAGGTTTCGCAAGCGGAGCTGGCGGGCGACTTCTTGGGCAGCCTCGACGTTGGTCTCAAGAATCATCTTATCGACATCCTTGGAGCCACGATTGCGGCCTGTATTGACGTCGATGGCGATGAGGGCTTCGGTTTCATCAATCACAATATAGCCGCCGCATGGGAGCCAGACTTGGCGGGAAAAGGCTTCGTCGATTTGTTTTTGAATATTGATTCTCTCAAAAATCGGCTGACCAGTGGACGGCATATAATGGACGCGGCGCTTCGCCCTGCGGGAAATTTTGCCTGCGATGTTGCGGATCATCTCGGTGGTCTCGGCATCGTCACACATGATTTGATCGATCTCATCGGTGAGGAAGTCCCGGGCAGTGCGTTCGATCAGGCCTGGCTCTTGGAAAATACAAACCGGTGCGGGGTTATTGGCGCGGCGGGCTTCGATTTCATCCCATTGCTCTAACAACATGGCAAGATCACGCACAAAATGACGCGCCCGTGTGCCTTGGGCAATGGTGCGCATGATGATGCCCATGCCCTCAGGAACAGAAAGATTCTGGACGATTTTACGTAAGCGGGCGCGTTCCTTTGGATCGTCAATTTTACGAGATATACCAAACTGCTCGGTGAAGGGCATCAGGACGAGGTAGCGACCCGCGAGCGAGATATTTGTGGTCACCCGTGGGCCTTTGGTGCCAATCGGGCCTTTGGAGACTTGGATGACGATTTCCGCACCGACGGGATAGATGTCCGGGATGTCCTTGGAGCTGATTTTTTTCTGCTGCTTACCTTTGTTAGAGCCTTCGCGTTGGATTTCTTCCAAGCCACCATCGAGCGCGGCTGGGATGGCATCCCAGAAGTGAAGGAAAGCATTTTTATCAAGTCCGATATCTACGAACAATGCCTTAAGACCGCCCTCTATATTTTTGACGCGACCTTTAAAAATTCCCCCCACGATGTTTTGATCTCCTTCACGCTCTACGGTGTATTCTTCTAATACTCCATTTTCTAACAATGCCACGCGGCGTTCGAGTTTTTCTACGTTTACCACGATGCTATTGCCGCGTGAAGGGTCTGGCTTGCCGATGCCGAGTAGTCTTTTAATATGCTGAATCATGTTATTAAAATTTTGGGTTGGGGTGTAATGGATTTGTGAAAATGGTAGTGATATCATTACTCAGAGACTGGGACAGCCTTTGGAATCGCGGAGCCTTCCGCATCCACCTCAGGTGTGATGGTGGGGGCCGGGGTAACTGCATCGTCGCTGATTGGAGGGCTTGAAGTGGGTAGGACCTCACCGACTTCATCCCCGGTTTCCCCCAGATCTGCAGAGTCCGCAGGCACTATTTCCGCGGCGGCAGCGGTGATGGCCTCGGGAGCTGGTGTCTGATCTCCCGCCTCGACGGAAGCGATGAGCCCGGGTGAAATTTCGATCGTCTTGTCAATTCGTTCAAGATTCCCCAAGGCCTCTGTTTGGCGAGCGTAAGGAAGCCTCACGCCTGCGTCCTGGGCGAAGATTCCACGGTAAACGAGATTCACGAGTGGACCGCAAACACCGCCTCCCGAGCCGGCATTCTGCACCAGAATGCAAACGGCATATTTCGGATTTTCATAAGGAGCAAAACTCATGATCCATGAATTGTTAGACTTAGCTCCGTTGTCCACAGTCTGGGCAGTGCCGCTTTTGGCGGCGATTTCAATTTTGGGAAGTTTCACTTTACCACTCGTGCCACCTGCTTGATTGACAGACATCCACATTCCTTTGCGGATGAGTTCGATGTCGCTTGGCTTTACTCCGGCTTGAGTGAGATCCACTTCCAGCTTTGGTTTATCCTCAATGATAATTTTTCCATCCTCAGCAATGGCTGTTTTTATAATACGAGGTTGATAGTATTTCCCGCCATTGGCAATGGTAGCGGCAACGGCACAAATCTGCAGAGGAGTCGCCAAGGTATCTCCTTGGCCGATGGAGAGGAAGGCCGTGAGTGCCTGCGTCATGAGAGCATTGGGATTCGCCGCCCGCCATGACCGGCTTCCCGGAAGAATGCCGGGTTCTTCTTTGGGTAACTCGATGCCGGTGCGCTTCCCGATGCCCACCATTTGGCAGCCGTCAACCATGGCTTCCCATTTGATGGCGTTTGCGAGTTTATTGAAATAGGGATTACAGGATTTTTGAATCGCCTGTGATAGGTTTAAACTTCCATGGCGGCCCCTGCTTTGATTCCAGATCCAGCAGCCCACGGGGTGATTGCCATATTTCACATAGCCTTCGCATGAGAATTTGCGGGTGGCCATTCCTTCCAGCGCGCCAGCAATGGCGGTGGGAATCTTCATGGTGGAACCCGGAGTGAAGGCGGAAATGGCACGGTTTGTGAATGGTGCGAGCTGCTTGTTTGCGTTGTAGGCATCGAAGCGAACTTTGGAAATACTAGGGATGAAGTCGTTGGGATTATAGTCCGGAACCGAGGCCATGGCTAGGACCTCGCCGGTGTTTACGTCCATGACGACTCCTGCCGCCCGCCCGGCCATCCGGAGAGTGTTTTCCAGAAGATATTGTAATTTTATATCGATGGCTAAATGGACATTCGCCCCTACTCCGGGTTTGGTGTAATCCTCCATGCCGATCGTGCGGCCTTTTTCATCCTTGATGATGGCCTTGCGACCTTCCGGGCCACGCAGGATATCGTCCATGGAGGCTTCAACCCCTGCGATGCCGCGAGCATCACCCACGTAATGATTGAATTGGCGGGTGGCACTGTCTGGCACGTCGCCTTTTTCCCATTGCTTCAGATAGCCAATGACATGGCTGGCAAGGGATCCGTAGGGATACTCGCGTTGTGGGCGGAGATTGACATAAACTCCAGGAAGATCGAGGTTATGCTCGGCGAATTTTGCAAATTCCTCGTAGGTAAGATCGGCGTTGTAGCTGAAGGGAATCAGCCCTCCATGAGTAATATAGTGAGTGCGTAGATCACGGGCACTATACTTTTTGAAAAGATTCAACTCTGGCTGATCCAATACGCTGAGGGTGCTTTCTTTGACGATAGCGACAATGTCCTTTTCCGAAACCTTGCGAGTCATACCCTTTTCCACACTCAGGCGTTGGACGATGGGGTCCTTATCGCGCTGGATGGAGTAGGCGTTGCGGATTTCATCAAGGTTGAAGGAAACTTCGTATTTGCGAACGTTGCGGGCAAGGGTGACGCCATTCCGATCTAAAATCTCGCCTCGAATGCTTGGCTCGCGGACGGTAACAGTTCGATTCCCGGGGACGAGCTGGAGAAACTCATCGCGCCGTTCGATTTGGAAAACATGAAGGCGGGTTAACAAGGCGCCGAAGCCAACGAGAACGAGGGCTGTGAGGAGATAAAGTCGGAAACGGTAACTAGGTTCCATACAGGGTCAGGAGGTGCGGCGGCGTTTTTTGCCCGCTTCCGGATAAATAGAATGATCGTATGCGGCGGCGATGCGAAAGAGCAGCCAGAAGATAAGTGGAGAGAAAAGCATGGTTAAAACCGAGGTTGAGGCCATTTGCAGAACCGTGGCCTTGGAAAGAATAAAATCACCGCGGACGAAGTTGATGATGGCATATTCCACAGATAGATAGAGGAAGATGGCGATACCTGATAAAATCGCCGAGAACTGCCATTTGCCCTGTTTAAAAAGAGGCTGGATACCTTGCATCAGGAAACCCATCGCGCCGAATAGCAGCACTGAGTAACCGAAGCGGATGGTGTCCACCTGCTGGGTATAGACTTGCGGATCTCCCCCGTGCGGACCTAGGCCACTATTGGCATCCCATAAGAAGCCACCGATGAAGGCGAGCAATAGCATGGTCGGCTGCTGCACGGTCACTGCGGTGCATAGAAACATCAACTGCACGAGCAGAATACGCGACTGATGCAGCCCTGTAAAAGCCGGTAAAAACTGCTGCACGATGAATGCAGCAAGTAATACCAAGATTGTAGTGAGTGAGTAACGAAGCACGGTGAATTCTTAAGGTGCGGCAGATAATACCACGAAAACGGTGCCAAGGTCCGAGAAGTTCACCGATGGGCGGACAATCGCTTCGGAATCTAAGGCACCCTTTTCGACAGACTCGATGGTTCCTAATAAAATGTTGGGTTGAAAAATACCGCCGCGGCCGGTGGTGAAGACACGCTGGCCGGCATGCACAGCGGCATCCGTAGATAAGAATCGCAGCCGGAGCATCGGCCTGCCATCGAAGTGGCCGCGCTGGCCACTGAGAATACCAACTTCGGGCGAACCTTCTACCCGGGCAGAGACTTGGCATTTCTCATCAGTGAGCAGAATAACCGATGAGCGGCTCTTGTCCGGACGGTCAATTTTCCCTACCAGACCTTCATTTGATAGCACGGCGAGCTGGGTGCCAATGCCGCGTTCCTCACCAGCATCGATATCAACTGTCTGCCACCAAGTCGTGGGATGGCGGCGAATCACTTGCGCGGGAACGACATCGAAACGGGTGCTCTTTTTAAAATCCAACGCATGCCGAAGCTGCACGTTTTCATATTCCAGTGCGCGGAAACGTGATTCAATGATGCGGAGTCGTCCAAGCTCGCCTTGAATGGCGATTAGCTCCGTTTCGAGGGCTTTCGAGTGCTTGGTCTCGTCGAGAAATTTTCTGGCTCTTGTTTCAAACTCCGAGCCTGATTTGAGGAAGGGTGACATCGCAGAAAAATAAACTGCCTGGATGTCTCTCACCGTTCTATCGC
Organism: Akkermansiaceae bacterium; assembly: GCA_041753275.1. Lineage (GTDB taxonomy): Bacteria > Verrucomicrobiota > Verrucomicrobiia > Verrucomicrobiales > Akkermansiaceae > Luteolibacter. The sequence continues at coordinate 2,505 of JBGSUW010000034.1, read as the reverse complement.
TACGCGTGAGTGCCCAGACCGCTCCTCCTAAGAAGAGCAACAAGGCGATGAGATTGAACGGCTTCATGGCCGGGGGAACAAGAGGGTGTTCCGCTGTTAGCGGTCAGTATTGGTGACCCGCTTAAGGAGTGAGAGCTCCTGAAGTGCCTTGCCAGTGCCTTCGGCCACGGCGCTGAGGGGATCCTCGGCGATGTGGACCGGCAGCCCAGTTTCCTCTCTGAGAAGACGATCAAGCCCTTTGAGCAAGGCGCCTCCACCCGCCAGAACAATGCCGCGATCCACAAGATCGGCAGCGAGTTCTGGTGGGCAACGTTCGAGAGTGGTGCGGACCGCATCGACAATGGTGCTGAGGGGATCCGCCATGGCCTCGCGAATTTCCTGCGAGGTGATGGTGATGGTTTTAGGAAGTCCGGCCACTAGATCGCGGCCTTTCACTTCCATGGTGAGTTCCTTGGGAAGCGGGGCAGCAGAGCCGAGGCGAATTTTAATTTCCTCAGAGGTGCGCTCGCCGATCATGAGATTGTAGGCCCGCTTCATGTATTGCATGATTGCCTCATCCAGCTCGTCACCCGCTGTGCGGACGCTGCGGGCATAAACGATGCCGGAGAGCGAAATCAGCGCCACTTCCGTAGTGCCGCCGCCGATATCTACAATCATGTTCCCTGAAGCTTCTTGAACTGGAAGGCCCACCCCGATGGCTGCGGCCATGGGCTCTTCAATTAGATAAACTTCACGAGCACCCGCTTGCTCGGCGGACTCACGGACGGCCCGGCGCTCGACCTCAGTGATGCCCGATGGGATCGCGATGAGCACCCGCGGGCTGGAGCGGCGGCCCTTGTTCACCTTGCGGATGAAGTGGCGGAGCATGGCCTCGGTGACTTCGAAATCCGCGATGACCCCATCTTTCAGCGGGCGGATGGCGACGATGTTTCCGGGCGTTCTACCGAGCATTCGCTTGGCATCATCTCCTACAGCGAGCACCTCATTGGTCCCCGCCTTGACGGCAACAACCGAGGGCTCGCGCAAAACGATCCCGTGGTCCTTGACGTTGATCAGCGTATTTGCAGTGCCTAGGTCGATGCCTATATCATTGGAAAATAAATTTCCGAAAAGCTTTTTAAACATGGATAGTGTTGAAAATGAGAGAGTAGTGGAAAATTCTTCGCGTTCATAAGCGAGCGCAAACTACCCATTTCCAGCAGTGAAATGACAGAAGCAAGGAATGCGTTGGCCGTTATTTATGGACGAACTCGGAAAAGGTCGCTATTCGCCTGCCTGAGGTCAAGCGGTATTCCATTGGAGCTGTCAGCTCTTTTTCGCGCCAATCCTTGAATTTCAAAGTGTCGCTAGCAGTGGCCCGCAAGCTGCGTGACGAGTGAGGAACTCATCTGCCAACGCACCATAGGCCTGCGCTCCGAGGCCATTGGGATCGTGCTCGAAGATCGATTTACCATGACTAGGCGCTTCACCGATGCGGATGGTGCGTGGAATCATGGTCCGATACATCTGATCGGGAAAAAACCGCGCAACTTCATCGACGACCTGCCTCGATAGCAACGTTCGCCCGTCATACATCGTCATGACGATGCCCTCCAAGCGGATTCCTGGATTGGCATCCGAACCACGGATTTGATCGATCACGTGGACGATTTTCGCAAGCCCTTCGAGGCCGAACCATTCACATTGGAGTGGAATAAGGATTTCATCCGCAGCGGCAAGGGCTGAGGTCATCAAGACTCCGAGTGATGGCGGCGTATCGAGAATGCAGTAGTCGAACAGATCGTTCGGTTTGAGGGCTTGGAGAATTTTCCTCAGCCGGGTGAGATGGTCGTCGCTGCGGGCCAGCTCGATTTCCACGCCAGCAAGGTCCATTTCGGAAGGGACGAGGGACAGATTGTCGCGCCCGGTTGGCAGGATTTGCTGCGCGACGGTCTTATCGCCCAGCAGCACTTGATACATGCTGCAATCCTCTGGCGGCTCGATTCCAAGGCCGCTGGTGCAATTCGCTTGCGGATCCAGATCCACCAGAAGCACCCGCTGACCCCGCAGCGCAAGCGCAGCGGAGAGATTTAGAGCGGTAGTGGTTTTCCCCACGCCGCCTTTTTGATTGGCGATGGCTACGACTATCATGTTACTAATTCCAATCCCTCACGGCGACGATTCTCACGGGCGTGAGGACGACTGGCAATCAAAACCGTAGGCTGGTGAGAACTATGCCAGGCTTAATGGCTGGCTACGTATTTTGACGGGTGCTGCTAGGGTGAGCAGACGGGGCGCTTGACCACGACCTAGGCACCTGCTGGCGCATCGATTCCCTTCCTCAAGTCCCTCACGCTCCACAGCGTCCCCGCCGCGGCCTCGCCCTTCCCTCGCCATTTTCGCGCACCATCCTTCCTCGTCGGCCCGAATCGTTCTCGCGATTTCTCAAAAACTTCCTCCACAAATGCCCTGCTCCCTATCACCGCTCCATCCGTAAAATATCTCACCCGACAGCGCAGCAACTTC
>JBGSUW010000033.1:0-4233 GCA_041753275.1 Akkermansiaceae bacterium | reverse complement strand
CTTATCATTCAAACCGTGCGGATGCTCGCTCGGCGGTTGTAGTTTCATTAGATCAACAACATTGATGACGCGGACTTTCAGTTCGGGCAAATGTTCGCGCATGATTGAAACGGCAGCTAAAGTCTCCAAGGTAGGAACATCGCCGCAACAAGCCATGACTACATCAGGCTCGCCACTTTCATCGCTGCTTGCCCATTCCCACTTGCCGATGCCCTCGGCGCAATGTTTCTCGGCGGTTTCCATCGTCAGCCACTGCGGAGCGGGATGTTTCCCAGCGACGACGACATTGACATAGTTTCGACTCCGCAGGCAGTGATCCATAACTGATAGCCGGCAATTTGCATCCGGCGGTAAAGACACCCGCACCACGGATGCCTTCTTGTTCACAACATGATCGATGAATCCCGGATCTTGATGCGTGAAACCATTGTGATCTTGCCGCCAAACGTGCGAGGCCAACAAATAGTTAAGCGAGGCAATCGGCCGACGCCATGGAAGTTTGGAGGTTACTTTGAGCCATTTGGCGTGTTGATTAAACATCGAATCCACAATATGAATGAATGCCTCATAGCAGTTGAACAAACCATGTCTCCCGGTGAGAAGATAGCCTTCCAGCCAGCCTTGACATTGATGTTCGCTGAGCATCTACATCACTCGACCGGCGGGTGCGAGAAATTCGTCATTGGATTGAACTCTAGCGTCCCATTGGCGGTCGGTACTTTCGAAGAGAGCTTCTAGGCCGTTAGATAACGTTTCGTCAGGTCCAAAAACTCGGAAATTATACTGGTCGCGGTTAAGCTTCGAAACATCGCGCAAAAATGGGCCAAGAACGTGAGTGTCACCGATGCCCATGATTCCCGGTGTTGGCACGTCCTCGGCATAGTCGCGAAAATCCGGCACCTGAAGATTCTTCAACAAAAGTCCACCATTGGCGTGAGGATTTGCACCCATGCGGCGTTTCCCACGCGGAGCCAAGGCGGCGAGCTCGGGTATGAGCTTCCCATTTGTATCAAACAACTCCTCCGGTCGATAGCTTCGCAACCAGTCCTCTAGCAATTTCAAATGTCCGGGATGCGCGGCGGGATCTGAGATGGGAATCTGATGCGCATGAAAAGTTCCTTCAATTTGGACGCCATCGACGATGGTCGGACCGGTCCAGCCCTTCGGAGAGTTGAGCACAATCATCGGCCAACGGGGACGTGTGTGGTCCCCTTTGTCGCGGGCGTTCTGCTGGATTTCCCGGATCCGCTCCACCGCCTCATCGAGCGCCGTGGCCATCGCCTCGTGCATCAACGCGGGATCGTGACCTTCTACAAAAATGGGTGCCCAGCCATAACCACGTAGCAGTTGATCCAATTCCTCATGAGTAATCCGAGCTAGGACAGTCGGATTGGAAATCTTATATCCGTTGAGATGTAGAATCGGCAACACAGCACCGTCGGTGGCTGCGTTGAGGAATTTATTAGAATGCCACGCAGTGGCCAGCGGCCCGGTCTCCGCCTCGCCGTCGCCCACCACACAGGCAACAATCAGTTCAGGATTATCGAATGCCGCGCCGAACGAATGACTGAGCGAGTAACCCAATTCACCACCTTCATGAATGGACCCCGGCGTCTCCGGCGATGCGTGGCTAGGGATACCTCCTGGAAAAGAAAACTGGAGGAAAAGCTTCTGCAGTCCTGCCTCATCTTGACTTATATTTGGATAGATCTCGCTATAGGTTCCCTCAAGGTAGGTATTTCCCACGACCGCCGGTCCGCCATGTCCCGGACCGGATACGTAAATCATATCAATGTCATATTTCTTAATCACCCGATTCAAATGGACATAGATAAAATTTTGCCCCGGTGTGGTTCCCCAGTGGCCGAGGAGCATCCGTTTGATGTCACTAATTTCGAGCGGTCGATTCAATAAGGGGTTGTCGAAAAGATAAATCTGACCAACTGAGAGATAGTTGGCCGTGCGCCAATATGCATCCATGAGGCGAAGTTCTTCAGGTCTTAGCGTGGTGATATTCATAAGATTTACCTTGTATAATACTCCGGCAGGAAGAACTCCACCATGGAGTCTTTACCCATTAGGATTACAGATTTGACAAACTGTCACTGTTGTGAAACCAGATAGCGATTACCCCTTAAACTTTCGGACCTCGAAAACCGCCTAGAAGGTAGATAATGAGACAGATAATTAAAATCAGACCTAGGCCGCCGCCGCCAATAGCGGGACCACCGAAATAAAAGCCGCCACCGCCGAAAAGAATTACCAACACCAAAATGAGTAGTACAAGATTCATGTCATTAACATAGCAGCTTGGGGAATCATTACTACGGGGTCTTCACCCCATAGTGGAGGGTGCCAAATTGCGATTGGACATGTGTGATTGCATTGAGAAACGAGGCCGCGCATAAGCATACCACCGGGCGAATATCCACCGATCTTCAAGTCAGTACGCCTATCACAACCACCTTTGTCACTGATGCCGAGATCATGAATTCTTCGTCAGTTTGGATGACACGAACCGGCGCCCGAGAGGCACCCTTAGAGGCCGTTTTAAAGAAGATCTAACGTGCAATTCTGGCAAGCATCCGCTTACTCATCGACAGATATATCATGGCTTCCGAGTGTACGAGCTTAACTTCGTAGTCCCGGACGAGTCGCCGTGACTGGATTAGCCATCCGAAAGTGCGCTCCACAATCCATCGCTTCGGCACCACCTTGAAACCCTTGACGCCGTCCGAGCGTTTCACGATCTCAAGTTTAACCCGCCGGTGGCGTGCAATCCCTGCCACATGCTCAATAAGAGTTTTCCCGCGTAGCCACCGTCCGCCCAGATCAGCATGAGCCATCCGAATGCCGTGGTTAGAACGTGTCGCTTTCTTCCTGTAATTTTCTTACCCGCATCATAGCCACGAACTCCGGACTGGCTAGCTGTCCGAACGCTTTGACTATCGATAATCGCAGCAGTCGGGGTTTTTTTTTCCAACTGCGAGACGGGCCTTGTCCCGGATGGCGTGGTGAATTCGTTCCCAGTGTCCCAATTTTGCCCACAGTCGGAAGTAGTGATAGCAGGTTTTCCAATGGAGTAAGTCGTTGGGCATCATTCGCCAGGAACCGCCCGTCCGAATGATATAGAGAATCCCATCGATAATGCTTCGCCTGGAATGCTCCTGAGGACGCCCGCGCAAACTGTCGGGCTTGGGTGGCAATAGGGGTTCGAGGATTTCCCATTCGGAGTCTGTCATACTGCTTGGATAGCTGGCCATGCCGAACTTCTCCAATACATGAGTAAACTAGTACAGATTAAAATTCCGAAATTTTGTATTTTTGAGACAGCTTCTTAGTAGGGTGTTGAAAAGAATGTTTCACCAGTATCGACGCCACTCTCGAGCGCGTTACCATCACCGGCAACGTCCTCACGCCTACCAAACGTTTCGTGCGTATCGTCATCACACCTCAACCTTGAATATTCGAAACTTCCCAGTATTTTAAATGGTAAGCTGCCAGGCAATCCTTCGACCTCACTATCGCCATTTAACCACTCCTTAATCCCTGCAAGTCTCTGCCGCTGAGCCTCTCGCCCCCTAGTCCGTTGATTGCGACGCAAAGCGTATTGGTTCTGTTTGACGAGGATTGAGTCCAATGCTGTCTCCCGAATTCCTGCACACCTCCCCAAAAAGGTCTTGATCATCAGGCGATTAGCGCAATCCTCTCTTGTATACCTCTTATGAAAACTCTACGGGTCGCTCTAAGTTTCTTTTTTATCTTCAACGTCAGCTTGCTTCGGGCGGTTGATGTCTCGGTCGTAGCCAGTGATGCGTGGGGCAACAAGTTTGGCAGCGGCGATCCCATCGCCTTCACGGTGGCTCGCACGGGCAGCACCGCCTCGGCGCTCACGGTAAATCTCTCCGTGAGCGGCAGCGCGACGCCCGGAACTGACTACCCGGCGATCTCCAGCACGCTTACGATTGCGGCCGGTCAGGCTTCAAGGGTGGTGACGATCACGCCCGATATTGCCGCACCTGACCGCGTCGGCACGCCGCCGAACATCGTCGTTAATGTAGCGGCTGGTAGTTATATTATCGATACTTCCAAGGCCACCGCAACTGCCTACATCGCGCCGAGTTCCTACTCAAGTGGCGGCGAAGACATGCAGATCCAAATGCGCAAGGTCACCACGACCAGCGGCGGCAACTACGAGCTACAAATCCCCCAGCGCAACGGAGCCGACATCCC
>JBGSUW010000032.1:0-39085 GCA_041753275.1 Akkermansiaceae bacterium | reverse complement strand
GCTCCGGGGTGTAGCGCAGGCGGCCAATCTGATCCGTTTTTAAGAGAGATTCATTCATAAGTGTCATAGATCAGTGAACTATGACACTTATGAATACTCGGGCCATCAACTTCAGGCGGCGCTATGGACTACGCTTACTCTGGGCCAGCCAAAGAGGCGAAAGAAAGGTCAACACTCCTTAGCCAGCAAAATCACAAATCTTGATGCGCGGCAGTATATCCAAATACGATCAGTTTAAGCACTTGGATTTCAGCGGTTCGGAACTGTGGGGCTGGAACCGAGCAACTCAACAATTTTTGATTGCTTATATTGAACTGCAATATCTCTCGCCGTCCATCCCTTTTTATTCGTTACATTAGTCTTTGCTCCATGATCCAAAAGTAATTGAACCATGGACTCGTTCATGTTTTGACAAGCATACATCAATGCCGTGTATCCGGAACCGCTACGAGCATTTACGTTTGCACCTGCACCTAGTAGCACCTCAGCTATCGCGTTGCTATTTCGAATACATGCGACAATTAGAGGCGTGTTTGTTAGCTCATCCACAAAGTTTGGATCTGCGTCGGATTGTAGTGCTTTCTTTACGTCTTCTATACTTTCACGGTCCACGGCTGCAACCAGCTTGACATTTGGTGACCACAAATTCTGATAAACAACAATCAATGTGGTAGTTGCCAGAACGAAAATGAAAACAAGTAGGAACGTCAATAAGACTCTGTTTTTCCAGAAAGATCGTTTATTCATACCACGTGTCGGTGAAACTTCCAGAAGTATTGAATGGTTTTATCCATCCATGTGACTCCAAACGATAACCAAGAGCGGTCGGCGTGTACCACGGCGCTGCTGAATAGCCCGCAAACGTGTAAACATCTGATAAAGTAACTGTCGCGGTATATTCCCACGATCCAAACCGTGATCTACTCACTGTACCTGATGTGCTCAGATCGGCTTCGCCAAAGGCATAATAACTATCTTGTGGCTTACTAAATAAAAAATGGTTCGTCGGTGTGCTCATAGGCCCATCTCCTGGTGTACCTAGCGCAGTCTGAACACTCGTGTAGTAGCCGCCTGTATAGTCAGCACTTCCCTTCACAATAGCTGCCTCAGCGGCGGTAAGTGTCCAATTTCCCGGCGATGTACCGTCGGCATGGTTCAACGCAGCAGTAGTAAGGGGGCCAGCGACAATGTAGAGTTGATTCCAAAGCATCATATCGGATAAAGCTTCAGCGTACAGCGTTCCTGAATAAAATAGGCCTAATGCGTCGAATCCGATTGTCGGTGTAGGGGCATAATAACTATTGTTAGCTCCATCCGGAAACCCAATCGGATCTTCTGATGTCCACCTAGCCAGTTCTGGGTTGTAGCTGCGGTATTTGAATGTGTAGCCACCTGATGATGCGAGGTAGGGTTTACCGGTGTAGAAGACACCACCCTCGGCCGCATAGCCGTGGCTGGCAGATTTAGATGACTTCTCCGCCCGCCACTCGGCGAGATGCTTCTCATTCTTGAACTCCGGTAAGGAAGCCTTGAGCGCGGCGAATGCGGTGCTGGTGATGACCCCCAAAAGGGCGAACGTTGCGATGTTGATACTCATTTTTTGTGTGTGTTTTATGGACAGGGGAATTATTTGATATTTAAAATTTAAATTTAGAGCTTCATGCTCGTTCCAGCTTCGATGAATTACTAAATTTATAGTTTCACTCATTCAATCAACGGCCGTTCTGCTTTAATCGCTTCCACCACTTGATCCCACGCCCAGTCAACGCGGTTCCCGACGCCATTCAGAGTCGTCATGACTAGCTGGTCTGATGAGTTTTCATCCGCAACGTCTTCCCAGAAGTTCACCCGCCCATCTTCATCGATCTCCGGTAGAAGTAGATGCACATGCGGAATATTTTGAAGTAAATCCGTGAGTGCGCTCTGTTCAATTTTTTCTGGTGCCAACAGGATGAGTCTTTTCGGTCGCAGGGTGCCGCGCCGGGTAACTCCTTGGCCCATCCATAATGCCCAATCAGTAGATGATGCACGTTCTCCAAGCCAAATTTCCAAATTTCCCTCGAGCGCGAGTTGTCTGATCAATTTGGCGGATTGCTCGCCCAAAACAATGGGATCGATCACACAACCCAAGATTCCGATGGTCTCAGTTTTTGGACTTATTCCGACCACTGTCCGGGCTCCGTTGGTCTTGCCAAATTCTCTTCTGAGGGGATCGGCGGCGGTTTTCTTGAAACCCACTAGAGCCAATGACAAGCAAGCGAGCAATAGGATGGCAGCCACCACCCCAAGCCGAGGTAGATTCAAGCGACCGCGCCGCCAAATACACAGGATTACGAGTGCCAAGCCGCAGCTCAGCGGGATCATCCACAGCCTCCAATCCTCCATGGTGGTGCTGAACAGACCCGCCACCATAAAACCGATGATCGCGCCACGCATGGCAGTAGGCAGCAGATGTTCGCCGCTTGGCCGCGTCCAAACCCAGAAAACCGCAAAGCAGGAGAGCAGGGTGAGAGAACCTATCCAACCTCGTTCCACCAGAAACGTTAGATAGCTATTGACCATCGTCCGATATCCTTGATCGCGCTCTTGTGGCTGATACCACTGCATGTATTGCTCGCCGGATTTTCCCGCACCGAAGCCGAGCGGGTTTTCTACGGCCATCTGGAGCGCGCTAGACCAAAGTTCCACCCGGTTATCCACCGAGGCATCGCCACTCACCGCCGAAGCAGAGCGACTCCCCAATCCAGTCCAGATCACACAAGCAACCATTGCGATGATCAGTGCTGTATTTAAACACCATTTGAGCCGTGAGCGGGGTTTGACCTTCCACCATTCGTATCCGACTAGATAAATCAGCGCGACTGCTGCCGCCACCAATCCACCGCGAGAAAATGTCATACATAGGCAGTAGGTCGCTCCCAACACAGCGGTAGCGGAGAGGACCAGTGTGATCCCACGTAGCACTCGATTTCGAATCCTCCACCCGACAATCCAGCACCACCATAATAAGGGCAGCCCACAAGCAAATAATACCGCCGCCTTGTTCGGATTTTCAAACCCGAAGCTCCAGCGCATGGTTTCTCCGTAAAAATACTCAACCGGTGTATCTAGATTCATGGCTCTTCCTCCTTTTGTCCCCAAAGCTGAGCGATTGATTTACTCGGAAGATAAACTCGAGAGTCTTCTACGATGGATTCTAGAGCATCCGCGGAGTTCGGAAAATATTTCCAATCCTGTCCGTCGCCCACGAAGGGCATTTTTTCACCTCGCAGGGCCAGCAGTTCATCATTGGGTGTTGTGTGTGATCTCAATTTACCTAAATCCGCCTTCGTATGCTCGTCGTAGAACTTCAGAAACTCCATGTTTAGGAGGTGCACTTGGTCAGTTTCTTCATGCACCATCCCTAAATACGAACGAAATAGCGGCGCGGCTCCCACATTACGCAATTGATCGACGAAGCTGAGGGTTGCGTTGTAGCCGTCATCCGATTCACCAATAGTCACCAACCATGCCACCCTGTTGCAACGAGCCTTCGGCGGGTCAAACCAACTCGAAGAATTAATCGCCACCGCAGTCACTCGTTCCGGAGACCATATCGCGAAGCGATGAAGGAACTGTGCCCCACCGGAGATGCCCTGCAGCAGCAGACGTTCCGTATCCACCGGGTATTTCTTGGAAACAATTCTTAGCCCTTCTAGCAGTGCTCCGCCGGAGAAGGACTCAGGGTAGTAATACGATACCTTCCGATCCAATATTTTTTCCACTTTGAAAGTGCAGGACAAGACGAACCAGTCACGTTCATCGGCGAGATTCAGATAGATTTCACTACTCTTGAGTTTGTTGAGAGCTTGCTCGTTTAGACTCGGGCAGAGAAACAAGAGTCGATAGGTCTTTCCAGGTTTATAATTCTTTGGGACCCGCAAATAGAAAGGAACCTTCTCATTCAGGGCGGAGCGTGTTCGCACCGTAAATTTCTCCACTCGCTCAGGCAGAGTTTCCTCCTCCACTTCCGCCGATTTTTGGGCATCCGCCGTGCTGAGTGAGATACTCCAGAAAACAAGCAGCGCCAAGAGGCTGCGTAACCACCGCCATCTTTCGCACCTCCTCTCGGAAATGTGCAATCGTGACCATTCACGGCTAAACGGTTTCAGAAGATCTGTGATCCTTGTTTGATACATAGTTTTTAGATTCATGAGTACTTTGATTGGTAGAGGAATTAACATGGATTTTTGAACCACAAATGGAATGATTTTACCTAGATGAAGATCGAAGCGAACCAGCTTCATTTGCCACGGTCTGAGGTCACTGCCATTGCGGATCAATTTTTGTTTCTGATTACTTCCCCCTCCTCCTTCTCCCAGACTTCCGCCATTGCTGACGTGGGTATTTCGATACGAAATTCCGCAGGGATCGAATTCCGCTGCGGAGCTGCCACACTTCGGTAGGTCTGGATGTCTCCGAATCGTTCCGCAGGCAGCTTGTCCTGTTGTTTTTGCCCTGCATAATGGGCCAGAAACACCTCCGCCATGTCCCGCACGGCCGGTGTCAATGTATGTCCGGTCTCTTTGTAAGATCGCCACACCCACGGACATCCCAGCCGCTGGCCCTTTCTGAAAAAATCAAATGTAGCGGCGTAACGTTCATCCGCTTCGCCGCACATGATCAACGCTGGCACGTTCTTTACCCGCGCCGTCGGCTCACTCCACCAGCCAGCGGAATAGGCCACAAACGCTTTCACCCGCTGCGGCTTCCAGAGCGCGAAGCGGTGCGAATAATGCGCCCCGGCGGAAAACCCGAAAAACAAGACCTTGTTCGTATCCGCTCCGGTGCGCTTCTTCACTTCCTTGAGCGCCTTCTCCATCACCTCGCCGCTGCCCTGCTCCGGGTAATAGTAACCTCGTCCCTCGTTGTTTTCTTTGCCCTCCGCGTGAAAAGTAGGTGCCAGCAAGACTAAATCATTCTTCACAGCAAACTCCTTCCAACGGGCATCCAGCATCTGATCGCCCTTGCCATTGTAGCCAGGCACCAAGACCAGCACTCCCGCGCTGGACTTGGCACCCTCGGCTTGCCATGAATTGAATCGAACATCCATGCCATGGCTTGAAACCCCCCACTGCTCTTCCGCTGCGGGTAGGACGCAGCAGAGTAAAATGAGCAAGCAGGCGGTTTCTTTGATCATTGGGTGATTATGCTAATTACACTTCCTGCAGGCTGATCTACACAGACTCTAGGGATTAAAATCCAAGGACTGACCCCGTTCATGAGTCTATTCATTAGGATAAGTAACTATTTTATTATTCGTTCTTGGATTCACTCTTCAACACCGACAAGGTAGTAATAAAAAAAGTAGATTTATCAATAATCACAACATCAAATTTATCGGAGTCGAGTTTGTTTATGGGTATTAGTTGCTGGTCTGCGAAATAGGTTACAGCTATCTCTCCATTGCTTTGTATTTCATAGGTCATCCAAAACGATTCATCCTTCATTACTTTGCCGGACGCCAGAAAATCTACTTGTACTTTTTCGATTACCTCAGTCATGCTTTTTACCACTACCGTCTTAAATGGGCGAATCATAATCTGATACCTACCCTGTTGCGACTCGATTATCACCTGCCGCTGAGTATTACTCCCGTTTACAATGGTAAACCCTGACCTGATTTCAGCGGAGTGCACTATACAAGAAAATATTAATGATAATAATGTGATAGTTTTCATTACTCAACATTCTTGTAAACAACCTTGCCATACACACCTGCAACGCCGCTAGCAACTTTAGTTTCAGTACTCCACCCATTATTGGCCCAAGAGCTATTGAAAAAGGAGTAGGTCCACATCTCGCGACGGGTATATACATCTGCTTGGATCGCTAACGCATATCCTTCCCATGCAACCCCCTCGCTAGCAGGCTGATTAAAGGTCAGTGTTTGCGATACGCTGCCACCTTGGGTGACACTACCACCCAACGTGACACCAAATCCCTTTGCTCCAACACTATATGTTTCTGAATCCGACAATCCGACATTTATTGGGAAATCGAGAGCTTCGCCGGAAGCGGTGGTCTGTCCGTGCGACGTCTCCGACCATGATCCAGCATAATCAATCCTGTATTGATAATTATAATAAATATTTCCTAGCCCATTATAACCCTTGCCAGCGTTTTGCCAGTTCGTATCTGTTGGTACCACGCTTCTACTTACTTCGGTTCTGCTCAGCCCATAGCAATCTATCTGGGTCGTGGGGACCGGTGTATAAATGGAAGCGTTAGCCCCATCAGGAAATCCGCTCGGATCTTCAGAAGTCCAACGGGCTAATTCTGGATTGTAATCACGATATTTGAAAGCGTAGCCACCGGTTGATGCGAGATATGGCCTGCCGGTGTAGAATGCGGACTCTTCTGTAGTGACACGTGTTTTAAGCTGCGACGCTTTCTCAACCCGCCATTCGGCGAGTTGTTTTTCGTTTTTGAACTCCGGGAGCGGAGCTTTGAATTCCGCAAAGGCGGTGCTGGTTAGAGTCGCCACGAGGGCGAGGGTTAGTTTGGTTTTCATTGTTTGTTTATATGTTTTGGTTTTCTTTCGGAAGAGGGGCGGAAAATGGAAGATATTTAACCACGGATTTCACGGATGCACACGGATAAGAGGTAGCTGAAAGGAACTTTTCAAAAGTGGTTTTGTCCTATCCGTGTAAATCTGTGAAATCTGTGGTTAAAAAATCTTCGTGAGATGAGGGTTCATCGTTTGGTTGGAGGGAGCTGGTTGTTGCTAGGAAGCGGACTGACTGGGGAGGATGGAGCGTCGGTGCTGAAAGAGCTGCCGCTGGTGGGTGCTTTGAGCGGCTGGCCGAAGGAGGTGAGCTGGGCGAATTTTACGCCTGCCGGACCGACGGTGGCGAGGGTGGTGCCGAGAAGGTCGTTGAGATGATAGGTGATTTCATCCGGTCTGCCGACGGGGTGGGAAGCAATCGGGATGCCGCCGCTGCCCTGCTCCGGGTAATAGTAACCTCTTCCCTCATTATTCTCCATGCCCTCTGCATGAAAGGACGGTGCCAGCAAGACTAAATCATTCTTCATAGCAAACTCCTTCCAACGGGCATCCAGCATCTGATCGCCCTTGCCAGTGTAGCCAGGCACCAAGACCAGCACTCCCGCGCTGGCCTTGGCACCGTCATCTCGCCATGAACTGAATGACACATTCATGCCTTGGCTTGAAACTACCCACTGCTCCTCCGCTGCGTGTAGGACGCAACAGAGTAAAATGAGTAAGCAGGCGGTTTCTTTGATCATTGGGTGGTCATTTCTGGGTTCACGATTCCCACATATTCAAACCCCTTTCAGATGAGATTTGTGGCATTAAATGTTTCCGAGCGGCCCAAGTCCCATTAATGCCCCTTCAGGGAGCTTTTTCAAACACTATTAACAGCCCTTACTAAATTATTCACGCTTCGTAACTGAATAAAATTCGGCGCTGTGGCACTTTTGTGATGTTTTTCCATTATAACTTCCCGCGCAGGAAATAATGCATCAACTGACCTGAAATAAAGCTCAATAGCCATAGTAGAAGAAGGAGTCGTGCGGCATTTTTCCAGAATGTTATTTTGCAGCGCAATGCATAAAATATCAAAACCATACCAAGGAGTATGTAAAACAGTGGCTGCATTTTATTCAACGGAGCGATATGTTAAGCTTGTGAAGCTCTTGTCAATTGCGGCGCCTCCAGCAGAGACACCCCCTCCTGCAACGGAGCCCAAAATACTACCGCCCCAAGTAAAATTGATCGTAACTTCATTTTCACCACTGTACGTTAGCGAAGTCGTCACATAAGATTTTGTGAATAATGAGGCATCGGTATCAATTGGTTTTGTCGATACATTTATTTTTCCGGTGGTATTATCGCATGTTACATTTCCATAGATTTCGGCATAGGCCGCACCAAATACTAACATAAGCTGTCCGATCATGTTAGAACTTGCAATAAACATATGATCACTTGCTATGAGATTCCCTGCTCCATCGATAGAACTAGCTATCCCTGTTGTATGAGCTGGAGTATGCTGAGTCGCATCAGTAGTATTTATAAGCGTTGTTCTCCATCTCAGTCCATCTGGATCGAGTCCAGTGAGTGGGTCATTGTTGTAAATATTTCCATTCGCCCCATCTGGAAATCCGCTGGGATCTTCTGATCTCCATCTGGCTAGTTCCGGGTTGTAACTGCGAAATTTGAACACGTAGTCACCGGACGATGCTAGGTAGGGTTTGCCGGTGTAGAATGCGGTTTCCTCCGCCGCGTAGCCTTGGCTGGTCGCTTCGGATGCCTTCTCAGCCCGCCATTCGGCGAGTTGTCTTTCGTTTTTGAACTCCGGGAGGGGAGCTTTGAAGGACGCAAATGCGGTGCTGGTCAGAGTCGCCACAAGGGCTAGGGTCAGTTTAGTTTTCATTGTTTTTTATATGTGATTCGAAATATATAATATGGATTTAGTTAAATCATGTGTATCGGTGAAGTTGCTTAACCACTCTTCATTTCCTTCACAGCAAACTCCTTCCAACGGGCATCCGGCATCTGCTTACCTTTGCTATTGTAGCCCGGCACCAAGACCAGCACTCCCGCGCTGGCCTTGGCTCCGTCATCTCGCCATGTACTGAATTGAACATCCATGCCATGGCCTGAAACCACCCACTGCCCCTCCGCTGCGGATAAGACACAACAGAGTGACATGAGCATACGGGCTGTTTCTTTGATCATTGGGTTACAATTACCTCTATTCAGATCCCAGTAATTTGAGATTTTCGGCACTAGATGATTCTTAATGACGTGAAACGCTTTACAAGTTTTGATGGGGCTAGTGTTTGTATGACATCAAGGATTAACTAAAATCATCGCTTTGCACGAATTTCGTCATATTCCGAATTTCTTTTTTCATCTAATATTTTCCCATACGGAATAAGATATTTTATAGCCAAAAAAAGCAGCAACAATGCTAAAAGAAAAAAAGCGATTCTCTTCTTATTCCAATTCATAGTGATCGAAAGTTATTGGCATACTATAATCAAATCCATCACCTCCAAAATGGCCGTCTGCATCATATCCGGTAATATAGTTTCTCACGTCGAAATCGTCCGACTTTGTAACTGCTTCTCTTTCATAGCTCCAGTCCCGACTACCTCCTGAGATATCGGACCACATTGGATAAGCTGTTCTCGCTTTTGTATTGTTTTCGTCCAATCCTTGTCCGTATACGTAACTTGCACCAGCTGTCAGTCCGAGTCCAACAAGACCACCCACTGCCCATCCAGCGGGATTGGTCATGCATGCCGCAGCAGCTGTAGCACCAGCTCCACCCGCAATCGAATATCCCGCAATCGATGCATAAGATTTATAACCATAATTTGGAATATTTAATTGCCAAATTGTTTTGTACACTGTCTTACTAAGCCCTAAATAATCAAACGATGTCGGAACACTATTGTTAATGTAACATTGTTGATTCGCCCCATCGGGAAATCTGCTTGGATCTTCTGATGTCCATCTGGCTAGTTCCGGGTTGTAACTGCGGAATTTGAACACGTAGTCACCGGAAAATGCGAGGTAGGGTTTGCCGGTGTAAAAAGCTGTTACCTCGCTCTTATAAACCTGGCCAGTTGGTGCAGACGCCTTCTCAGCCCGCCATTCAGCGAGTTGCTTTTCGTTTTTGAACTCCGGGAGCGGTGCTTTGAATTCTGCGAAAGCGGTGCTGGTTAAAGTCGCCACAAGGGCGAGGGTCAGTTTGATTTTCATTTTTTGTTTATTTGTTTTGGTTTTCTATTGGGAGAGGGATGTAAAAGGGAAGATATTTAACTACGGATTTCACGAATGTACACGGATAAGAGTTTAGATGTAGGGATCTTGTAAAAGGTGATTTGTATTACCCGTCTATATCTGTGTGATTTGACGAAGTATTCGATGATTCATCGTTTGGTTGGAGGGAGCTGGTTGTTGCTAGGAACCGGATTGATTGGGGAGGATGGAGCGTCGGTGCTGAATGAGCTGCCGCTGGTGGATGCTTTGAGCGGCTGGCCGAAGGAGGTGAGTTGGGCGAATTTTACGCCTGCCGGGCCGACGGTGGCGAGGGTGGTGCCGAGCAGGTCGTTGAGATGATAGGTGATTTCATCCGGCCTGCCGACGGGGTGGGAAGCAATCGGGATGCCGCCGCTGGGGTGGGGCTCGATGAGATAGAGAATGTCATTGCGCTTGATGAGGGCGAGGCCATCCCAGAGGAACGATTCGGAGGAGGCAGAGTTTGGCAGGGGGATTGATGAAGAGAGGACAGTAAGGTCCTCACTCCTTATGGAGGCGATGTGGCCATCGGGCCAGTATTGGTAAATTTGCGGAGGGCCGTTTGCTTGGTTGGCAACAGTGAGTTTATCCAACCAGCCGTATTGCTTGGGTGGGATACCGACAGGGCCGAGCATGCGTCCGGCATCATCGTAGGTATATGTAATGGCTGGCGATCCATCGGTGGTGCTGGTGGCGAGCTGGTTGGCGACATTATACGTCATGGTGGTGAGCTGGCCATTGAGCGACTTGGTGAGCATGTTGCCGGCTCTATCATAGGTATAGGCCTCGAGCAGATCGTCACGATCCGCATCGATGACCTTGAGGAGCTGGCCGCTGGGATCGTATTCGTAGCGCAGCGTCTGACCATTCCAGGTGCGGCTGGAAAGTTGATCTGCATCGTCCCAGACGTAATCTAGGATCAGCGGGGAGGTGAGAGCGCCGCCGTTGAATTCGATCCGGGCGAGGTGGCCCATGGAACTGTAGCCAATGTCTGCCGTCAAGGCGGGGCGACCCTGATCTGGCAGTCCATAAACTTTCTGGATCGGACGGCCCACCATGTCGTGCCGGTAGCGGATGGCGGGTATGCCATTGGTGAAGATGCCATTGAGGTTGCCAGTGGAATCGTAAGTCTGATCGGTCTGCTGAAGCACCTCATAACCGGCCGCAGTGGCGGGAGTGCCGACACTGGAAGGGGCGGCTGGCGTCATCTGGGAGATGAGCAGTCCGGTGCGCTGGCCGCGGCGGTTGTAGCGGAAGCTGAGAAGGTATTCGTCCTCGCCGTGGGTGGCTTGCGCGGCAGTGAGGCGACCCTCGGGATCGTAGGTGGAGGTGAAGGAGGTGTCTGGACCCACCACTGAAACTTGCCGTCCTTTTTCGTCATAGCCGATCTCTAGTTTTTGACTGTTGCCGTAATCGATGGAGGTAAGCTGGCCTTGAGGATCGTAAGATTGCCGGATGGTTTGCTCACCGTTTGTGCGCTCTAGCAATTTTCCGGTTTTGGGATCGTAGTTCCATGTTTGCCCTTTGTTAAGAGCATTGGTTTGCTTAACCAGATTCCCTGCAAGGTCGTAAGCGAAGGTGATCTTGTTACCATTGCCATCGATCTGGGCAGTGCGGCGATTCATGGAATCATATTCGTAACGAGTGACGGCCCCATTGGCGGCGGTCTCTGAGAGGAGATTGCCGCGGATGTCCCGCTCTCTGCGCGAGAAGCGCTGGAGGCCATCTTTCTCACCGATCACGCGTTTGAATTCGTCCCGCACCAATTCTTTAGTGACCTTGCCATTACGGATGATTTTCGTGACCAGACCATCGGCATCATACTTCATCTCCGTGAGGGTGCCATCCGGTGCGGTTTGCGATTTGATGCGCCCGGCCTCATCATAATCTACCTTTGCCACGGTGTCTGCGCGGGTGACTGAATTGACCCGGCCGAATCCATCATAGGTATAGGAAACCTTATCCCCAGCCGGATTGGTGACGGTGGCGAGCTCTCCACGGGCGGAATACGTATATTGGGTAAGATTACCTGAAGCATCCTTCGCAGCGATTAATTTACCTTCGTCATTATAGGCATACTCCGCACGAAGCTCAAACTTCCTCCGGGTGCCGTAGCGGACGCGGATGGGCTTGGGCTCCCAATCGACGCGCTTTGAAGGCCGGAATTTGGGATCGTAGTCGAAAAAAGTGCTTTTACCCGTGGCATCTACGATTTCCGTCAGGAGACCGGTTTTACGACTGTAACGATATTCTGTGATGAGTTTACCATTCTCCTCGATCCGCCGGAGCTTACCATCATACTTTTGGCCGGGGGAGCGGAAGTAATAGTTTTTGCGCTCCATCTCACCTTGTTTACTGGTGACGATGCCGCGTTTCTCCGCAAAATTCGATTCCTGGACCAAGCCGGAGAAAGCCGTGAGAGTGACATCCGCGGGATTCCATTGGAGTTTTTTCTTACCTAGTGGCTTATAATTGTATTTGCCAAGTGCGTCCTGGATCAGCCAGTAGTTGCCTAGATATTTCTTCGCATCAAATTCATCGGCGAGAGTGCCTTCACCTTTAGGATTAACGAAGACGGTTTTCAATTTTTCGATGCGGGCCTCGTCCTCAGTATTGCCGATGCCGATGCAGGCGAGGATTCCACTGCCGGGTTGATAGAGAAATTTCACGACTTCTCCCACGGGAGGGCTCCAAGCGGCGAGGCGTTCCTGAGTGCCATCTTTGATGTAGGCGAATTTATGAAGCTGTCCCAAAAGCTTGAAGCTACTCAAGCGTTTATCTTCATTATAGAGAGCATGAAATATTAACTGCCGCGCGCCGGAAGCCAAATCCCGGAGTTGCACGCCGATGAGCTGACGGCCTTTCCACTCGAACTCCAGCACCCGCCTGCCGGGAGAGCGCACGGCTTGGAGGCGGCCTTTGGCATACTCGTATTGCCACCCTTCCGCATCACGCAAGGTTTGCTTGCCAGAGGAAACCTTGGCCCTCCATGCCTTGTCCGCGCTGCGATATTCGCCTTTGCGAGACTCATCTTCGCCGAAGGCGACTTGCCCTCCGGAGGGCATGGTCCATATCAAGTAGCCTTGACCTGCTGGCAAGATTGAAGACTCGAGCTGCGGGCAAAACCACTGACTGCCAAAGAGTCCTTCCTGAGTGCGGCCAGTCATGTAAATTAATTGCAGAGGAAACTGAAATTCATTTGATAGGTTGACCTCACCGAGTGGGTAGTCCACTTTCCACCCTCCGGAATAGAGGGCCTTACCCATACTCGGAGGATTAAATTCCCATGGGATGGAGAGGGCCGACGCTGGAAGACAGAGGGCTAAAAGAAAGCCGAGGATTGCAGGTTGCAGGTTGCAGGTTGCAGGTTGCAGGTTGCAGGTTGCAGGGAAACGAACCTAGAAAAGAAACGGGAGGTGGTGTGAATTATCGACATTCGTAATGGGTTTTTACGTTTAACAATTTCTTTGTATCAGGTTGATTGCGTGAGGCAATGTTTATTTTTGTAAAGGCAGGATGCCTTTACAACGGCCTGGGGCTGGAAGCCCCAGCTACCCAAGAAAAAGCGGCGATGTGCATTGCGGGGCTGCCGATTGACAGAGCGGAGTTCGCAGGGTTTGCTGGCGGAGATGTCGCCCGACGCCCAACAAGATTTCGCACTCGCATTCCTGAGTATCCTTTATGAAGGGGCGCCGTTTATCCTCCTGGGAACGTTGATCAGCGGATTCATCGACGTTTATTTACCCGCTGGGACGATGGATCGTTTTCTGCCTAAGAATCGCTATCTGGCGGTGATGATGGCGGGCTTGCTGGGTGCGGTATTCCCAGTCTGCGAATGTGCGGTGGTGCCGGTGATCCGGCGCCTGGTGAAAAAAGGGCTGCCCGTTTCCTGCGCACTGACCTACATGCTAGCAGCGCCGATTGTGAATCCGATCACCGCGCTGAGCACTTGGAAGGCCTTTCAAGGCCAAGGCGCGGAGATGATGACGTGCTCGCGGTTACTGCTGGGCTATCTGATCGCGGTGGCAGTGGGATTTGTGGTATTGCGCTTGCCACTACGGGCGGTTTTGCGGGGCCGTCTGGCGGATAGCATCGAGAAAGAGGCGACTGAAAAAGCGAGTGAGGCGCAGGCCCCGCATGCACACGCCGGTTGTTGTGGTCATGAAGGGCCGCACCATCACCACCCGGAAGTGCCAGATAGCGGGCAGCGATTGGTGGCGGCATTCCGTTCTGCGATGAAGGACTTCGTGGATGTGGGGGTTTATTTCACCATTGGCGTCTCCATTACGGCACTTTTCAACACGGGCATCGCGCCGGGGGCGGAGTGGCTTGATACTTTGGCCAAAAACCAAGTGGCCGCGCCGGCCGCGTTGATGGCATTGGCATTCGTGTTGAGCCTTTGCAGCACCTCGGACGCCTTCATCGCCGCGACCTTGGATAAATTCTCATGGGGGGCGAAACTTGCCTTTCTCACCTTTGGGCCGATGATGGACGTGAAATTGCTGTTTCTCTATCAATCCGTGCTGAACAAGCGCTTCATCGTGGCGCTTGCAATCGGGTTGTTCCTCGCAATCGGCGCGATTTCGATCTTCTGGCAATCCCTGATCTTCCAAGCGCTATGAAACCTCACTTCCGTCGCATGGTCCAAGCCCTCGCCGTCATCATCTGGGGCGGCGTGATTCTGTATTTTTATGGAAGTGGCCGGATCAATCACTATCTCGCGACTGACTTCCGGCCGATCGCTTTTGCCGGTGGTCTCGGGCTGATGGTGCTGGGGTTGTTTAATCTTCTCACTGCCAGACAAGTGGTAGGCTGCGGCCACGATCACAGCGGCGAGGATGAAGCGGCGCATGATCACGAGGCGGGTGATATGCATCCGCTTACGGCGTTTGCATTGATGATTCTGCCGCTCGCACTTTCCGTGGCATGGACGAAGGATAAATATTCTGTAAGTGCGCTGACGAGGAAGGGATTGTATGAAACTCCGAAAAATTTGATTACCCCGTTTCTCGCATCTTCCATGCCGAAGCTCACTCTCGAAGAAATAGAGAACACCCACCGCAGAACTGAGGACGGCTTCCTGCAGTTCAATTTGATGGAGCTGTTTTTTGCGACTGGCGACCGTGAGTTGCAAACGTTGATCGATGGCCTCAAGATCGAGACCGAAGGCCGCTGGATGAATGAAAAAGTCCGCAATCCCAATGGCAGCCGGATGCGGCTTTATCGGCTTTTCATGACTTGTTGCGCGGCAGATAGCCAGGCCATCCCGGTGATTCTGGAATTCGGCGAAACTCCGCCGGATTTTCCTGAAAATAGTTGGGTAAAAGTCTCTGGCACCATGCGCTTTCCACTGGAGGAAGGTGAGCTGCATCCACTCATCGTGATCGAGCAGGCAATCGCAGCGGAGCCACCCATCGAGGAGAGTTTTATGCGGAAATAGACGATGAGCAGACAATCCAACATTCCAAAAACCCAGCCCCACACGGACCATCATCCGCTGCTGCCTGGTGCGGCCATCGGTGCGCTCTCGCTGTTGCTGGTGGCGGGGCTGGAAACTTTGGGGACTCTCAATTTCATCAATCAATTCATCGCGGAGCGACTCGCTCCGGAATCTGATTTGCCTCATCAATTGCCGCTGTGGGGCATCTGGCTCGCTAGCTTTGGATTCGCCTTCGGGGTCTCATTCGCGGTGGTGCATGCTGAGTGTGGCTGGAAGCGGGCGGTGCTCTGGATCACCTCGCTGGCGGTGGTAGCCGGGTGGGCACCTGTGCTGGTGCTTGCGGCGCATGCCCCGGATATCGCAGCGGTGATCATCGTCACTTTCTGGTCGGGCTTGTGTGCGCTAGTCTATGCGCAGCGGCATGCAAAAGCAGCGCCACTTTTATCGAACAATCCTAGCGATGAGATTCATTGATTTCCCAGAACCGGTAAAATGCCTGATCGGCGAGTTAAAATGCCTGCCTGGCATCGGCCCGCGCAGTGCGGAGCGGATCGCGGTCTGGCTATTGCAGAGTGCGAAGGCGGATATCCCGAAATTTTCCAATGCTCTCTTGGAAGCGCGGGAAAAGGTCCGGCTTTGCCCAAAATGTGGATTTTTTGCGACTCTCTCTGGCTGCGATGTTTGTGACGATCACAGCCGCGAAGATGGCATTCTTTGCGTGGTGGAGCAGGCGACGGATGTGCTACCGCTAGAGCGCTCGGGCTCCTTCCGTGGGCGCTATCATTGCCTCGGCGGCAAGCTTTCACCGCTGGACAGGGTGTCGCCCGAGGACTTGCGGATTCCCTCGCTGCTGCGCCGGATCGATGAAGCGAGCGAGGAAATCGAAGTCATTCTGGCGCTGGGCTCGGATGTGGAGGGAGAGGCCACGGCGAACTATCTTGCGGAACTGCTGCGCCAGCGGAATTGTCGGCTATCCCGGATCGCACAAGGGCTGCCAGCTGGTGGCGGGCTGGAGCATGCGGATGAGCTGACGCTGCTGCGGGCGATGCAAGGGCGACGGAGCATGTAGGTGCGGCGGTATTTTCCAGCGACAATTCGGTTGTCATGGGCTTTTCTTCCTGTTAATTACCGGGCGAAACGTTTGACTAAAGACTCCACAGATCCGATTTTTCCAGCCTCCTCGTTGACGAGACGCGCCTTCGTGTCCACTGCATTGCTGGCCGCTGGATTATTTCCGCGCCTGCTCGCAGCCCCGGCATCAGGCGGCTGGGACGTCGCCAAGATCGAGGGCAGGGACTACGTCTCTGTGGAGAGCATCAAACGATTTTATAACTTCACCAAACTCACCCGCAGCGGCGGAACTATTTCTTTGGAAAATGCCAAAGTCCTCATGAAGCTCAAAGCCGGCGGCAATGAGTGTTTGATGAATAACGTGAAGTTTGTCTTCAGTAATTCCGTGGAAATGGTGGGGGAAAAAGCCTATGTCTCCCGCGTCGATCTAGCGAAGTTGATCGATCCAGTGTTACGCCCCAATTTCATCAAGAATGCAGGCGATTTCAAAACCGTGATCATCGATCCTGGCCATGGCGGTAAAGACCCCGGTGCCACCAATCGTCTCGGCACCGAGGCTGGTTATAACCTCAAGATTGCTAATCTCGTAAAGGCCCAGCTCACAAGCAAAGGCTACAAAGTGGTTCTCACCCGCAGCAGTGATATTTATCTATCTCTCCAAGAGCGGGTGGCATTGGCAAATACCGTCAAGGAGAGCGCCAT
Organism: Akkermansiaceae bacterium; assembly: GCA_041753275.1. Lineage (GTDB taxonomy): Bacteria > Verrucomicrobiota > Verrucomicrobiia > Verrucomicrobiales > Akkermansiaceae > Luteolibacter. The sequence goes on along the minus strand of JBGSUW010000032.1, from coordinate 22,058 downwards.
TTACATCAGCATTCATTTCAATTCAGGCGGCCCGGCGGCTCGTGGCATCGAGACCTTCACCCTCTCGCCCCCCGGCGTTTCCCACTACGGCGCCCAATGGAAAGCGGCGGATAATCAATCTCGCGCAGGAAACCAGCATGACTCTGCAAACATCGCCCTCGCCACCTCCGTGCATAGCTCGATCCTGCGGCGGCTGGGGAAAAATACCTTTGATCGCGGTATCAAACGGGCAAGATTCAGCGTGCTTTCCGGCGTGAAACATCCGGCAATTTTGTTAGAAGGCGGCTTCATGAGCCACCACAACGAGGCCCGGCTCATCGCAAATGAAGCCTATCAAGGCGCGCTCGGCAGGGGCGTCGTTGATGCGATTGAGAAATATCGCTTCGCCGTCGGCCGGCCGGCTGTGGCCACCAAGAAAGATTAGGTTTCAATCATCCACACCGAGAATCGCCTCGGTCATTCTGAGGGCTTCATGATTCTTGCGCACCGAGTGGACGCGATGCAGCATCACCCCCATTTCCCTCGCCATCGAGCTAAGCGCCACCGTAGGCCAATCACGGACCTCCATCACATCGCTTCCCAAAATTTTCCCAATGAAAGATTTTTTGGACACGCCTAGCATCAACGGCCTGCCAGTTGGAGAAATCCCGCCCAACTCTCTCAGCAGCGCAAGATTGTGCTCAAGCGTCTTGCCAAAGCCAATTCCAGGATCGAAGCACAAAGCCTCCGCCGCAATCCCAGCGGCCATCAGTGCGGCGTTGCGCTCCGCGAAAAATTCCCGCACCTCGGCCACCACATCCGTGTAATGCGGCGCGCGCTGCATGGTCTCCGGCTTCCCTTGCCGGTGCATCACCACCACCCCGCAGCTCGTAGCGGCACACAGGTCCGCCATTTCCGGATCCTCCGTCAGACCGCTCACATCATTGACCACATCGGCTCCCGCCAGCAGCGCCGCCCGCGCGACGGCGGCCTTGGTGGTATCGATGGAAATCAATCCCGCCCACTCTTCTCGCAGCGCCGCAATGATCGGCACAGTGCGGGCAATTTCATCATCCGCCGAGACCGGTAGCGCGCCAGGCCGGGTCGATTCTCCACCGATATCGATGATGGCCGCGCCCTCCGCGATCATTTGGCGCGCATGTGCCATGGCCTCAGCGATCTCAAAATGCACCCCGCCATCCGAAAATGAATCCGGCGTAGCGTTTAAAATCCCCATCACTTGGGCACGGCTCGTAAGATCGAGCGGACATCTCGCATTTTTCCAAATCATCACCTTAAATCGCAGCTTGCAGCCACAGCCGCTTTTACCTAGCTTGCCCGGCATGAAGGTTTTTGCAACGTGGAACATCCTCTTCGCCGCCCTCGCGCTGATATTTTGTGGCATCATTCAAGCCAATGAACTCGAAGCGGTGGATGGCCCGAACGTCCGGGTGTTGCGCCATGAAGATGGCTCACGCGCGATTTTCATCCGCAGCCCTGATAGCCGGGTGCTCACTAAGAAAACCTTCTCTGCCAATGGAGTGCGGACCATGCTCACCATCTATAAAATGGACTCCAGAGGGAATCCACTCGGTTGTAGAATCTACGATGGCAAGAAGAATGAGCTCTTCAAAGTCAGCTACGGCTACCACAAAAGCACCGGCCAGCTTGAGCAAGAGCGGATGTTCGACTCCAGAGTGGTGAGAAAAGATCCTAACACCGGCAAGGAAATGCCCGTGCAAATCATCCGTTACCTCTACGATGCCGAGGGCAAGCGCAGCGCCCCCATCGTCTTCAATCTCTTGCCCGGCAAGACCTTCGAGCAAGTCTTCGGTGTGAAATCCTCCGCTCTCGAGACCAATCCGTTCAACGACGGAAAACCGTGATCGATTGCTAGAGTGCCATCCCCGCAAACCACGCTCTCGCTGCTCGTCGGCGCTGCCATCGGCGCTGCCGGGATCATCCAAGGACTCACTTGGAAATCCAGCGCCGCGCCGCAAGATCTCACCCAGCTCCAGAATCAACTCCGCATCGCCGCCGAGGAAAATGAGATGCTCAAGCGCGAGAACGAATCCCTGCGTTCCCTCGCCCAAGGCGGTGGCGATCTCTCCGTGCCGCAGGAGCTCATTACCCGCGTCGAGAAAGATCTGGGCCTTCATTTCACAGCCACGCCCGCCATCCAGCGCATCGCGGCCGATGCCCTGCGAGACCGCATCGGCGCGGAGATCGAGAGCCGCTTCGGCCCGGAAGGTTTGCAAGATCGCCAAGAATCCTACTCTCTCATCGGACTGCTCCGCCCCGACGATGATCTCTTCGCCCAGCTCACTGCCGTCACGGCCTTGGGAAATATCGCATGGTTTGATCCATCAAGTGGCGAAGGCTGGATGCTCGACAAGACGGATTTAAAAAATATTCCAGACCAAGCCGCGCTGCTCCGCTTGCTCGCCCGGATGCTCCTGCATCAACAGTTCCCGCCGCCGGACGATTATCCTGGAGATGAGCCGGCCCGCGCTCGTGAGGCACTTTTTCAAGGCGCGGCCTCAGGCGTGCAAGCCCGTTTCATGGCAGAAATGGCCCGCACCATCGGCTTCATGCCGATGAAGGAAAACATCGAGCTGGAACAACTTCTCGCCGCGCTCTCCCCATTCATCCAAGGCCTCACCAATTTCCCCAATCTCGAGGGCAAAGGCTACGCGGATTCGCTACACATCAAGGGCAATCCCGCGCTCCACGCCGCCTTCCGCCAGCCTCCACTCACCACCCGCTCCATTTTTCTACCAAGCGAGGTGAACCTCCCGCCCCCTCCCCTCACCCTGCCCATCACCCCGGAAGAACCTTTCCTCAGCGAGTCCCTCGGCCAGCTCGGACTGCGGCTGTGGCTCGAACCATTCGGCGATGTAGGAGCTGCCAGCGAGATCGCGATGACTTGGAAAAATGACCGCTACATCCTCTTTCCCGATGGTGAGAGCTCATCCGCCGTGCTTTGGGAAATCGAGTTGGATAGCCCCGCCGCCACTGACCAGCTCCAAGCCATCGCCGTCAATCTCGCTGCCGCACTCGCAGGCCAACAGGCGGAGGGTGTCCTCGGAAAAATGATGCAAACCGAGGATCAACGCCATCTACTCGTCACTCGCCCGGCCCCCACCCGCCTGCGCTTTCTCAATACTGCCGTGGCCATCACTGCGGAAAATTTATCCAAGTAATCCGCCATGATCGCCAAGCAAATCATCTTCGAAGGCCGCGTCCAAGGCGTGGGATTCCGCTACACCGTCAAGGATCTATCCCGTGGCTTCGATGTCTGCGGCTGGGTGCAGAATCTCGCAGACGGCAGCGTGGAAATGCAAGTCATGGGCGAGCCGCCAGAGGTCGAGAGCTTCATCAAAGAGATCGCAGAGGAATCCAACGTCGCCCATCACATCAAGAATCTGATCACCCACAAGATTGACTTGTTAGAAAATTGCTCCGGTTTCAAAATTAAAAGTTAGAACTCGGTCCTACCGCGCCATCCCGGGCAGCCCCTCGCGGATTTTCTCAGAAAAATCAGGTGAATCATTCGCCGCCCGCGCCTTCGCATTGATATGGGATAGTTTCTTTAATTCGGCAAATGGTAACGAAGTATCGATATTCCCCCGCTCATAAAGCAATTGATCACCCAGACCATTGATGAGCAACCGGTAATCCCAAGGTGCCCGCTTGGATGCCACCCGCTGGTGGCGGATGGCGGAAGTGCAGTTATTGGTAATCGCATTATACCATCGCGGAGTCTGATGCAGTTCATTGACCAATTGCACATATTCTAGGAAACTTTGTTTGATGAAGGGAAGCTTCAGCCGATAAAGATACACATCTTCATTTTTGCGGAAATTGGTCCTCAATCGAATCACATCCCGTTCATCGGCCACTACATACGTGAGTTCGAATTGCCGGTAGAGCCCACCGAGCGCTGAGTAGGACTCACCTTGTTCCGGCCGCGTCTCGATGCTGAAACAAATGCGCCCATCCTGCCCGAAATCGAAAGAAACAATCGGGTGCGCCATGTAGGGCGAGCCCCAATAATTCACAAAAAGATCCGCCCCTCTTAAGTGATTCAAATCGAAGCGGCGGGTATCATATTGAGCAACAAAGTCTGACGTGGAACTATATTGAAAATTCCGCACATGATGGATGGTATAGATATCACCCTCATTCTCCACGAAGGCGGTTTTTGCCACCTCTGGTTTCCAATCCCGGAACTGCATAGGCTCCAGTGTAAACCACCAAACCATGACGAGAATGATCGATAGCGCGATGGCTGACTTCGCCCGCCAGAATGGCCGCAAAAAGATCCCCAGAAGCACCACTAGCGATCCAAACAGCCCCGCAGCCCATGGTTGCAGACCGGCCAGCGGAAAATCAAACCAAAGTGCGCCAACGGCCCATAGCGTGCCAATTCCTAACAAACCCCACGTCACTACCACAAAACAGAACGCCAGAAACCCAGCAAATCGTTCGGCAGCACGAGACCTTGGCATCAGTATTGAAAATGTTAAATTGAGAATTCTCAGCCCGTTGTCACACGGGTGACGATTCCTTTTTCAATCACGAAGTTCAGCCGTTTCGGCATGAAATCACGAGTAGTCATAAACTTCTCTCCATCTCTTTCCACTACCCTACATGGCAGTTCCAACCGCTTCGCAGCAGCGAGCGCAGCCTCTTCCGCAAGACCGACAAATGACTGGGGATCATCCGCTTTTGATTCAGTGTTTTCCATCACAAATGATAGCTCATTCCGGCGCAACCAATCATCTAACAATTCCGGCCAATTCTTGGAATCTCCGCCACCTGCCAAGCCGTAGCCATGGCCTCCTTCGCTGAAGATATGGCATACCACCGGAATTTTATGTTCGGCACAGCGAGCGGCGTATTCCAGTGAATTCCGCACAGGCACATCCATATCATCCGCAGAATGAACAATGAAGCATGGCGGAGTCTGCCCATCAATGCGCAGATAGGTGGCCACCCGTGCTACCAGTTCAGGCGAAGGCGCACCGCCGAGAAGCCGCCGCTTTGAACCACTATGACCCCACGGCTGATCCATGCCGATGACTGGATAGACAAGAATTTGAAAATCCGGGCGGCAGGATAATTTATCTATTTCATCACCTCGCTCCTCAGCAAATGCCTCTGCATACAGTGTGGCACTCATCGACGCCAGATGGCCACCAGCGGAAGAGCCCATCACACCTATTTTATCCGCATCCAAACCCCATTCCTGCGCATGGAATCGCGTAGTCCGGATGGCCCGCCGCGCATCCAACAACGGCGCGGGAAACTGGCAGCCTACTGCATCCTCACCACTTACCCGATACTTCACTACGATGCCGGCGATGCCACGCTCGCTGAGCCACTGCGCATAATCCCGACCTTCATGTCCCATCGCCAGAACCCCATAGCCACCCCCTGGAAAGATCACCACCGCCGCACCGCTACGTTTCCCAGGTGCTGGAAGATAGACCTCGTAAGCGGGCGTGGTCGTATCAGTATAGTGACCATTCTCATCGATAATTTCTACTACTGGTGTAGTAGGCGCGATGCTTCCCGCCACTTGTTGCGGCCATAATGGTATCCAATCAGCAGCAGAAGACAGGGTGATCATATAAGGAAAAATTAGCAGTAACTGTAGAGTTAGATAAATAGATTTCATCATGAGAGAAGTGATTATTTCACAAGGAAGAATGAGGACGATTGTCAGGAGTTAGAAATCCTTCCGGATCGAGATCCGCATTACATGGCAGCTCAAGACCATTTTCAGGAGCAGCCGGCCCATGGACACGCGATTCTTTCAAATACCAGCCGGGTAGGAGTTTCCCCCAAGTTCCAGGTTGATTCCCGCGTTGCGCCTCGTCGGTGACTTGGTTTTTCGGTGGATCCGGCATCGACATGGCAATGACCATGCCCTCCACAGCCAGACAAGGTAGATGCAGCCAGCCATCACATTGAAAAGGAACCAAGGCATGGGCGCTGAAATCATAGAAAACTCCGGTTTCTCCGGGCTTGAGAGGTTGGATGGAATCCCGCAAGGTCGCGCCTCCCACCCAGACGCCGGGTCCGGGCGTTGGCTGAGTTAGCAAACTGGCGCCGAAAAATTGAGAAAATGCGGACAGCGATTCACTAATTCCCAACAATTCCAAATCGCCCTCCAGTGTGAAGATGGATGCTTTGCGTTGCAGCGCATTCACTTGGCCCAGCTGGTGGCCGTTGATTTCTGCGCGATCTCCTTGCGGGAAACGCTTTGCAAGCGCTGCCGCAGAAGCCTCTAACAATCCATCCCTCACCTCGGTGACGCTAGCCGCCGCGATGGGCTCACCGAATGCCAGCGAGAGGCTGTAGGGGATACGATAGGGAAATTTCTCGCGGAACCTACCGCGCTCGAACGAGAAGATCGAGCCCCAAGAACCATCACACCAAAGCGGAATCAAGGGCACCCCGGCCTTTTTGGCAGTCAGCTCGAAGCCGCGTCGCAATTCACTGAGCGTGCCGGTGCGCGTCAGCTGGCCTTCAGGAAACAAACAAATGACATCGCCGTTTTTTAGACCGGTGATCATGCTGCGGATCGCATCAAGAGGCGCATCACGGCGGATCGTGAGAGTATCAAAAACACTGACAAACCCACGGATCCAAGGCGAGGCCATGAATGCCTCGTCCATCACAAAGCGCACCGGCCGATGACATGCCGCAGAGATGAAAAACGCATCCGCAAAAGTGACATGATTCGGCAATAGCAACACTCCGCCTTTTTTCGGAAGCCGCTCAGGATGGCTCACTCGAATGCGATAGACCACACGCAGCAGCGCCACCCCCACCAGCCGAATCACGTCGGCAGGTGAGCTGCGCAAAAAATACAGACTCATTGCTCCGCACATCAGACCCACGGAGCCCATCTGCAAGGCAAAGTCCATCGCCGGGGTCAGTCCTAACTGACGCGTAGTAATTTCAAAAACCGCGATCATCGCCACGGCAATCATCCCGGCGAAGCAATCTTGCAAATTCACCGCCGCCTGCATTTCACCGCGCTTATCCGCCGGATAATTATCCTGAAGCCACGCATTCAGCGGTGCCAGAAAGACCGCCGCACAGAACGCGAGCAGTGCCAGAGTGATCAGGAAAAACCAGCCGCCCGGCGTGAGGAATGCAAGCGTGAGCGCCACCACCATCATCGCGAATCCGGCCAAAGGCACCCAGCCGAGTTCGATGCGTTTGCGCAACAGCATCGAAGCAAAGCCAAATCCCACCGCCATCCCAAGTGAGGCGGCCGCCATGAATTCAGACGACAGCGTGCCGAATCCTTCGCCTCCACCCGTCAGTGATTTTGCCACCTTCACTGACCAAAGATTGATAAACGCGGCAAATCCCCAAAAAAACGCCACACCCAAAGAGGCCCGTCGCAGTGCCCTCTCACGCCACAGTTCGGAGAGATGGGTGAAGTGATTGAAAACCAAACTCCCCGTAAATCTCACCGACCCCTGCGCTGGCACCCGCGGCACCAAAAGCGCCAACGCCAATGCCGGGACGGAACAAACCGCGAGAATCATTAGCGGCGTATAAGCCGCTTGCCATGCCACCTCGTCACCGCCTCCTTGCCCGGAAAACCGTTGATCAAATAACCAGCCCGCCACGATCTGACCGGCAAGAATTGCCAACATCGAGGTCATTTGCTGAATCCCCGAGGCAAATCCCAAATGCTTGGAACCCACGAGCTCTTTGTTGCTGCCAATCTTTGCCGGACTGTAGAATGCCGATTGCACCGCAAGTGCGAAGAATCCTGCCAGCGCCAGCGGCAAGCTGCGCAGCCACACCGCTCCGCAGATCCAACCGAGAATCAGCACTTGGGCAATCGCCGCACCCAGCATCACACTGCGCTTCGAAAATCGATCACTCAGCCAGCCCGCCACCGGGGCAAACAGCACGAACGGCAGCGCGATCATCAGACCCGCCCATGATTCTACAGCAAAGCCGGTCGCCACCACCCCAGCCAGCGGGATCAGTGTGAATTGCGCCATCTTATCGTTAAACGCATTCTGCGTCTGCTGAACGATCATGCTCCAGAATCCCAGCCACTGATGGCGGGACGGTTCATTTTCCGGCTCTTCAAAAGTCATCTGCGGCGCAGGCTAGAACTTCGACTCCGCTCCAGCAAGCCTGACGCTTCATCGTTTAAAAGAATAAGCGCCGTTCCCCCCCCCGGAAGAACGGCGCCTGGATTCCTGGGCAGCCGATAAACGGCACTCGGGAAAATTGCTATCAGTCGTTGCTGACAAGAAGAGACTCGCCCAGAATGATGATTTCCGCAATAGGCTAATTGCTTTTAATTATGTAGGTGATTTTACCTACGTAGTTCCACCTAGGGACTCAGCCCAAAAACTAAAATTTCGTTCAGATCCCATTTCCGACGAAGTCTATGGACTGCGTGCAGCCTGCTGCCGCTTTCGCAATGCAGCCTGCTGCGAGCGGGCCAAGCCACGATTCTAGCGCGCGCCCTTGCAGCAAGGCTGCATCGCTCAAAGCGACAGCAGGCTGTAGCAGTCCAAGGTGCTCCGCCCACAGCTTCGTTGGGCTGGTTTCTTTATTCCACCAAGCCATGGCGCATTGCGTAGCGGGTGAGCTCGACATTCGAGTTGAGGCACATTTTTTCCGCAATTCGACTGCGATAAGTGGCCACCGTTTTCTCACTTAATGCCAGACCCACGCTGATTTCTTTGATCGTTTGCCCCAATGCGATGAGTTTAAGCACTTCCAGCTCGCGGTTTGACAAATTTTCATGCATCTCCGCATTCCGGTCACCAATCACGGCTCCGGCCAATTGCTCGGCGAGGCTGGGGCTGATGTATCGCCCTCCTTCCAGCAGTTTTTTCACTGCCGCCATGATGGTTTCCGAGCCGCTCGATTTCGAAACAAATCCAGATGCCCCCAGCTTAAGTGAGCGCATCGCATAGTCTTTCTCGGCATGACCGCTCACCACCAGGACCGGCAAGCCAGGCTTCTCACGCTTGATATCCTGGATCATTTCCAAACCACTGCGGCCCGGCAGGCCAATGTCTGCCATTACCAAGTTCCATTCCTTATCAATTACGAACTGTAAGCCAGTCTTGGCATCCTCCGCCTCGCCGATTTCCACGCCTGTGAAACGCTCTCTCAGCAACGCGATCATGCCGCCCCTGATTAATTCATGATCATCTACGATTAAAATTCTCAAATTTACTTGGGTGTAGTTTTTAAATTTCATCGGTGGAAAATGCCCCGCGCGGCGAAGCTACTGCAACTCCTGTGGGAACTGAAACTTATTCTACATTTTACTAACTGCTACTATCTACTCTCTAAAGTGCCGCCCGAATCCCACAAACTCGCTCCCATCCAGCAAATCATGCTGCGGGATTCTCTCGCAGACGGTGGAGCGGGCGCGCATGTCGAACAATTGGAAATCGTGTTTAAAACGCCTATTCCAGCCCCACAAGTGGCGGCAGCCTGGACGATGACAGTCGCTCAGATCGAAGTCTTGCGAATGGCCTTCGTGCTTGGAGATTCGACGCCTGGCGATTGGGAACAGGCTGCCGTTTTGGCATCCATCGCCTGCCCAGAGCATGCTCCTGAGGATTTTGAAAAATGGCTGCAGACGGATCGATCCACGCCGCTTCTTCATTCTGCCACCACGCCATGGCGGGCGATCTACTGGGAGCCCGAACATCGCCTGGTATGGACATTTCACCACGCACTCATCGATGGGCGCTCGATTACGGCGATCATCCGGCAGTTTCTCCAATTCCTTTTTGAAAATCTAATTCCTCCTCGGTTCGCCCTCACCCATTGGTCCCCTGCTGATGAGGCAATGCGCTCTCAGGCGCAGGATTATTTTGAGAAAAATTTCTCCAACCTCATGCCCGGTGCCCCGCCCCCGCTGCCTGCCAGGTTTTCTAAATCCAGCCTGACTCTCGATTCAACATTCGTGAAATTACTGGAAAATGATGCGGCAGAACTCGATGTCTCGCCCGCCACACTGGTGCTGTGGACATGGGGACAAGCCGTCGCGCGGGTGGCAGGAATGGATTACGCCGTCGTCGAGCAAGTCCGCTGCGGCCCACCCCAGCCCGGACGATTGGGGTTTTCCATGAACACCCTGCCTTTGCTTATTCCACACTGCAAAAATGAAAAAAACACTCGCGCGGCCATTCGCAGCCTTCGCCGTCACCTGCTCGGACTGCGCACAATCGAAGCGATCTCGCCTCTGGAGCATCCTTCCATCGTCTCCGCACTGACCTCTGAAGCTTGGTCCAGCGTGATCATGATCGAGACATTTACTTTAGAAAAACTCGCCGCCACTCAGGCAGACGTCCACACCATCACACTCCATGAGAATCCTGGGGAAAGCCTCACCGCCACCGCCCTGCTCACCGCTGAGCTGCGCTTGGAAGTCGAAGGGCCTGCGAGCGCTGAGTTGTTAGAAATGTGGCAACAGCATCTCACGCAGCTCTGCTCGGTACGGGATTGGCCGGCCTAAATCTTGGTCATCGTCCTTATGCCGGTTTCGAGGCATTTTTCTTTGCCAATTGTTCGTCTTTGATGCCTCCGATGAAGAGCATCACCGCAGCGATGCAAATGCATGAATCGGCAACGTTGAACGCAGGCCACCAGCCACCGCTGCTCGGCACGAGTTTATCGTAGAGCGGAAGTTTCACCGCCACGAAGTCCACCACGTAACCTTCTGATAAACGTTTCCAAAAGCTCGCATCGGCATACTCGGTCAGGAGAAACCCTTGCACCAGCCGGTCCGTGAGATTGCCGAAAATTCCGCAGAGCAGAAATGCCACCGCCACCTTCGACACCGGGTGATCGAACACGCCTTTTTTCCAGAAGATCCGGACCATCGTCAGCGCGATGAGCGGCACGAATAAAAACACCACAGGTGCCCACGCCGTGCCATTGCCGAAGCCGAAGGCCACGCCTTGATTATGCACTCGCACGAGGTGAAACACATTCTCGATCACCGGAAGGGGAAATGCCTCGGGCGACCATGGCGGGGGAAATCTGCCGATGGTCCAGAACTTGGTGATTTGATCGAGGATATAGAGCGGAAGCGTGAGGCAGAGAACAAGCTTAGGTAGATTCATAAGTGGAGAAAATTTTATCCTACAACTGCGTCACAACGCTCGCACAAGCCGCTTTCTAGCAATGGCTCATGCTTGCGGCAGCGCGGGCAAAGCACCAACCCGGTCTTGCGGGCAGTGGCCGTGAGCTCCTCGCCAAGGGTGGCGGTGAGGCCGGCGATGATGAAGAACTCGGTGGCAAATTCCCGGTTATTAAGCAGATCTAACAAATGCGCATCGCTGGCAGGGATGGTGAGTGAGACATCCGCCTCGTTATTACGGGTGAAGTCCTTGGCCTGAATGCGGGCCTCGATGGCAGTCTGGATGGCGTATTTGATTTCGAAAAAACGCAGCGCTTGTGAGGTCGCTTCACCCGGCGTGAAGGCGGGATTCGGCTCGGGGAAATCTTGTTCATGCACACTGCCGGCGGTGAAGCCGGCATGCTCCCACGCCTCGTCCGCGGTGTAGGCGAGGATGGGTGCCAGCAGCTTGGCGAGCGTGGTGAAGATCTCATGCATCGCCGCTTGTGAGGCGAGACGGCGTGGTGAGTCTGCGGCATCGCAATACATCCGGTCCTTGGTCGCATCGATGTAAATGGCAGAGAGATCTGCCGTGCAAAATTGATTGAGCGCATTGAAAACTTTGCGGAATTCATAGGCCTCGTAAGCTTTGCGACACTCGGCGGTGACCTCGTGGAGGCGCTCGAGAATCCAGCGATCCAACAACGTGTATGCAGGAGCGGCGGTGGCTTGGTAACCATCGAGATTTCCTAACAGAATCCGCAGTGTATTGCGCAGGCGGCGGTATGGCTCGGCCACTTGTTTGAAGAGGTCTTCGCCAAAGGGAACTTCATTTTGCCAATCCACGGAGGAGACCCATAGCCGCACGATATCGGCTCCGTATTGGTTGTAGAAATAGGCGGCATCGGTAGGCTTACCGGCTTTCCCAGCGTCTGACTTGGCGAGTTTTTTCTTATCCTTATCCACCACAAAGCCGTGGGTCATCACAGTCTTGTAAGGCGCGTGGCCACGGTAGCCGGTGCTGAGCATGAGCGAGCTCTGGAACCAGCCGCGGTGTTGATCCGTCGCTTCAAGGTAGAGATCCGCCGGGCAATGCAGCTCGGGATGGGCGTCCAGCACGGCGGCGTGTGAGCAACCGGAATCGATCCAAACATCGAGCGTATCGCGGCATTTTTTCACTCCGGCAGGAAGGTCTAACAAGGCGGCAAGCTCGGCATCGGATTTTTCAAACCAAATGTTGGTACCTTGGGTTTCCACGAGTGCGGCGACCTTGTTGGCAAGCTCGGCAGATAGGATGGTTTCGCCATTTTCAGCGAAAAAAACCGGCAGCGGCACGCCCCATGTGCGCTGGCGTGAGATGCACCAATCCGGGCGGGACTCGACGGTGCCGTAGATGCGATTCCGCCCCCACGATGGCAGCCATTCAACCTTATCGATCTCTGCCAATGCCTGGCCGCGAAGCGTCTCCAGTGAGATGAAAAATTGCTCCACCGCGCGGAAAATGATCGGTGTTTTAGAGCGCCAGCAATGTGGGTAGGAATGTTTATAAACTTCTTGGCCTAGCAGATGGCCGCTCTCGCTGAGGATTTCGATGATGCGGCTGTTCGATTTGAAAACATGCATGCCGACGAGCTCTTCAAGGCCGACTTCCGGAGTGAATTTCCCTTCGTTATCCACCGGGGAAAGCACGCCGAGGCCGTTTTGCTGGCCCGCCACGTAGTCGTCCGAGCCATGGCCGGGTGCGATGTGGACAGCTCCGGTGCCCGTCTCGGTGGTGACGAAGTTGGCAAGAATCAGCTTGGAAGTGCGTGGCAGAAACGGGTGCTGGGCGAGCTGGCCATCGAGCGTGCGGCCTTTAATTTCCTCCAAGGTTTCGGTGAGCTGGTAGCCGGTTTTTTCTGAAAAGGCATCCACCAACTCGCGGACGATGATGAAGGTCTCCACTTGGCTACCATTGGAAAATTTCCCGACGAGGTAGGTGAAGTCCGGGTGCACGGCGATACCCAGATTGGCGGGCAAGGTCCATGGCGTGGTGGTCCAGATGACCATGCTTGCAGAGTGAATGCCGCGCTCCAACGGGAATTTCACGAAGATGGCCGGGCTTTCTTTATCGGCGTATTCCACCTCAGCCTCAGCGAGCGCGGTCTGGGCACCGTAGGACCACTGCACCGGCTTCTTTGCCTGATAGATCGAGCCATTTTCCACCAATTTCGCGAAGACCCTGAGGATGCTGGCCTCATAGCTGGGAGCCATGGTGAGGTAAGGATTTGCCCAATCGCCGAAGATGCCAAGGCGGCGGAAGGAAGCGCGCTGGATATCGATGAATTTTGAGGCAAACTCGGTGCAGCGGCGGCGGATTTCCGCAGGCTCAAGTCCGGCCGCTTCCTTGACCACTTTGAACTCGATCGGCAGCCCGTGACCGTCCCAGCCCGGGATGAATGGCGCGGCAAATCCGGCCATGGTCTTGGATTTCACCACCAGATCTTTGAGCAATTTATTCAGAGCCGTGCCCATGTGGACATCGCCATTCGCGAAGGGCGGGCCATCATGCAGAATGAATTCCGGGGCACCCTGCGCGCGGCGGCGGGCGAGAATTTTCTGATAGAGATCCTGCTTTTCCCATGCTTCAAGGCGGGCGGGCTCGTTCTGGACCAGATCACCGCGCATCGGAAAAGTGGTTTGCGGAAGAGTGAGGGTATCTTTGTAATTCGGTGAAGCGGCGCTCATGACGGGGCGCGGACGCTAGCAACGCCCGCGGGGTGGGTCAACCACGGGCCGCAATGGATTGCAATCATCCTGTTTCGCAGTCACTCCATCACTTAAATCCTGCTTGGATCATCAATTTATCCGTAAAAGTGCTGAAATAATGCAAAACCGGCCAACCCGATTCCGGAAAAAACCGTAACAATTGAAAGATAATAGGTAATCGCGCTGTGACTTGGCACATCGGGTGGGATGACGCGGTAATTCATACCTAACCATAATCGATCCCCCAACTTCGCTCCCAGCCCTGCAAAAATCAGCGATGCCCCGCAAAGATAAGGGAGAATGAGGTCTTCATGAAGCCAGATTCCATGCCTCCTACGTGTGATTGTCATGAAACCCAAAACGCATCCCACGATTAACCCGAAAACAAAGTGCAATCCAAATGAGAGCCAATCAGGTTTTCTGGCAAATTCTTGCATCATGGATACTTGAGGGACGACGAATCACCTAGCGGGAAGCAATTCTGAACGCGAGGAGAAAGTTGCCATCACGAGGTGGTATCGTTAAAAAGAATGCACGGAAAAGGGCCTATTCTTTGCGCTTTTCAGCGTGCTCGTGGTGGCTTACTTTGCCGGGGTGTTTCAAATCGTCTTCAATGAAATCAGCGCGGCAGAACTTTCTCAACTTGGCACCCTCGAGCAGCTTGAGCTGCTGGATGAATTCAAGCTGGGTAAGGAGGATTTGGAAAATCTAAGCGGCGAGCGCTTCGGTAAAATCGCGCGGGATGGCCGGGTTTTGTATCGTTTCCGGGCGAAGGAGTATCGGTTTTATTTCGAGGTGAAGGAGGAATCGGTGGTCGTGCACCGGGTATTGCACAAGGGAACTTTTTCGGATTTTAAATTCCGTTCCAGCCTACCCTTGGCGGAGGACGAGGCCTTGGCAAATTCCAAATATTTCTGGAATCTCATCGATGAAGGGCGCAATGCCCGGCGCTTGTGAATTGGAAAAAGGTGCTGAGTGAGAACGGATAGATTTTCCTTCCATCGCTCATTATCCTTCGGCATTCTCTGGGAATGATGAAATGGATCATGTATTTGGTTTTGGCGGCTTTATTGGCAGGTAGTTGGGTGCTATATTTGAAGACGGGCGATAAGTTGGCCGCGCTTCAGACACAAATCACTGCCGCAGAAGAAAAGGGAGACCCGGACGGATTGCTTCCCAAGCTCAACGACGAGCTTCGCACGGCGGATGGCGAACGGATTTTCAACGGAATTTTGCTGACGTTTCTCGGTGCCGGGCTTGTCGGAATCTTCTTCGTGCTCACGGCCCTACCCTTCTTTGCGCAGCGGCTCACCCATGCCGTATATGATAGTGCGGAAATGGTGGAGAAGGATGCGATGCACGATGCACGATCCAAAATGGCTCAGGGCGACTACGAGGGAGCCATCGCCGCCTGCCAAGTGGCTGCGGCCGAGGATCCACTTAATCGCCTGCCATGGGTAGAAATCGCGAAAATTCAAAAAGACCATCTCGGTGATCCCAAAGCAGCCATCCAGACTATCCGCCATGCCCTCGAGAGCCAAGAATGGGAAATCAACGATGCTGCCTACTTTCTCTTCCGCCTTGCCGAACTCTACGACGAAGTGGATCTTGATCGGGTGAATGCCAAAGCGATCATGCAACAAGTAATCGATCAATTTCCAAACACCCGCCACTCCGCCAATGCCAACCATAAGTTGCATGAGTGGAGCGTCAAAGAAGCAGCGGAGGAAGAACAACGCTTCATCGATCAACAACGGGGGTAAATCTTGTAGTTTTTATGATTTCAGCGGATCCTGCCCGATAGAAAACGATGCGCAGGATCGCCCCGCTGATAAAAAATTGGGTGCGGCTCGCCGTCGCAAGGCATCCGCTCTTTGTTGCCGCATTGATCGCTGTGGCTTGTGTGATCGGAGCAGCCCAGAGTTCGCTTTACGGAATCATTGTGGCGGTGATTTGCGGGCTGGCGGGATGTTTTTTCAAAAGCTGGAAATTAGGCATCGCGTGGTTGAGCTGCGGCCTTCTCGCGGCGGGTGTGGTGACTTGGAGGATGAATTTACAAGCCACCACCGAGCGCAATTTAGCCGCAGCGGCCGGGGGCGAATTCCGCGCAAAAATATTGGCGAATGCTCGCGGAAATCGAATATGGAGCGCTCCTGCCAAATTGTTAAGCGGACCAAATGCCGGCGCTAAAGTCCGCTGGCTAGGAACTGGAGAGGTGCCCGTAGCTGGCGCGATCGTTCAAGGACGCGGAAACTTCGGCCCACTCCCGGTTCCGGAAAACCCCGGAGAGTTTGATGAAGCGGCGTGGCTGCGCAATCAAGGAATCGCGGCGGAATTCGATGCATCAAATATTCCAGCCATCGTAGAAACAGGCGATCTCGCCAGGCTGGCTGCCGGCACACGGGCTGGCTTCCGGGCGGCTGTCACACTTGGACTTGAGGAGGAATCAGTCCAAGCCCGGGTGATCCGTGCAATCGTCATCGGTGAGCTGCCACAAGACTCGGAAGTGCTCGTCGCTGCATTTCGTAACAGTGGCACGCTTCACGCATTTTCAGTGAGTGGCCTGCATGTGGCCATGGTCGGGAGCATCGCGTGGGTCGTTTTACGGATGCTGCGAGTCCCCCGCCGCTGGGCGATCTTGATCCTGATACCGATGGTTTTTGGCTACTCATGGATCACCGGCAACAGCCAGCCCGCCGTCCGCTCAGCATGGATGGCAGCAGTCTTCCTCGGTGCGTTCATTTTCCGGCGGCGACCTGATTTACTCAACGCGCTAGGAGCGGTTCTACTGGCGGCGATGTTGTGGGACGGTCGCTTGCTATTCCAGCCGGGCGTGCAACTTTCCTACGGAGTCGTGGCCGCGATCTCCATCGGGATGGCGTGGGCCACGCGGGTCTTCTCGTGGATCGCCCGCCCGGAACTGCATCTGCCACTTGCGGAAATGAATCGCTGGCAGCACTACTCGCTGCGAGTGCGCACCAATCTCGCATCATCCCTCGGAGTATCACTTGCCGCAGGGGTCGGTTCCACCCCTCTCACGGCCTATCACTTCGGGCTGGTCACTCCCATTTCCATACTCGCCGGCATCGTCCTGATTCCGATGGTCTTCGTTTTACTAAGCGCCGCGCTGCTGGCCACCGCTTTCTATCCGATCGCACAGCCGGTTACCCGCTTGATCAACCAAGTGAACGGAAAAACCGCTGACATAACAGTCGCCACTGCCGATATGTTCGCCTCGATTCCTGGTGGTCACTTCCAAATTTCCAAAACCCGCACGCCTCAGCTGCTCATCTATAAGCTCGATCATGGAGACGCCGCCGCATGCTTCTCCGCAGGCGGTCAAGGCGCGATGCTATTCGATTGCGGTGGCCGCTCTTCTTTCAAATACCGCGTCATGCCCTCGCTCCGCCGCCTCGGCATCACCCCGGATTCCGTCGTCATTAGCCACCCCGATGGCGGCCACCTCGGCGGTGGCGCTGCTGTGTGGGAAGCGTTTCCCATCCGCCAGGCGCTCCTCCCTGTTGAAATCTCACGGAGCCCGGCGTTGAAAACATGGGTTCAAAAAGCACCCACAGCTGGCATCCGGATCCTCCAAACCGCTACCACAAACACTGTTCCCCTCCCCGATGGCGCCCGCCTGGAAGTCCTCCACGCTCCAGACCCACTCGATCAGAATGCACTTGCCGACAAGCGCGTCGCCATCTTCCGCCTCCATTGGCATGGCTGGAAAATCCTCTTCACCAGCGACTCCGGAATCATCACCGAGCTTGCGTTGTTAGAATCCGAAGTGGATCTGAGCTCCGATATCATCATCGCCGGCCGCCACGATAGCGACCTCTATCTAACTGATGACTTCGTAGCCGCCGTAAATCCCCAAGTCATCATCCCTTCCAACGCCCGCTTTCCAGTCGAACAACGGCTGGAAACATCCCGCATCGACTTTTGGAAACGCCGCAAAATTCACGTGATCGATCCTCTGGAAGCGGGCGGCATCACCATCACTCACGATCCCGATGGCAAATTGCGATTATATGGATTTCTGAATGATTCCACGCTACTACTTCGCCCGCGTTGATCACTCTAAGCAATCGGTTTCCTGCCCCTCAGCCGCCACATCTGTTTTCCCTCAGCTTCCCACTGCACTTGGAAGTCCGTCTTAGGATAGAAAAACATATCATCATCCCATTCCAATAGTTCGAATTTTCCAAACTTCTGAATCTTCTCCCCCGCCCACCCGAAGTATTCCTCATGATCCGTCATAAAGAGAAATTCGCCTCCTGGTGCCAATGCTTTCCATACCGCCGCCAGAAAGTCCGACTGCACCAAGCGCCGCCGTTGATGCCTAAACTTGGGCCATGGATCCGGGCATAACAAATGCAGCCGCGAGATTGATGCGTCCGGCAGGAGCCACTCCACCACATAGCGGCTATCCAGCCTTAGCACCCGCGCATTGCATAATTCACGGCGAGTGATTTTTTTACAAACTTTCCTTACCCGCCCTAACAGCCGCTCCACGCCGAGGAAATCACGTTCTGGGTAATGCCTTGCCATCTCCATTAGAAACGACCCATCGCCACAACCAAGATCCACCTCCAGCAGCCGCCCTTCCCGGCACACTTCATGCAGTTCCATTTTCCGAAAATAGTCCATAGGCACCATTTCACCCGCCATCGCCGCCCTGGGCGAAACTTTCATCGTTTCCATCGTCACGGCCAGATCATAGGGAACCCCGCAGCTCGTTCAACTGGAATTCTCAAGCAAAGTTGCTAATATTCACTTAGCATGCCTCATAGTTTTCCTTGGCCATCGCGGCAAATCGTCATTACTCTCTACCTATACTGATGCGCATCAAGATTTGTGGAATAAGGAGTAGGGACCTTATTGTCCCTTTCTTCCTCTGTGCCAGCCAAAGAGGCGACAGTAAGGTCGCCACTCCTTAGCCCGCAAAATCACAAATCTTGATGCGCAGCAGTATAGATTGATCGAAGTGCGTTTCATACGCGGCCTGTATTTACCGGAGCTGGACCTGTGGTTGGACCCAGGACATCCAAAACCACCCGCGTTCATCTCCCATGCCCACGCGGACCATTTTGCCCGCCATGAAGCGGCGCTGTGCTCGGAGGTGAGTCCCTCGCTGCTCCATGTCACCTGCATCAAGGACAACGCCAGCCTGCTCTACACCGGTGAATTTAAAACTCGCCGCGGCCGGACGGCTGAGCCGGTGAGCTATCCAGCGGCGGATACTTTGAGCCTCGAGACCACTTTCGGGCAGCCGATATACGTGTTTCCCAATCAGATGGGACGTCATAGAACAGGCGCGCCGGTGTAGAGCTAGAATTCAACAAACGGCTTACTCGGCGTCGCTATCTCCGGCTTGTGTGTGCCCAGCATGGGTACGTTGTAAATGGGGTTTAAGTCCCCTGTAGGAATACCAGAATATGAAAATGAAGAAACTACCATCTGAAGCCGACTCGGAGAAGGGTGACCTTTCCGGGGAAGGAAGGCTAGGAGAAAACCGCGAGCTGATGAACAAGAACCGGATAGAAGGCCGACACGGCGCGTCGAGGAGGCACACTTCGCTGCGGCGATAGCCGCATGTCATTCTTCCGGAAGCATCGCTTCCGCACGAACGTAGGAGGGAGAAGACATCTGGTATGCCTGTGGAGGTAAATCCGGCGGCAGTGCGGTGGAGCAACGTGCAATTACCTGGGGAGATCTTACGGGCGTCAGCCCCTGAGAAGTCAGCAGAGGTCATAGTAAGCGGGAAAATGAGCCGGGGGCGCGATGCCCGTTTAAACAACGATACCGGAGGCCTCAACCGATGAAGGACCGAACCAATAAGGAGGGGATCGACCCCGCGACAGACGGACTAACCGACAACGCCAGACGGCGAGGCAAATCCGAGAGCTGTCACGGAGAGAAGCATGGAGACCCTCAAGAACGAACCATGATCGAGGAAATCCTTGAACCGGAGTGCCCGAAGGGCCGCGCTAGCGGCATAGATAAATTTGCGAAGCCACCCCGCACAGACGTAGCGCAGCGTAGTCAAAATCTCGCCCAAGCGTGGCAACGCGTGAGAGCGAACAAAGGTGTTCCGGGGATTGATGGCATGACCATTGAGGACTTCCCCGCGTTCGCGCGGGAACACTGGCCGAGGATTGCCATTGCGATCAGAAACGGAACCTACCACCCAGCGCCCGTGCGCCGGGTGTTCATTCCAAAACCTGACGGGACACAACGTCCGCTAGGAATTCCGACGGTGTTAGATCGAGTGATCCAGCAAGCCGTCGCACAGATACTAAGTCCGCTTTTCGAAGCAGACTTTAGCGAACACAGTTATGGGTATCGTCCCGGTCGCCCCGCCCACATGGCGGTCGCCGAGATGGAATCCGGCTGGAAAGAAGGCCGCCGCCACGCCGTGGAGTGCGACCTCAAAGCGTTCTTCGACACGGTCAACCACGACCGCCTCATGAGATCACTGTTAGGAAAAGTCCGTTGTCGCAAGACCCTTGGCCTCATCCGCAGCTACCTCACAGCGGGCGTGGAACTACCGAATGGCACCCGCGAGGCCACGCCTCAAGGAGTGCCGCAAGGAGGTCCATTGTCGCCACTGTTAGCCAACATCGTGCTCGATCCACTTGATAAAGAGTTAGAGGCACGCGGACACAAATCCGCAAGATATGCCGACGACTTTATCGTCATGGTGAAAAGCGCAAACGCCGCGAAACGAGTGATGGCATCGTTGATCCGTTACTGCGAAGGACATTTGCAACTAATTGTAAACCGCGCTAAAAGCCGCGCCGCACCGCTTAAAACCTGCAAGTTCCTCGGCTACCGATTGAACCAACGGGCCAAGCTCGCGTGGACGGAAAAGGCAAGGATCCGCTTCAAGGAGCGGATCCGGGAATGGGAGCGAAGCGGACATAGAGTCTCCGGAGGAGAGCCCCGCGAGGGGTGAGCGTAGCGAATCAAATTACCAGCCGCAACCGCGGACACAACGTTCAGACCGTCATCGACGAGCTGAACCTATACATTCGCGGTTGGCTCAACTACTACAAACTTAGCTCCACCTATAGTGAAGTAAAAGACTTGTCGCAGTGGGTCAGACGGCGGGTGAGGTTATATTATTGGAAGCAGTGGAAGCAGCCACGCACGCGCCGCCGCCACTTGTTGGCACTGGGAGCAGATCCCGCAAACGTGCACATGGCGACGCGCAGCCGCAAAGGCTACTGGCGGATGAGCCAGAACGAAATTGTGCGATACGCGCTCAATAACCGTTGGTTAGAAGAACAAGGAGTGCCGGACATGGAAGCCATCTGGATCGCTCTTCACTACGGGCCAAAGGCCCGAGTCTAATTGGAACCGCCCTGTACGGAGCCGTACGCAGGGTGATGTGGGACCCGGGAGCTAATCACTCCCGGGGACCCGATCCGCCTTCTTCATTCTATGCGATGACTTCTTCGTATCCTCCGCCAAGTGCAGATGAAATGGCGGTCAATACCTGTGGGACTCGGAGCTGAATACGTGGCCAAGAGGTCGTCATCAACACAACGATCCCAATCTTGCGACCTGTCAGGTTCTGCTGATAGCGCAAATTCTGATCTGTCGTCACGAAAACCTCGTAGCCGTTGTCCTCGGCCAGAATAAGTAGGTCTCCATTCGTAACGGTTGACCACCCCAACTCGGCGGTTGTATCTACGGTGCTTGGGTGCAGGTGTCGGCGTAGAGGTGCCGGAGTTCCCTGATCAAAAAGTATCCGCATAATCAAGCTGGTTGAAGAAGGCTCGCCTCGGCGTGCTGCAACACGGCCTCCACTTGTTTGCGGGTCACTCCGGGAAACCACTCTAGAAAGTCGTCAGTAGATGCTCCGTCTGTGAGATTCTCGAACAGTGCGGCAACAGGAACCCGAGTATCTCGGAAAACCCACGCACCGCTTACCCGGTCGGGGGAACGCTCTACGGAAGAACAATTCTGCCACTCACTCATCTGGAAAGGGTAGTCCGTTTGGCTCGGCAATCAAGGTTAAACTTTTGGGCCACGCGCGGTCTTCAAATTTCTTTACCGAGACCTTATGGCTGTGACTGGTGCCAGCCATACACCTTCCTTACGATTTTAGGATTGAAAGGGAGGTGTCGTGTCTGGTTCAAGTCGTGGGCTATCGCAGTGCATGGTGCCGCTGCGACCTATCCACATT
>JBGSUW010000031.1:0-57120 GCA_041753275.1 Akkermansiaceae bacterium | reverse complement strand
TTGAGTGGCCCGCAGGAGCACGGTGGCGCCGCGCTTGAAGGTGTGGGCCCGGGCGCGCAGGCCCTCGCGGATGGCGGGCAGCTCGCGATTGATGGTGTCCATGGCGATGGGACATTCCGGCACATCGACGAGCTGCGAGCGGCGGCCGAACGAGAGAAATCCAATGGGCCCGAGAGTGCCATCTTTGCCTTTCTCAAAGTGCGGGGTGATCTTGGAGCGATAGTTCCAGAGCTGCTTGGAAGACAGGCAATCGTTGACCGGGAAGGTGATGGCGGCCATGTGCTTCATCAGCTCGCCCACTTGGCGGGTTTTCCATGCGAGTTGTTTTTCGTAGGCGAGGTGCTGGTATTGGCAGCCGCCACAATCGCCAAACAGCGGGCAACCCGGTGCGACGCGGTCCGGCGATGGCTCAATGACTTCGACGAGATCCGCTTGTGAGAAACTTTTATCATTTCGGAAGACCCGCGCTTTCACCCACTCGCCGGGGAGGGAAAACGGGACGAAGACCACCCAGCCATCGATGCGGCCCACGCCGGCGCCGAGGTTTGTCAGTGAATCGATGCGTAGTTCGATTTCCTGATGGTATTCGAATGGTGTGGGGACAAATTTTTTCGGCGGGCGCGGCTGCATGGTTCGGCGGCAGATTGCGGTGTGGCGGCGTGCACGGCAATCGAAAGTTCTCGCCGGGTGGGTGCGAAGCGGGCCTAAGTGGCGGCAGATTAATCGATTATGGAATTTTCTCAAATCCTCACTCACCCCGGCGGCTCGCATAAGGACGAGTTTCTTGCTTGTTGCCTACTATTGGCAAAGAATCCAGTGACCATCGTGCGGCGCGAGCCGACGGCTGAGGACTTGGCTGATCCGACGGTGGCGGTGGTGGATGTGGGCCACGAGCATGTGCCTGAGCGGGGAAATTTCGATCATCACCAGTTTCCCAAAGACTATCCGCCGACATGCTCGCTGAGTTTGATTTTACAACATTTCGGGATCTATGAGGATGCGCGGGCATTTTGCGATTGGTTAGAGCCAGCCGAGTGGTTCGATACTCGAGGGCCGGTGGAAACGGCGCGGTGGCTGGGCCTGGAGCGGGAAACTTTGTTTAAGCTGAACTCGCCGATTGATATTACGCTTCTACGTAGGTTCGCCGGGACTAGCTCGCTCGCGCCGGGTGAGCCGTTGTGGGAGATGATGCGCTGGATCGGCGAGGATCTCCTAACCTACGTGAAGACTTTGCGGGCGAGGCTCGATTTCGTTGAAAAAGTGGCGGAGTTCTGGGAAATTCCCGCACCGGGTGGGAGCTTCAACGTGCTTTACATGCCGAAGGAAGAGCCACCTTCGGACGATTCCTCGGCGGGCTTGGCGAGATTTATCGAAGCCCATCCGACGATGACGAATGTGGCGGGCTTGGTTTATCCGGACCGCCGCGGCTCTGGCTACGGCCTCTCCAGGCACAATGACGATCTCAGACTAGACTTCACCCGCATCGCCGGGTGCGAGGACGTGCATTTCGCGCATGCGCGGGGCTTTGTGGCGAAGACCTCGGCCAACGATCCTGCGCGGTTGCGTGAGCTGCTGCTTCAAGCATGGGTGTGAACTTACCGGAGCTATTGAGAAACAGGCCCTTGCGCGTTCCACATTGCGGTGGGAAGCATCATGGTCGTTTATTTACCTGCTGCTGCTCTCTCATCCACCATGCGCGAAATTTTCATTGTCTTCGGTCTCGTCGTATTTGCGATGGCACTGCGCTCGGCGCGAGTGAATGTCTTGAGGAAATTAGGTGCGTTTGTGTTACTGGCTGCGAGTTTTTGTCTATTCTACTTCCTCAGCGGGAACTTGGCGGTGGGATTGGTAGGGGTGGTGTTATGGTTTTTCCTGCCATGGTTCGAGCTGCTCACGCGGGTCCGGGGGATGCGGCTTCCGCTCAATAATCGTCTGCGACAGCGGCAAATCCCCAATCCTGCGTTTTTCCCGAATGCCGCTGAAGCGATCGCGGCGATGGAGGAGGCAAACTTCGAGCACGTTTCGGATTGCGGCTGGGACTGGGCGGGGATGAAGCAGTTTTTCCGGCTTTTCTGGCACCCGGAAGAGCGGGCGGTCGCGGCCGTCTGCCTGTGCGAACAAAGCAACGTGGCTTTTGCTTTCATCACCATCACCTCGCAGGATACCAAGGGCAATGTCTGGCGAACCACGAACTTCCCGTTTGCCCCCACCTTGCAATGTCCTCGAAATGTGAAGTGGAACCACGTGCCTTGCGAACGCAGTTGTTTTCACCAAATTCTCAAGGATCATCATCTCTATCTGGCGAAGATGAAGATCCCGATTGAGCAACTGCGTATTCCAGACCCGGATGAGATTGAGAATGAGGTGGAGGCTGAAATGCGGCGGCAGGTGGAGCACAATCTCAATGCGAAAATCATCGAACTGACGGGCGATGGGCATTTTCAATATTCAAAGCGGGGGATGTTGTTTCTGTGGGGTCAGTTTATTAGGGATATGATCCGGCTTTGTTGATGGATTTGGGAAATTTTCTCAAAAGTCGATTGCCAGCGGGCGGTGGCGGGGGTATCCAGCGGATATGTCAATTGTAGCCGAAGAAAGCACTGTCATCGAAAAAACCAAAGAACTGTGTGCGGAGATCGTCGCGGATCCGTCATTCATCAAGCTTCTCGCAAGTGTTGAGACGTTTTTGGGCGATGATGCAGCGCGCCTCCAGTATCAAACTGTCCATGAGAAGGGCGAAGAACTTCATCACAAGCAACATTCCGGCGTGGAGCTGGGTGCTTCTGAGATCCGCGAATTCGAAGTCGCTCGTGAGACGTTGATGGACAATGCCGTGGCCCGTGACTTCCTCTCGGCACAACGGGAATTGGAGAATTTGCAAAAGGAAATCGGCAAATACGTGAGCGCGACCATCGAGCTGGGCCGGGTGCCTACGGCGGATGATCTGGCATCATCGGGTGGCTGCTGCGGTGGCAGTGGCGGCGGTGGCGGTTGCTGTAGCTAATTTTCCCAGTAGAGGATTATTTTACTTTGAGCCCACTGAGGTCCGGCTGGAAAAGGCCGGGCGCGGTGGGCTTATTGATGATGGGTTGGTCAAAAATGGTGCGGACGCGCGATTTATCCTGGAGCATCATTTCCAGTGCGGTGAGGGTGTTTTGGACTGGCTCGATATCGAGGAATATCCATGGGACTTGGCCTTGGAGGCGGCGGTCCTTGGGCTTGAGCGTGTATTGGTGGATGCCGGATTCGACTCGCCAGGCGGTGACTTCGAAGGCTTGGTTGAAGCTTTTGATCGATTGAAATGCCTCGCCAGTGAGCATGGAGAAGCGGCTGGCTTGTGGAGAGTCGGCAGCGATTTGGCGGGCGGATTTTTCCCGTGTCTGGATGAGTGTGAGGGTGGTGCCGTCTGAGATGGCGAGGGTTTCGGCAGGTTCTCCGAGCTGCCAGCGGAATTGATCAGGCTTCTTGAAAGTCAGGCGGCCGCGGGTGGAGGTCGGGTTCTTGAGCGCGGGTAATTTGCGCTCTTGAGTGAATGCGGCATCGAGGGTGAGGATGGATGGCTGTTTCTTCAACCAAGCGTGGAGCACGGCATCGTTTGCGTGCAGCAGGCCAAGGGGGTAAATCGCGGTGCAGAGAATGAGAAAAAAGCGCATGATCGTGGGTGGCTACTTTTGAAGTAATTTAAGAATGGGTGGCAGGGCTTCTTTCCAAGCATGGGCGAGAGCGCAATTGATGACAGCTTCCTCGTCATCGCGGCGGGGGAAATGCTTTTTCTCACGCATTTCACGGGCATTTCTCATGATCGCTTGGAGCTCGGGGGCGATCGAAAGCAGGCTCAATATCGCAGCCAGAGCGGTGGCAGCCATGAGCACGGAAATGGCGCCTATCACTGGAATTTTGGCGATGACCATGGCCATCACTGCCACGATTCCACTGAGCGGAGGCACGGCGAGACCGAATTTTTTCGAGCTTTCTCTGGCACCGGCGGCTTTAGGTTCGCGCTCCCGCCACTCGCTGAGAGCCTTGAGCCGGAGTTGCTTGCCAAATTCATCTGCGGTGCCTTCCGCGCGGTGAATGACGGCGTCATCGCCGGGTGCGGGCAGCCATTTATCAAGATCGCACACGCAGGTCCGGCCACCTTCAGACTTGAGGATCCGCAGGCCGAACCACCAGCGGGCGATGAGCGCTGCGGCGATGCTGATGACGGAAAAAAGAATGAGGAGACGCCACATAACTCGGGAATGGGCGAAATTGCCCGCTGCCGCTAGCTCACTCCCAAGCGCCGGACTTGGCAAGCATGGGTGGATGCGAGTTTGAGAAAATTTCCACGCAAGGCAGGCGATGCTAAGGGTTGACCGCATCCAGCGGCGGGCGTAGTCAGGAGCAGCCGATTTTTACTTACCATGGACCCCACGACGACAGCATACGGAACTTGGAGCGGTGGCCGCTTCATGCATTTTGGAGAAACACTCTCGGAGGAGCGCTTTATTGGCTGCATCGAGACGGCCTACGAGGCAGGCGTCCGCACCTTTGTCACCTCGGATGTGTATGGAAATGGCAAGGCGGATGAGTTGCTGGGCAAGGCGCTGCAAGGAATCGAGCGGGGAAGTTACAGCTTGGTGGGGATGATCGGTCATGATTTTTATGAAGGTCAGCGGCAGGGCAGCAAAGGCTACCCGCGGTTTACGGATCCGGAATTACGTGGTCCTGAGGGGTATGCGGATTTCATCCAGATGGCCACTTCCAAGGAGCTGGAGCGCTGTGGGACGGATCATTTCGATCTGCTGATGTTGCATAATCCGGATGAACTCGGCTACATCAGCGAGCCACTATGGCAGGCGCTGGAGGGAGTGAGGGAAGCGGGGCTGACGCGGAAGCTAGGCATCGCGCCGGGGCCGGCCAATGGGTTCTCGCTGGATCTGGTTTATTGCTTGGAGAAATTTGGTAGTTCGCTCGATTGGGCGATGTTGATTTTAAATCCGCTGGAGCCATGGCCGGTGGGGCTGACATTGCCGCATTGTGAGAAGCACGGCGTGAAAGTGATGACGCGGGTGGTGGACTATGGTGGAGTTTTCCACGATGATCTGGCGGGTGCTGAGCATGTTTTCAAACCTGGAGACCACCGCACCTATCGGCCAGAGGGTTGGGTGCAGCATGGGATGGAAAAGGCAAACCGAATGCGGCCGCTGGCAGAAAAATATGGGCTGAGCATGCTTCATTTTGCCTCGATCTGGAATCTGAGTCATCCGGCAGTGGAGAGTGTGGTGCCGACATTCATTCAGGAAGCGGGCGAAGGGGCGCGGATGATCGAGGATAAAATCCGGGAATTCGCGGCGATGCCCGAGCTGCGCTTCACTGCCGAGGAGGTGGAATTTGCCCGTAATATCGGCGATAATACGGGGTGCATGACCTTAAAAGGTGCGAGCAAGCGCCATGCCACCAGCGAGCGCCCCGACGAGTGGCCGATGCGCGAGGATCTGCTCGAGCTGGCCGGACGGCACGGCTTGGGAGCGGATTGGTGAGTTAGAGATTCAACGTTTGCTCGATGAGAGCGAGGAAGTCAGCCCGCTCTGGAGGGAGATTCTCCGCAGCGTTTTCACGGGTAAGGGCGGAGAGAAGATCGCGATCGAGTGTGGCTCCATCTTCGCGGCTAAGCCACTTGGCGTAGGTGCAGATCAGGGCGGCGAAGCGGGCATCGTCCGAGGGCTCTGCGGCGGGGCTGCGTTTGATGGTAAGTGCCGGTGCGGGTAGATCATTGATCGTCCAAGTGAGGATGCCGAGGTCTTCCGCAGCGTTGGAGGACTCGATCTCGATGGCGAGGGTGGTGACGGAGTCCGCAGCGAGGTTGCTGGAAACCTGGGTCTTGGAATCGACTTGAGGAGTGGTAAATCCCAGCAAACGATAGCGCGAAACATTCTCCGCATCTGGCTGGAAGACGAGCATGGCTTGGCAGGCATCTGTCGGATTTCCTCGCAGGGAAATGAGGAGCAGGGTGGCGGAGGGTTTCCACGGGCATGGCAATGTTTCCGCACCGAGGGTGGCTGAAAACGAAGTAATGCCAGATTGCCGCATGTCGGGATGCCAATTCTCCTTGGGTCTGCGGGCGATGGCGGCGGTGGCATTGAATTTGAGCGGGAAGCTGTTGAGCATTTCCTCTAGCTGCACGGAGGAAGGTGCCGGAAGCTGGCGCTCGGTGCGGATGGCTTGGTGAATGCGGTCCAGACTATGGGGGCCGGAAAGGATGGGCAAGACCAAGGCCGGACGCTCAGCCACGGTGAGTGAGCCTTCGGAGCGAGGGGCAATTGCAATCTTTGTCTTGGGCGCGACAGGGATTGTTTGGGCCGGTGGCTGGGTGGGGGAGTGGGAGGGAGTTGTGGGATTCTCTACAATCGCTGGTGGGCTTGGCGTTGCAGGCTGGGAATTCAGGGAAACGATGATTGCGATGACGGCTGCGACAGCGAGTGGGATGGCACACCATTTCAGGTAGCGTGATGCTTGGGGAAAGGAGGTGAATTTTCCGGAGTGGTCTGCTTGTCGGGCGTTTTCCAGGATCGCGGCACGTTGGGCGGGAAGCAGCGCAAGGGTGGGGGAGATGGTGAGGGCCTCGTGAAGGTCGGCGCGGGCGAGTTTGAGCTCGGCGATGGCGGTTTGGAGGGCCGGATCTGCGGCGATGGCATCGGTGATGAGGGCAGCTTCAGCAGCGTCCAACTCGCCAAGCAGGTGGGCAGTGAGACGGGGATCTTCCGGATCGATTTTCATGTTAGATCTTTGGGGATGAGGTCTCGTAGCCGCTTGAGTCCGGTGTGGATGAGGACGCCGATATTGGTGGTGGTGAGGCCGGTGAGCTGGTGGATTTCCTGGTAGCTGAGGCCTTGTTGAAACTTGAGGAGAATGACCTCGCGTTGATTCTGAGAAAGGCGCTGGAGCATGGCCATGAGCTGGGAGTGGCGCTCTGCGAGATCGATGGATTCATCAGGTTGGAGACCGGGGCCGGCGACTTTTTTCCAACGGACGTCTTCGAGCGGGGTGGTGCGCTTTTCCTTGCGGAGGATGTCCATGGCACGATTCCGGCAGACGGTGAAGAGCCAGGATTTGAGGTGCTGGTGGACTGCCTGGGGAGGCTGCTTGCAGAGCTTGATGAACGTTTCCTGGACGACATCACGGGCACGCTCCACATCATGAAGCAGAGTGCTGGCATAGGCGATTAGCGGTGCTTGGAAGCGATCAATGGCATCCTCGACGAAAACTTCGCGGTTGGTGGGTGGGGAAGGTGGATCATTGGCTGGCACTGACGTCGATTCCATAACGTCTGGTGCAGGGATAACCTTAGGATTATTTTCTGAAATTGGCTCCATTTCAACGGATGAAGTAGCTGAGGTGCTCCAGTTCTAACGCGAGATCCACGTTGTTGACGGTAACTTCAGGGGAGACTTCGAGGACGATGGGTGAGAAATTGAGGATGCCTTGGATACCACCGGAAACGAGGCGATTGACGACGGCTTGGGCGAACTCCACTGGCACGCAGAGGATGGCGAGTTTGACGGAGCGGGCGGCGATGAATTCTTCGAGATGGGAATCGAGATAGACGGGAATTTGCACCCCACGGATGCGAGCGGCGTCAGGGTTCGCATCGAAGGCGGCGATGACTTCGAAGCCTTCTTTTTCAAATCCATGGTAGCGGAGGAGGGCAGAGCCGAGGCTTCCGGCACCGATGAGAATGACCGGTTGGAGATGCTCGCGGCCGAGGGTTTCCCGGATGATGGAGGTGAGAATTTCCACGGGATAGCCGAGGCCGCGGGTGCCAAACTGGCCGAAGTAGGCGAGGTCCTTGCGAAGTTGTGCGGGCTTCACCCCGGCGGCGCGGGCGAGAGTGGTGGAGCTGACGGTCTCGACGTGGTTGGCGTGAAGCTTTTGCAGACAGCGGTTGTAAATCGAAAGGCGGTAGATCGCTTTTTTCGGGATATCTAACTTGTCAATTTTTTCGATGGGATCCACGAGGATGATGCGGGGGGGAAGTTTGGTTGCTTTTACAGCGCCGCGGGGTTTTGTAAAAGTGCCCTCACGCGATTGAGCAGCACACCTGCGCCGCCACCATCGACCACGCGGTGGTCAAAAGTGAGCAGAAGATCCGCGACGGTGGCGGGCAGAAATACTTCCACCTCGTTGCTCCAGATCGGTTGCTTGATGCCAGCGCCGATGCCGAGGATAAGGGTCTCATTGGGCAATGGAATGGGAGTGCCGGTGGTGAGCCCGAAGGTGCCGAAATTGGTCACCGTCGCGATTCCACCGCGGCAGTCTTCTTCAGTGAGGCGGCGGCGGCGGGCACGGTCCACGAGGTCATCATATTCTGAAATGAGGTGTCGCAGTGATTTTTGATCCACCTTGCGGACCACGGGGACCACCACGCCATCCTCGACTTGCACGGCCACGCCGATGTCGAACGAGCGCGGGTGCACCACTTTATCGCCGATGAGGTAGCCCGCAGTTTTCGGGTTTTCCGTGAGAGCGAGGGCGAAGGCACGCAGCAGATAGAGTGTCAGACCGGGCTTGGGCGATTGCTCGCGGCGGTGATCCAGCGCACGATCCAGCGTGACCGGCAGCCCTACGGTGGCGAGCGGGCGCGTCCAGCTGCGGCGCATGGCGTCAGCCACAGCCAGCCGCATGGGTGAGGCATTGGTGCTGGGCCAAGCTTCGAGGTAATCGAGAAATTGTTCGAGGTCTTCCACGGTGACTCGGCCGCCCGCACCGGTGCCTGCGATGGCGGAGATGTCTGCCTCACGAATCCCGAGATCGTCCATTCGCGCGCGCATTCTGGGAGAAATGTAGTGGGCACCCATCACCCCCGTCGGCACGGGCAGGCCTTTCACGCTGGGAACCACGGCGGGTGCTTCCTCGTAGTCGTCATCATCGAGGGCGAAGTGGAGATTAGCCTCGGCCTTCTCTGATGGGTCGGACTGGCTGGCGGCGTTTCTTTTGATTTCCTGGCTTTCCAGAGTATCCACCCCAGTGCGGGCGACTTCTTGCTCGGTGACTTCCAGCAAGCCCAACAAAGTGCCCACCGAGTAGGAAACTCCTTCCACCGCGCGGATTTCCGCAACGATGCCATCACAGAGTGTGGTCACTCCCATGACGGCCTTATTGGTCTCCACCTCGATGATTTCCTGGTCGGTGCGGACGGCATCTCCCACCGCGATGCCGAGGCGGACGATGGTGGCCTCGGCGATGGATTCGCCGAGCTGGGGCATGAGGATGGGAACGGTGGGCATCAGCGTGAGAATGATTTTTCTGGAACCTTAGAAAGTGAGCAGTTTGCGG
Source organism: Akkermansiaceae bacterium (assembly GCA_041753275.1). Classification (GTDB taxonomy): domain Bacteria; phylum Verrucomicrobiota; class Verrucomicrobiia; order Verrucomicrobiales; family Akkermansiaceae; genus Luteolibacter. Next base: position 47,805 of record JBGSUW010000031.1, on the reverse strand, counting down.
AGCGCTTCGCAAATGGATTCTGGTGTCGGGCGGTGAGCTGCCCAGAGCTTGGGGTGGTATGGCACCGGAGTGTCACGGGCATTCAGCCGTTGCGGCGGGGCATCCAAGAGGTGAAATCCTTCCTCACTCACGCGGGCGACCACCTCGGCCGTCACGCCGCCCCAAGGGAATGCTTCTCCTACTGCGAGCAGGCGGCCAGTGCGGGCGACGGATGCGAGAATGGTGTCCAAATCCAGCGGCTTCACCGAGCGCAGATCCACCACTTCGATTTCCCAACCGTCTTGTTGTAGCCGGTCAGCGGCGCGGACTGCCTCGTGGACCATCGCGCTGTAGGCGACGACCGTGGCATGCTTGCCGGGGCGGATGATCCGGGCTTGGCCGATGGGCAGATGATCGCCGTTGATGGACTTCGCCTTGAGCCAGCGGTAGAGAAATTTATGCTCACAGAAAATCACCGGATCATCGAGTTTTACGCCATCGATGAGCATGTGGTAGGCATCGGAAACCGTGGCGGGCGTGAGCACGACTAGGCCGGGATAGTGCGCGTAGATCCCTTCCATGCTCTGGCTGTGGAATGGCCCGGAGCCGGGCGTGCCGCCCGAGGGTAGCCGCACGGTGAGCGGGATGGGCATGCCTGTGCGGTAATAGTGGGTGGCCGCCTGATTGACGATCTGGTTGAAGGCGATTGATGAGAAATCCGCAAACTGCATTTCCACAATCGGCCGCATACCCTCGATGGCCGCGCCCACGGCCATGCCCATCATCGCGTCTTCGGAAATGGGCGCGTCGAAGACTCGGTTGGGAAATGCCTCGGCGAGGCCCTTGGTGGCTTTGAACGCTCCGCCGAAGGTGGCGATGTCTTGGCCGTAGATGAAGACGCGCGGATCCTCCCTCAGCAGTGTTTCCTGAGCTTCGCGGATGGCATCGATGTAGGTCACGCTCACGGTGCTGAATTTTCAGGAGTTGATGTTAAGGGAAAACGAGTGGCGAGCGCGGTCCAGTCTTCTTGATACGGATCTGGGGCTTGTTCTTGCTGAGCTTGCGCCACGGCCCGCTGGACGTCTTCGGCAAACTGTTCCTGCCAACCTAGAATTTCCTCTACACTGGCGATGTTGTTTTCCACGAGCTGGCGCATGGCCACCTCGATGCAATCGCGGCCGTAGTGACCGGAGCGGATTTCCGAGGGGACATACGAACCGTCATCGTGCTCGCCATGGCCAGATAAGCGCAGTAACCGCGCCACCACCAGTTGTGGGCCGCCGCCTGCGCGAGCCTTATCGACGGCTTCGGTGATCACCGAGGCAGTGGCAAGTAGATCCGTGCCATCCACCGAATGTCCGGTCACGCCATAGCCACGGGCTTTTTCCACCAAGTCCGAGCATGCAAATTGACGATCATTTGGCGTGGAGTAGGCAAATTGATTGTTTCCGATGATCACGACCATCGGTAAATTTTCCACCGCTGCCAAGTTGAGCCCTTCGTGGAATGCTCCTGTGGAAGTGGCACCATCGCCGATGCAAGTGGCGCCCACACGGCCAGTGAGAGTGCCTTGTAAACGCTTTGCAAAAAGCATCCCTGCGATCACCGGCACCTGCGCGCCGAGATGGGAAATCATCGCTGGCATTCCGACTTGTGGGCGGCCGCGGTGGATATTGCCATCGCGCCCACGCATCGGCCCTTCCACCGAGCCGAGGTAGGTGCGGGTGCAATCGATGAGTGGCTCACCGAATGCGGTGCGGCCAGCTTGATCCCGGATGAGAGGTGCGAAAAAATCCGTGCCTTGGATCAATGCGGTGCCCAGCGCCGCGCTGACCGCTTCCTGGCCGCGCCCGAGATAGACACCGCCGACGATTTTCCCCGCCTTGTAGAGGCTGGATAGCTTGTTTTCTAAAATCCGCGCCTTCAGCATCGATTGAAATACCGAACGCAGAAAAACATGATTTACAGTCACTCTGGAAGTATGAGGTTGCAGATCCAAATCAGGCACCCGAGCAGCTTAAATCAATGCCGGTGAGTCCTGCAACCGCTTTCCCTCAATATGGTGAATTGCGTGCATTCCAGCGCACCAGATCATCGTATTTCAATCCACCACCGCCAAATAGATCCAGCGCGCTGCCGACCGTGACGTCGATTTTCCCCAATCCGGCCTGTTCGATGAGAAGCAAATCCGCCATCGTTGCGGCGCCGCCGGCGTAGGTGATCGGGATTTTTCCCCATTTTCCGAGATGCGCCACCAATGCCGCATCGATCCCACGGCAAAGGCCCTCCACATCCGCAGCGTGGATGAGAAATTCCGCGCAAAATGGGGCGAGCCGATCCAGCACTGCGGGAGTAAGATTGAGTTCGGTGAGTGTTTGCCAACGGTTCATCGCCACCGTCCAGCCGTCTGCGGTGGTCCGGCAGGAGAGATCGATCACGAGGCGCTCTTTGCCGATTTTTTTCACCAAGCGTTCCAAGACGGATTCGAGAAATTTCCCCTCCGCATCAAATAGCGCCGATGTCACGATTACATGGCTCGCTCCGGCATCCAGCCATTCACCGGCGTTTTCCTGTGAAATTCCGCCACCAAGCTGCAATCCGCCGGGCCATGCTGCCAGAGCTTGGCGCGCGGCCTCATCATTTCCTGCTCCCAGCTTGATCACGTGGCCACCCAGCAGATTGTCTTTTTGGAATCGCTTTGCAAACCATGCCGCTGGATTCTCAGAAACGAAATTTTCAGTCGGCCCCGGTCCCTCGTCGCGCAAGCTGCCACCGACGATTTGTTTCACTTTGCCATGGTGGAGGTCGATGCATGGACGGAATTTTGTCATTATAGCTCGTTGATGGCGGCCATGATTTGCTTGGCGATGCGATCGTAGTTTTCCTTGCCGTCGCTCGCCTTGAGCTGCTCCGGGGTGAGATAGATCGGCTTGCCGATGGTCACGGAGATGCGGGCGAAACGGATTTTCGATGAGCCACGTGGCAGGGCCTCGCGTGCCCCACGAATCCGCACTGGCTGGATCACCGCGCCGGACTTTACCGCGATCAGGCCGATTCCTGGGGCAGCCGGGCCGATGGAGCCGTCCAGCGTGCGCTCGCCTTCCGGGAAAACGAGGACGCGCTCGCCTTCCTTGAGCTTGCGGATGATGGTCTTGAGGCTACCCATGTCCGGCCGATCCTGGTCCACCGGGATGGCATTCCATTGAGTGTAGAGCCATTTAAAAAACCCGACAAACAAGGTCTTGCGGGCGAGGAAGACCATCTCGGTATTGTAAAGATTACCGATCAATGGTGGATCGAGAAAACTTTGATGGTTGGAGGCTACGAGCACCGGTCCCTCGCTGATGAGGTTTTCCTCACCGATGATCTTGAGCCCGAAAAGGCCGCGAAAGGCCGCGCCGAAGGACATCCAGCCGAGCCAATAGACCCAGCGCATTTGTGTGAGAGCTTTGATTTTCAAAATGGATCTGGAGTGAGTCGCGATGCAGTCGAAGTGTGCGCTTGGTGCGAATTTCCGCTACCGTCCGGCCTTTAGGCAACCGTAAATTTTGTTGGAGGGGCAATCAACGTTTGGCTGGGGCTTCGATGATCCCTTCTGCGGTCTCTTGTTTGAGCCGGAGCTGGCCGCAGGCGGCATCGATATCGTGGCCTTTTTCGAGGCGGAGATTGGCGGTGACGCCGGCGTTTTTCAGGATTTCTTGGAAGGCGCGGCAGTGGTTGTTTGGCGGGCGTTTCCACTCGAGTCCCTCGACGGTGTTGTAGGGAATGAGGTTCACCTTCGCGCCGATGCGGCGGGCGTGGCGGGCGAGGATGGCGGCTTGCGCGAGGGAATCGTTCACATCTTGGATGAGGATGTATTCGAGGGTGATTTTCTGGTTTTTCTTGGAATTCCAGTAGTCGAGCGATTCGAAAAGTTCTGCGACGGGCCACTTTTTATTGATGGGCATGATCAAGTTCCGGACCTCGTCGGTGGCGCCGTGGAGCGAGATGGCGAGGCGGATTTGCTGGGGGTGCTCGGCGAGTTTGCGGATCTGGGGGACGAGGCCGGAAGTGGAAATGGTGAGATGGCGGGCACCGAGATGGAGGGTTTTCTCGCCGGTGATGAGGGCGATGGCTTCGAGGAGATTTTCAAGATTGGCCAGCGGCTCGCCCATGCCCATGAAGACGAGCGAATCGACGCGCTCGCCGGATAGTTGCTCTGCGGCGAGGACTTGGCCGGCGATCTCTGCGGCCTCGAGGTTTCTGGAAAATCCAGCGAGGCCCGAGGCGCAAAATTTACAGCCATAAGCACAGCCGACTTGGGAGGAGACGCAGAGTGTGCGGCGATCTGATTTCTCGCCGTAGAGCGCGGGGTTCGCGGGGATGAGCACGCTTTCTACATAGCGGCCATCGTGGAGGCGGAAGAGAAACTTACGGGTGGTATCTGCGGAGCCTTGGGTGGTGCTATGGGTGAGGGCGGTGAGCCGGTAGGACTCGGCGAGTTTCACACGCAGGGCCGCGGGGAGATTGGACATCGCCTCGTAGGTGGTGACCTTTTTTTTCCAAACCCATTCGAGAATCTGGGCGGCGCGGAAGGCAGGCTCGCCGGCGGCCTTTAGCCATGTGGCGAGGGCTTCTGGAGATTGGCCGGTGAGGGATGGAAGCATGGGGAATTTGGGATTTGAGATTTTAGCGGTTGGGTTTTGGGGTTTTCAGGAAAGTTTGGATTTCTTTGAGGGAGCGGGTGTTGAAGATGTCGGAGCGGCGGAGCCAGCCTTTGCGGGCGAGGCGGATGCCGAGGCCGAGGTGATGGAGGCCGTGGGTGGAATGGGCGTCTGGATTGATGGAGCAGAGCACTCCTTTGTCGCGGGCGCGCTTCCACCAGCGCCAGTCCATATCGAGACGCATGGGGCTGCAGTTGAGCTCGATGATGGTGCGTGTCTCGGCAGCGCAGTCGATGATCATGGCGTGATTGACGGCATAGGGTTCGCGCTTGAGGAGTAGCCGCCCGGTGAGGTGGCCGAGCATGGTGACGTGCTCATTCTCCATGGCGCGGCAGATGCGGCGGGTCATTTCCTCCTCGCTGAGGGTGAAGGAGGCGTGGACGGAGGCGACGCAGTAGTCGAGCTGGGCGAGAATTTCATCAGGAAAATCAAGGCTGCCGTCTTTGTGAATGTCCACCTCGGTGCCGGAGAAGAGGCGGAAATTTTCATAAGTGGCATTGAGAGCAGCGATGGTGGCGACTTGTTCCAAGAGGCGAGTTTCATCGAGGCCGTTGGCTTGGAAGGAGGCTTTGGAATGATCTGCGATGCCGAGGTATTGGAGGCCGAGGTCGATGGCTTCCTCGGCCATGGCTTCGAGGGTGTCGCGGCCATCGGAGGCGGTGGTGTGATTGTGAAAGGTGCCGCGGAGGTGGCTGAGCTCCACCAATTTCGGCAAGGTGTGCTCGGCGGCGGCTTCGATTTCGCCACGGTTCTCGCGGAGTTCGGGCGGGATGAAATCGAGACCGAGGGCGCGGTAGATATCGGCTTCTTCGTTTACTTCCGGGATGATGGCGGCCTCGTTGGTGGCGGTGAAGCCGTATTCATTGAGGGAAAGGCCTTGTTTAAGGGCGAGGCTGCGGAGGGCAACGTTGTGTTCCTTGGAGCCGGAAAAGTATTGGAGGGCAAAGGGGAATTGGGCGTTTGAAACGGCGCGGAGGTCGCACTGGAGGCCGTTTTTCAGGCGGATGGAGGCTTTGGTCTCACCGCAGGCGATGATGGAAGCCATTTGTGGGAGGGTGGTGAAATCCTCGCAAACGAGCTTGGGCTCCTTGGTGGCGACGAGGAAGTCCAGATCGTGCACGGTTTCCTTGGCGCGGCGGTAGGAGCCGGCGGCGGTGACGCGGGAGACTTCCGGGTGCATGCGGAGGAGTTCGAGAATTTCCTCGACGAGTGGGCTGATGCCGCCGAGCAGGAAGGTATCGGCGAAGGTGGCCTTGAGGGCGATGGCTTCGAGGATTTTTACTTGGGTCTTTGCGCCGAAGCCGGGGAGCTCGGCGACTTTGCCAGTCTCGCAGGCGGTCTTGAGATCGGCGATGGAGGTGATGGCGAGGGACTCGTAGAGGGCTTTGACTTTTTTCGGTCCGAGGCCTTGGAGATCGAATAGCTCGAACAATCCGGCTGGAAACTCGGCGCGGAGTTTCTGGTGGAACTCGAGGTGGCCGGTGCTGGCGAGTTCGTGAAGTTTATCACGGAGTGCCTCGCCGATGCCTTTGATGCCGGTGAGCTCATTGTTGGCGGCTAGCGTGACAATCTCGCCATCGAAGTTTCTCACGGTTTCCGCGCCTTGGCGGTAGGCGCGGATCTTAAAGGGGTTCTCGCCCTTTAGCTCTAACAGAAGAGCGATTTCTTCGAGGACTTCGGCTAGGATCTCACGCGTCATGGAGGGGAATCTCTGTGGCGCTGGCGGTGTGGTCAACGCCGGACTTCGTGGAGAAATGGCTCAACCGCCGGTGCGAGGTGGACGTTTCTTTTTATCCGGGGTGACGTTTTTCATCTCACTGGTGTCGCCACCTGCAGCTTGGCGTTTTTTCATGTCAGCTTGTTGCTCGGCCATGCGTTGGACCCAGCCCTTTTTGGTGGGGCCGGTGCGGGCGACGAGTTCAGGCTCGGGGACTTTATTCATTAGCCATGTTTGGCCGATGGAGAAGATGTTTTGGGTGGTCCAGTAGAGAGCGAGGGCGGAGGCGAAGTTGTAACAGAAGAAGAAGAACATGAGAGGCATGAATTTCATGATGTTCTGCTGCATTTTATCGCCAGTCATCGGGACCATGCGGATTTGCACAAAGCTGGTGATGGCCATGACGATGGGCAGGATATTGATGGGGATGCCGGCGATGTAGGTGAGGGTATCCGGCTGGGAGAGATCGTGCACCCAGAGGAAGCCTTGGCCGCGTAGCTCTACGGCGTATTGGAGCATGCGATAGAAGCCGAAGAAGATAGGGATTTGCAGGAGCATGGGCAGGCAGCCGCCGAGGGGATTGATGCCGTATTTTTTGTAAAGGCCCATCATCTCGGTATTGAGCTTGTTGGGATCGTCCGGATATTTCTCCTTCAGCTCGGCCATTTTGGGCTGGAGCTTGGCCATCCGCTTCATGGTATGGGTGGACTTGGCGTGGAGCGGCCAGATGACGGTGCGGACGGTGATGGTGAGGAAAATGATGGAAAGTCCCCATGACCAATTTTTTGCCACGCCATCGAGGAGTTTGTGATAGAAATTAAGGATCCAGTTCAGAGTGCGGGAGACGATATCAAACCAGCCATATTGCATCACATGGCCCCAGCCCTCGCCCCAGTGGGCTTCCATTTTACGGAGCATGTCATTGTGCTTCGGGCCGATGAAGATTCGGTAGGAAAGCGTCTTTTGTTGCTCTGGCTCAAGAACGATGGTGGGAAGAAACAGGCCGGCATTGACGGAGGCCACAGGCTTGGCATTAGGCGCCAGCACGTGAGTGCTGGATCTGGCCCAAACATTGGTCACGGCGGGCTCCATGGGGCGGAGGACGGTGGCGAAGAACTGGTTGGTGACACCTGCGTATTCGACATTGGTGGTGGAAGTGACGAGCTGGTTCGGGTTTGCAGCGCTCATCATGCCGCCTTTGAAGCTGCCGACGTGTGCAAAGTGCATGTCGCCCGTTTCATGCCAGAAGTAGCCGGTCTGTTGGGCGACTTCCGCTTGGTAGGTGGGAGCGGACTCGCCTAGAAAAATGCTCCACTGCGAGAGATTGACGGCTGCTGGCGTCGCGTTTTGTAACTGGAGGTCGAAGCTTAGCAAATAGGGTGCTCCAATCTTGTCGCTTGCGGTGAGGGCGAAAGTTTTTTTAGCGATCAGGCCAGAAGGGAGTTTTGCGATATAGACAGCTTTTTTTCCTGGCTCGGATTCGTCGGCATTGTAGGAGTAAACGACGTTTTCGAGCGTCTGATCGACTCCGGCGATGGCACCAATGGGCCCTGCGCCGAAGCGGTTGGCGCGGACACGCACGGTCTTGCTGCCGACTTCGAATTCATTTTTAAACTCTGCGAATTTCACACCTCCGCCGAGGTTGGTGAGGGTGTAGGCGACTTGATCATTCTCGAGGACGATCAATTCTTCTGCGGTGGACGGCGGGGGAGTCTCGACGGTGAGCTCCGCGGTGGTGGTGACGGCGGCCGGATCCTGCACCGGTTTGAGAGCTTCGCGGGCGATTGCCTCGCGTTTCATTTGATCGGCGCGGGCCTTTTGAGTCTCGTTTGAGTAGTAGAGATTCACCGCGAGCAATACGCCGCAGATTGAGAGGATGATCCAAGTTTTACGATCGTACATTGAAGAGATGATTTATGGAAATAGAGACCTAAAGATGAGAAGAATGGCAGCACTGCGAGAGCGGGCCCTCGGCGGGTGGGACGGGATCATGGCCGCAGCCACCCCATGGCTGGCAACGGCAGATCCGGCAAATACCGAGCCATGAACCACGGCCCGGGCCATGAGATTCCACGGCTTCTAGAAAATAATGCGAACAGCTCGGGCTGAACCGGCAACCCATTCCCGGGCCGCTGATGACCTTGAGCATGGGATTGAGAATCCGTTGGTAAAACCGGATTAATGAGCGGATCACAAAGGTGAAAAATTTAGAAATCACTGAGAGCTTGCGGGGCGGGGAATCAATCCAAGGCGGCGGGCTTGGCGGACCCAGTCTGCTTCCAGCTCGGCAAAGGTTGCTTTGCTAGCGCCGGGGCGGGCAATGGTCACTAAATAGCGGCGGAGCTCGATGAATGACGGGCCATATTCTTGCACTAGAGAACGGAACCGTCTCCGCAGGAGCACCCGGTCATGGGCCTTGCCGCTGCGGCGCGTGGTGATGAAACCAGTGCGAAGAGTCTCCAATGTAGGATCTGCCAAAGTGCTCAAAATGATAAACCGGCCAGCTTTTGCCTGACCGGTATTTTTCACCCGCGCAAAGTCTGCGCGGCTTGTCATACTGCATTTCCTCGGAAGACGCATGGCGGAAAGACGGGTTCCCGCACAGCGTTCCCCGGCGGGGCAGGGGATCAGTTGTGCTGCGTCGTGTGACGGCTGTATTGGATCTCGACTCCCTTAGGAACGAGGCGCTTACGGCCTTTTTGACGGCGGCGGCGAATGATATCGCGGCCGGATTTGGTGGCCATGCGGGCCCGGAAGCCGAATTGGTTTTTCCGCGTGCGCTTGGATGGCTGATAGGTACGTTTGCTCATGGCTAGGCCTCAATAAATGTTCGTTTTCCGAGTCCAATAGGCGGCTCGGGGCGCGGACCTTTATGAGCTACGGGCCGGTTGTCAATGCGGCAGTGCGAGGAAAATGAAAAAAAGCGCTTATTTTCTCAAATGACCGCTCTTCGAGAGGGCGAATTGGGTGCGGGAAAAAATCACGCTGGCATGCTTTAGGAAAAGTCCGCTAAACTCCGGCCATGCAGCTTGGGATCATTGGATGCGGGAAAATGGGCACGGCACTCGTGCAAGGGGCGCTTCGCGCAAAAGTCGTGGGCCCGGCGGAGGTGATCGGGTGCGATCCTTACGAAGGCTCACGCGAGGCGTTTGCCAAAGCGACTGCAGCGCAAGTGACTGGCGAGCTAGTGGACATCGCTGCGACGAGCGATGTGATTTTACTCTGCACCAAGCCGCAGGAGGCACTTGCAGCGCTCGCAGAATTGGCCAAAGCGGCGGGTGGGGTCGGCAAGCTGGTGATTTCTATCGCAGCCGGGGTGACTCTCGCCGCGCTTGAGGGAGCGGGTCCTGAAAATTTCCGAATCGTACGGGCGATGCCGAATACCCCGGCACTCATTGGCAAGGGCGCGGCCGGTTATTGTCTAGGCAGCCGGGCCACGGCGGAAGATGGCCGGACCGCTCAAACATTGCTCGGTGCGGTGGGCTTGGCAGTGGCAGTTCCGGAAAAATTGATGGATGCCGTGACGGGGCTGTCCGGCAGCGGGCCAGCGTATGTCTATCTCGTCATCGAGGCTTTGGCAGACGGCGGGGTGCGCTCGGGACTGCCGCGGGATGCCGCGCTGCAGCTGGCCGCGCAGACGGTGCTAGGCGCTGCGGCGATGGTTTTAGAAACGGGCGAGCATCCTGCGGTTCTCAAAGACATGGTCACTTCCCCGGCTGGCACGACCATTGCCGGGCTGGCGGAAATGGAAAGCCGGGGCGTGCGCTCCGCGATGATCGAGGCGGTTTCCGCAGCCGTGCGGCGCGCTGGTGAGTTGGGTAAATGATTGTAAAGCGGCAATGATTTTAGGCTTTCCCCTCGTAGCAAGCTCACTATGCTCCGCGCCATGACTTCTCGGTGGATTTTGATCGCAGCAATCACGGCAACTGCGTTTTTCTCCGCTTCGTGCGGAAATGACGAGGATGTATTGCTGATGGCAGGCAATACTCAAAGTGCCGCAGCAGAAGGCGAGGCACTTTATAAAACCGCAAAAGCAGCGGATGATGCAGGAAAATCCGACAAAGCGATCAAGCTTTACGATGATACCGCTACACGATTCCCATTTGCCCCTTCAGCCGCCCGTGCCCGCTTTCGCCAAGCGCAGATCTTGGAACAACAAGGGGAAATCGAAGATTCCTTCAAAGCCTACGATCAATTTCTCAATCGCTTCAAAGGCAGCGGCCTCTACTCAGAAGCGCTCAATCGTCAAGCCGCCATGGCCCAAGCTGCAGCGGATGGTGATGTGAAAAATAGTTTCCTAGGCCTGAAATCGAAACTCTCGCTCGATAAGACCGTGGCGATGCTGGGGAAAGTTCGTGACAACGCGCCGAAGTCCCGCGCTGCAGCCAAAGCGCAATTCTCCATCGGCGAGCTATACGAATCGAAGAAAAAATCCAAAGAGGCAATTGCCGCTTTCCGCCAGTTAGTGCGTGATCAACCCGAGAGCCCGCAAGCGCCGGAAGCGCTCTTCCGAGTAGGCCAGATCTACATCAAAGAAGCGGATGACGGAAATCAAAATCAAGCAAACCTCGATCTCGCTCGTGAGGCGTTCAACGATTATCTGATCCAGTATCCAAGACATTCGCGTAACGGGGAAGCTCGCAAACTCATTGCAAATCTCGGCAGCCGCGATCTTCAAAAGTCCTATGACATCGCCCAGTTCTACGAGAAGACGGGTAAGACTGAATCCGCAAAAGTTTACTACCGTGAGATCGTCAGACGCACTGGCTCTGGCAAACTTCATAATGATGCGAAGGCCCGCTTGAAAGAGCTTGGGGAATAATTCTTCAACGAGAAATCCAGCGTTGATGAGAATTTATTTCCTCATGATTTTTACGGTGTTGCTGGCGTCATGCACCGGCTACCAGCTCGGTGGTGCCAAGCCGGACGCGTTGAAAAATGTGCGGACGATTGCGGTGCCGATGTTTGTGAACAACTCGCTTCATCCACGCGCGGAAGCGCTTGTCACCTCCGCCGTCGCGGGTGCGGTGGTGCAAGATGGCACTTACCGAATTGCAAATCGCGATCAAGCGGACGCCGTGCTCGAAGGCACGCTCGTGAGTATTACCTACTCATCAATCCGCGGCACCAGGCTCGATAACCTCCAATCACTGGAACTCGCCAACGAAGTCACCCTCAGCTGGAGGCTGCTGGATGCAAAGAACCCGCTCAAGCTTCTTGCCTCGGGGAAATCGGTCGGCACAAGCCAGTTGTTTGTTTCCTCCAATCTCCAAACGGCAAAAAATAATGCCCTCCCGGAAGCCGCCGAGCGTGCCGGCGAAGCATTGGTCTCTATCCTCGCCAACGATTATTAAATCCAGCCGGGGAAATGCCGTGTAAGTTGAAAACATTTCTCAGCGTAAAATTTACTCTGATATGAACTTTCCGAAACCCTTGTCGATCACCCTCGCCTGCGCTGCCGCCACCGTCGCGGTAGGACTGATCAGTCTCGCTGAGGTCACTCCAGCCACTGGCCAAGGCCGGAAAAAAATCGTTTTTATTGCGGGCAATCCCAGCCATGGCCCGGGTGAGCATGAGCACCGCGCGGGCTGCATGTTGCTCGCGGATCATCTGAATCAAAGCGGATTATTGATCGATGCGGTGGTCACCACCAATGGCTGGCCCAGCGATGAATCGATATTTGAAGGAGCAGCAGCTGTCATTATTTATTCAGATGGCGGCACCAGTCACCCTGCGATGGACCATCTGGCGAGCTTCAAAAAACTCGCCAGCCAAGGCGTCGGAATTGGCTGCCTTCACTACGCGGTAGAGATTCCGAAAGGTGATGCCGGCACGTTGTTTCTCGATAGCATCGGTGGTTACTTTGAGACGGATTGGTCGGTGAATCCTCACTGGGATGGCAAATTTAAAATCCCTAAACACCCGATCACTCGTGGAATCTCGGATTTTGAAATGCGTGACGAGTGGTATTACCACATGCGATTCCGCAAGGGGATGGAGGGCATCACAGCGATACTTACCGATCTACCGCCGGCTGAGAGCCTCTCGCGCAAGGATGGTGAGCACTCCGGAAATTCACACGTCAGGGCTGCGGTGCTGGATCGTAAGGAGCCGCAGCATGTCATGTGGTCCTACGAGAGGCCCGGGGAACTTGGCGGCGGCCGGGCTTTCGGCTTCACTGGCGGCCATTTTCATAAAAATTGGCAGCAAGATGACTTTCGCAGAGTGGTGCTTAATGCGATCACTTGGACTGCCAAAGTCGAAGTTCCGGAACAAGGCGTCCCCTCGCGCACTCCGAGTTCACTGGAAATGCAGGCAAACTTGGACGAGAAATAGGGATATCAGATCCAGCCCAAGGCTTCATCCAACGACTCCACCACATAATCCGCGCCTGCTACGGTGAGTTGTGAAGCGGTAAATGAACCAGTCGCCACGGCAAGGCACTTCGCTCCCATCGCGTGCGCGCAAGCGATGTCCTTGGGCGTATCCCCGATCACCAAGGTTTTCTCCGGGTGGAAATCGCGTCCCAACTTGGCAACAGCAGCGCGTTGCAAAGCGATGGGTCCCAGCAAATTCCGATCGGCGTGATCCGAGCCGTAAGCTCCAAATTGAAAGTAAACCGCCAGGCCGAAATGGCGCATCTTACTTGCAGCTCCGCCAACCGTGTTTCCAGTCAGCAGCCCAAGCGTGGCATGGGGGCGGCCAGACAACTCGTCCAACACCACCTGCACACCGTCAAAGACTTTTCCTGGGAAATTTCCATGAGCGAGATTCCAATCCAGCCTTGCTTCATAAACCGCAAAGTAATCTAAAATCCGCTGCGGTGTCGGTTCCATTTCGAAGTGAGCGTGGATCATGGCGATCAACCCAAGGTCGGTGCTGCCCGCTAGATCTAGTAGAGGGCCATCGTGGCCGAAGACCTCGCGGGTCGCTTCTTGCAAGGCCACCATCCCGGCACCACCCGTATCCACGAGGGTGCCGTCGATATCAAATAGATAAAGCATGGTCGGCCAACGCTTGGAATCAAGCTTCCTTCTCTTCGCGTTGTTCTGCTAATTCCAGCTCCTCATCAGGAACTTCATCAGGCACGGTATCGTCATCCGGCTCAGCGGCATTGACGTCTTCTTCTTCATCCTCGAAGTCATCCTCGTCCATTAGCTCGCCGTGGAAGAGGTGGAACTTGCGCTTGCGTTGATGGACTGGCAGGGGCGAAAGAATCATCGCCACCGCACGACCATTCAGTCGGGGTGCTTGGTCCACTTGGGCCATGGTTTTAAGATCATCGACGATGCGATTCAACACTACAAATCCCAAGTCTTTGTGCGCATTCTCGCGTCCGCGGAACTGAAGCACAAAGCGGCATTTATGATTGGCATCGAGAAAGCCTTCGGCACGCCCGAGCTTGATATTGTAGTCGTGCTGACCAGTGCCCACGCGGAATTTTACTTCCTTCATCCGGGTAGAGCTCTTGGACTTTTGCTTTTTCAGCTTCGCCTGCTCATACTTGTATTTCCCGTAATCGACGATTTTGCAGACTGGCGGGTCCACTTGGCCTGCGATCTCTACAAGATCGAGCCCGAGCGATTGCGCTTTCGTCAATGCGTCCCGCGAGCTCATCACTCCGAGTTGCTCGCCATTGGCGAGAACGACGCGAACTTTAGGGGCACGGATTCGGTCGTTGATCCGTGTCATATCACGGAAACGACCCCTATTTTGGTCTCTTGATGGCTTAGCGATGGTCTTGTCCTCCAGTGGGTAGATGCGACGCGCCGCAGTGAAAGCGGACAAGTCCGCCGCACAAGTTCGGTGCGAAGAGTGATTTAGAACGTTGGACTGCCCGCCGGATCATAGATCAAAAACAACGGATAAAGGCCAATCCTCGGGGAGAATTGGCTTGAGTCTTTGGATGTAACGTTCTTGGAAAGTCATGTAGCGGCTTTTGGCCGGAATCAATGTGCGGAAGGTAGCCCAGTACTACTGAACTTATTAAAACTGCGCACAACCAGTAAGTAAGGGAAATCGCGGATGAGGGCAAGCCCGATTTTCATTTTTGCAATTTGCCTTGCCGTTTTCAATGAGGCGGGGACTGAAGCCATTGGAGATAAGACGATCAAAAACGTCCGAATTCGGGCTCGGAAGATGGCGAGTCAAGTGGACGACAGCGACTCTCGAAAATTGAGCCTCGATTTCGTGCGTTGAACACCCATCCTTTAAAAAAATTAATTCCTGAATCCGCCATATCATGAACGAAACAAATCCTTATTCTCCCCCACAAGCCGAACCATCGGCGAACTTATTGGTCCCGATCCAGCTTCGAGAAATGGAGTTCATCCAACTTAGAAAGCTTTACCACCGTTCATGCAATGTGAATGCGATCACATTTCTTATTGGTATTGGCCTGATCGTACTCGTTTTTCGTACGGCACTTCCCGGGACGGAATTCGGATTTCCCGAAAGATTGATTTTTATCGTAGTTACGATCATCTATGCAATCGCTGCTGTCGGTCTTTTTAAACGGACGTCATGGGGGCGGATTGTTGGAATTATAGTTTCCTTCATCTCGCTGATCAATGTGCCTTTGGGCACACTGATTGGAATCTTTGGTCTTTACGCGTTTTTTGGAAGTCCACAGCTATTCGGAAGTAATCGAGTTACCCATAAAGAATTAAAGGCAGAGTTCAAATTGCAAAAGGCAAATCGAAAGAAGGCTCGATAGTAGCAATAGCACGCCTCTGCGCTTCAGGAAGCGCACCAATTATAGGCGATAAATTATGTTTAGATGAATTGCGTTCGCCGTGTGAATGAAATGCCCCGGTTGACACACTATTCCCTTGAATGGTTGCAGCGGGCAAAAAAGGCGGCTGATCTCGAACCCACTTAAACTTGGATTTCCGGCTTGTAACCCACGCTTCATTACTCAAATATACCGAACAGAAAAATAATTCATCATGAAATCAACCTTACTATCGTTTGTTACATTGGCATGCGCTACCTTGGGAAGCATCGCAGAAGAAGCTCCTAAAGCTGAGACACTCATGCTCGCGACACTCCTCGAAGCCACCCAGAATAACGATTTGGAGAAATTCGAATCAGTCTGCGATGAAGTCATGAAGACCGCGATGACAGAAGAACAACTCACGCAAGTATCCGAGCAAGTTGCACCACTCATGAAGCAGGGATACCAAAAGAGTTTTATGGGCACATTGAACCGAGGAACAGTAAAAACATCTTACTGGAAGATCGATTTTGATCATGAAGGTACTCCAGACATGCTGGCAGAACTTTCCCTGCAAGATGGTAAAGTGGCTGGGTTCTTTATACGCTAAGGAGTCAGTTGGAATTTTGTCTATTGCAGCTTACAAACCATTTAGATAGCGAGAAACTTATGGGATCAATCGGAATGCCGGAATTAGTCATCTTAGGAATTGTTATACCCACGTTACTGCTTGGGATTTTCATAATCATCCTAATCGTCAAGAAAATAAGTAAGGGAAGTCAATCGGGTGATCAGAAATCCTCAGTGGAAGCAAGGCTAGCAAAGATGGAAGCTCTTAAGTCCGAAGGTCTAATCACCGATGCTGAATATCAAGAGAAGAGAATGCAGATTCTGGACGACGTGTGAGTCTGACCTATGTGATTAGGTTACTGCTGCTTATCGGCTAGGCGCTTCCTCGTGATACTTTCTGAGATTTCCAAGCGTGGCTATTTCTCGACTTTTACCAAAGCGACGCGGCGGTTTTTGGCACGACCTTCCTCGTCATTGTTGCTGGCGATTGGGCATTGAAATCCTACGCCGCAGGCAGTAAGTCGTTCCGCGGCGGTGGGCACACGTTTGGTGAGCGCGGTAACGACCGAGGTGGCTCGTTGTTTTGAAAGTTGGATATTGTCCTCGAATCCGCCCACGCCATCGGTGTGACCCACCACCAAGAGGCGTAGGCTGGGATCGGCGAGAAGTAGTTTCTCGACCTCGTCGAGCGTTGGGCTAGACTCGTCTTTGAGTGCGGCTGAGGCGGTATCGAAGTAGAAGCCATAGAGATTGATGCCGCCTTGATTGAGTAACTGGGATGCCATTTCGTCCGCTTTTACGGTTACCATTTTCTCATCCATCACGGCGGACTCGATCACGTCCAGCGCAATGACGGGAACGCCTTTTTTTGGTTGCAGAGTCTTAGGATTTACGTTGCCCGCAGTGTAGTTAATTACGTAAAGGGCAAGATGTGAGTCGCCTTTCTGTGCCGCCATGTAGCGTCCTCCCAGACTGCTCAGAGTGAAAGTGTCGGCTGGCCGATTGTCCCACAATGATGCAAATATTTTTCCCTTGGCATTGCATAGTTCTGCTTCGGTTCCTTCCCATAGGATCGTCCAACCTTGCTCTTTGATGGTGGTTTGATAATTGCGATAAACTTCGAGTGCCGTTCGAGTTGGATCATTGCCTACATAGCTCACCCGAGTGATTTTTCCTTCTAGATTCTTGCTATTCTCGAAGGTTACTCCTTCACGAGTCTTCGTCATTTTTCCCAACGGAAGAGTGTAGCTATTAAATGCCTGCTCTTCATAAAAGGTGATGCGGGTGCCCTCGTAGCGCTTGAGCCCCAGCGGGTCCTTGGAACCCGGAAGATCATCCGCCATAAGTGGTGGCGACAAAAGGAGCATGAGGAGGGTAATGAGGTGTGAGAATGGTTTCATTGATTAGAGTGCTAAGTTATAATGAGAGGACGACTCAGTGAATGATACTTCATACGGTCTATTTAATTCCATATTTCTGCTTAAAGGCCTCTTTGGCAACCTGATCGCCTTTGGGTAGCTGATGATAGATGCTTTCAAGAGTAGTATCTCGATCTTTCCCGGCTGGGATGGTGAGCGCCCACTGTGCGGCGTTCTCGGGTTCGTAGCGAGAAATTTGCTCAGCGTAGGCGGAAATGGCGACATTCTTGGTGGGGCCGGTGGGTAGGGCGGTCAACCATTTGCCAGCCGCCTGATAGTCATTCTGTGTCCAATTACTTACCATATTTCGGATGTGATTGCTTGCTTTGCCGGGGGGTAAATTTTTCCCGATCCACTCGATCCATGGTCCATTTTTTTCACCCATCGAGTAGCTTTGCAAGCCACCAGCAAAGCTATTGAGCTCCTCCGGGGTTAAATTCGCAGTTGCGACCCACTGGCTGGTGGCTTCGAATGATTCCCGAGTGGAATGACTTGCAAAGTTGCTCAATGCTTGTTCAGAGAGTTTTTTCTTCGCTTCGTCGTCCTCCAGAGTTGCAAGGTGCTTGCGCAGTGCTGCGAGAGTGTTGGTTCGCTGTTCTGGAGTTTTTGAAACTCCGATGATGTGTGAAAAAGCTCGGGATGTTTCTACGATTCCCAACTTGCCGATGAGTTGAAAAGCAAGGTCAGGATCAAGGATGGCAGTGCCGGAAATTAATCCATACTTAGCGTCTCCAGTGAGGAGTTCAGGGAACTTTTCACTGTTCTTTTGGAACCATTCTGCTGCTTTGATGGGATCATCCTTGGCCCATTTACTAAGAGATGATGCTACTGTGTATTGAGAAATTCCTTCAATCATGGCAGACTCAGAATTCTCAGTTAAGAATTCCAATGCGGCCTGCGGATAGTCGGCGGCGAGAATCGTAACGGCATGATGGATAAGGCGCGTGCGAGTTTGTTCTTTTAGATCCTCGATTGTAGTGATCTGAGCAAGCACAATCTTAAGCTGTGAAGAATCGAGCGATAGCATGCGCTCCATGATGTTGAGCATTTTTTCCTGCTGAGCCTGATCTTGCGAATTTCCATTGCCCTCGAATTTTTCCGCATCTCTGTAATAAGCGATGAGTTCTGCGGCGACAAGTTTAGCCGTTGCTACCTTGTCTTCACGAGCAAGCTTGGTGATGCGGATGGTGTCTTCAGGTCGTGAGGGATCGAATGAAATGCCGAGTGCGGAGGCGGCCGCTACCAGGCGGGCATGGTTCTCGCGAATGGTTCGCAATCGCTGGTGGTCCTGCCAGCCGATCAAGACGGCGGTAAGCAGGATCAGAATCGAAGCAATGATGGAAATTTTCATCGAGTTGAAATTATTCTAGATTTTTGAGAATGGCTTTTCGTTGCTTCTCGTCGGAGATATGCGCGGCGAGAATGCGAGCTTGTTCCTTATGATTGCGCGCCTGCCAACTACTTAGGAATGAAGTCAATACATCATCATTTTTACTTTCTTCGTAATATTCCAAAGCGAGTGCAGCGGCCTGGGTATAATTGATGCTTCGGTCATTCCCTGAAGCGCTGGCAAGAACACTGCCCGTGACTTTCGCGGTCATTTCCGGAGCTTGAGAAGTGACCCAATCGCGCATTGTATCGAGATCTTCGCGAGTGATTTTCTTGCGGGATGATTGGATCTTGGACTGTGCGATTTGCTCGACAGACCCACTTCTCTCTGTGGGGGTAGCTTGGATCCGATCAAAAAATTCGGTAGCGCTGGCATAATCGCCATTTGAGACTAACCGGGATGCTTGGCTACCAAGGGTTCTTGCTTGGTCCTTTTCCGGGATTTGTTCCCGGACAATTTGTGCGAAAGTAAGTTGATCCGCCTCACTGAGTGCCGGATGGAAATTGGATATGGCTGCTTCGCGCTGATTTTCGGGTAAGGCTGCTAAACGGTCTCCGGCGGCTTGTGGGTCCGAGCTAATTAGTAGGGCGATCAGACCGCCCTCAAATTGGATACGCGGCTGGCTTCTGCCGTCGAGTGATTTACTTTCAAATTTTCCGTCTTTGATTTGCCGGTCGAGCCATGCCATCGCTGCGCGAGGATCTTTTTTGGCCAACTCCTGCATTGCTTGGGAGAGCTGCCAAGAGAAATTGTCATCATTAAGCCGGTCGAAGTATTTGGTAAGTGTGTATTCTGGATCCTTCGCGGCTAACTGGCTGATGAGTGTAAATTCAAGTGACAAGCGCGTTTGTGCCGAGAGATCGAGTGTTGCAATTTCCTCCAAGGCAGAGACCAGCTCTTCCTTGCTCATTGATATCAAACGTTTTCGGAAGGTTGCCATCGTCCGGAAGTTTCTTAAGCCGCCTCCCTGTTGCATTTCTTCGAATTGAGCACCCATTTTTTTCCAATCAATGGGTTCTTTGACATCGCTCTTATTGTTGGAGGATGAGAATGGTGACTGCGGCGAATCCGGCGCACTGGTAGAAGCGCGGGCGGTGATGGCCTTTTGTAATAAAACGCTTTCCCGCTCTAACGCGGAAATCGAACTACGTTGCGATCCGAGAAAGATGCCGGCCGCAACCAGCGCGACGGCGGGGAAAATGAATAATTTGGGTTTCAATAGCTAAAGAAACAGCGGATTTGCCACTGGGTGTCAATCATTCGCTGGTAAAGTGGCGGGGAGAATTGTTGAAAATTTGTAACTACACCTGTCGAAGACAATCCTTCGAGATGATGGGAAAGGCAAATTCACATGATATAAATCAGCAGCACCGTGCGCGTGCTCCAGAGAAATGTGCGTAGCCAGTTGGTGGTGACTAATTTCCGAATGGCGGAATCGTCGTAGCCACAGGCGAGGCGATTGTGGAGGGGGATTTGGACGAGGGCGGTGGTGAGCCAGAGGGTGAGGACCAATCCGAGAGCCACGTAGGAAATGGAAGTGCGGAACTGCCATGCGGCGAGGAGTGCGAGTATAAGTTCAGCGAGCATGGGCGGACCGACGATCCATCCCATGCGCTGGGTGTGGGAGTGATGGTAGGCGATGAAGTCGGCAGCGCGCACTTTGAGAAACTGCGGGTAAGTGAGGAGTTGCACCTGCCAGATGATCCCTGTCATCAATGCGGCAAGCATAAGTTGGGATTTCCAGAGGAGATCGGGAGACAGCATCAGGTGACTTTGTTAAAATGGCGGATCAGGGACTCCGCCGTGCTGATGCCGGAGGTGATGGCACCTTCGATGGAGGCACTGGTTTTATAATCCCCGCAAAGATGGAGGCCGGGGGGAAGGGGAGGCGACTGGGTGCTGCCGGGAAGTTGTTCTGGCAGTGCGTGTTTGATGCGGTCCGTGCGGAGGTGTTGCCACTCGCGCACTTGCGGGCCGAACCAAGAGGTGAGCTCATCAATGACGGCTGTGGGAAGGTCCGGGTGGTCATTGAGGCCGAGCACGGAGACCGAGATGAGGTGCTGGCCGGGTGGGGCATAGGTGGGTGCCACATTGGTGAGCACGCAAACATTGTTGACGAGTCCTTTGCCGCTGCCATTGAGGGCGATGATGGGTTCGTTGATTGGAGATCTACGGGATTTGTAGTAGAGATTGGTGACCGCACGCCATGCGACTGGGTTTGGGAAAATTTCGGGAAGCAGCTTGGCGGTGGTGGCCGCGTCCGTGGCGACGACGATGTGTGCGGCGGTGAGCATTTCGCCGGAGGAGAGGGTGGCACATCCCGGGCTGAGAGTGACGACTGGCGAATTCAGCCGGAGGCAGTCTGCGGGAAGCATGGCTGCGAGCTGCTTGGAAATTTCTCCCATGCCACGGGCGGGCAGGGTGGCACTTCCGGCGGAAAACATTTTGAAGGTGAACTCGAACATGCGGCTGGAGGTGCGTAGCTCGCGCTCTAGGAAAATCCCGCCGTAGAAGGAGCGGAAAAACACATCGATCATGTGATCTGAAAAGCCGAAATCGCGTAGATATTCCAAAGTGCTACAATCAGGTCGGGCGGCGATCTGGGCCAGTGATGAGCGGTAGCTGCGCCACTTGAGTAGGGCGACGCGGAGTTTGTCGGCGATGGAGCCGATTGGCGCGAGGGCGCTGGGGATGAGCGAGCCGGGGCGGCGGAATACGTCCATGACCCGGTGCATTTTGCCATGATGGAAAACGAGGGCACCGGGTGAAAACGGGCGCAGATCGAGGGCTGGAAGATCGAGAAGTTTTCCTGCCTCAGGGTAGGCATCCAGATAGACTTGGAAGCCGCGATCAAGCAGGAAGCCATCGACTTCATCTGTCCGGACGCGACCGCCGGGGGCATCCGAGGCTTCCAGTAGAAGAAAGGGGATTCCCGCCTTCTGGAGCTTGAGGGCGCAGGCTAGGCCGGAGAGACCGGCACCGATGATGAGAACTTGAGATGACAAGGGAAGTGGTGGTGACCGCAGCAATGGAAAGGCCTTCGGGTGAAAGCGTCAATCGAGGATTGCTGCGGACCACCACTTAAGGGCCGATCTAGAAAACCGTGCGAAGTCCTGCCACCAAGCCGCGTCCGGGGAGTGGTGCGATGTCCTTGAGGAAGGATGTGCTCAGGCGCGCTTCTTCATCGAGAAGGTTCACACCCTTGAGATAGAAAGTGGTCGCGACATTGGCAGTTTCTAAAGTATAACTTACTCCAGCATTGAGCAGGAAATAGCCATCGGTAGGTAGTTCATAGTCTGCGGTGCGATTTTGCTCGGCAGTCCACTGGCCTTCAATCCGTGCGCCGAAGTCTTCATACTGGTAATCTAGTAGAAGCGAGCTGCGGAAGGGCGGGATCCGTGGTAGGGCCTCGGCAGTGTCACGATCTTCGGCATGGACGAAGTCGGCGCGAAATGTGAGATCGAGGCGTTGATCGGATGCTTGAGCTTCTTTGCTTCCGGAGATGGGTTCCAGCAGGTGGAGGGTGGATTCGAATTCCGCACCATAGAATTCCGCGCCACCTGCTTGATAGGCGAAGATCGGAAAAGATTCATCATCTTCTTCGAAATCATCACCAGTGGGCTGGAGGCTGATGAAGTCATTGAAATGATAGTAGAATGCACTTACCCCACCTGTGATGCGACCGGCATTTTTCTTCACCGAGATATCGATTGATAGAGAATCTTCTTTTCCAAGGCTGGGATCGCCCAGTTCGAAAGTGCCAGTGGCGATGTGGAGACCATCGGCCAGGAGTTCTACATAAGTCGGCGGGCGCTGGCTGTAGCCGAGGGATAAGCTCACCGCGTAGTCTGCGGTAGGATTATAGACGATGCCGCCGGAGGTGCTGAATGCATCGAAATTGCGGTCCACCAAATCAGAGTCGTTTTCCTGATGGTCATAACGCATGCCGAATTGGAAAGTGAAGGGCGCGAGCTTGATCTCCTCATAGGCGAAAATCGAGTTCACTTGATTGTCCACTTTTGGCAGAAATGCCTCAGCGCCGAGGGCCGAAAACTCGTTAGACTGAGTTTCGAAGCCGATGGCACCTTCGAGCATCCCAAACTTTTCATGAATGAGTTCGGCGCGGGCATTGTAGCCTTCGATTAGAAATTGAGTGCCGACTTCGCCGCCTTCGATTTCTGCATGTTCATAGTCGGTGTAACCAAACTTATAATTGATTTCCTTGATCCATGACGCCGGGCTGTAAAATGCACCACGCAAGTCCCAACGGCGTTGGCGTAGATCGATGGTAACGTCTTCTTCCGCGACAGTTCCGTAGAGCGAATCCAGACCTGAGTAGGAAGTGCCGATGTATCCTTTATCCCAGATATAGGAGCCACCGAGTGCGGCGCCTTGGGAGTCTGTGAAGCTATTTGGCAAGCTGCCACGGGCTTCGTCAGGCTGGGGATCATTTTCGCGGAGCTGTAATGAGCGGGCGTAGTCTGGAATTTCCAGGTTGTTGGTTTCCCGGCTGAAAGCATCGAGGTGGAATGCAAATGGGCCTGTGCCCCAATTGACTGCGCCGGAGATGGACTTGGCATCATCCATCGTTCCGTATTGCGTATCGAAATTCCCTGTTGGCCACTTTTCATTCATGCGCTCTTGCGGGATGCGCTCATCGATAATGTTCACGACGCCACCCACGGCATTGGGGCCATAGAGTAAAGTGGCGGGGCCGCGGACGACTTCCACCGAGCGAACGTTGGAGGGGTCCGAGGCGACTGCATGATCGGGGCTGACATTGGAGACATCCAATACCGAGGTTCCATTTTGCAAAATCCTCACGCGGTCGTCACCCAGTCCGCGGATGATGGGACGGCTGGCACCGGGGCCGAAGTAGGTGGAGCTCACGCCGGGCTGGCGGTTTAGGGTCTCACCCAAGGTGGGTTGAAGATTTTCTGCGAGTTCTTGGGCGCTTAAGACTGAGGCCGGTTGGGCGAGTTCAAACAAGGTGCGATCCAGAGGGCTGCCGGTGACGATCAATTCATCGAGCCGCGTGGGCTGTGGATCTGGGGCTTGGGCAAAGACCGGGGCGGAGATTAGAAGTGGAAGCAGGTGAGTCAGTTTCATGGAAAACCTCAAAAACCGCATTATTGCAATAAGAATGCAAGAACATAAATTGCGCAGTGGGTAAAATATTCGATCATGGAGAATGTTTTTCCGCGAGATCTTGAAAATATTCGCAGATTTTCTCAAGGGTTACAGGGTTGATGGATGTTTAACACCACAAACCGGGTCACTCACCCACTCACGATCCTAATGCAATGAACGATTCAGAACTCGATGAAATGCTCCGCTCAGCAAGACCAGGCCCAGCCTTAGATCCTAATTTCAAGAGCCAAGTCTGGCGCCGTATTGAATTTTCCTCTACGGAAACCTTTAGCTTCACGGATTGGTTGGAAAAATTCCTAACGCCACTTACCCAGCCAGTATTTGCAGCAGCAGCGGTATTTTCCATGACGGTCCTTGGCTTTGGCCTCGGGGCTGTGATGAGACCTCAAGCACAAGATTACAAAGTAGCCTACATCCAGTCTGTCAGTCCTTTCGCCTCATCTCACGGCCCATGAAACGCATCTTTTTCCTCCTAGCGCTCGCGCTTGCTGCGGGTTTTTGTGCTTTTGTTTGGACCGGGTCGCGACCGATCGCGGCTGCTCCTCACGCGACTTTATTGGAAGCCATGCCGGAACTCAATTGGTTGCGTAAAGAATTGTCGCTCAACACTCTACAGTTCGAAAAAGTTAGGGAGTTACATGTTGCCTACCTCCCGGAATGCGAAGCCATGTGCGAGCAGATCGCTGAAGCCCACAAACGGCTTGCCATGGCATCTGCAGGGCAAACCAGCGTCACCGCCGAGCTCAAAGCCGCCATCCATGATCACGCACGGATCCACGCAGAGTGTCAGGAGAAAATGCTCGCACATTTGTATAGGACCGCCGCAGTTCTGGACCATACTCAGGCCCAGCGCTACCTCGAGCTAATGCTCCCGTATGCCTTGGATTTCAGCCACAGCGAGCATGGCAAGACCCATTGATTCTCCTGCTATGAATGCAGGAATCGAGTTATCAGACTCAGAACTCATGCATCAATTGGCGGGCGGAAATGATCTCGCATTAAATGTACTCATGGATCGTTGGGCCGCGAGAGTGAATTCGTTTCTCTTCAAGATGACAGGACAACGCGAAGTGGCCGCGGATTTGGCGCAAGAAACGTTTGTTAAGCTTTACAACGCCCGCAAGCGCTACCGGTCATCTGGAACATTCAGCACCTATCTATTTACCATCGCAGCGAATCTTGCGCGCAACCACGCCCGCTGGAGAAAGCGCCATCCCACGGTATCTCTTGATGCTCCGGTAAATGACGATGCTTTCGTCCGCTATGAACCACAAGACTCGAGCCATACTCCCGATCAAGCAGCAAGCATCGCAGAACGCTACAAAGAAGTCCACCAAGCACTTCTAACGCTTCCCCACGATCTCCGTGAAGCCATCACCCTCCTGGTTTATGAGGGGATGGGTTATGCTGAAATCGCCATATTGACGGGATGCAGCTCAAAAGCTGTAGAAACGAGAATCTATCGGGCGCGGCAGATTCTAAAGGACAAGCTGAAGCATAGTTAAATTTTTCAAACCGCAATCGGTCCGAGCCATATCTCAGATGACCAATCCGGTTGATTTTTTTAAATAGTTCAAGGGGCAGTGGCATTTGCGGACCTCTACATCACAACCAAGGCACAGTGCCTTTGGTCAACTACCATCCAAATACAAATATGAAAAACCAACTCACCACCGCCTTTGCCGCCATCATCTTATTGGGCGCACCGTCCGCATTTGCAGGTATCGGCCAGCCTAATATCGAGGCGAAACAGGAAGAAGTGAAACCCTATCCCCTTACCACTTGCATCGTTTCCGATGACAAGCTCGGTGAAATGGGCAAGCCGGTGGTCTTCATCCACGAGGGGCAGGAAATTAAACTTTGTTGTAAAGACTGTCGTCCGGATTTCGATAAGGAGCCTGCCAAGTATCTCAAGAAAATCGATAAAAAATAAGTATATCTATGTATTTCACCTGACGCCCCGGTTCTGCCGGGGCGTTTCTCTTACTCTCCAACCACTTTCTAATTCCTTCATTTTTTGAAAACGTTCCTTATCGCCCTCGTTTCTGCTTTGCTTGTCGTTCCCGCCGTTCAGGCAAAAGTGGTGGAATATGACCTCAATATTTCCGAGCAGAAAATGGCCCCCGCTGGGAAAACCGTTTCAGTCCTCACGGTGAATGGCGGCATCCCCGGCCCCACGCTGCGTTTCCGGGAAGGAGACACCGCAGTCATCCGTGTGCACAACAATCTAAAGAAAAAATCCACCTCTACCCACTGGCATGGCCTCCTCGTGCCCAATGCGATGGACGGCGTGCCATTTCTTACCACTCCGCCAATCCAACCCGGCACTAGCTATACTTTCCGATTCCCGCTAAAACAATCCGGCACTTACTGGTACCACAGCCATACTGGCCTACAAGAGCAGCGCGGAGTTTACGGCTCCATCGTCGTCGAACCCAAAGGCGGCGAACCGGTCCGTGCCGATAAAGAACATGTGATAGTGCTCTCGGATTGGACCGATAGGAATCCGAAAACTATCATGCGCTCTTTGATGGCTGGGTATAGTTACGATGCGATAAAAAAAGGAAACAAGCAATCCATCCTTGGCGCAGCGAATGCAGGTGCACTGGGAGATTATTTCGAAAGGGAGAAAAGTAGGATGCCGCCCATGGATATCTCCGACGTCTATTATGATGCTTTTTTCATCAACGGAAAACAGAGTTCGCATCTCGAAGGGAAACCCGGCGAGAAGATCCGCCTGCGTGTGATCAATGCCGGTGCCTCCACCTACTTCTATATCCATACCTCCGCAGGCCCGATGACCATCGTCGCCGCTGATGGTCCTCCCGTAGTGCCAGTGAAAGTAGAAAATCTCCTCATCGGAATTGCCGAAACTTACGACCTCATCGTCACCGTTCCGACAAGTGGCTTGTATGAAATCCGCGCCACTGCACAAGACGGCTCGGGTCATGCCTCGGCGTGGATCGGATCGGGAGATGAGCATCCAGCCCCAGAAATTCCTAAGGCAAATTTATACAAAATGGACTACATGCTCGCAGGTGCTTTCGAAGCGATGGGTGATATGGCCGTTGGCGATCGTCCTCTGCCACCCTACCGGAAACTCCGTGCATTGAAATCTACTGTTCTGCCAAAAACTTTACCTACCCGTACTCTGGAAATTCGCCTCACTGGCGATATGGAACGCTACATCTGGTCCTTTAACGGCAAGACGCTTTCCGAAGAATCCACCATCAAAGTCAAGATGGGCGAAGTCCTCCGCTTCGAGTTGGTTAACGACACCATGATGCATCACCCCATCCATCTCCATGGACATTTTTTCCGCCTCATCAATGGCCAAGGCGACCGCTCGCCTCTCAAGCATACCGTGGATGTGCCACCCATGGGTAGGCGGACTATCGAATTTGAGGCAAACGACGCTGGCGACTGGTTTTTCCACTGCCATCTGCTCTATCACATGGATGCGGGCATGGCGCGTGTCATCACCTACGAGACAGACGATCCAGATCACGAACCGAGCCTTGATCCCGCGATGATGGCACCCTACTATTGGATGCTCTCCGGAGTTGCCCAGACGAACATGTCCATGGGTATGTTTAAATTCATGAATGAGCGCAACGACTTCGCGCTGCGGTGGGACATCGGCTACGGATCGAAAATGAGTAGCATGGGATCCGGTTACCAATACGAGGCCGATGTCTTCTGGGGACGCTATTTGAATCCGAATTTCTCAACCCTATTTGGCTACCGATTCACCAATGAGGACGATGCTGAAGATCGTTTCATCGGCGGAGTCAACTATCGCCTGCCAGGACTAATCTGGACAGAACTCACTTTGGATAGCGAGGGCGACGCGCGGCTCGAAGTTTCCAAATCCTTGCAACTTACCCAACGGCTCTCGCTGGTCGGCACCGCGGAATATGATACCAACTCCGGCCCCAATTGGTCTGCCCTGTTTGACTACGCGGTGGTGCGAAATTTCGGAATAAGCGTCGGCTACGACGATTCAGATGGCTTCGGCGGGGGCATTAGCTTTCGCTTTTGAAAAATAGACAATACAAACCATAAACCATAATTACTATGAAAAACATACTTATCGCCCTAACTGCCACCGCTTCATTATTACTCGCATCCTGCGCGGGGAGTGCAGGTGGAAGCACCGCATTAGCTGGATCTACCAAGCCCTATACCAAGGACACTTGTCTCGTCACGGGAAATAAACTCGGCTCCATGGGAACACCAGTTGCGCTGGTCCATGAGGGTCAAGAAGTGAGACTGTGTTGCAGACCCTGCGTGGCAAAATTTAAAGCGAATCCAGAACGCTATCTCTCTAAGCTCTAAGTGTATTCTTCTCCTCACCTGGAAGTGTTCCTTGAGTCTATAAAATTGGTTGGTGGTTGGTTGGTTCCATGCATCGATTATTCGTAAGCTTGGAAAAAATACATCTGACGGCGGAATCAAGCGGGGTGAAATGGATGTATTTTCAAATCTCAAACATCCTGCTATTTTGATCGAGGCCAGCTCTATCACTCACTCGAACAGTGCGCGGCTGATTGCCAAACAGAAATACCAAGCAGCAATTGCCACCGGTATCGCGGATGGAGTGCAGAAGTATCTGCAGGCTGTTAGTAAGGCGAAGGCGGTTCCTTCGCCGATCGCTTTAGATCCCCCGGTCCGGTGGATGGAATGGCCTAAAGGCATTGAATGATGTAAATCGGGGAAGAAGATAACTTGGTAATTTGGAGTACGCTTGGAATGCCGGGGGGAGAACCTTCGCTTGCCCGCTCGTAGCAAGGCTGCATTGCGAAGGCGGCAGCAGGCTTCACGCAGTCTGTGGACTTCGTCGGTTGAGTCTAGCGGGGAGCTTCTAGTAATACCTTCGGGAAATGGAATTTTTTGGCAAAGCGGAATTTGCACACATTCGGGCTGTTGACATAGGGCATTTGGCGTGGATGCTTTTGCACCCTATGAAACTCCGGATCCTGACTCCTCTTCTCACCGCCGCCTTGATTGCTTCGGTAACCACCAATGCCCGTTCCGAGAAAGCTCCGGACGAAAAAGCACCTGCAACTGAGGCAAAAAAAGAGGCTGCCCAACCTGAGCAAAAAATGCCTGAAGTGCCTTCCGATGTTGCTGCCGCTCCCGCCGACGCCGAAAGGACCGCGAGCGGTCTGGCCTCGAAGGTTCTCAAAGCTGGAACTGGTGAGAAAAAGCCGGCCGCCGCTGATACGGTGACGGTGCACTACACGGGCTGGACCACGGATGGAAAGCAGTTTGACAGCTCGGTGGTGCGTGGAGAGCCTACAAGTTTCTCTCTGAACGGAGTGATCAAAGGTTGGACAGA
This sequence comes from Akkermansiaceae bacterium, assembly GCA_041753275.1. Lineage (GTDB taxonomy): Bacteria > Verrucomicrobiota > Verrucomicrobiia > Verrucomicrobiales > Akkermansiaceae > Luteolibacter. Next base: position 18,820 of record JBGSUW010000031.1, on the reverse strand, counting down.
AGGTTTGCAACTCATGGTAGAAGGAGAGAAACGCCGCTTCTGGATTCCTGAAGAATTGGCCTATGGGCCCAAGGTGGAGGGAAGCCCTCGTCCGGGCGGGATGCTTTGTTTTGATGTGGAATTGATCGGGATTAAAGCCGCTCCGGAAGCTGCCAAGCCGCCGGAAGACGCGGAAAAAACCGCGTCTGGAGTGGCCTATAAAGTGGTGAAGAAGGGTGAGGGCGAGAAGCCCGCTGCCGGAGATATCGTGACCTTCCATTTTACCGGGAAATCCATGGAAGGGCAGGTGGTGCAGGACACGCGTTCCCAGCCAAAGCCACCAGCGGTGCCACTGGATAAACTTCCGCCGGCACTCGGTGAGAACCTTGGTGCGATGAACGTCGGTGAGCAACGCACTTGTTGGCTCCCCGAGGCTGGTATCCCCGGCGGACTGATCGTTGCTGAGCTTGAGCTAATTTCCTTTAAAGCACCCGCGCCGGCTCCGGCCGTGCCTGATGATGTCGCTGCTGCTCCGGCGGATGCGGAGAAGACCCCGAGCGGGCTTGCCTCCAAGGTGCTCAAAGCTGGCGAGGGCAAAGTGAAGCCGAAAGCTTCCGATACGGTGAAAGTTCACTACAGCGGATGGGAGAGCGATGGTAAAATGTTTGATAGCTCAGTCATCCGTGATGAGGCGACGCAGTTTCCTCTCAACGGAGTCATTCCCGGTTGGACTGAGGGTCTGCAACTAATGGTCGTGGGTGAGAAGCGCCGCTTCTGGATCCCTGAAAGCCTTGCCTATGGGCCGAAACAAGAGGGCGGCACACGTCCCGGGGGCATGCTTTGCTTCGATGTGGAGCTGCTTGAAATCGTGGATGATAAGGCTGAGTAGGGTCGGGGGGGTGAGGGGATTTCGGTTATAATTTCGCAGGACAATTGTGAGGTTATAACCGCAAAGAACTTGAAAAAGGAATGATTGAAGTGAGGGCAGATAAATCGGCCTAGACATTCTGATCTTTTGATTACTCGGGACTTGGTAGGATTTGGCACCCTTTAGAAAAGGTGGGCTGGAGGGTCTGGGTTAATTGGGCTTTTGAATTGATTGCCTATGGCTGGGAATGTTGCGAGAGTTGCCGCCGGGGGTTCCCTAAAATTTGAATGATGACAGCTTTTCTTTTCAGTTGTGAGTATGCGACCTGTGCGGTGCCGGAGGCGTATCGTGAATTATTCCGAGGTTCCGAGGATGTGGTGAGTTCGCTGGAAGGGTGGGAACCAGGGTCGCTGAATTTAGCGCAGGGCTTTGCGATGAAGTTCCGGACGCCATTGGTGCACGGGGATATGACGCGCTTGTTAATCGATTTGGAAAAGGATGGCGATGCGCGCTGGAGTCGATTTTCTCTGAAGCTTCCGGAGGCAACGCGGGTTAAAATCGTGGAACGCCACGAGCGGAAGTATCGGCTACTGCTTAGCCAGCGAATCGCTGAGGATCTGCGGCGGCATGATGCGCTATTGCATGTGATGGTCCACACGATGCCGGAGCGGGAAGGAGTGGTTTTGCTGGAAACGATGAAAGGAGCGGCTTTGGCAGAAGAACTGGCGGCGGGGTGGCGCACGGCATTGCTCGGGACAGATTTGGATGTGCGACACGAGAAGGATGCGGAGCAGACCGGGCTGGGCGCGCATCTTGCGGCTGAGTTTCCAGCGACGCAGTATGCGCAGGTGCGGCTGCGGGTCTCGCAATCGTTTTTCTTGGAGGGTAAACCTCTGCGATGGGAAACGTTGAAGAAGGCTTTGCTGGATCAGTTGCTCGCGGTGGCGAAGCCGGTGAACCGCTAATTGCAGGTAAAACTACCGGCCGAGGATGCCTCTGGACTGATCCATGGTCATGGAGCGTTGCTGCTCCCAGTCGATGATTTTCGGCTGGATGTAGGATGCCCGGCGGTTCTCGATTTTGTCGTTTGAGGGCTTTGCGAGGGATTTGTTAGATGCTTCGCGGGCGGAGTTGGTGGCAAAACGGTTGGTCTTGTAGGGGCTGGGGATGCTAGCGGCGGTGCCGGTCTCGCGGGCGTTTTGACCTTGGAGTCGGGAGGAGGTTTTGAAGCGGCTGGCATCAGTATTACCGGCGTAGTCTTGGGTGGCGAATTGCTTGTTACCGGCCCATGCGGTTTTTTTGTATTCGCCGGTGCTGTATTCTTTTTTGCCGAAGGATTTTCCGGAAAATTGGGAGTCGCCTTGGTTTTCAAATTGGCTGCGTTTATCGTTTCTGGAGACCCATTTTCCGTCGGAATCTTGGGTGTAGCCGTTTTTTTCATTCATGCGCTGGCTGAATGGTTTGAAGGTGGCTTCTTTCTTGTCCGCCGAGGAATCCGAGGCACAGGAGCTGAGAAGTAGCAGCGGTGATAGAATCGTGAGAAGATGAAATTTCATGGGTTTGAGAGGCGTTTTTCGAGGGCCAGATCTGGGAGTGCTCCGAGTTCGAGGGCTTTTTGGTAATGGCTTTGGGCGAGTTCCAGGCGTTGGTCTCTGGCGCAGAGGAGTGCAAGATTGAAGTGAGGCTCGCTGGGCATGGGGTCAGCGGAAATGGCGGATTTAAAATAGGATTCCGCCTCGCCGTAGCGCCCGAGGATGTAGGCGATATTGCCAAGGGCGGCGTAGCTTTTGGCATCGTCTGGGGCAAGAGAGATGGCGTCTTTAAATTCGATTTCTGCGGCAGTGAGATCGCCCGTTTTCATCAGGGCGTAGCCGAGCATGCGGCGGGCGTAGGGGTTATTGGCATCGAGCTCTCCGGCGCGGCGGAAGATATCCACGGCGGCTGTGGGGTCTTCTAGTTTTAAATTGACGACACCAAGCTTGCAGAGCGCCGAGATGCTGCCGGGGTGTTCTTCGATGACCATTTGGAGCAGCTCGCGGGCGGGCATGAGGCGGCCGGAAAGGAATGCTTTCTCCGCAGTGCGCTCGAAGACTGCGATGTCTTGATTGAGCTCGGAGGTGTTTTTACCGACGATGGTGCGGTCTTGGGCGAAGGGGGAGATGAACTCGCCATCAACATTTTTATCTGCGAGGAGGCGTTGCTCGTCCGGGGTGAGCTGGACTTCCTGGGAGTCGAAGAGTTTGACGGCTTCCGCGAGTCTTGGGTCTTTGGAGCCTAGGTCTTTGACGGCTTCCAGCATGAGATCGCGAGCTTGGCGGCGGCGCTCTTGGACGCGGAGTTGGCGTTGGATGATGTCCCGCAGGATTTCCACCTCGGCAGGATCGGCAGAAGTTTGGCCTTGGGCGAGGGCGGTTTGTTCGTTTTTAAGGCGTTTTTCGAGGGTGAGAAGACGCTCGTCCTGATCGCGTTTTTCCTGGTGGAGCTTGATGATTTGGGATTTGGCGATGGCGAGATCGCGGAGGGCATCGGTGATGTCATCCTTGGCGGAGTTGTTGTCTTCGTTGAGACGGGTGACTTTGTCATTGGCTTCACGAAGGTTCTTGGCGAGGCCCATGTTTTGCTCGATGAGCTGCTGGATGCGGCCGGATTCGTTCAGCTTGAGGAGGGCGCTCATTTGATCCCGCTCGATGAGTAGGGAGTCGTGCTGGGCGCGGAGATCTGAGGAGGCGGCGTTGCTTTCTTCAAGCTGCTTGATGAGGCCGGTGATGGTGGTGTTTGCCTTGGCGAGCTCGGTGTTTTTAGCTTCGAGTTCTTTCTCCAGGCTGCGGAGTTGGTTGCGCTGGCCGGAGACGACGGAGTTGGAAATTTTCCGCTCGGAGTTTATATCCCGATCGAGATCGGCATGCTTTTGCTGCATGATTTTGAGGTCGGTCTCGAGAGTGGCGATGCGGGCGAGCGCATCGATGTGGGTGGTGCGGCTCTGGGTGAGGGCGCTGCCCATGGCGAGGCGTTCTTGCTCGAGCTCGGCAATGCGGGTGTTGAGCGCTTTGACTTCGCTCTCGACCGGGCTGGTGGCGAGGCGCGCGCGAAGAGATTCAAGGCTGGCCTCGGCGGCTTTGAGTTGGGCTTGGGCGATGTCCCGCTGATTCGCTGTGGAAGAAAGATCGCTAGGACTTGGCTTTTGCTGGCGGAGGCGTTGGATTTCTGCTTCTGCCTCGGCGATGCGGCGGGCATCGAGTGGGTTGACTTCGAGGATGCTGGGGCTGGGCGGGAGAGTGTCTTGGGTGGGAGCGATCAAGGTGCCGGAAATTTTCTGGCCGCCCTCGAACTCGGCGATGACGTTTTGCTTTTTCCTGCGCTGTTCTTCGGCTTTAGGCTGGATGCGTGCGAGAGTTTCTAAATTTTTCGCCGAGCGATTGTTCACCATGTCCGGTTTCCAAGCTGGATAATTTTTCTGGATTGCTTGGATGATTTTCTGTGCCTGTTGAAGTTTTTCAGAGGCTGCGAGGTAATCTGCATCGGTCTCTAATTTCTCTGCAGCGCGGGTGGCGAGGTAGCCTTGGAAGTAAACGTCTGAGGGATCGAATTGGGCGGACTGAAGGGGAGGAGAGCTTTGCGCGAAAGTGGCCGATACCGCCGCAAGCCACAAAGCCGTGCTGAGGAGGTAGGGAAAAAAGCGCGTGGGTTTCTCATTCCAATTCATCATCGATGACCTGACCGTATCCTCAACAAGGGAGTGGATCAAGCGAGGATTCTGAGTCTGTGGCAGCTTGAAATGTAGCGAACCAAGCAGGCGACATTTATAGATTGCTAACCGGCGCTTGGATGAGGAGGCAATCTTCAAGAAATGGCTGAAGTTCATGCATTAGGGAGGAGCCTTGTTCGAGAAATTGGGTTCTGAAGCGGTCTTCGATGCGGCGAAGGGCGAAATCCAAGTCTGCGATGACGAGATCATTCGAGCGGCCGCGGACGATGGCGACGAGGCAGACGAAGCTGCCTTGGCGAGCAATGGCGGTGCGTTGGTCACTGAGTTCGAAAGAGCTGCGGGTGTGACCTTCGTGATCGCGGAGCTGGAGGGCGATGCGCTGGACGGTGCTGGAGATGCGCTTGGGGGATGCGTGGCGCGCGGGATCGCAGCTGGCAAAGGAGACGAGGGCGAGGCTGGCAGCATCGACAAGGAAGACTTCGTCCACTTGAAAGCGGTGAGTTTTCTCAAATAGAATTTCTTCGTAGGTGCGACTGGTGAAAAGGGCTTGGAGGTGCCAGGCGAAGCGATGGAATGTGGCGGGTGCTTGGAAAGGACGGGATGCGGGGGAATACTCGGCGAGGGCGCGGCGGAGGGTGGCGCGGAGCATCGGCTCGAGGTAGGTGTCCATCCCGTTTTCCTTGGCGTAAACGGCATTGCGGACGGCTTCCTCGACGATGGGGCTGAAGGCCTTGCGCAGGTCGTCATCGGTGAAATCAGGGCGAATTTCTGCGGCGGTGACTGTGGGTTCTGCTGCGGGCGGTGGTCTGAGGAGCTGGGGGCTAACGGCCAGCGGTTCCGGCAATGGACTTACGGGGATGGGCGGGCGCGGAGCGACAGGAATCTCGGAGAGTGGGGCGGGAGGCATCGCAGCAAATGGCGCTGTGGATGCAGTAGGCCAAGCAGGCAAGGTCTCAATCACCGACCTAGGATGACTGGGCGCGGCCGAGGCGGATAGGGAGGTAAATGCGGTGAATGCAGTGGGAAAAGGCAGGCTATTCCAAGACTGCTGAGTGGTAGGATGGTGGGTAGGGACGGCGGATGAATTGGACGGATGGGTGAAGCTGGAGGACATCAGCGTAGGGGGAGGCTCGAAATTGCGGCGGGCGGCGGGGCACACTCGGCAAGAGAGCGGGCAGCCGTGGCGATTTTACTAAAGCGCTCCTCGATTAAACTGCGGTCCATCATCCGAGTCTCAAGGCGGCTGAGTTTAGACTCGGTTTCTTCCATGAGCTTGGCCACTTCACTGCGGATTTGCTGGGCGAGGCGGTGGTCGCGGTCGGTGAGCTGGTGGTGAAATGACGTTTGCCAATCAGTGAGCCAGCTGCCGATTTTACGTTCGAGCTGTTGCAGGGGCGGGGTGATGGCCTCCGCGGATTTGATTGCGGCGATTTGCTGGATCTGGGAAGCAAGCCGCTGGGTCTCCTCGCGATACTCGCTGAGCCGGAAATCGTGGGATGGGGTGCTCTCAGTGAGGCGTGAGACGTTCTGCTGGAGTGCTTCGAGGCGGGCCTCGTGGGCGACGATGCGATCTTCCAAGTGGGTGATGCCGGGGGTGACAGCAGCAGGATTGGGGACGATTGTTTCAAGCTGTACGACGCGAAGTTCGAGCCGCTCCAAATGGCGGCCGACGATGATTTCGCGGATTTTCTCTACAGTTTGCGAGGGATTGAAGGTGGGACTGGAGGATATCATAATGTTTCCCGGGATGGGAGCGGGGGACTTTTGTGGAGTCCACCGCGCGGTAAGGTGTGAGCGGTAGAGTAACTAACAAATCACTTGATTAAATGTAAACAAGATCCATGGTCCTTCGCTTTGTCTGAATATTTGAATTGCCTTATTAAAGGACATTTATCTGATAATCAATGAGTTATGAAAAATTTGATTCGGTGAAAGACAAGCTCACTTGAATCATGTAATGAATGCTGAATGTCTCTTGAGGAAGAAGAAAAAGGAAATGCGGCGAATGAGCGGGATGCTGTTTTAGTCCAAGCCTATGCGAAAACCCGCAAGAGTCTGATTGCAAGGCTGGATAATTGGGAGGATCAACGGGCGTGGGATGATTTTTACCAGACTTACTGGAAGCTGATTTACACAGTGGCGATCAAGGCCGGGCTGCGGCAGGACGAGGCTTTTGACTGTGTGCAAGAGACGATTTTGTCCATCGCCAAGCAGAGTAAGAAGAATTTGTATGATCCGGCGCAGGGTTCGTTTAAGACATGGTTGATGAATATGACGCGGTGGCGGATTAACGATCAATTCCGCAAGCGCAAGAAGGACACGGCGATGATTGTGGGAGATTGGGAAAACGACCGCAAGACGGAGGTGATCGACCGGGTGGAAGATCCCAATGGTGATGTTTTATCCCGGCTCTGGAATGTGGAATGGAAAAAAAATGTGGCGGATGCGGCGCTTTCCAGGGTGAAGGCGCAAGTCTCCCCGAAGCAGTATCAGATATTCGATTGTTATGTGATCAAACAATGGGACGCGAAGCGGGTGCAGGACCAGCTCAACGTGAGCATGGCGCAGGTCTATCTGGCGAAGCACCGGGTAGGAGCTATTTTGAAAAAAGAACTCTCCAAGCTCACCGATGGAGACGATGATACAGATGTTGAATAGATTCCGGCCAAATCCAGCGATCCCCGATCATGAGGTCTTGCGCAAAATCGGCGGCGGGGCTTATGGCGAAGTGTGGTTGGCGCGCGGGGTGACGGGAGCCTTGAGGGCGGTGAAGGTGGTGTGGCGGGAGGATTTCGAAGATGAGCGGGGCTTCGAGCGGGAATTCGAGGGAATTTTAAAATTTGAACCAATGTCGCGGGATCACCCGGCGTTGGTTAATATCCTACATGTGGGCCGGAGTCCGGATGGTATGGCATTCTATTACTACGTAATGGAGCTGGGAGACGATGTGACGAGCGGGCAGGAGATCAACCCGATCGAGTATGAGCCGCGCACGCTGCGGGCGGATAACCCGCAAGTGACGGGGGTGAAGTGGGATACGAGTGTCTGCATCGACGTGGGGCTACGGCTGGCTGAGGCGCTGGATCACCTGCATGAGCGCGGGCTGGCGCACCGGGATGTGAAGCCCTCAAACATCATTTTCGTCAATGGCCGGGCGAAGCTGGCAGACATCGGGCTGGTGGCTGCGCGTGGGCAACGGACCTTCGTGGGCACGGAGGGCTTCGTGCCGCCGGAGGGGCCGGGATCTGCGCAGGCGGATGTGTATAGCTTGGGAAAAGTTTTGTATGAAATCGCGACGGGTAAGGACCGGATGGCCTTTCCGGAGCTGCCCGATGAGATTCCATCCGGGGCGGACCGGAAGCGCTGGCTGGAGCTCAATCAGATCATTTGCGATATTTGCGAGCCACGGATCTCAAAGCGGAAAATTTCTTCCGCGGCGGATCTTGCGGATGCCTTGCGCCGCTTGCAACGGGGTAAAAAGCGCCGTCGCGGCCGCCGGAGTGCGGCGGTGGCGGTAGCGGTAACGGCATTGGTGATTGCTGCCTTTGCCTCGTGGGCGGGTTGGCAAATGGCCAAGGAAAGTGAATGGCTACGGGTGCTGCGCGCGCCCACCGAGCCTCTCAGTCCGCCAGCATCGCCGGCGTTGTTGCGGGTGGTAAGTGAGCCGGAAGGTGCGGATGTTTTTGATGAAAACGAACGATTTGTGGATCGTACTCCGACGAATATTCTCAATGCCAAGGTGGGAGGGGATTATTACTTTTCCGTGAGGAAGCTCGGTTTCAGGGAATTGGTGCTTGCAGGGAAGGTCCCGCAATCTGCGGCTACCGAGCCGCTGGCGCTGTTCGGCTCGCTGGTGAAGTTTTCCCCGCCCTTGGTGGGTGAACCATGGATGGATCAGTTGAAAAATGACTATCAACCAGTGGGGAGTGCCCATGTGAGTTCGGGCTTTATCACGAAGGCGGCGTGGGCGGCCTTTCTTAAGGCGAATCCGAAATCCGATGAGGGTGCTGAATCTATCAAAGTTTCACAAAGCGGCATCCAGAGCGAAGTGGTGTTGGCGTCCGGTGAGCAGGCGAATGCGTTTTGCAAATGGCTGGGCACGACGGGTGTAAGCACGGGCTATCTAACAGATTCTCATGAGGTGATCGCAAGGCGTGAAGAACCGTTCAATCATCCTGAGATGAGCGAGAACGCGCGGAATAACGATCTGAGGCCATTCCATGTCGTTGTGCAGATGATCAACTATGGTAAACTCAATCTCACCAGTGTGCCGCCAGGTGCGGAAGTATATCTTAACGGTCTGGCAGTAGGCTCTACCGTGGAACCTCTACAGGTGACAAAAGTAAAGCCCGGCAAGAGTGAAATATTATTTGTATTGGAAGGATATAAACCCTACACAAAACAGATTGAGTTAGAGGAAGGTGGATTCATCAACGAGGTGATCACTTTGGAGAAAAACGAGGGAGTGGTATTTGGCAAGGTTTGGGAAAACGGGATCGAGATGCGCTTCGCACCGCTAGGCCCGGATCTGATGGTAAGTATTTGGGAGACTCGCGTGCGGGACTATCAGCTATTTGTGAAAGAGTCAGGTTACCGAGCGCCGCGGCCGCCCGATTATCCACAGGAAGATGATTTTCCAATCGTGAATATTAGCCGGGAAGATGCGCAGGCGTTTTGCGTTTGGCTGACGGAGCGAGAGCGGCGCGAGGGGCGTATTTCCCAATCTCGGGTGGCGGAATCTCACATTTACCGGCTACCGACAGACTTGGAATGGAGCACGATGGTGGGGCTGCGTGAGGATGAGGGCATCAGCGCTGGCTGGCGAGATGCTCGCAAGCAGCGTGAGTATCCATGGGGCGGAAGCTGGCCACCGCGTGATGGGGTGGGGAACTTCGCGGATGTGAGCACCTCGCGGACATCCGGGGTGCCGATCGATCAGACGATTCCGGGATACATTGACGGCTTTCCCTACGCGGCACCAGTGGGGAGTTTTCCCGCGAACCGCTATGGTCTCTATGATCTGAGTGGAAACGCGCAGGAGTGGGTGGAGGATGAATACTCTAAACTCGGCATCACTCCTCTGGGTGTGCTCCGGGGTGGAGGGTGGAATACTTATCGCAATGATAATCTCCTCAGCGGCTCACGCAATGCAGTGTCACCCAGGTTTCATGATTGGATCTATGGATTCCGGATCGTGCTGGCAAAGGTGAAGGCGGATTCAAACTAAATGATTTTATTAACTACTTATGATTGAAATTAAAGCAATATATGAAGGCGACCTCCATTGCAGCGCTGTTCACGGGCCTTCCGGGAATCGCTTGGTGACGGATGCGCCAGTGGATAATAATGGCTTAGGTCTTGCATTTTCTCCTACAGATCTTCTTGCGACGGCACTGGCCACTTGTATGGCCACGGTGGTGGGAATCGTGGCGAAGCGCAAAGAACTCTCGGTCGAAGGAATGCAAGTGACGGTGCGCAAGCACATGTCGGAAGATCAGCCGCGCCGGATCTCGCGATTAGAGCTGGATCTGATCATGCCGCTGTTGGAATCGCACCCTGAACGCAAGTTGTTGGAAAGCGCGGCGAGGGGCTGCCCGGTGCATCATAGCATCCACCCGGACATCGAAGTAGAGCTAAACTGGGTTTGGCAGAAGGCTTGATCTAACTATGAGTCTCTGGCGGCGTGGTGATCATCGCGAGGGCTTCCATGACCGTGGCAACGGAGCCTTGCGAAAGAGCCTCAGGCACCACGGCACCAAGGACGAGGCAGCCATAAGCGGTATCCACCGGGATGACTTCGAGGGTGGAGCTGGCGGTGATTTTCACATGCACATTTCCCGTCGAATTCCTCTGGCGGCGCGAGGCAAGCGCGAGGCTGCGGGCAAGGAAATGCAGTCTGCCGTGATTGCTTTCATCAAATATTACAGCACCTTCCCGATCTAGGATGAAAATCCCGGTTGCTCCGAATTGCGCCCGCATCCAATCCCGGAAGCGCATGATCCGATCCAGGAATGGACCCCGCGCGCCGCTCTCATTTGCTGGTGGCTGTGGCGTCGGCGGCTCGGGTTCTAGCGGTGGATTGATTTGGACTTCCGGTATCGGCTGCTCGGGCGGGACAGCCTGCGCCACTGGGATGGGGACTGCCGCTATTGCGCCGCTTCGCACTGGTGCAAAGCCTACAAATCCATCGTCGAACCCTGCATCCGCGAGTGTGGAAGCCGCATCACTGGTGGGGCACATCAGCGCTTCTGCCATCCGCCTCACATCGGCGGGATCCAGCCATGGGAAAATAGGGTCCGTCATCGGTAGGCTGAGTTAGGATCGAGCTTTGTCTCAATTTCAGAGCGGAGGGCATCGAAGACCGCTTGTGCACCTACGCCATCTTCCAATACTGCGATGGGTAGGCCGCGGGCGCTGGCCCGCACAAAAAGCCCGTCCCGGGGGATGGAAGTTTTAAAAACCATGTCTTCCGGCAGCAACTGGCGGAGGGCGGCGGCGGCCTCGGTACTCTCTGCGAGATCATTTTGCACCATGGTCATGCAGACGCCTAATACGCTCAGGCGGGGATTCATCACCCGCAGCCGGTTGAGGCCTTCAAGCAGCTTCGGTACCGAGCGGATGCCGAGTGGCTCGGCTTGTTGGGGGATGAGAATGGCATCACTGGAGGCGATCACATCACCGGTGATGCCGAAGAGTCCGGCTGCCGTATCGATGATGCAAAGATCGAATCCATGCGAGGCGGTGCTGCGGAGGAATCCACGTACCCGGGCAAGGTGCGCGCCCATACCAGCGCCGCCTGCTTCATAATCGCTGGCTTGACCGCTGGCCACCAATGAGAATGTCTCGAGCCGGGTAGGGACGATGAGCTGCTCAAGCGGGATACTTGGATCTGCAAGATAATCATAAAATCCTGCCAATAGGCGGGACTGGCGGGTGAGTGATAATCCCACAGATCCTTGAGGATCCGCATCGACTAATAGGGTTCGCACCCCTGCGAGAGCAAAGGAATGGGCAAGATTGATGGAAACGGTGGTTTTACCCACGCCTCCTTTTTGGCTGGAAACGGCAAGACTGATCACACGGCGTAAGGAATTGTGTCCAAACGGTAGCTTCGGCTTGCCACAGCGGAAGTCTTTTCTTCAACTGGCACCTGCCGAAAGTGAAATCTGTTCCAGACTCCCGCGGTTCTTCTTTCTCATGAAAATTCAATCTCTTAAATCTTTGCGGTTTTCGGCAGTGGCCTGCTGCGTTTTGTTCTTGGGCCTCAACGGATGTCGCGAAAACACCTTCAAGGATAAAAATCCCCAGAATGAGCCCACTTTCCTTCCGACTGAATTGCGTTCAAACGGCCTTGGTTCCCTACCGGGTGCTATTTATAAGGACCAGGCACAATCTCCGATCCATTGGCAAGCATGGTCCAAGGAAACCATGGCGCGGGCGAAGGAAGCGGATCGCTTGATATTTGCCGTCATCGTGATGCCTCAATTTGCACAGTTTCAAACGGTGCTTACCGCACTTTCCGAGAACTCAGGGACGGTCGGGCGGATTAATGACTACTATGTGCCGGTGATCATCGATGGTGACGCCTCGCGCGAGGTGGGGATTCTCACAGCGGATCTATGCGCTGAAATTAATCAGAATTTGGAATTGCCGCTTTTCCTTTGGATGACGGCAGATGGGAATCCAGTGGCTTGGATCCCCGCGGGGTCGAGTGATAAAAATGGCGTGATCGAGCTCTTCAATCAATCGGACTCCATGGTGGAACAAATGTGGTCCGATGACTCGGAGTATGTCATCAAAAATAGCGCGTTGGATAATGCTTCCAGGCAGGCAAGAATCGCACTGCGGCGTAACGTCAACGTGAAGAGCGAGCAACCCGCTGAAGATGCGGTGCGCGCCATCAGAAAATTGGTATCACTATATGATCCCGTTTCGCGCAGTTTCGATGAAACTGGAGGACTTTTTCCAGCAGGTGCCTTGGATCTGATATCCATCGCAGCAGTTCATCCCGGATTGCCTCCGGATTTGCAGGATAAGTGCCTAGAGACCACTCAAGAGCTGCTCAAGGATATCCTTGGAAGCGCGATGTTTGATCCTCTCGAAGGCGGCCTCTTCAGCTCGCGGCGCGGCCCTTCATGGAGTTTGCCGGTTTTCAATCGTGAATGTGTCGGACAAGCGAGAGCCGCTGTGGCACTCTTCAATGCCTATTCCGCCACTGGGAATGATTGGGCAAAGGAAAAGGCGCTCGATGTCATTCGCTATTCGGAAAAGCACTTTTCCACTCAAGACGGACTCTTTGCCGTGGGTTTGGGTTTGGATTTGGAATCCATTCCTTGGCTATGGACGGTGGAGGAAATTGAGCAAAATCTCTCCGCAGAGGATGCCGCCTGGTGGATCTCACTTACAGGAATGAAGCCCATGGGGAACTTACCCTCCGAGGTGGATGTGGATCGGCAACTTTTCCGGACCAATAGCATCGCTTTTTCCAAGCCACTCACGGAGTTGGCTGCGGAGTTTGCCGAATCGCCTGCTGCCTTTACCACCCGGCTAGAGGCTGTGAGGACCAAGCTGATCGAAGTAAGGGAGAAGAAAACCGGCAAAGTGAAACGTGATTCCTCGGCTCATGGTCCTGCGACGTTCCGGATGGTTTCTGCTTATGCGGCCGCCTTCGCTGCCACGGGTGATCAGGAATGGCGGGAAAAAGCCGTGAACCTGCTGCAGAAAGCACGTGTGGCATTCAGTCAAGGCGCTAGGCTCAGAACTTTTGATATCGAGTCCCCGGCACCCATTGGCGAGGGGCGGGCATTCCACTACGCGCTCGCACTGCAGGCCGCTCTTGATGTGGCGGTAATCACCAGCGATGACGGATGGCTCGTTTGGGCGGAAGACATCGCCACCACGGCAGCGGAGTTATTTACCGCTTCTGAGTATTTGCAAGAATGTCCGGATTCCGCAAAGATCTTTGATTTGCCCATTACGGACTTGATCATGCTTTTTGACGATTCCACCGCTGGTCTGATCTCGATGGCCGAGTGCCGCTTGGCTGAGCTGCAGCGGCCACTCGTCGCCACCTTCAGCGAGCTCGCCACGCCTCTTCCTACCTACGCGGTGGAGCGGCCCGTTCTTCACACAGATCTCTTGCAAGCTACCGTGGCCCGGCATTTCAAGGTCGCCATCGTGGCTGGTAGCGAACTTCCGCCCGAGCTACTGCTAGCCACCCAAAGGCTTCCCCTTCGCATGGTGCAGAGACGGCCCAGTCAGGAAGCAGGCGAGGTACCCACCGGCCAAGTGAAAGTATTCTTGGCAAATGGTGAATCCCACCTTGTCGCCACCCCTGAAGAGCTTGCACAAGCGCTCTTGCCATCACGCTAAACTTGGTGGAGATTCCCACCGCCCAACCGAAATTTTTACTCTATGGAAAAAATCCAATTACTCGCCGCCTTCTTCATCGGAGCCACATCACTCACCGTTCATGCAGATTCCCTCACCCTTAAGGACGGCTCTGTGTTAGAAGGCTCGGTGCTCAGTGAGACTGAGGAAGCATATATTGTCGAAATTCAAGTCACGAAGTCGATCAAGGACGAGCGGACCATCCCGAAATCCGAGGTTGCCAAGGTCACCCGAGAGCAGCCTGATCACAAAGCATTTGAAGCGATTTCCAAATTAGGATCAGCCCCTGATTTCTCGACCAATGAGGAATATACCGCGAGGATCGCCGCTTTTGAAAAATTCATCGCAGCCTTCCCGGAGAGCCTCAAAGTGTATGATGCTAAAAAGGCCATCGAGACTCTCAAGTCCGAAGCTACCCAGATTGAAGCTGGCGGCACCAAGTATAACGGCCTCATTATTTCCAAAGAAGACTATCTTGCAAATGCTTACGAGCTGGATTCTCTCGCCATGGCGGAAAAAATCAGAGCTTCCATCGCCAAAAATGATGTTAAATCCGCCCTTCGCTCCTTCGCCGAGTTTGATCGTGACTTTGCTGCTTCCGATGCCCACGCAAGCTTGGTGCCGACGATTACCAGTCTGATGAAAGCATATCTCGCCGAGTTGACTCAACATCGCAATACTCTGGAAAGTCGCATCAAGGAGCGGGAAGTAGGTTTGGATCAAATGGCTCTTGCAGACCGGAAGATCACCGAGGCCGCAGTGATGGAAGAAGACGCTGCTTTTGAAAGACTTTACCAATCTGAGAAGGCCGCCAAGATCGGTTGGTTGACGACTTCTCCCTTCCACCTCGCATCATTAAATGAGGTCTCCCAGCTCGCCACCAAGGAGATTGCCCGTCTCTCCGTGCGACCCACCATCGCCAGCGCGGGGGGTGATAGGGCCTACCGGGAAGCCTACGCAGTCATTCACAGCAGCGCGGAAGTCCCCGCCAAGGAGGCCGCACTCGCCGCCGCCAAGGCCGCGGGAATATCCGCCCGCTACCTAGCCCCGCTGGAAGCGATTGTTAAAAAGAAGCCATAAATCACGTCTGTTGGAAAATTTTCAGCCTCCCTCATGTCCTCGTCCCGCACCTCCACTCGCAATCGTAAAACAGCGGAAACATCCATCGAACTCTCACTTGATATCGATGGCACCGGTGTTTCGATGATCGATACCGGCCTGCCGTTTTTCGATCACATGCTCACGCTGTTTTCCAAGCACGGCCTCTTTGATCTCCAGCTGAAGACCATCGGCGATCTCCAAGTCGATTCCCATCACACCATCGAGGATACCGGCATCGTCATCGGCGAGTGCCTGCGCGAAGCCCTGGGCACCAAGGAAGGGATCCGTCGTTATGGCTGTGCTTATCTGCCAATGGATGAGACCCTGGCTCGCGTAGTCGTTGACTTGAGCAATCGCCCGCACTTGGAATTTCGCGCCCCGGCTGGAACTCCGTCCGCGCCGAATATGCCATTCACCTTGGTCGAGGAATTCTGCCGCGCGCTGGCCTCTAACTTACGCGCAAACATCCACGTTGAGCTAATTTATGGCCGCGACGGCCACCACATCGCAGAGGCGATTTTTAAAGGACTTGCCCGCGCCCTCAGGGATGCTTGCGAGCGCGATCCGCGGGTGAAGGGCATCCCAAGCACCAAAGACACCTTGTGAAAATTGGCATCATTGATTACGGCGGCGGTAATCTCCGCAGTGTCGCAAACGCCGTGCGTGCCCTTGGCCACGAGCCACAAATCGTCGCCAGTTCCGAGCAAGTCGCAGACTCTACCCACCTGATACTTCCTGGCCAAGGGGCCTTCGGGGACTGTATGGAGCGGTTGGAGAAACGTGGCCTCGCAGAATTTCTCAAAGATTGGATCCAAGAGGATCGACCGTATTTCGGCATTTGTGTGGGCTATCAAATTCTTTTTGAGTCCAGCGCAGAAGCACCAGACAGCGCGGGCCTCGGCATCTTGCGTGGCGGCGTCCAGCGCTTTGAACAAGAGCCCGGTTTGAAAATCCCACACATGGGTTGGAATTCCGCGCTCGCCTGCCACCAGCGCTCGTCCCTTTGGCATGACCTTGGAGCCGAGCCGTATTTCTACTACGTGCATTCCTATTTCCCTGTCGCGCTGGAGAGTGAAGTCGTGATCGCTGAGACCACTTACGGCAGCCAAACGTTTGCTGCAGCCGTCGAGCGCGGAAGAATGTTTGCCTGTCAATTTCACCCCGAGAAGAGTCAGGAAATCGGCCTTAAGTTAATCAGAAACTTTATCTCCCCCGCGTTGGGTTAACCTTTTCAAAACTTTTAAACTAAACCTATGGGAAACTTCGCCGCTTTTGAAATCAAGATGAATGCCGCCGGTATGGGAGATGCCGCCATTCGTGCCTTCCGCCGCAACTACGAAGCACTTCTCCGGGAGGAAACCGGGATGATTCCCGAGACCTCCATCGCCCCTGCACGCGGCCTGACCACACTGGAATCCATTGTTGATCATACTTTGGTCGATCCATCGCTCGTCGCGCAAGCCGTGGTCATCAAGCTCAATGGCGGCCTCGGCACCGGCATGGGATTGCAGGGACCCAAAAGCCTGCTCTCGGTCCGGGATGGAGTGAATTTCCTCGATCTGATGGTCCGCCAGATTCTCGATTTGCGTGCCACCAGCGGTGCGCCCGTACGCTTGCTTTTAATGAATAGCTTCAGCACCAGCGAGGACACCCTCGCCCACCTGGAACGTTATCGGGCGAGCGGGCTTGCAGAGGCTGCGGAGGTCGAGCTAATGCAGAATCAGATTCCTAAAATTGATGCTAAAACCCTCGCACCTATTGAGTGGCCTGCCGATCCAGAGCATGAATGGTGCCCTCCCGGACATGGAGATTTGTATCCAGCACTTGTCGGTAGTGGCTGGCTTGATCGTCTGCTTGCAGATGGGGTGAAGTATGCATTTGTTTCAAATTCTGATAATTTAGGAGCCATCTTGGATCCGCTCATTCTCCAATATTTTGCAGATTCAGGAGCTCCGTTTTTGATGGAAGTGACCCGCAGGACTGCTGCGGATCGCAAAGGCGGCCATCTCGCGGTGCGCAAAGCAGATGGCAGGCTTTTACTGAGAGAAACTGCGCAAACACTCGCTGAAGATATAGAGACATTTCAGGACATTGATTACCATAGTTATTTTAATACCAATAACCTTTGGCTTCGTTTGGATCTCCTTAAAGAACAACTCGCGGCGGACTCAGGAGTTCTACCGCTGCCGATGATTCGAAATAATAAAACGGTGGATCCGCGAGATAAGAACTCGGCGGCCGTAATTCAGTTGGAAATCGCCATGGGCGCTGCGATTGAGTGCTTTGCCGGCTCCGCCGCGATTGACGTGCCGCGCAGTCGCTTCGCTCCGGTGAAGACTACGGCTGATCTGCTTGCTCTTCGCTCGGATGCCTATGAAGTGATGGCGAATGGCCAAGTCCAACTTGCGCCATCACGGAATGATATTCCACCAGATATTACTCTGTCAGATGATTACAAACTGGTAGATCAAATCGCCAGTTTGGGTTCTCCGAGTCTCATCAAATGCCGCTCACTGAAAATTTCAGGTCCAGTTCAGATTGGAGAAGGTGTGAGTTTTGAAGGAGCTGTGGAAATTAAGAATTCCTCCAAAGAGCTTCGCACCTTAGCTGCGGGTCGTTATAAGGATCAGACGGTGAATCTCTGAGGTGATGCATCATCGCTCTTTGGCGGTTCTTGGTTTGATTGAAGTCGAAAAAGTTTAACTTAAGGTTATGGTGATCGATTTCTAATGGTTCTACTCCGGTGTCATCGTTCATTGGCGCTATACGGCGTGGTTCGCGAAACACTGTTCCCAGTCATCGAAGTCCGGATCGTCCCCCGCAAGAACGCGAAGCCCGTCTGCTCGAAATGCCTTTGCAAAGGTCCTACCTATGATCACATGCCGACGGATCGCCTATTCGACTTCATCCCCCTATGGAACATCCAAGTGCGTTTTCGCTAACGGATGCGACGCGTGGATTGCAAAGCTTGTGGCGTCACCATCGAGCAGATTCCGTGGGCGGATGGTAAACACCAAAGCACCAACGCATTCCGCCTTTTCCTCTCACAATGGGCCAAACATCTCAGTTGGAAACAAACCGCAATCCAATTCCACAGCAAGTGGGACACCGTGTTTCGCAGTGTCAAATGGGCAGTGGACTACGGTCTGGCTAACCGTTGTCTCAAAGGAGTCACCGCCATCGGCATTGACGAGGTCGCCTACACCCTTGGCCACCACTACATGACACTTATCTACCAGATCAACGACGGATCGAGACGCCTCATCGGTATCGTCAAAGACCGCCAGGAAACCAAGAGGCTCCAGGCAGAAGGATACGATCCAGTGTTGAGCAAGGCGCGCTACTGCTTCCTAAAACGCCCCGAGAATCTCACCATCGGGCAAAGAACTCGGCTCAAAGACCTACTCACCTACGATTTGAAAACAGTTAGGGCCTATTGTATCAAAGAAGCATTCGATGTGTTCTGGAAATACAACAGTCCACGGCACGCCAGACAATACCTACATAATTGGTGCAACAGAACGATGCGCAGCCGTATCGAGCCGCTCAAGAAATTCGTCAAAACCTTGCCCCGGCACGAGGATTTACTGATGAACTATTTTGAGGCCCGAAAAAAGTACAGTAGCGGCATGGTGGAAGGTTTCAACCTGAAGGTGGGACTAACTATACGCAAAGCGTTTGGATTTAGGAACTTCGAGCATTTGAAGGTGGCTCTCTATCATCAGTTAGGCGACCTTCCAGAACCAAAGTCCACCCACAGATTTTGCGGATGAGCC
>JBGSUW010000030.1:0-27056 GCA_041753275.1 Akkermansiaceae bacterium | reverse complement strand
GATGCCTTGGAATTTTCCATTCTACCAAGTGATCCGATTCATCGCCCCCAATCTGATGGCTGGAAACACTACTCTCGTTCGACACGCGAGCATTGTCCCCCAATGTGCTGAGAAAATTGCTTCTCTGCTACAAGAAAGTGGTTTGCCCGACGGAGTTTTTACCAATCTACTGATTCCTCACGATTTCTTAGAACCCATCATCGAGCATAAACATGTCCGCGGTGTTTCACTAACGGGAAGTGAGGGGGCGGGCAGTTCGGTGGCCGCACTAGCGGGGAAAAATTTAAAACCCACCGTACTGGAACTCGGTGGTAATGATCCATTCATCGTATTAGAAGATGCGGATCTGGAAAAAACCATCGAGATGGCAATCAAAGGTCGAATGACTAATACTGGACAATCCTGCGTCGCCTCCAAACGAATGATCGTGGTGGAGAAAGTCGCGGAGCAATTTATGGCCGGCCTTAAAAAAGGGATGGCAGCAATGAAACTAGGAGATCCAATGAATCCCGACACCGATGTAGGTCCTCTTTCTTCGGAAAGTGCTGCACAAAAGTTGGATGATCAGGTCCAAGCAACCGTGGCAGCTGGCGCGACTGTAATACTCGGAGGCGGGCGCGCTGATCGCAAGGGTGCCTATTTTAATCCTACAATTCTCACCGATGTCACAGCAGAGATGCCAAGTTATGATCAAGAGCTTTTCGGACCCGTGGCGACTGTATATATTGTGAAGGACGAAGATGCAGCGATCCGGCTGGCAAATGACTCATCCTATGGACTTGGTGGATCCGTGTTCACCAACGATCCCGAACGTGCGCGAGCCGTGGCGGAAGCAGTGGATACTGGCATGATGTTCGTGAACCAGCCTACCAAATCACAAGCTGAATTACCGTTTGGAGGGATTAAAAACTCAGGATACGGCAGGGAGCTCTCTAAGCTTGGAATTATGGAATTTGTGAACAAAAAACTGATTCATCTCGGCAAACATTAGAGTCAGATTTCATCGAAAGATATAAATAACAAATTACCCTTATCAATCACAATTCGATCTTTATGAACAACCAATTAACAAAAAAGAAAATCGCATTTCTCGCAACTGACGGATTTGAACAAGTGGAGCTCACAAAACCCTGGGAGGTCATTAAAGCGGCAGGTGCCGAAGTCGTCCTTGTATCTTTAAAAACCGGTGAAATCCAAGGGTTTAACCATGATCAAAAAGCGGATCGATTCAGCGTGGACAAGACAGTGGATGAAGTTTCCGCATCCGACTTTAGCGGTCTCGTCCTTCCCGGCGGCGTCTTTAACCCTGATGCGCTACGAGTGAACCAAAAAGCCGTTAGCTTCGTGCGCGAATTTTTCACTCAGCATAAACCTGTGGCCGCAGTTTGCCATGGTCCTTGGATGTTGATAGAGGCCGACGTAGTCCGTGGACGCAAGGTGACTTCATGGCCCAGTCTGCAGACCGATTTAAAAAATGCCGGGGCCACGTGGGTCGATGAAGAATGCGTCTGCGATCAAGGGTTGGTGACAAGCAGAAATCCAGACGACCTCCCAGCATTTTGCGCCAAAGCCATCGAGGAATTCGCCGAAAGAAAACATGCGGGTCAGAAGGCATAGATCACAATTCCGAACGTTCTATCCCACGAGGCTCATCATCCACACGGGCACATGTAAAATTTTTCCAAAGAAAGCGAAGTGACAACCGCTGCCTACCATGGACACTCCTTGCGAAGCCGCAATTTTTTACCATGAACGCCCTCGCTCGCCAACTCCTTCTGCCCTCGCTATGTGCTGATGCCCTCGCGCTCGGCCCCCACTGGATTTACGAGCCTACCAAGATTTCTAAGCTCTACCCCGACGGAATCCGAAACTACGACGCTCCCCGTAGCACATACCACCCCGCAAAATCCGCTGGTGATTTCACCCATTACGGCGATCAAACTCTCGCGCTTCTCCGTAGTCTCGTCCTTCGCCAAGGTTTTTTTAAAGACGGCTGGCGCGATGATTGGCACCAGTTTTGGAAAAATAATCCGCCTGCCTATCGCGACGGTGCCACCAAATCCACCCTTGGCTTCCTCGAGCGCAGTGTGGATGCAGCTTCCGAAAGCAGCGATCTAGCCGGTGCAGCCCGCATCGCTCCCATCATCGCTCTGCTCGCTGCCCGTCCGCTCTCGGAACGCATCGACGCCGCTCGCGCCCAAACCGCACTCACCCACGGCGACCGGGCGACAATCGATGCCGCTGAGTTTTTCACCCGCGCCTCAGATGCAATTGTCTCCGGATCGGCAATTCCCGCCGCCCTCGAAGCTGCCGCCCACATTTCATACCAAGCCCTTGATGCCCGCAGTTTCCTCGATCAAGCGATTGCCGCCTCCGACCTGAACTCTAACGCCGCAGGAGATAAATTCGGTCTTGCCTGTAATACCCAACAAGCTTTCCCACTCACTCTCTGGTTCCTGCTAAGCTACTCCGAACACCCGCTCGAAGCCCTCATCGCCAACGCCATGGTCGGTGGCGACAATGCCGCACGCGGCCTGCCCATCGGCCTCCTGATGGGTGCCGCCCATGGCCTCGCATGGCTCCCTAATGAATGGCTCGACGGTCTCAATCGACGTGTTGAAATTGAAGCCCTCCTGACACTGGCCGGCATCTCCAGCG
Organism: Akkermansiaceae bacterium; assembly: GCA_041753275.1. GTDB lineage: Bacteria > Verrucomicrobiota > Verrucomicrobiia > Verrucomicrobiales > Akkermansiaceae > Luteolibacter. The sequence goes on along the minus strand of JBGSUW010000030.1, from coordinate 24,398 downwards.
AGCCCGCCACTAGCCACCACACCATTCCCAACCCAGACGGCCACACACTTTCCGCCGTGCCGCCACCCGCATCGCCCGTCTCCTAGCCCGTGAAGGCATCGCCACCCTGCGCTTCGACTTCAGCGGCACCAGCTTCCTCTCGAATATCGAGGACCTCCGCATCACCGCAGACTGGCTGCGCCAAAATCACAAAGCGCCCAGCCTCCTCATCGGCCACAGTCTTGGGGGTGCCGCTGTGCTCGCCGCTGCTCCGCACATCCCCGAGTGCCGTGCAGTCGCCACCATTGGTGCCCCGGCGGATTCTGCGCACGTTATTCACCTCATCGCTGACGATATTGAAACCATCCGCCGCGAGGGAAAAGCCACCGTCACCCATGCCGACCGCCAATTCACCATCGGCAGCCGCTTTCTTGACGACATGGTATACCTTTCCCACGAGCAAAGTATCGCCGCCCTCGACCTAGAACTCCTCATCATGCACGCCCCAGGTGACCAGATCGTCTTGCTTGAAAAAGCAGGACACATCTACGCCGCTGCCCGCCATCCGAAAAGCTTCGTCGCCCTCACCGGTGCCGACCACCTTCTCACCGCTCCCGCCGACGCCGATTACGCTGCCCGCCTCATTTCCACTTGGGCCAGCCGCTGTATAGGTTCCCGTTGCTAGTATCCCCCTGCGATGAAGCTTTTAAGCAGCAGCTGTTACGCAAGTGCAACCCGCCGCCAACTTGTAAATTCACACCAAAGATAGATCCGCACGAAACGGACGAAACTTGCGAGGAAATTGTAACCGATTGATTCAAGCGAATTCCCTATCTAGCACTTGCAGAGCGCAAACTTCAATTTGCATGTCGAACAATGGCCGTCGCGTTAAAAATCGCCGCAATCACCGCGAGCGTGTGAATCGTTCCAAACGCTAAACCAGCTCTTGCTCTGCCAATGCGACCTAGCCATGAAACCTTTGATGACGACCGCAACGCCCTAGGTGAGCCGGACTCTGCTGTAAAGTTGGCCGGATCTTGCGGACCACTTCGCTCTAGGAGGGATACGGATGGATGCATTTGGTTTCGAATGCAGAAAAAATATTTTTTATCCTCTCTAAGTCCCAATCTCCCCCCCCTCTAATTCTTGTCGTGGCCATGACCAGAATTGTTTGTTGATCGAATTATGACGTGGAGGGGTTACTAGATATTCAGTAGTTCTTGGAAAAGATGATACTGAGGTCTATCAGAGAATTCCATCTCCCCACTATACCACGAGAGACGCTGAGCCGAATTTCGTGCTGGTAGATTGATTTTGCTATAGGTCACCAATACATGAGGGTGCAGACAGGGTAGATGCCAATCGGGCGGCTTCGGCAAGGATCTTGCGGCGGTTTTTCCAAATTTTCTTACCCGCGTATGTTTTGGGTAGTAGCTCCGAGGGTAGAAATGGGTCCATTCGCAAAATGGTGCGAGAGATGGCGCTTTCCTCTGCTGTCCAAGCTTCCAGCGATTCGCGTGTCTTGTCGTCTGAGACTTGCGGAAAGCGTCCCAAGGTTTCCAAGAGCTTCTGATATGCCGCGTTGATCGCTTCGAAATTCCATGCGCCGCTGACCATTTTGGCATCGACTTTCGGGCCTTTGGAATCTGCCAAGAGAAGTAGCAAATGGGTGCAGTCCAAGTCATCACTAGCGACAAGTCTTTCGATTTCAGGAGGGGCAGCGGGTGAAATCCAAACACTACCTTGCAGGCATCCGCAGCCTGCCTTGGCGAGAGCGCGGGTAAGTTGGCGACGTTTCGAGCTTTCAATTTCAGGGATGTCGAAAAGGAATAAGCGCCATTTGCGATCCCATGGCTTCGCCCAAGCGGTTTCTGGATCGCGTCCGCCGGATACGAAAGAACGACCTGCTTCGGTGAGTCTGTGAAGCCGCTTCCCTGACGCGCGATCCTCTATGACTTCGAGCAAGCCTTTCGCCTCGAGGTGATGGATTTGATTGAGTAGTCCATTATGGTAAGCCCAACCCTCAAAGGATTGCTCTAAGTTATAATAGCTGGGACTCAGCGGCTTTTTGGCCAACCAAAGTAAACGGTAGAGTAGCAATTCAGTTTTAGCTTTCATCGGCTTTCAGTATCCACAATCTTTGTCTTGGTCACGACAAAAATTGTGGAGAGAGATTAGGCGAGATCGGTAAGATGGTGGAAATGTCTTTTGCGTGGGGGAGCCACACCGGTTTGGAATCGGTAGGTGCGGGATAATTTTTTAATATTATCCGTTTCGAGCTCCTCTACGGGATCTTCTTGGCGGTTATGATGATCAAAATAGTGGCGATAATGGTGGTGATTAGACTTAGCGCTTAGAGAATATTTTGTGCGGTGGTATAGCCTCAGCAGGGCGATTGGCAGGCGAAGTCATGGCCTCGGCCAGAGCTAGATCGTAAGTTTTTCGCGAAACACAGAGCCTCGGATTTGCATGTTAGGGTCGTCATGACCTCCTCGACGACCTTCGCTCCGGGAATTCACATCGATCCCACCCTTCAGGTTTGCACGGTCAGCGATTCGTTTGAAATCAGCCAGCTCCGCGCCGTCCTGTGTTGGAACGGTGCCGCCAAGCGACTCAAGGACCGTGATACGTGGATCGGTTGGGATACAGTCACCTGCGCCAACCGCCTCAAGCTCGTCGTTCACCTCCGCCGTTTCCTCGTACCGCAGGAAGCACGCCGCCCCAACCTCGCCAACCGATGGCTACAGTCCAATAGCGACATTTTACCCAAACCCTCTCCATCGACGTTAAAGACCACTACACCACACATCGCGCCGAAGCCCTCCGCCTCCTCACCCAAACAGCACCACTCCAATGCACCTAACCAGCAAATCGCCCAGCCCCCATTAGGCCGAGGACAAGTATAGTGTCGATTTTTATAATTATTGGTTCTCGGATTCAACACGGAACTGCAACGGATCGGAATAGGGTGGATCAGGGCTTGATGAACGGCTTTAATTTCCTCGTTCAAAATTGAATCCAAGCACAAATGTCCAACCAGCACCTGACCCACGAAGAACGTTCTACCATCACCAGCCTAAAGTGCAAGAAGTGTTCCAACACCGAGATCGCAGCCATCACAGACCGCCACCGCACGACAGTTTGGCGCGAGCTCAAACGCAACTCTAACCCCTCGGGAACCTATACCGCCCCCCAGCAAGTAAAGCAGCCGCAGAGCGTGCCGTGCAAGCCTCCTGTCGTGCCTCACGCATCGCCCCGGAGCATTGGGAATACGTTCAGGACAAGTTGAGCACCGTGCAGTGGAGTCCCGAGGAAATCCGCAACAGGATGAAACTGGAAGGCATCGAGCCAATCAGCCACGAGTCGATTTACCGGCGTCTGTGGGTGGAGAAAAAGGCGGGCGGGGATCTCCACACAAGCCTACGTCACAAAATCCGCAGCTATCGCAGGTGCGGCTCGCCCAGAAAGCGGCGCGGACGCATTCCGGGTCAGCGCATGATAGGTGAAAGTCCGCCCGAGGTCGAACACCGAGCCCGTTTCGGAGACTACGTGATGGACACCATGATAGGCACTCCTTCGGGTGAGGATCTGGTCACCATGATGGAACGAAGAAGCCGCTTTACCTTTGTTCTCAAGGCATCAAACAAAAGCGCGATAGCCGTCACCGAGTCAATCATCACCGCCCTCCATCAGCATCGTAGGAGCGTCCACACCCTCACCTATGACAACGGCAAGGAGTTTGCCAGACATGCCTTAATCGATGAAATCCTCGGTTCGGTAGCCTACTTCGCCGAACCGTATCACTCCTGGGAAAGGGGGTTGAACGAAAATACAAACGGCCTGATCCGACAGTATTTCCCAAAGCAAACTGACTTCGGGAAAATCACCGATGAACAAGTCCGGGAAGTTCAGAAAAAGCTCAACGATCGCCCGACAAAATGTCTTGGCTGGAGGGCCCCTCGGGAGGTAATCGCAGACCAAGCCGCTATCGTTGCGCTTCCGGGTTGAAACCGCCCTGTATATTACTAGAATATGATCGAATCGACAATAGATTGAAGCCCTACTAAGTTTATAAGACCGTGCGGCTCTTACAATGTCGTGCCCTGAACGCTGCTCTCGATAATTCCGGCGGCAATCGCATAGCGTGTGAGACTGGCAGTGTCGTGGATATCGAGCTTTTCCATTAAGCGTCCCCGATGTTTTTCAACAGTCTTGATGCTGATGCTAAGAGCAGCGGCCGTTTCTTTATTGGCATTACCCTCTGCAATTAACTGTAAAACTTCCATTTCTCGAGAGGTCAACAGCGCCTCTTTCTTATTGAGAGCTGTGGGTTTCCCGGAGCCTTTCGGGTCGACACGCGTCAAGCGACGAGCGATTGATGGGCTGAACAATAATTTGCCCTTGTGCAATTCCCGGATCGCCCAACACACATCGTTTGCGGAAGTTTGCTTTAGCAAGAACCCAGAAGCTCCAGCCTCAATTGCGCTTTGAACGTAAGCATCGTCATTATGCGCGGTCAGGATAAGAATTCGAATCCCAGGCTTCAGCTTCACCAGTTGCCGAGTGGCCTCTAGTCCATTGAGACTCGGCATCGCAATGTCCATCAAGACGACATCTGGATCCAAATCCATTGCCATGGAGACTGCCTGGCGCCCGTCTTTAGCCTCGCCAACGATGTGAATATCAGGATTGTGTTCAAAGACTCGCAGCAATCCTTCTCGGAGAATGGTGTGGTCTTCGGCGATTAGAACTTTAATTGTATTCATTTTTCCTCCACGCGATGGATTTATGAAACGTATTTGAAGCGGACGTAGCAACCAAATTTTCGGGCAGAGACTTAAGATTCCTGTCAACTTCGAAAGAAATCTGCCGCTTATAGGTCGGTTTTCAACATTTCGCCCCTGAAATGCGTTTACTTCGCACAAACCCCGAATTTCACTCCGCAAAGTAACCTCTAATTTATTAATTACCTTTTTCCAGAATGATTGCAGCAATTGAACTTGGAGGGACAAAGACCGTGGTGGCCATTGGGAATGCAAGCGGACAAATAGACGAGGAATGTCGGTTTCCAACCACAACTCCGCATGAGACCCTGAGTTTCGTCATCGACTGGATCAAAGAACGGGGAATTCCGCAACGAATTGGCATCGGGGCATTTGGTCCGATTGGCGTTACAGCAGGTAGAAAAGACTTCGGTGTTTTCCATAACACCCCGAAAGCAGGTTGGTCGGACTTTTCACTGATTGAGGCGATCCAGAAACCCTTTCCGAACTGTAGGATCGTTTTAGAAACTGATGTGAATGCTGCCGTTCTAGCTGAAGCGAAGATTGGAGCCACTGTGGGTGTTGAAGACCTTTGCTATATTACCATAGGCACCGGCATAGGCGCAGGAATCATGTCCCATGGAATGCTAGTCCACGGCGCGCTGCATTCAGAATTTGGACATCTCAAGGTTCCACGCGCACGAGGTGATGACTATGTTGGGATCTGCCCTTTTCATAAAGACTGCCTTGAAGGACTTGCCAGCGGTCCCGCCATGGCTGCCCGCTGGGGAAAACCTGCGCACGACCTCCCGCCTCTTCACCCAGCGTGGGAAATGGAAGCCTGGTATTTGGCACATGGAATTTTAAGCCTTATCGCAATTGTCTGCCCAGCGCGTGTGATCGTTGGTGGCGGAGTCTCGCAAGCAGCCGGGTTTCACGATCAAATTAACAATCAGTTGCAGGAAATCGCCGCCGGCTATTTCCCAGCGGCCTGTGTTACGAATTACGTGATTCCACCCGCACTAGGCCAAGAAGCCGGAATTCGTGGCGCGCTACTGCTAGCGGGAGGCGATCTATAAAATTTCTCACAAAGGTTTGGTGAACCGATAGTGGGAAACAATCCACTCTTCTCCGTTGCGGTATCCCCACAACTCGGCACACGCCATGAAGAATACCCGCCAATAACCCCACCAGCGGGTTTGCTGCTCCGTTCCATAGGTTTGCCCAATGATTGGAAATAGTTCATCACGCGCAGCATCCATCCGACTAAGCCATGCTTCAGAAGTTTTCTGATAATGTTTTCCATTTACATGCCAATGGCCTTCAATCTTTAACTGTTCTTGAAAATAGAGCAAAAGATCATCCGATGGCATTTGTCCACCGGTAAAGAAATACCGCGCCATCCAGTCATCCTCACCAGTGGCTTCATAGTGATAGGCATATTCACGATGAGTAAAGATATGGACGAACATTTTACCGCCCTTTTTCAACCAGCTTGCTACCCGCCCGAGCAGTAACTCGTAATTCTTCATGTGTTCAAACATCTCCACGGAGACCACCCGATCAAAGATCCCCTCCCCTTCGCCGTCATAATGAATCATATTTGCAGTCTTCACTTCTACGTTGGTCAGGCCACGGGCAGCGAGCTGAGAGTCGATATGAAGTTTCTGCGAACGTGAGTTCGAAACAGCAGTGATCTGAGAATTCGGGTAATGCGCCGCCATCCACAGCGTGAGCGATCCCCAACCACAACCGAGTTCCAGAATCCGCTGGCCATCGACTAACTCAGCGCGCTCCGATGTAAGCGCAAGCATCCGAGCTTCTGATTCCTCAATAGTGGTGACACCTTCATCCCAGTAGCCCGAACTATATTTCATGTGTTTTCCAAGCACCCGCTCGAAAAACCGGGTGGGAAGTTCATAGTGTTGCTCGTTCGCCTCATCTGTAGCGATCGCGATGGGGCTGGCACGCAGTTCAGCGACATGTTGCATTAATTTTGCTTGGCGTTGCTCACAATTCAGCTTCTCAAAAGGAGCCAATGTGCCAGCGAGGCGACTACGAATGCCGAGCCGGATGAGTTTGTCAGGCACGATTCCTTTGGCCAATAGTTCGTCAGTGTTTATCATGATATTCTAAGAAAGAAATTTAATTAAGATTTTTTCGGGAACCAAGGGACAAAAGGACTCGTCGAATTTTGATAACGCCGATAGGCATCACCCTTTCTTAAAACTGCACTTGCTTCTGTAGGTGGAATTCCGGTTACAAATAGCAAGAGATAGGTGATCAACGCTGGCGCATGAATAGTGGCCCAGCCCCAAGTAGATCCACATGCATAGAAATAGAAACCCGTCCAAATAACTGCTTCGAAAAAATAATTGGGATGTCGGGAATAATACCAAAGCCCACTTTTACAAACCGCGTCGGACGAATGATTTTTATGCTTGAAGGTCGTCATCTGGGCATCAGCGATTGATTCACCGAGAATTCCAGTGAGCCAGAATATTAATCCAACTGTCTCCCACAAACTCCACGAAGCATCAGAATCGCGGGCGATGAAAAAGAATGGAATCGCCAATATAATGACCGATAATGCTTGAGCTTGAAAAAACCAAAAAAACCTAGAAGCCACGTTTCCTTTCCAAATTTCCCGCAATTTAGTATAGCGCGTATCTTCACATGGATGGTGCTTGCGTATCCTCTTTTGCAAGTGCCCGCCCAAGCGCAGACTCCATATTCCTACCATCCCGGCTGCGACACCGTGCTTCATGCTCCAATCGCCTAGAGCTAGCCAAAATGTCGTTGTGATGCCAATTCCAAATGCCCAACATACATCTACCCATGAATAGTTGTTGATCTTCCGTGCATACATCCACCCGAGGAGAAAGAAAGAACTCATCAGCACCGCGCCGCTAGCAAATTGATTCCACACACTCACGGCAGCACCTCCTTTTTAGATTGTATAGAATGGCTAAGACGGGTCAGCACCGGCAATATGGAAAGCTTGATCAGAAATACAGCGAACGGCGCTACCAACACCCACGCAACTACTCCATGAAATGCTGCCAACCCGAAATCTTTGGCAAACTGTAGGGGATCTGACTTGAACTGAGAAAGTAACTCAGGAATGGAAAAGGAGAGAGGCGGCACATTGAATAATCGTTGTCCCAGATGAATGAAAACAAGAATTAAGACCAGATGCAACGGGTAAACCGCCGTTTTGAATACATGCAATATCGGTTGATTCAGACGGAGTGCATACCCTACCAATAGACATACCAAGGTTGTGGAACCCATAATGGGAAATACTCCAACGACCATTCCCAGCGAAATAGTCCATGCGAGACGTTCTGGCGAAATGCCTTGGGTAAGCTGCGCCAGCACCGGTGCCACGAACCAACGCCGCCACCAACTCTCTCGTTCTTGCGTATCTTTCGTTTTGGACTGGCTCATTAGGATCGTTCCGCCATTAGGTGATGCCGCAACTTTGGATTATTCGGGCGGGTATAGATCGCCTGAACTACCGAAATATTCCGGGAATCAAAGGCAGCTTCACAATATTTCAGGTAATAGTTCCAACTACGGATGAATGCCTCGTCGAATCCCTGACCACGCACCTCGGCTAATACAGAATTGAAATTCTTATGCCAAATGGATAGCGTAAGCGCATAGTCGGCCCCGAGGTCCTCGAGATCATGCATGAATAAATTCCCGGTTTTTAAAAGCACCTGATTGATTCTCCCGACGCTGAGAAGAAGTGATCCCGGGAAGATATGTCTTTGGATCCAATCCACATTTCTCTTGAGACTGCCGTAGCTGCAATCCGGCACTGTGATCATTTGCACGCCAAGAAGACCGGCTGGAGTCAGAACTTCAGCGCACTTTGCGAAGAAAGATTCATGATACTTATCTCCGACCGCTTCCAGCATTTCGATTGAAGCGATTTTATCAAAAGTTCCTGTGACGTGACGATAATCCTGAATCCGTATTTCTATCTGTTCTTGCAGGCCCTCGTCTGATACCCGCTTACGAGCGTAGGTGGCTTGTGCTTCGGAGAGTGTGATTCCCAGAACGGTGCAGCCATAATTTTTCACTGCGTGAACTGCGAATCCTCCCCATCCACAGCCGATTTCGAGAACCCGATCGCCTGAAGTCAGCTTGAGCTTGCGACAAAGTGCATCGTATTTCCCGATTTGTGCATGTTCGAGAGATTGGCCCGGATGGTCAAACCTAGCACTCGAATAGGTCATTGAGGGATCAAGCCAGAGTTGATAGAAGTTATTTCCTAAATCATAGTGCTCGGAAATATTTTTTCGGCTATTCTCTATCGAGTTCTCACGTTTGAGATGTCGGAACCAATTCACAATTTTCAAGAGATTGACACCCGGTAGTCGTGAAGACGATGTTTCAGCACCCTGTAATGCATTCACATTGAGAATGAACCATGTGATTACGGCCGCAATGTCATCGGTTTCCCATATTCCATCGGTGTAGGCCTCTCCCATCCCGATATTTCCATAAAACGCGCAGCGCTTGAAGAATTCCTGCTCATTCTTTAGAAAGACTCGTGCCGTGACAAGTGCACCTGTTTCACCGAAGTGGCGTGCGTCTCCATTCGGATATTCCAATCTAAGGCCGCCCAATGGCATTTTATCCAATAATTTAATGACCATCCGCTCGGCAAATCCGCATGTGGCTTTAGGCGTGGTGGCTACGGGCACCATTTCATTTTCGAAATCAGTCAGTGCATTCATGGTTGATTTTTCTTTAAACTTTGATGGGGCCGGAGGACATCCAGCTGGACTTCACGGCGCTCAGTCTTGCGGAGAAATGGCACTTTCTTACGCCATAGTAGAAATGCATGCCAGTGAATCATTCCAATAATCTTTAACGACATTGCCGGGTATTTGACCGCGTATCCTAACAATCGCAGGGCTGTAAGCGGCTTTCGTAAGCCACTAATGCTGCTTGCGAGCATTCGATCGTCGCCATCGTAGTCGTCAATATTTACCAGCCATTTTTCTGTCGGACTACCGAGACGGAAGTCAAACTGCATGGCCGGGTCTGAAAATGGAGATACATAAAAGTTCTTTGCGATTCGCAAATTCCACACGCCCGCCGCATCGCGGTTTTGGAGGGCAAATAGCTTCATCTCATGAAACGTATTGACGACCTCCGCTACTGCGACAATCGGTTCGCCGCCCGCAGACTCGACATAGTAGAATGATACCGGATTGAAACCATAGCCGAGCACGCGAGGAAACGTCATCAAGCGAATCTTTGAATCGCTCGGACAGTTGATTCCCTGATTCGAGAGCCATTTGATAAGATTGGGACGGATCCCACCGGCTTCGCCTAGATTGATATGGTCTTTGTCGTTAATCGAAAATAGATTGAAGCGATTATGACTGAAAAATTTCACCTTCGGCAGTTGATCGATATCCACGGAGAACATGAATACATCGTAATCAAAAGCATGCCTTTTCGGCTTGAAGCGACAATGGCCTACCGCACATTCGTAGAGGTAATTCATGACCAAGGACTCCTTCCCAAGATTTGAGTGCAGACATTCACGGCTGACCATAAGCCATCCTCGTGAAATCCATATCTCTGCCAAGCTCCGCAGAAATACCGTCCAGTTTGATCGCCAGCGCTGTGCAATTCCGGCAGGCACTTTTGAGCGGCAATTGATTCCAAATCGAACAGAGGGTGTTCGTAAACCAATCTGCGTTTCACTTGATCTGCCGCAGGTGGAGAACTCGGATTGATAGAGACAAAATAGTTCTCGTTCTGAGAAACATTCTGTAACTCGTTCATCCAATAATGAGTAGAGCAGCGATTCTGTGCATCGGTGCGATAGTTCCACGAGGCCCAGCAGCGGCGTGTTTTTGGCATGACATTAGAGTCTGTATGAAGAACTGCCTCATTTTTCTGATAGGGAAAGCGGCTAAGTAGATCTCTTTCCAAAAGTGTGGCATCACTCAGCATCCCAAGCGCTTGATCGCCATGAGCTGCAACGACGACTTGATCAAACTCATGATGGCTACCATCGAGAAGACTTAACTCTGTTCTACCATCAGCCAGTTGTGTGATGGATTTCACCCCGCTATCCCTACGAATCCGGGATTCGAAGGGTGCGGTTAATTTCTCCACATAGTTGCGGGAGCCTCCTGTGACGGTGCGCCATGGATGTTGAGTGTCCAATCCGAGGAATCCATGATTGTGCCAAAAGCGCATCAGTGTGCGTGCCGGAAATTGCTCGATCCGCTCCGGCGGACTCGACCAAACGGCAGCAGCCATGGGCGATAAATACCAGCGAAGAAAATCTTCGCCATAGCCTCTAACTTTCACGTATTCGCGCAACGGCATATCACCGAAATGACAATCCCGCAGCTCTTCCACGGTTTCCCGATTGAACCGATTGATCTGCAGTAGCATCTTCCAAAAACGGAAGTTGAACAAATTCGAGCGTTGGCCAAAAAGTAAATTCAGGCTACCACCATTGAATTCCATGTGATCCTTCAAATGCTGCACACTGAATGACATGAAAGTCGGCTGAGTGGTGACCCCCAGCTCTTTAAATAACCGAGTGAGCAATGGATAGGTCACTTCATTATAGACCATAAACCCGGTATCCACGGGAATCTGATGCCCATTTTCCGAAACCATTACCGTATTGGAATGGCCACCCACCCGAGAATCTTTCTCGAAAATCGTGACATCGTGTTCCTTACACAGAAACCAAGCTGACGCCAAGCCTGAGATCCCCGAGCCTACGATAGCAACGTTCTTGCGACTCATTGCGTGGGCTGCGGCTTCGATTGAAGATTTCCTTCCTCGACAACGGCGCGTGGGACAGGTCGCAGATCCCAAATCAGGCCGGTGAATGAGAGAAGCTTGAGACCATAATAGGTAAGATCCAGTTCCCACCAGCGGAATCCTTGTCTCACGGAGTGCGGATAGCGGTGATGGTTGTTATGCCATCCCTCTCCAAGGGTGATAAAAGTCAAAAGCCAACTGTTGCGACTATCATCAGAGGTATCATAGCGCCGTTTGCCCCACACGTGGGCAAGTGAGTTGATAAATAAGGTGCCATGTAATAGGACTGTGGTGCTGATAAAGAAGGTGCAGATAAAGTATTGGCCCATGGTGACGCCTGACGTCGGAAAGAGTTTTTCAAGAGCGAATCCGACAATTAACATCAGAATCCCATAAGCAAAGGGCACTGTCTGATCATAGCGATTCAGAAACACCAATTCAGGATATTTACTTAGATCCGGGATGCTTTTGTAGGCTGTGGGGAAATTTTTCATCGAGGTGAGCCAGCCAATGTGCGACCAGAGGAAGCCACTTATTACAGGCGAATGAATGTCTTCCTCATGATCTGAGTGCTTGTGGTGGTGGCGATGGGTGGCCGCCCACCAGAGCGGCCCGCGCTGCATGGAACTATTGCCGATGACAGCGAAGATAAACTGGCCAGCACGAGAAGTTTTGAAAGTTTTGTGTGAAAAGTAGCGGTGGTAGAAACCGGTAATTGCGAACATCCGGATCAGATAAAGAAATACAGCAGCGAGCGCAGAGATCCAGCTGAATCCAACCCATAGCACGGCGAGGCAGCCGAGATGGAGAAATATAAATGGAAGCGTTCGCTGCCAATTGACCTTTGAAGGAAGTGTCGCTGGATCTGGTGCGCTCTCACGACGATAGTCCGAATCCAACCACTGCGCAAATGTGAGAAATGCGGTATTCAAAAAACCTGATGGAGGCGGCTTTTGCATGGTTGATATAGATGAATCTGTTTTCACAACGAGCGAGCCAGGCTATTGGATGCGGTTACGTATATAACCGATGACTCCTTTGACTACAGGCAAATGTCCGAAGAAATTCTGCCCAGAGTCCCAAAAATCTTGGTGGAATGTCACTTTGCCCTCGCGATCAAAATAAACTTGGCTAATTCCGATTGAGTGCACTGGCTCACCTCCGCTGAGAGCAGGTGCTGCAAAAACCATGGTCCAACGGATATAATAACTTGTCCCGGACTGCGAAACATCGTCGATGGTAACCTTGCACTCTTTCATCGTCTGAGCAGTCTTCAAAAAGTACTCTTGAATGGCAGCGGCACCATGATGAACGGTGAGGGTATCATCTAGGTAAGCATCTGAGGCATAGACATTGAGAGTTTCCCGTTTGATGTATTCCGCATCACCGATGCCTTGGAGAAACGTTTTAAAGCGTTCCAGTGCTGCGGCTTCTTGGATCTCGGAAGCGAATGGAGGGGCGGTGGCTCGCTTGGTAACTTGTTGGTGGAACTCAGCAATTTTTTGCTGGGAATTGTTCGGCTGCGAGTGAGTGCTGAGGAGCCAAGCGATGACTGCCAGAGTTACGAGAATCCCTGCGGCAAAGGTGGTGATTGGGTGAGTGAGAAAGTTGCTAAGCACAGTTGAAGGTTATCGTCTGGCATCGGAACCGCGCAAGGGACAAAGTGACGACAATGTATAAGAGGTTTTTTTTTGCTGAAATGGGTAATTTTCCCGCTACGTTTCATCCATCGACGCAATGGGAGAAAATGAAATTGAATGGGATCAGCTAACGCAGCTGGGCGACTCTCTCGATCTGAACAACGCAGATGAGCAAAGTCTGGTAATCCTTGCGATGGGCGAGGCCTGTTGGATTTCGCAAAAACCGGATGACGAAACATACGGCCTGCACGTGGAAACAACAGCCGCAGAAAAGGTAAGCGTGGAGCTTGCTGCCTACTCGGAAGAACAAGCTATTTGGCAACCAATTGGTGGCGATGTTGAGGCTCGTGCGGCAGTCTTGTATCACTCAGGCTGGATGATTTTCTTCCTCTGGGCCGGCAGTGTGGGGGTAATTTTCTATTTCCAAGGCCAGCGGGCGGGCTGGGTGGATCATTTTGCAAACTCCAGCACAGCCCTGTTTGATAGCCATGAATGGTGGCGCCCCTTCACTAGCTTATTTCTTCACGCGGATCTTCTGCATCTACTGGGAAATATTCTTAGTGCTGCTTTCTTCGTGCCATTCGTCTCACGGGCGCTGGGGGCGGTGCGGGCCTGGTTAGTGATTCTAGCTTGCGGCACTTTGGGGAACTTTCTCACTGCGTGGACTCATTATCCCGGGGAGTATTTGTCCATCGGCGCTTCGACGGCGATTTTCGGAGCGCTAGGGATTCTTGCAGGTATCGGTTTTTCCGGCTCTGTGAGGGCTTCTTCCCAGCGTAGGTGGATGCGGATGGCTGCGCCAGTGGTGGCTGGATTCATTCTGCTAGGCTTGCTCGGTGGTGGAGCGGAGGGTGGAAATACGGATGTCATGGCGCATGCCTTTGGGTTTGGCAGCGGGCTTATTTCTGGCTTTGCTGCCGCTGAGTTGCAGTTGATAATGATCGATTCGCGGCGCTCCTCCGAGCGGGAAATTTAGTGAGACAGGTGATTGGTCTTCAACGTTCCGCTACTTAGAATCCTAGCCCTGAGGCCGCCGTGAAATGGCTTTTTGAGAAATTCCTCGGCTCCCGCGGCGACAGCCTGATCCATCCAGTAGCAGGGTTTGCATTCTTCGCTACCTTCAAAAACGATGCCTTGGTAGAGAAATTTCCGGCCCACCCATTCGCTAAGTGAGGCCCCGCGAACGATAAGATTTCTCCGAAGAGTGCCAGCCGACAAATCCGGCAGGGCGAAGCGCTCACGGATGCATGCGAGGGTTTCTGCCTGGAAAAAACTGACTTGGCCTTTGTAATCCTCTTTGTAGCCGAAATATCGATCCCCGCGCAGACCTTGTCCAGCGATGCACTGCACTTCCAAGACAGATTCCACCGGATGATGAAGCTGGCCCAGCTCATGACGGCCCCGAAAATTATTGCCCGGAGAAATCCAAATTTCCAGCAACTCCGCCTGCATCTCCGGTATTTGAGCACTTGCGGTGGCAGCGGCCCACTCCTCGGGAGTGTTCGAATTATCCAGCGCGGTTGCGGTGGGTGATTCCAGCAAACGACATTGATGCTCGCGCAAAATCGTTCGCAAACTACGAGATTCGCCGTTGATTTCGTTTTCCAACAATTCAAGCGCGTTTGCGGAATAGTAAGCGCAGAGCGGTTCTGGCTGGCTGTTAGAAGCGCTGCCATAAGCAAGAAAAGATTCACCATCGAGCCGCGAATCCAGTAAATGATCCAATATTCCCACCTCCAGCCCCGGAAGATCGCAAGCAGTGACCAGCCAGTCAGCTCCTGGAATAGCTCGCATGCCGGAAACGATACCAGTGAGTGGGCCGGACTTGATCCCATCAGCATCCCTCGCCACCACCAAGGAGGATGCAACGTCTTCAAAACCGAGGGGAATCGGCTGTTTATCTCGCAATGAGAGCACGACGGCTTTACAGCCCGCTGCATGCAGAATTTCCCAAGCACGGCGGGCGAGCGGACGTCCATCCGGGTGGACCATACTCGCTTTATCCTGTCCCATCCGGATGCTTCTACCACCGGCGAGGACTAGACCGCAGAGCGGAAATTTTCTCGAATTCTCCATGTTAAATCATCTGACCAAATCGCAGCCTTGACCTCTGGCAGGATCTTCGACGAGTCTGCCCATCCGCCAAGAGAAAAGAGTCTGAAGAATGAATCTGCGCCCTGCCGATTGACTTTTTATCGCAGCCGTTCCATACCCCAGCCATGTCCTCCGCGCTCCCACCCAAACCCAGAATCATCGGGCAGAAAATCCGGATCTGTATTGTAGCTTCTAAATACAATGAACAGTTCACCGATGCATTGGTGCAGAACACCGTGCGCGAATTGAACGAGCTGGTGCCTCAAGGCCGGGTGGATGTCATTCGCGTGCCGGGAGCTTTTGAAATTCCAGTGATGGTGGCAGCGATTCTGGAGAGAGACCCTCCGATCTGCACGATCGCTCTGGGCCTGATCATTCGCGGATCCACCGAACATGGAGATCTTGTCGCAGCCTCGGTGACGAATGCCCTGCAAAACCTCGCTGTCCAGACGCTGCGTCCCATTATCAATGAAGTCTTACTGGTAAACGATGAGAAACAGGCATACGCCCGCTGCATCGGATCCCAATTGAACCGCGGCAAAGAAGCTGCACGAGCGGCCGCCTCCATCGTAGATACTTTCCAAGAACTTGATCGCACCATGCCACGTAATCCCAGTCTTAAGACGAATCGCAATGCCTAGCCGCCGCCACATCCGCGAAGCAGTCGTCCAGTTTCTCTACTGCGCTGATTTGGAAGGCGGTGCAGACCCAGCCAGTCTGCGCGGACCGTTTTGGGACTTTGTCACTGAATCAGACCGGCGTAGCTTGCAACTCGCCACCTTCCGCACCGTGCACCATTTAGCCCACGGCCGTGAAGGGCGCTTGGCTGAGTTTGTGGAAAGACAGGCAAATGCCAATGTTCTACTCGCAGCATGGCCGGAAGCGGAAAGTGTGAGAGCCACGCTCAAGCGCATCGCCGAGTTGGAATCTGGCTGGAGCACCTCGCTGGCGAAGCTCGAGCGCTTGCCCAAAGATGATGATGACGCCTCCGTCGCAGAATCATTTGGCGGTGCCTTGCAAAAGCTTTTTATGTTAGACCGCGAGCTTGCCATCTCACGCCGCAGCTTTTTGGAGGGCATCGAAGATTTTCCAATTTTGAGAAATCAATTGGAAGCCGTATCCGCCACGATTCGCCGTCTCCAGCGTATTTCGGACCGCCTCAGAATGGTGGAAGAGCCGGAGAAATTTCCCGAACAGGCAGACCTCGCCCGGTTGCGAGACTCCAAGGCTGAAATCGCAGAACTTCGCCGTTTGGCTGATCTTTTAGTGGATGCCATCATCGCGGACAAGGAAGCGATCGACCAACAATTGGCAGAAGTGGTCGATAATTTTTCACCCGAGCGCATCGATCCTGTGGATCGCGCAATTTTACGGATGGGAACCTATGAAATCCGCCATGCTACCGCGCCGGTGAAAGTGGTGATCAATGAGGCCATCGAGTTGGCGAAGCGTTTTGGCACCACGGATTCCAGCCGCTTCGTCAATGGAGTGCTGGATCGCATCGCAAAGCATGCAAGTGGCGAAACGAAAACGCTGAATATCGTATAGCGGCACCTGGAAGTTGATTTTCCTTATCAGAACTGATCAACTGCCCACCAGCAATGCGCTATCCCACCCGATTCCAACAGAAAACTTTGTGGAACGCCGCAACCGGTGTTTCTCTACTCATCCTCGCAGTCTTGATCGTGGTGTTCATCTGGGTGATTGGCCAGGTATTTGGATTTTTACAGCCGGTCCTCATCCCGCTCATCGTGGCGGGGATCATCGCTTATGTGTTGGATCCGGTGGTCTGCCTGTTAGAGCGGCGCGGTCTCAGCCGGATGTGGAGCGTGATTACACTATTCCTCATCGTCCTAGCGGTAGCCACCATCCTCACTGCCGCCATCGTGCCCGGCCTGCAACGTGGGCATGGCAAGCTGAAAAAGCTCTACTCACCGGAGAAACCCATCGCCTCCGCTACCGTCACTGGGGTGCAATCCAAAGACATCGCTACCGACGATGATGTCACGCACCTCGCGCCCGCCCTCGCCCAGGCGCTGGAAAAGATCCGGATGGAAAATCGTAACGGCCCAGTAGGCTGGATGCTCAGCGTTCCACCTGAGGAAAAGAAGGCACTCAAAGCGCAAGGAACCGTCTTGGAGCCCGCCTCTCTCGTTTACTTTGCCAATAGCCGTGCCGGTAGAATGTTCACAGAATACCAAGACGTGATTTTAAAAACCGCACGAAATTGGCTTTCGATGGGATCTTCTAAATTGTTCGGCTTTCTCGGATTGATCGTCGGCATGATCATGGTGCCAGTTTACTTGTTCTTCTTCCTTAAAGATTCCGCCTCCATCCGCGCTAAATGGCACCACTACGTCCCGCTGAAGGCGTCTCATTTTAAAACCGAGCTGGTGGAGACTCTTCAGGAAATCAATGGTTACCTTGTTTCCTTCTTCCGCGGCCAAGTCTTGGTCGCTGCCATCGATGGAGTTTTAGTAGGCATTGCCTTGGTAATTTTCGGGCTGCCTTACGGCCTTCTCATTGGCGTGTTTATGGCAATTTTGGGTGTGATTCCCTATATTGGTAGTATCCTTTGCCTTATTCCAGCCTGTGTCATCGCCTATCTACACGCACAAGGATCGCCTCAATTCGGCCTCAGCCCGATGGCCTATGTGGGCTGTGTCGTGGCGATTTTCGTCGTCGTTCAGCAAATTAACTCGTTGTTAACGGCACCTAAAATTGTCGGAGAATCGGTGGGCCTCCATCCGCTAACCGTCATTTTCTCAATGTTATTCTGGTCCGTAGTTCTGGGTGGATTTGTGGGAACATTACTGGCAGTGCCGATGACGGCTGCGATCAAGGTGCTATTCCGCCGCTTCATCTGGGAGCGGCAGTTAAAAGCTCCCGGAGATTACACTCTGGAAGCATCGCCACCGTGAGTAACCTTTTGAAAATAAAGCCCCCCGCTTCGCGCAGCTAGAAAATTCCCCCCGGATTATCCCAGCCTCGCGCGAAACGAGAGGCGCGGCGAAACTGGATAATTTAGAACAGGCGGGCAAGCCGATTTACAGAAAAACCAAAGACAGTTTTCTGGAAAACCTAGCGCCTAATTTCCAAGCCGCTGCCGGATGGATGCCTGCGCGTTTTCCAGCAAAATTTGAGTCTCCACAGCCACACCATTGTTAGCAGCCTGCAGCACTGGGATACTTTTGCTCCCACCCACCTTTCCGAGCAAGCGGATCGCAGAGTGGCGGACAATTCCCTCAGTTTCAGAAAAACTTTTAAGAAGCTGAACTTCGATGGCCGGGCCAAAATCTCCGTACGCAGCTTCCCAAGAATTTGGATTCTCCAGCCAGATCGCATGGACCAGCGGAATTCCACCCTTGTTTTTTTCCTTTGCGATTAATTTGATGAGACCTGCCGGCACTTTGTCGGATTTCGCAAGAAGTTCGTTTCCAGCTTTGATCGCCGCATCACTCGCAGCGCCCGGTGTTTCCGCCCATACGATTAATGCCTCACAAATATTTTCTTTAAAATCCACCTTTTCCTCGTCCATCAGAGAGATCAAAAGCCGGGTAATATCCGTGCGGTAAAGTTTGGGCTCTACCTCTGCCAATCGCTGCACAGCCCGCTTTACCCGCTCTAGGTCGATGCTTTCCAACTCCCTCTTATTCAAGTCATAGAACGCCGGATCATCCTTGTTGGTCAGCTTCTCGATCGGGCCTTCCGCGAAGTTTTCGTTATTTACCGTCAATTCAATCACCGAAATATCAGTGTAAATATCGTCAACTGTTCCAAATGCTGAAACCACTTCCACAAGTTCCATCAAATTTTGCTTGGGTGCTGCCACCACCATCAAATAGTCTCCGTCACCACGAGGATAGAAATTTGCCGATGAGGGATCCGCTTCCGTAATCCTGAAAATATAATCGCGAATCAGGAGCCGGTTTCTTTCCACCAACCCTCGCAGCCAGATACCATAGGCTTGCTTCTGACTACCTTCCGCAGCCAAACGGTTAATTTCTTTCACCAAAGGATCCGTGCCGATCTTGGCTCTGAGTGCTGCAATTTCTTTCGCCTCTTTCGGCTGAGACTTCGCAATCTCCTTGGTAGGCCCACTATCAGAATTTGTATCAATTTCTCGAAATTCCGTCCCGCTCGCAGTTAGGGGTCTTGACCCCTCTGTAAAAATGAACGGCACGGCAAGCACTCCTGCCGCAAGAAGCAACCCCACGCTAAATGCTTTAAATCGCGCCTTAGGATTCGCATAAATCAGCAAAATGACTCCCACCACTCCCGCAAATGCCGCAATCGTGATGCGGTTTTCCAATGGCATCCCATCCAACATACTACCACGGCTACCACCGAACATAAGCAACAGCGCCATGAGGAGCATTCCCGCCACTCCTGCCATTCCAGCCAACACTCGCAGCGGTGGAGCAGGCTCTAACAATGCAGGATCCGGAGCTTGTCCATAACGCTCCGGTGCCTCCGTCCTTGTATTCATCTCCATCTCGAGCGGCACCCTCTGGAATCGATTCACACCCGGATCCTTCCTTTCGCCAGGGTAAGCTCTGCGGGCTCTGACTGTTACTTCTTCATCGATGGTAAACCGAGACTCACAGGCTCCACACTCGACGGTCTTACCGCGCATTTCCTCTTTGACCTTGAAACGCTGGCTGCACGATGGGCAGCGAATTGAGAGCAGTGTATTATCTGAAGAAGATGAATCCATGGGTGTGAGAACCATTCTTCATCCGCTGAAACCAAAATGCAACCCCACTGTGCCGTTTTACCCGAGCCTCCCAAAAGTATCATCATCTCAAGCCATATTCTCAAAAAGAATTACTTAAGATTAGTTAGACATTGACGTCTCTTAAATTTTCAACTAATCCAGAAACATCTGGCACTTAAAAAGCATGAAACCACTTTTTCTCGATCCCCTGCCCTCAACTCGGTGCGAAAATGAAACTTATCCAAATCTTCGCGTTGAGGATGATTTTGTCGAAGATTCTGTGATTCGCGCAGTGATGCTCGGCCAGAATTCTTTCGTGCGCAGGCGATCAAATATTAATGACTTGGCACTCACAGCTAACGATCAAGACTTCGCTGGATTGCAATTGTCACATCGATCTCTTCAATCGGCGGCAATGACCCCATACCTATCTGATCAGTCAAGGGTTCCCCACCCCACCTTCACCCCTCTGCCGGAAAGCAATACAAAGGCCGGCACCGCAGTTCACCGCTACCGTTGGTGGCTTCCAGGAGTTAGCGCATTTTTCGCCATCGGACTTGGTGCATGGATGCTGATTGAGCCTGTGGAACTTCCCAATCGGGCGTTTAATACACTTCTAGATCATTTAGTGCACCTCCCGTTTGGTCTAGCAGAAGCCGTGCAGAGCACTGCCGCCTCGCAACGTTCTAAGGATTGACGCAGTCCCTCCGCCTCATCATGCTGTAGTGGATGGCGCGATCCGGACTCATTCTCAAACTTAATTGCCCTGATCAATCGGGCATCGTTGCCAAAGTGGCTGGCTACGTCGCAGCCCACGCAGGAAATTTGATCGAATTCGCACAATTTTCTGACAAAGTCGCCTCCAAATTTTTCGCACGTCTTGAAATCGAGACTGTCGATCTAACTGTCACTGAAGAGGAATTCATCGCGAAATTCGCCACACTAGGCCGCTCGCTACACGCAAATTGGCATTTTCGCCGCCTGCCTTACCGCATGCGCACCGCAGTGCTCGTGACCAAAACCGACCATTGCCTCAATGAGATTCTTTGGCGCTCTGAATTGGATGAACTCCCCATCGAGATCATGTCCATCATTGCCAATCGCGACAACTGCCGCGTCACTGCGGATCACTCGAATATCCCCTTCCACCTCATCGACTTAGACGGTGCGGCGCGCGAATCCGGCTTCGCCAAAATCCGTAATTTATTCGTGGAGCAGCAAGTCGAACTCATCGTCCTCGCCCGCTTCATGCAGATCCTGCCGCCGGATTTCTGTACTGAGTTTTCCGGGAAAATCATTAATATCCACCACAGTTTCTTACCCGCATTCATCGGCGCAAATCCCTACAAACAGGCTTATGAGCGCGGCGTGAAACTCATCGGTGCCACCTGCCACTACGTCACGGCAGATCTCGATGGCGGCCCCATTATCGAGCAGGAAGTGGACCGTGTTCACCACTTCCATACGCCAGCAGATTTAGTCCGGCTCGGCCGCCACTGCGAGCGAGTTGCCATCGCCAAGGGCATCCGCTACCACGTCCACGACCGCACCATTATCGATGGCAACCGCGCGATTGTTTTCCCGGATTAAGTTCAATTGGAGGCTTTACAAATCCCCAATCATCCCCCAATTTCCGGCCCGCGAGAAGGAGAGGTGGTCGAGTGGTCTATGGCACCTGATTCGAAATCAGACGTGGGGTCAAACTCACCGTGGGTTCAAATCCCACCCTCTCCGCCATTTGGTCTTCCCAAACCGATTTTGCGTCTTTTTTTGTGTCCATTGGGATCTTACGTGTGTGGTTTTGGTTGGTGTTGCATGCTTGCGTGCCTCTGAAATCAGGCGTCCGCGAAAATCACCAAGTGAACAATGTAGGCCGCCCACCGAGCATGAACAAGGACAAGCGGGTCTCCAATGGCAACCTCCTTTGATTCAATTTATGTAAGAAAGACGCCCGAAATTACGCATCTCAAATCAGATATAGCTGATTCGTCCTCTGGACACCCATATTCGTGCACTTCCATCAGTGATCTAGCTTTTGCTAAGCTCGGAATTCTTCGTTTCTTGAGTCACGCGAAAACTGACCATCACCACCTCGGCCATCACCGTATTTGGCATTCCATGCAAAGGGAAAAAACGTAATCACGACATCACTGTCATCAAACCATCAACAGAGCCACGCATCAAACTGCCCGCTCTGTTCGCTGGCTCGAGTCCACGCTTTATATGCAATGCTCTACAGAACAAGCTATGGCCATGCTAAACCGCGTCCTGAGGCTTCAAAAATCATAAACTTTTCCACACCCGTCATTGGCATGGTGAAATTGCACCGCGGCATAAATCAGTAGTTCGTAAAGCTCGAGCAGTCCGACGCTAGCATCTGATAGGATGATCAGCGAAATGCGAAAGAAGGATTACATCGCGATCTCGCGAATGTGGAAGCGGTTAACTGTGATGACGCCTATATGCGAATCGAAATGGTGGACACGATGGAAACGCCAGAGAAGCGCCACGCGGTAATTGATACAATTCATGTAATAGGTCCAAGCAACGAATAGCAAAATCCAGATGATCCACCCTTTCCATTTTAGCAGGGCGAGCCAGCGAATGGGGCGAAATCCGTGAGGCTGCCAACTAACACAGAGTGGCGAATACCCGCGAAGTGACTGCGGTGTTGACCATGTCGAGGAGGTTGTTGCGAAAGCAATGGCGCAGCAGGACGCGCCCGCTTGAGAATAGAGGATGTTAAAAATGGAGAGAAGTTCTCCCACAGCAACAATGCCAGCAGCGCACCAAGTGCGATCCATGGGTGGGAGTCGGTGAAAGATTTAATCATAAGAGAAGGGTGACATTTCACAAAATTTCTAACGCTTCCAAACAAGATTGAGGATAGCCTAATTCACAATCCTTGTCACGACCAAGACATTAATTGTGCCTCTTCCACAAAATCTGTGGGTGGACTTTAGTTCTGGAAGGTCGCCTAACTGATGATAGAGAGCCACCTTCAAATGCTCGAAGTTCCTAAATCCAAACGCTTTGCGTATAGTTAGTCCCACCTTCAGGTTGAACCCTTCCACCATGCCGCTATTGCACTTTTTTCGGGCCTCAAAATAGTTCATCAGTAAATCCTCGTGCCGGCGCAAGGTTTTGACGAATTTCTTGAGCGGCTCGATACGAGCTACGCATCGTTCTGTTGCACCAATTATGTAGATATTGTCTGGCGTGCCGTGGACTGTTGTATTTCCAAAACACATCGAAGGCTTCTTTAATACAATAGGCCCTAACTGTTTTCAGATCGTAGGTGAGTAGGTCTTTGAGCCGAGTTCTTTGTCCCATGGTGAGATTCTCGGGGCGTTTTAGGAAGCAATAGCGCGCCTTGCTCAACACTGGATCGTATCCTTCTGCCTGGAGCCTCTTGGTTTCCTGGCGGCGGACTTCATCAACCGCTTCATTGAGTTTTTTCACAATATGAAATCGGTCGAGGATGTTGAGCGCGGTGGGAAGCATCCGTTTGATGACTTTCAGATAAGGTTTCCACATGTCAGAACACACGATGGCTATGGCAGCACAGCGCTCGGTGCCGAATTCCTCAAACCAACCAGCTAATGAAGTTTCCTTGCGGTCTTTGACGATACCGATGAGGCGTCTCGATCCGTCGTTGATCTGGTAGATAAGTGTCATGTAGTGGTGGCCAAGGGTGTAGGCGACCTCGTCAATGCCGATGGCGTTGACTCCTTTGAGACAACGGTTAGCCAGACCGTAGTCCACTGCCCATTTGACACTGCGAAACACGGTGTCCCACTTGCTGTGGAACTGGATTGCGGTTTGTTTCCAACTGAGATGTTTGGCCCATTGTGAGAGGAAAAGGCGGAATGCGTTAGTGCTTTGGTGTTTACCATCCGCCCACGGAATCTGCTCGATGGTGACGCCACAAGGATTGCAATCCACGCGTCGCATCCGTTAGCGAAAACGCACTTGGATGTTCCATAGGGGGATGAAGTCGAAGAGGCGATCCGTCGGCATGGGATCATAGGTAGGACCTTTGCAAAGGCATTTCGAGCAGACGGGCTTCGATGACTGGGAACAGTTTTCCGCGAACCACGCGCTAACTTTGTGATACACAAAGGACTTGATGGGATGCACGATGCTGAGTAGTGTCTTGATTGTGATTGGCGGCCTTTCGGTTGGTTATTTGTTATGCAACTGGAGTCTGCCAGAGGCCGCTGATCGCACAACATTGTTTTCTCCAACTCAAGCCGATCAGCCGCCGCCTGTGCGAAGACTATTTCCAATAGCTGCTGACAATACATGGGGCTGCCGCCCCAAACCCCGCCGAGCTGAGGCAGCTCGACCCCTTTTGATTCCCCCTAAATCCCCAAGGGGACTTCTCCC
>JBGSUW010000029.1:0-28025 GCA_041753275.1 Akkermansiaceae bacterium | reverse complement strand
CGGGATGGGTGGGAGCGAAGCTGGCGTGACTGGGGCCGATGGCAGTGGGGCTGACTGGGCCGCCGCCGCCGACAATGGGGGCGGCGTGGGAGCTGCCGATTTTTTAAGAACAGTAGCAGAAGCAGGCTTAGACTTGGGCTGGGGCGCAGGCTTGGATTCCACGACCGGGGCAGCACATGACATGATGCCAAGTGCCGCCGCGAGGGTGAGGATCTGAGCAGGGAAGCGATTCATTTTACAATTTCGAGCAGCTCGACATCAAAAACAAGTGTGCCAGCAGGTGCTCCGGGTGGCGGGCTATCTCCGTAAGCGAGCTTTCCGGGTATCCAGAGGCGGCGTTTTTCACCGACGACCATCAGTTGCACGCCCTCAGTCCAGCCGGGGATTACTTGGTTGAGCGGGAAGACGATGGATTCATCACGGACCACGGAGCTATCGAAAAGTTCCCCATTCGTGGTCCAGCCAGAGTAGTGGACTTTTACTTGATCCGTGGCTTTCGGATGAGTGGTGCCGGTGCCCTTGGTGAGGACGCGGGAAGCGATACCCGTGGCGGTCTTCTCCGCACTCTCAGGCGCGGCTGCCACGTCTTCCGGCACGGCGGGTGGCTTGGGCGCGACTTTGATTTTCAACAACTCGACATCAAAAACCAGCAATCCGCCGGGGCGACCGCCACCCGGGCTTTCACCGTAGGCAAGTCCTGCCGGGATCCAGAAGCGGCGTTTTTCACCCTCCACCATTAGCTGCAATCCTTCAGTCCAGCCTTTGATCACGCCATCGAGTGGGAAACTTGAGGGTTGGCCGCGCTTCACCGAGCTATCGAAAAGTTTACCATCGGTGGTCCAGCCGGAGTAGTGGACTGTCACCGTGTCCGAGGCGCTGGGCTTGATCTCCCCAGTGCCGGCAGCAAGGACTTTCGAGGCGAGGCCGGACGGAGTTTTGACAGCATCGGCGGGTGCGGCGTTTACATCAGACGGTGTTTCAGGCATGGTAATTTTGGCTTTGGCAGTGGTAGAGAAAACAGTGGCAAGCGCCTTCGTGAGTGGAACAAGCGCCTTTAAAGATGAATTCCAAAAGCGCACGGGCGAGAAAGTCCATGGCCTAGCCGCATCTGTCAATCCCGAGAGTTCGGGCGGTGCCGGGGGCGCACCTCGATGGATGTCGGCTCGTTACAGTATTGGCATCTAAAATGGCCTTGAAAACAAATCGCAAGCGCTACCCGTAGTCGATAGCTACCGAGAAGCCGTTGCGCTTTTCGATTCTTAGAACAGGATTTATGCGCTAGAACCGGCGTCAGACAGAGCGGACAGCGAGTTTTTCCGGCTAGGGCCCATTGTATAAATCCCACCACTACGGTCCCTGCCCCCAGCATGATTCCCAACTCAATCAGCTCAGGATGCCCCATCACCATCGCGTAAACCAAAACCAAAACAAATGAAGCAATGAGAATGTGCCTCATGCAGAATAAAATCGCGACAATCCGAAAACGGCGGACGGTAGAGTGGTTTGGGAGGCGGTGCATGCAATACAGGCTGAGCCTATTTGAAATTGGAATATCATCGCAAGAAATTATTTCAATTGTGAATACAAATGAGTTCAAATTTCAGGGATTGCCACAAAACGGGAATCCGCAAAACCCCTCTCGGAGCCGGATTCACCACCATTCTAACTTCATAAGATGGCAGGAAAATCATCTTGATCATTCTTGCGAGGCGTGATCGATGGTTGGCCAGCTAACAATGCATCAATCTGGGTGAGCAGCTCCATCGAAGGAGTTTCCTCCCCCTCAAGCAGAGTGCGAAGACGGGTGCACCATTCTGCCTCAGTCCCTTCTCCCTCCTGCGCGAGCACAAAAGCCACCTGACTCAAGCGCCCGCTCACCGCAAACTGCTTACGGGTGCGGCGCAACCATCGCTCGAAATAAGGACGGCTTTCTTTTCCACTATTCACCTGCCAAGAGGCTGGCCACTGGAAGTCACCACCGTCAAGATCAAGGACACGCTATTATTTCGGCACGAAAAAGGCGGCCCGACTGATCATCCAAGAAGAAAACCCATTAACTTCGTAGCATCTCAGTCGGACCGCCTAGAGCGTCGCGACAAAATAATTAGAGCATCTGATGTGCCAACTTTCGAAATAAGTTAAAATCATTTCCCAATTTGTTCCTGTTCCACTGCATTGAGTAAAATCCTCAAGGCCCCGCCGGAGATCCATATTTCGTAAACCAGACAAATTAAAGAAATTCCCATCATCACTAATGCTCCTAGAAATACAAACATCGCACCTTTTGCCGCGCCAGCGATCACTCCCAGCATTGCAAACACACATAGTAACAAACTCAGAGCACCGAACATTTGCATCGTTCGGATGAGCGTCAGCCTCTTTCTCAAATTCTCAATCTGCGCACCGGACGTGGCATCTCCATTCTTTGACCATTCGGTGTGGAGGTGTCGGATCAATGCAGATAGGTGAAGAAATCGATTGGTATAGGACAGGAACAAAAGACTGATTGCCGGAAACAGCAGCGCGGGAGTGGAAACTTCTAGGGTCACGCACCATCTTAGGCTCCATGATTGAGGTAAATAAACGCAAAATTTAATGGATTATTGCGTCCGGCAAGATAATTTGAATTATGAAGTGCCTACCGCCGTCTGACAATTTCGCTTGAAGTAAACCCCAGAATTCTTATCCTTAGCCAATCCCGAAATTAAATGAAACTAAAACTAATTATCACGATCAATGCCCTCGCCGCTGCACTTCTTACGAGCTGCGGCGCTCCAGTAGGACCTAACACACAACGCGGTGCCGCTACTGGCGCAGTCGGTGGAGCACTCCTTGGTGGCATCATCGGCCATCAATCCGGCCGCGCCCTCGAAGGTGCAGCTATTGGCGGTGCAGGTGGCGCAGCCGTCGGCGGCGCAATGGGTAATGCCCGCGACCAAGAAAATTACAACCGCTACTAAACAACATTTAGCTCTCAACGAGGCATCCTTAATTGGATGCCTCGTTTTTTTTGGCGATGAAACTTGCCGTTTTGGATCTTTAGCCGAATCTCTAAAAACAATCCGCATGCATCTTCCAAAATTTTTTCTGCTCGCTCTGACCGCGTTTTTTAGTGCGGGCGGAATTCAAAACTCCCAAGCCGCCACTGGCGCAAAGTCCGTGGCCACCCTCGTCGCGGAGGAATCTGCGATCGCTCCCGGCTCTACTTTCAGCGTTGCCATGCAGCTCCAGCATCCCAAGGAATGGCACAGTTATTACCTAAACTCAGGCGGTGTCGAGCTACCACCCGCCATCAAATGGACGCTGCCGGAAGGCTTCACTGCCGGCCCGATCCAATGGCCGGTGCCAGAGGTGAAAGACGGGTTTTTCGGTAAAAGCTTCGTTTATAATGGCAGCCCCATTTTCCTCGTCGATCTCACGGCCCCCGCCACCCTCAAGGTGGGAGAGACTTTCACCCTTACCGCCGCAGCCGAGTGGCAAATTTGCAAAGCGAGCTGCATCAACGAAGAATCGACCTTTACGCTCACCCTGCCCAGCGCCGCCGCCTCGACGAAGAATCCCGCCACCGCCGCGCTTTTTGCAAAGGCCCGCGCTGCCCTGCCGCTACCGGCGGGAGACATGCAAATTTCAGCCAGTGCTCTCAGCGGAGAGGTTCAATTACGGATCGAAAGCCCTACCCCACCTACCGAATTCATCCCGGACCAGCCCTCCATCCTCGCTGCCAGCGCAGGTGGCAGCATCACCCGTGAGGGCGACGCATGGCTCATCACCCTGAAGCGCGCCACCAAGGATGCTTTTGAAAACCCCATCCCTCAAGATGCCTCCATCTCTGGAATTCTCGTCGGCACCACCGCGATCAAAATCCCGCTGACTCCACTTACCCTCGCCAGCTCCGCAGCGACAGCACTTCCCGCACAACAATTTCTGCCTATCCTCGGCGGGATGCTGCTAGGCGGTCTCATTCTCAATCTCATGCCCTGTGTCTTCCCGGTCATCGGCCTCAAGATCATGGGCTTCGTCCAACAAGCCGGGGCGGAACGGAAAAAAATCGCGCTCCATGGCTTGATTTTCGCCCTCGGAGTATTCGCCTCCTTCGGACTACTCAGCGGCATCCTCTTCGCCGCCCGTGGTGGTGGTGGCGATGCCATCGGCTGGGGCTACCAACTTCAGGATCCCCGGATTGTGCTTGGGTTAATGCTGCTCATGTTCCTGCTCGCGCTCAATATGTTCGGCCTCTTTGAGCTCGGCACATCTGCCACTTCCGTGGGTGGTAACTTGCAATCGAAACAAGGCTTCGGCGGCACATTCTTCTCAGGCGTGCTCGCCACCATCGTCGCCACCCCCTGCTCAGCACCGTTTCTCGGCGTGGCCATCGGAGCTGCTATCGGCTTGCCTGCCCTCCAATTTTTCACCGCCTTTGCTGCCATGGCGGCCGGCCTCGCGCTGCCTTATCTGATCCTATCCATCTTCCCGAAGCTGCTCGAATTCCTCCCCCGCCCGGGAGCATGGATGGAAAGTTTCAAGCAAGCCATGTCCTTCCTGCTTTTCGCCACTACCGGCTACCTGCTGTGGGTCTATGCCGGCCAGATCGGCTTGGAAAACCTGCTCGGGCCCATTTTCGGCCTTAGCGCCATCGCCATCGCCGCCTGGATTTATGGTCGTTGGCACCTGCCGCACCGCCCGCGCTCCACACGCATCACCGCGCTGATTCTCACCGCCGCCTTCGCACTTGCTGGATTTCTTCTCATGAAACCTCCGGGAAAATCCGCTCTCGTCTGGGAACCATGGACTGCGGAGAAAGCCGCCGCCCTCACCGCGGCAGGCACGCCCGTTTTCATCGATTTCACCGCCCAATGGTGTGCCACCTGCCAAGTGAATAAAAAAATCGCCTACACTGATGAGGTCATCTCCATCATGAAGCGCAAAGGCATCGTGGCCCTCAAGGCGGATAAAACCCGCGCAAATCCCGCGATCGATGCCCAGCTCCAGAAGCTAGGCCGCTCCGCCATTCCTGTGAATGTGCTCCTGCTTCCTAATCAAGAGCCCATCATCACCCCTGAGCTCCTTACCCCCGCCTATCTGACCGATCTGTTCAATCGGATCCCTGCCGCACCTTCGAAGTAATTTTCTCAACTCTAACGCCCCATTCTGAAGGCTTGCAGGAATCGCAAGTGCTGTTATCGATTCTGCCCTTACAACTTTAAACGAATATGCAATGGAAAGGCAGAAGAGAGAGTGAAAATGTAGAAGACATGCGCGGCCAGAGGACTCGTGGAGGCGGAGCGGGCATGGGTGGCGGAGGCGCCCTCGGCTTGCTTTTAAACATCGGTAGGATGTTTGGCTTCAAAGGAATCCTCGCTGCATTGCTCTTGGGCGGTGTGCTTTGGAAATTAGGAATTGTGGATCCCAGCATGCTTCTGGGTGGTGGTGGTGCGCCCACCGTCACTCAGGAGGAAATCCAAGTCAGTCCGGAAGAGCAGGAACGTTATGATTTTGTAAAAGTAGTATTGGCCAGTACTGAAGATGTGTGGACTAAAGAATTCGCGCGTCACGGCAAGACCTACGAAGTTCCAGTTTTAAAAGTTTATCGTGATCGAATCAACACTGGCTGCGGCATGGGGAGCGCGGCAGCGGGTCCGTTCTATTGCCCGGCAGATCGTAATGTCTATATTGATCTCAGCTTCTATGATGAGTTGGCAAAGACGTTCAACGCCCCCGGAGATTTCGCCCAAGGTTATGTCGTCGCCCACGAAGTTGGCCATCATATACAAAAGTTATTAGGTTATTCGGATAAGGTCGCAGCCATGCGGGCGCGGCCAGACTATAATGAATACTCAGTACGGCTCGAACTCCAAGCAGACTTCTATGCAGGGGTGTGGGCCCACCACAACAAACAGTATCTTGATCGCGGCGATATCGAGGAAGCGATGCAGGCTGCCAACGCCATCGGCGATGATGCGATTCAGAAAAAGATGCAGGGGAAAATCGTGCCGCATGCTTTCACCCACGGAACTTCCGAGCAACGGATGCGGTGGTTTAAAAAAGGCTTGGATAGTGGAAAAATCGAAGATGGAGATACTTTCTCCATGCCTTATCAGCAACTCTAGACAACGGAACTTAGCGCATTCCAGCCACAGTCATCTCAAGTGAGTAAAGAGAATCCATGGCGGTGATGAACAGCGTTTTGTGATCCTTCCCGCCGAAAGTGACATTGGCGGTCCAACCTTCCGGAATTGCGATTTCACCCAGTTTTTTGCCGTCCTTGTCAAACACAGTGACCCCTTTTCCGGTGAGATAGAGGTTACCGTCTGCATCCAGAGTCATCCCATCAGAGCCCATCTCACAAAATAGTTTGCGTTCGCTCAGAGTGGCATCCGCTGCGATTTGGTATTGATAGGTTTTGTCCGCACCCATATCTGCGACGTAGAGAGTCTTTCCATCAGCCGTGCCGATGATGCCATTGGGCTGGACGAGTGTCTCATCCGCTACGCTGGGAGTCTCCGCGCCATCGGGCAGGAAATAGACCCGCTGTTTTTCCTGCTCTGGCGCGTCGCGATTTTTCCAGTAGTCGCGCTTATAGAATGGATCGGTAAAGTAAAGGCCACCAGCGGGATGGGGCCAAACGTCATTGGGACCATTGAAAAGTTTACCCTGATAATTATCTAATAAAACGGTTACTTTCTGAGTGGATAAATCGATGCTCCATAGCTGGCTCTTTTCATCCGCACAAGCGATGAGCTGGCCAGTGGGAGCGATATAAAGACCATTGGCACGGCCGGCGGGCTTCATGAAATCGTTCACTTTGCCAGTCTCCACGGACCATTTTAGAATACGGTCGTTCGGCTGGTCTGTGAAATAGACATTGCCTTCCGCATCTGCGGCAGGGCCTTCGGTGAAAGTGAAGCCATCGGCTACAAGTATCAGCTTGGCGTCTTCAGCAATCGGGACTTTGGCATCGATAAGTGAAGCAGACAACAGAAGGAGAAGGAGTAAAAATTTCACGATGATTAATTTAGAGTTTCTTAAGATATTTCATACTTTGTTTGATGCTCGCGATGGGATCAGGAGAATGGTCTTGCTCTACATGGCAGTGCTTCACACCGGCGGCAGCGGCGGCGATCATGATCGGTTCCATTGAAATGATACCGTTGCCGAGTTCTTGATAGGCATCCTCGGGAATGGAGGTGTAAGAGGGGCTTGCGATGCCTTGTTTGAGATCTTTCAAATGCAACTGAGAAACACGACCTGAAAGTTTCTCAATCAAGGTCACAGGATCTAGACCGGCCACTTTGACCCAAAATACATCGATCTCAAATTGCATATCTGGCGAGAATTCTTCGATAAAGATATCATATCCTGATTTACCCCCGGCTTTGGGTTCGAACTCGAAGTGATGATTATGGTATGCGAGTTGAATCCCCGCTTGCTTGGCGAGGGCGGCAGCCTTGTTCGCATTTTCTGCGACCTTTCTATAGGCATCCAGAGATTGACGGTTCTCATCCTTGAGATATGGGATTACCAAATGGCTGAGGCCCAAGGTATTTGCCTGATCGAGAATTTTAAGGAAGTCGGAGAACTCCGCATCTTTAGGATTTGTGACGACCTCCCATTCGAAGTGCGCGGAGTTAGTTTGCAGACCTGCTTCCTGCGCTGCTTCAATCATCGGCTTGGCATCCGGGAATCCATAGAGCTCAACTTGTTTGTAGCCCGCAGCCGCCACCTGCTTCAAGGTGCCGATGGCATCCTTCGCAAGTTCATTCCGGAGGGTGTAAAGCTGGATTCCGATATCCTTCCGGTAAACATTGTCTGCCTCCAGCGCGAATAGATTGCCCACCTGGGTGAGAGCGATGGTAGTGATTGCGGTTCTGCCGATAAATGTTCTGCGTTTCATGGATAAACAATTAGAGCATGTGTGGCTCACCGCCAAGCATTGTTATCATTACATGGGAACGCTACTTTTTAGTGCCATGGGCGGTGGCGAGTAATACCTCGTTAGCAGAAGATTTTCCGGCTGCGAAGTCGTCCAAATTAGCAAGCGTGGTCTCGCTGATATTGCGGAGTGCGGTATCGGTGAAATACGCTTGGTGAGAGGTGACGAGCACATTGGGGAAGGAAAGTAGCCGCTGGATCACATCGTCCTGAATAATTTGGTTCGATAGATCCTGATAAAAAAGATCGCCCTCTTGCTCATAAACGTCGATTCCAAGGTAGCCGACTTTGCGGGATTTAAGCGCATCCACCATTTCCACCGCATTGATTAACGCGCCGCGACTGGTGTTGATGATCATCACTCCATCGCGCATCTTCGCCATCGTCCGGGCGTTTACCAGATGGTATGACTCAGGCGTGAGCGGGCAGTGCAGGCTGATGATTTCGGACTGGGAAAATACTTTATCGATCGTGACGTAGCTTCCTCCTAGATCGATAAATTCCTGGCTTTCAAAAGGATCGCAGCCGATCACCCGGCATCCTAGCGCGGCAAGCGGCGCCACGGTGAGGCGGCCGATTTTCCCGGTGCCGATGATTCCCACCGTCTTGCCATGAAGATCGAACCCCATCAGACCTTCGATGGAAAAATTTCCTTCGCGCACCCGGTTGTAGGCGCGGTGGTATTGGCGGTTGAGAGTGAGGATCATTCCCAGCGCAAATTCTGCCACTGCGTAGGGCGAATACGCTGGCACCCGCCGCACACTGATATGATGGGCATCGGTGGCTTCAAGATCAACGTGATTGAATCCAGCGCAGCGGAGAGCAATTAAACGAATACCATCTTTGGCGAGTAGCCCCACAATTTCCGCAGTAATCTCATCATTCACAAACGTGCATACCGCCTCTGTCCCGGCGGCAAGCATCGCAGTGTCCGAGGAGAGCCGAGCTTCGTGGAATATTAACTCGTGGGTGCCATTTGAATTTGCGGCTTCGAGGAATTGCCGATCGTAGGGCTTGGTGCTGAAAACGGAAACTTTCATAATTGCTCCACCAAACTAGCTGCCGCTCCGCTCATTGCCATCTCTAAACAGGCTGAGTAAGGTTTGACGTTTGCAAATGCTCCGCCAATTTTGCTCATAAATGATCTTCACTGACAAACAAATCGCCTCACTCGCCAAGACCATGTCCATCGAGGCCGTGGAGCTGGCTGGCCTGATGCGCCAAGGGGCATCGCACCATTTCCAAGCCGGCGCCTACCTCTTCCATGAATCCGCGCCCCGGCTGTGGATGGGCATCGTGGAGAAGGGCGAAGTCGAAATCGTCCGCGGCCATCATGGCAGCAGCACCCGGCTTGCGACGCTCACGCCAGGCACCGCCTTCAGCGAAGGGGTGATGCTGGATGATCTTCCACATTCCGCATCCGCCGTCGCCCTCACCGATACCGAAGTGTGGCTGATCCCGCGGGAAGTCTTCGACGAGCTGCGTGCCAGCAAGCCCGAGGTCTTTTACCGGATGGTGGGCCACATCGCCCGCCGTCTCAGCACCCGGCTGCGTGCCGCCAACGAGCGGACTTACGCCAACAAGGCTCCAACCGTAGCCACTTGGCGCAAAGAACACGATTCCCTCGGCGAGCGCGAGCTGCCGGATACCGCTTACTACGGCGTGCAAACGTTGCGGGGTATGGAGAATTTTCCCATCTCAGGCATCCAGCTCAATCACTTCAGCCACTTCGTCCGCAGCCTCGCCTATGTGAAAAAAGCAGCAGCTAGCGCCAATCGCCAGCTCGGGGTGGTGCGGCCCGAGCGCGCCGATGCCATCATGGCGGCCTGCGAGGAGATCATCGCCGGGAAATATCATGAACACTTCACCATCGATATGATCCAAGGCGGGGCCGGCACCTCCACCAACATGAATGCCAACGAGGTTATTGCGAATCGTGCTTTGGAAATCCTCGGCCATCGCAAAGGCCAATACGAATTTCTCCATCCCAATGATGATGTAAATCGCTCCCAATCCACCAACGATGCCTACCCCACCGCGCTCAAGCTCGGAGTGATTTTCACCCTTCGGGATGCCACCTCGGCGCTGCGTGAGCTCAAGCTAGCATTAGAAAACAAGGCCACTGAATTTTCCGAAATTCTCAAAATGGGACGGACCGAAAACCAAGATGCAGTTCCCATGACCCTCGGTCAGGAATTCAGCGCCTACGCCTCCAGCATCGGCGATGGCATTCGCTTTCTAGAGCGTGCCTCCGAAGAATTGCTTTCGGTAAACATGGGGGCCACCGCAGTGGGCACCGGCATCAATAGCCCGCCCGGCTATGCCACGCTTTGCACCAATCACCTCGCGGAATTCAGCGGCTTGCCAGTTTACCTCGCCGCCAATCTCGTGCAATCCACTCACGATAGTGGAGGCTTCGCCCTGATGAGCGGCGCGATGAAAACCGCTGCTGTCCAACTTTCTAAAATTTGTAACGACCTCCGCTGGCTCTCATCCGGTCCCCGCTGTGGATTGTATGAGATCCGCCTGCCAGCCATGCAGCCCGGCTCTTCCATCATGCCCGGCAAGGTCAATCCCGTCATCCCCGAGGTGGTCAGCCAAGTCTGCTATCAGATCATCGGCGCGGATGTCACCATCGCCATGGCAGCCGAGGCCAGCGAGCTGGAACTCAATATGGCGGAGCCGATCATTGCCTTTAATCTACTCTTTGGTCTCACGCTTTTGCGCAATGCCGCCATCATCCTCCACACCCGTTGCATCAGCGGCATCCAGCCGAACATCGAGCGCTGCCTCGCCTATGTGCAAAATTCCATCGGCTTGGTCACCGCGCTCAATCCCGTTTTGGGCTACGAAAGAAGTGCCGCCATCGCCAAGGAGGCCCTCGCCAGCGGCGGCAGCGTCTATGATCTTGTGTTAGAAAAAGGCTGGCTCAGCAAAGAACAGCTGGATGATCTACTCACCCCGGCGAAAATGACGAAGCCTAGGTGAAAAAGTTTTTAAACGTGCATCGCGAGCAATCCGCCATAGCTTTAACAAGCTTTCTTTCGTCTTTGCATTACCATATTCAAGAAATATTGAGCTAAATGTAGAATCACTAGATAAAAATCTTACCTTTGAATCTTTAAAATTGAATTCGGTAGAATACGAACCTGAATCAATCTTCACACTTTCAGCTGAACACGCTAAAGGGAGAAGCAATAGTATTGCTAGTAGTTTCATTAATCAATTGTTTCGTTAATTTAAGCAACTGGAACAACATTTTCTCCAAAAAAGCCGCCAACGACCAAATGGGCACAATGGCCTGAAAAGTCTAACCAGTCGTGTTGTTAGCATGTCCTTATCTGTATATTTTCCTGCTCTTCGTCAACACCAATTTGTTGCAATGCGGGGACTGAGCCCAGAGAAGATCGTCCCTAACCCCGTATTTACAACAAGTTAGTCAAGAAACCTGACCCTAGAGACCGCAGCCAGCACTTCAAAAAATTCTGGAGTTACCTAATGATAAGAATGCTACGATCTTTGAGTTTAACTTCCAATGCCTGCTCTAACTTCAGTAACTTCCCTCGATACTTATAATCGTTGAGTATCAAACCCAATGATTCCAGCCTATCTAATGATTCTAACATCCACACTCCCTTTGAAAACGTTAGTAGCGTGTAACTAAGTTGCTTTTCTTCGTCTCCTTCGCTAGGTAGTTTGTCAATATGTGCTAATGGCTTACCTACCATCCAACAAAATTCACCAAAACTCCCAGAGACGTGGAGCGACCAAACCACAGAACGCTTAATTTCAGGACTGAGACCTCTTTCTGAACGTAATTTTTTCAACTCTTCGATCTCCTGCTCATATTTATCACGAGTTTCAATTTGCCTTTCATTCATGTAGTTAGATGTGGCTAGACCATTGAAAGAATCAAAATCTAAATTTACAGGCTGCAAGCTTTTGATATAAGTATCAAAAGCAGGTGACAAATGCTGAGGTAAGGTACTTACCACTTTCGTGCCAATTAGCTTGATCGGGGGATCGTAGATATAGCTGGAAAAACTTACGTCACCTGTCAACTGAGTATCACTCTCGACGATTCGTGTTATCATTACTTTTGAATTCGCAGAGTCATGCCGACTATCTAGATTTTTAGGCAAAAAATAATAGACTAGACCTGCGCTAACAATTAAAATACTAGGAAAGATAAAGTAGCTTTTCATTTTGGGATTGTGTACAATACCGTCGGCAAATTTGAAACTGTATAGTTTGCGCCATTCCATGCAAATCTCGCAACCAGTATCTCACCAAAACCTCGTTTCAAGATCCCGCAAAATCAAGGCTCAAAGCTCACCCTGTTCGGCTAGTAGGGGATGTCCCTCAGATCGTTAGAATTGGTTGAGCCTGGTTGGAAGGACTGTGACTCCTCTTGAACGGGGGCGGTGGAAATGAATGCGTATGGATTGATCGCGGGGCTGGAGGGCAGAAAGGTGAAGGTGCTGATTTTGCGGGTGATCAGTGATTTGGCGAATGAGCAGGCGTCTGAGGATTTTGCGGAGTTTCTGAAAGGCTACGACGGGAAGGGTGGGAAACTGGTGGCAGAGCTGTTGGGGAAACTGCCGGCGGAGGCGAATGAGCCTGCGGCGCATGAGGCGCTGCGGGAGTTGCTAAGGTAGAGCGATTGAGGATTTGAGATTTGAGATTTCAAATAGGAGAAGGTTAGTCCGCCAAGACGCCAAGGGAGGGAGATAGGATGAGAGCTTCGCGCTTTCCTTTCGCTCCGCATCAACTTGGCGGACAGTAAGGTCCGCCCTCCTTATTCAAGCAGATGGGTAATGGTTGCCAGTGCGGCCAATATTGCAATCAATCCACCGGAGACACTCATGGTTCCATTTCCAGATCATTCGCTGAGGTTACTCCCGGAAGGCGCGGTTTTTTTGATAGAGAGTTCTACGCTCATCGTTGCGGACATCCATCTTGGAAAATCTGCGGCATTCCGTGTCCGGGGACTGCCGGTGCCAGAGGGTGATAGCGCACGCGACTTTGCCAGACTTTCCGCTCTGTGTGGGAAATACCAAGCCGCCCAGCTCGTCATTGCTGGGGATCTTTTCCATGCTCCTTCCGGCATTACTCCGGAGCTGGAAATCGCGCTTGCGGAGTTTTTGAACTCGCTTGCCATCCCCACCACGCTCGTCGTTGGGAATCACGATCTTAAATTGGCGCAACTCCCTACCCTCTTACACCCGGTCTCACACCTTGATCTCGAGCAAGGCATCCGGATCATCCACGATCCCGCCCACGCCACAGCTGAGCATTTCCATCTTGCCGGGCATTGGCATCCTGTCGTGAAGATCCCGGATGGCAGGCGCACCTCGCTGCGGTTGCCGTGTTTCCTTGTGCGTGAAAACACCCTCATTTTACCTGCGTTTGGCAGCTTCACGGGTGGTGCGATCCTGAAGCCCCAATCGCAAGACCGAATCTTCGTGACCTTGCGGGATGCCGTCATCGAGCTGCCAAGCACCCTCCTTTCTTGATTGAGCTCTCGCCAAGCGCTTCCGCACCCGCCATGGTGCCGCCCTCCCTGCGAATCCATTTCTCACCCACACCACGTTGAAAACTTTTAAAGAACTCGGGGTTTCCCCAAAATTGATCAAGGGCCTCGAAGAGCTCGGCATTCACACGCCCACCCGGATTCAGGAAGAGGCCATCCCATTCTTACTGGAAAATAACGGCGATCTCATCGCCCAGGCCCAAACAGGCACCGGCAAGACGGCCGCATTCGGCCTGCCGCTGCTGAGTAAGATCGACCCCACCGTCAACGAGATCCAAGCGCTGATCCTCGCGCCCACCCGCGAGCTTGCCAAGCAAATCGCCAAACAACTGTTCCGCTTCACCAAGCACACGGAGAAAATTTTCACTGAAGCTGTCTGCGGCGGTGAGGACATTGATCGACAAATCGCTGCCCTCCAGCGGCCCACCCACATCGTCGTCGCCACCCCCGGCCGGCTGGTGGATCTTTTCAACCGCAAGGCTCTCACCTTGATCTCCGTCAAGCACCTCATTCTCGATGAAGCGGATGAAATGCTCAGCATGGGATTTAAGAAGGAGTTGATCAAAATCTTCGCCCTCACCCGTGGCCGCCGCAGCACATGGCTCTTCTCCGCTACCATCCCGGATGCCATCCAAGGCTTGATCAAAGATTACATGTCATCCAAGGCGCATTTGCTCAAGATTGATAAAGGCCACGTCGTGAACCGGGACATCGACCACCGCTTCATCATCTGCTCACGCGATGATAAAACGGACTTCATCTCAGAGTTTCTCAAAAAACAGAAGGAAGAGCGTGGCATTATTTTCTGCCGCACCCGCGCCGGGGCCATCGTCCTTGCCAAGCAACTCGCGGTGCGCAATTTCCCGGTGGATGTGATCCATGGCGATCTCACCCAAAAGGAGCGCGACAAAGTGATGCGGGCCTTTAAAAACACCAAGGTCCAATTTCTCATCGCCACCGATGTGGCCGCCCGCGGCATCGATGTGGAGGGGCTCTCTTTCGTCATCCATCACCAGCTTCCCGAGCAA
Source organism: Akkermansiaceae bacterium (assembly GCA_041753275.1). Lineage (GTDB taxonomy): Bacteria > Verrucomicrobiota > Verrucomicrobiia > Verrucomicrobiales > Akkermansiaceae > Luteolibacter. The sequence continues at coordinate 13,535 of JBGSUW010000029.1, read as the reverse complement.
ACGGAATACTACACTCACCGTAGCGGGCGGACGGCGCGGGCCGGCAAGAAGGGCATTTCCATCGCCTTCATCGAGCCCCGCGAGCGAGGGAAAATCACCGGACTGGAAAACGAACTCGGTCTGAGCTTCACCGAGAAACAATAGCCTGAAACCGATCCGCATTGGATCTTGCCAGCCGCAAATTCATTCCCTATCAAATCGGTCGTATTTTTTCTGAAAATGCCTGAATTTTTCGGATAGAACCCATTCTCCACGCTCCGTAATCATTCCACTATAAAATTAACCCAGCGACTCCACGATGCAATCCACCACAAACGAAAAACCCGACATGTTCCTCTTCTGGGGATGTTTCATCGCCCTGATCACCACTGCGTTCGCATTCATCACGCGGGCGTTTTTGATTAATATTGATACCTTGTGGCCCAGCGACTTCGGGCTTGATAAAGTCCAAGCTCAGGAACTTTTTGGGTCGGGAATCTGGCCCTTCGCCATCAGTATCATCTTATTCAGTCTTATCATTGATAAGATTGGATATCGGATCGCGATGCTCTTCAGTTTTGTATGTTATGGAGCTTACGCTTTACTTGCATTTAGAGCCTACGGAATCGTGAATGCGCCAGGTCTTGACGCTGTCGCACTCAAAGAGGCCCAGACAAGTGCTTTCGGTCTCCTCAAAGCCGGCTCCATCATCCTTGGTTTAGGAAATGGAACGGTTGAAGCCTTTATCAACCCGGTGGTAGCGACCGTATTTCGTAAAGAGAAGACAAAATGGCTCAATATACTCCATGCGGGTTGGCCGGGCGGGCTTGTGATTGGAGGGCTTTTGACAATCGCTTTCGGCAAGCAGGCCGAGGCTGACTGGCGGATCCTTATCTACCTTATTGCGATTCCAGCGGTAGTCTATCTGATCATGCTTCTAAAAGCCAGGTTCCCGGTGAACGAGCGTGTGGCGGCTGGCGCATCCTATAGAGAGATGTTGGCTGAGTTTGGAATCATCGGCGCAGCAATCGCTGGATTTCTGATATTTAAAGAAGTCGGTGGTGTGTTCTCAATGCCCACATGGTTGATCTATACTTTACTTGGTCTTTCGGTTGCAGCTTACGGGTTCTACTGCAAGTCACTCGGCCGCCCGCTTCTCATCGTGCTATGTCTCATCATGATGCCGCTGGCGACTACAGAACTCGGCACTGATTCCGCGATCACAGGGATCATGGAGCAGCCAATGAAGGAGGCAAATTTCCATCCTCTATGGGTCTTGATCTACACCTCAGGAATCATGATGGTTTTGAGATTCTTTGCAGGGCCTGTGGTGAAGCTACTTACCCCGCTAGGCCTATTGGCAGCTTGCTCTGTGCTTGCGATTGTCGGGCTCTACCTTCTTTCTTTCGCACATGGGTTGGTTATGATATTCGCTTGCGCCACACTTTACGGTGTCGCCAAGACTTACTTTTGGCCGACGATGCTTGGAGTGACTTCAGAGCAATGTCCCAAGGGCGGAGCATTGACGTTGAACGCGATTGCGGGAATCGGGATGCTCACAGTAGGGATCGTAGGCGGACCGCTCATCGGCTCCATGCAGGAGAAATCCGCTCAAGTGGCCCTCGAAACTAACAAACCCGGTGTTTACGAGACTATTTCAAAGGACTCAACCTTCATTCTAGGAAATTACAAAGCGATCAATGAAGCAAAAGTTGCTGAGTTGCCAGCCGAGCTAAAGACCGAAGTGACATCGATCACGACTGCTGCGAAACAAGGTGCCTTGGCGAAGGTTGCTGTTTTTCCTCTGATCATGTTTTTCTGTTTTGTCGGTCTAATTCTCTATTTCCGCTCCAAGGGAGGATATAAAGCCGAAGATATCGTCGGACACTGATTTGCTTCTTTTCTAAAATAGCTCTAGGCGGCGTGACGATCAAGCTCACGCCGCCAATTTTTTTTGCGCTTGCTGCATCCCCTCCCGCACTTTGGAATCTCTCAGCGACAACCCCCCTTGTCCGCTCTAGAAACCCTATGAAATCTTTGGTTCAACTCTTTAACATCAGGCTGCTAGCCCTCGTGGTGATCTGGATGATTGCTCTGCCTGCGCATGCATCCGCAGGTCAGGTGAAAATCAACCTTGCCGATGGCTTTGATTTCCCCGTGGGGAAGCCGAATGCTGCTGGCTACTACAAGGCCCGCGGCCTCCGTCTGCGCAGTCCCCAGCACTTCGGGGAGGACTGGAACGGCCGTAATGGCGGCGATAGCGACCTCGGTGATCCGGTGTATGCAGCGGCCGATGGCATTGTCACCTTTGCATACAATGTCCGCACCGGATGGGGCAACGTCGTCCTCACCCGCCATGCCTACCGGGATCCCAGCAGCGGTGAAGTGAAATTTTGTGATACCCTTAATGGCCACCTCAATGTGATCATGGTCAAGGTCGGACAAGCCGTGAAACGCGGCCAACAGATCGGCACCATTGGCAGCAACTTCGGCATGTATCCGGCGCACCTGCATTTCGAAATTCGACATGATATCAGCATTGGCATGCAGCGGAATTCCGTCCCCGCGGATATGAATCACTGGGCAGATCCCACTCAATTCATCAATAAATACCGCCGTCTCAATCGCGAGTGGAATCCCGTGATCATGCCCACGAGCACCTACCGGGATTACGCTGGTTTCAAAGGACTTTGAAATGCCCGCATCGCCTAAAAAGCCCAAGTCCACTTGGTTCACCCTGCTCATTCTCCTCGTCGCTCTTGCGATCTGGGCCTATGATCAGAAAAATGCATTAAACTCACCTGCCGCCAAGGCCGCCGCCTCGCAAACGCGCCAGCCTCCCTTTCAAAAACCATCCTCCCAGAAATCATCACCCGCCACGCCCAAGGACGGCCGCTACGAGGTTCATCGAAATTGCACCCTCGTGGAGAACCGTGGCAACGATGGGGATAGCTTCATGGTGCGGCTTCCAACCGGAAAAACCGCGCAATTCCGCCTCTATTTCGTCGATACACCGGAGAGTGCCTTCAAGCGCTACAGCGGTGGCGAGACCAATCACCCACGCATCCGCCAACAAGCGGCAGACCTTGGCGGCATCACCCCGGAGCAAGCCGTAGAGATCGGGAAAAAAGCCAAAGCATTCACTCTCAACCTTCTCGCCAGCCAGCCATTCACTCTTTACACCGAGTGGGACAGCCCATTCAACGATGGCCGTTACCACGCTCATGTCCAAGTTCTTCATGAGGGAAAACCTACTTGGCTCCACCAAATCCTCATCATCCGTGGACTCGCCCGCATTAAGACCAAGCCCGCCGATCTCCCGGATGGCACCACCGCAGCTCAAGAGAAGGAGAACCTACGCCGCCTCGAAGGGCAGGCAAAGCGCAAGGACCTTGGTGCCTGGGGGATCTAGTCAGAACAACCGGATTGATCTACCCTCGTTGGTTTTCAAGGTCCTTCCGGTGCACTTGTTAAAATTCTGCGCCTTTACATACGCCGCGTCGCGTGTAATTTCGCCAGCCGTTCACCTTATCCCGTCTCAATGTTTCGTCAGACTCGTCCCCCTGACCCTGACCAGGACCTCATCACGCGTGCCCAACAAGGCGACACTCGCGCTTTTGACGCCCTGATCCTTAGGTATGGGGATAAGCTATTCGGCCTCGTGTATCACATGACTTCCCACAAGGAGGATACCCACGATTTACTCCAGGAAATTTTCGCTCGTGCCTATCAATCACTGAGTAAATTTCGCGGGAATTCCACATTCTACACTTGGATCTACCAGATCGCGGTGAATTTAACCCTCAATTTTCTAAAAAAGCGCAAACGTCGCACAACGCTTAGCCTGAATGATTTAGAAACTTCGGTAAAACTGGATCCAGCCCTGATTGACTCCGCCCACGATGCCAACCCCGAGCGGCAAACCTCGCTCAACGAACTTCAGATAAGATTGAACGAAGCAATGAGGAAGTTGTCTGACTCCCATAGAATGGTTGTCACGATGTTTGATATCCAAGGAATGTCTCACGGAGACATCGCCAAGGTGCTCAATGCTTCTGAAGGAACGATTCGTTCGCGTCTGCATTACGCGCATCTCCAGCTTCAGTCCTCACTCCAAGATAGCTGGGAGGAACGTTTTTGAAAATACATCTTGCAGACAAGGAAAGTTTTTAATACATCTTAAATATCAACCGCCGTGAAACCTTCGATCGAACAAATCGCAAACCAACTAGCCCTCAAGCGTGACGAGCGCCCGGATGAGGGTTATTGGGAAGATTTCCTTTGCGAATTCCATCACCGCCAACGCGAGAAGGCAGTGGCAGGATCTCGCAACAGCTTGAAGCTCAATCAATTTTCGAGTTGGTTCGGCAATTTTGGCCCTGCAAAATGGGCCTACGGAGCGGGAGTTGCCTACGCGGCTCTCACCATCGGATTCATTCTGACTCCTCGCACCATCGAGAGGGAAAATTTGCCCACCTCACCGGTGAATTACCAAGTGGTCCCCGCGCCTAGCTTACCGCTGGAGCAGTTGGATCAATTGGACCTTAGCCCTTCCTCCCAAGGGAGCGTTGGCGAGCAGATTTTTTAATCATCGGATTTTTACTGTCGCAATGTCGGCTTTGGTAAAATCTCACCAGCTAGCCTTGCCTTGCCTTGTCGGACTCTCCGCCGGGTTGATGATCTCAGTGTGCTGCGGCCAACCTATACCTGCTGTCCCGCAACTGCATGTCTCTTTCCAAGTTGCTTCAGGTGGGAATTCTGCCAAATCGATGGCCGTGCCCGTGGAGAGTGCTGGATTGCTGGTGGCCATTGTCGCAAATGGCAGCGATTCCCATCAGCCTCAACTTTTCTCAGGCCAGCAGAAAGTTTTGGCAAAAGTTTTGGGATTCGATCCAATTTCGCGGCTGCAATTTCTACAAATTAAGAATGAAATTTCCCAGCCCGTGTCGGCGTGGTTGCCAGAGGTCGATGGCCATGCCAATTCCCACCTAACCGCTCAAACTCTTACCGGACCGGTGCAATGCCGGACACTGGGGTGGACTAAACTGATCGGTGGCAAGGTTCTGCCACTTGCCTTACTGCGAGTGGCATTTGATGGCGAAGTGCCGCTGCCCGGTACGCCGCTAGTCACCAAAGGAGGAGGGATCGTGGCCATTGTTTTTCAGGCATCCGCTACCGGAAAGGAAGCTTACGCCATCCCGGCGGAAGCCGTTCATCGAGTGCGGCGGGATCTCTGCGAAGGCCGTCCGCTTATCCGGGGTTGGTTGGGGCTTGCCTTACGGGCGGAGAACCAGATCCCGCAGGTAGTGAGAGTACTACCGGATTCACCTGCCGCGCGCGCCGGCACTCTTCCCGGTGATGTGCTTACTCACATTGGTAAACGAAAAATTTCTGACTAGGCGGATGCGGCAAATGCCTTTTTCTATCTTATCCCGGATGCTCCTGTGCGGGTCAAATTTCTGCGAGGTAAGAAGTCTTTGGAATTCACAATGATTCCCAGCAAACCCGAAGGGATGTAAACTCGGCGGATCCGAAATTTCGAAATTTCGCTCACACTCAGGGCTTCGTTTCTACTAAACGGAAGCGATCATGGTAAATTCCGCCATTGAGTCTGCGGCAGCAATCATAGCATGCCACGGCGCGGCGGATCGTCCTCACACGGTGGAGAGTCGCAAAACAATTCGGGCAAATGTAAGCGTGATTGCGCTTCATTTTGCGTCGCTCGAAGGGGAGGGTATGGTAAGGTTTTTCTCCGGCGATTCCAAGATCCGCGCAGGCTGCCTGCCATTCAGCGCCATGCGGATCGATCTTACGGCGGCCGCATCGCTCGTAAGCTACGAGGTGGGCAAGTTCGTGTTTTAAGGTGCGCCAGAGTTCTTCGGGTTCGCAATCTTTGAGTTTTGGATTCAGCTCGATGGTGCGGTGCGGCCACCACGCGCGCCCGGCGGTAGTCTGCATCCGGGGATTCCAAGTTACGCAGACTTTGCGTGCTAACTCTGTAAGAGCCAATGCTTTAGCTGCCTCCACACACCAAGCTGTGAGACCGCCATCATCTTGCAAATTCACCTTGCGAACCGTCTGCTGGGGCTTGAGCGCACCCAACAGCGTTTTCCATTGAAACCCAAGTTGGCGGCTAGCTCGTTCCATTGCAAAATCGGTAGCAGTAATTAAGTTCCATGGCAATAGGTGGCTCGTTAAATTCTGATTTTGCAGTGGTCAAATGTTTGAGATTGGTTTTGGGCTCTTCTTCTATTAGTCGTTAGTCCATGCGCAGCGCGGCTCTTGGTGATGTTTTCAAGGTGTGGCTCTATGCCATGGCCTCGATACTTCTCGGAGCGTGGCTAGCTCCGATTCTCTATAACATGGGGAAAGCACTCGCGGAGGTATCCTCGGTGAAGCAGATTAATGGACCGATCGAGTGGCTCGCGGATCACGCCCGCTCAGCGGATTTTCCTCAATTCTTCGTAGCAAGCGTAGGTTTGGCAGCGGTGCTGCTTGCCCTCCCGTTTGCCGGATGGGTGAGGGCGGAGCGGAGCGGTAGCGACACTGACAGACCATGGCAAATCAGGATTCCGATGGCCTCGCGCGGGGAAATTAGTGGCCAGCCGCTCATGAAAAACCCTCACGCAATGCGCCATCTGACGAGCGGATTCTGTGTTGGCGCAAGTTTGTTTGCAGTCATCTGCGGTCTAATGCTGCTGAGTAAATTCTTCCAGCTGAGCCATCCGCCCGGAGGCCAACTGCGGGCAATTTTCGGCATCATGTTAGGCGCGATCGTATCCGGAGCCGTCCAGGAAGTCGTTTTCCGCGGAGTCATACTGGGAATTTTTCTGCGGGCGATGAGACCTGCGCTTGCGATTGGATTCTCTGCGCTTTTGTTTGCTCTTTTCCATTTTCTCTATCCAGGTGGCGGGCTGAATGTTCCAGATCCAGATGCGGCAGGCGTGGGCTTTGAGCTAGTAGGGCTTTTGCTTTCTCAGTTCTATAATTTCAAAGTAGTCGTCGGCGTCTTTGCTCCACTTGTTGCGCTGGGAGCCGTTCTCGCGTTTGCCCGCTGGCGCACTGCCTCGCTGTGGTTGCCGATTGGCTTGCATGTCGGTTGGATTTTCGTGACCGAGTTGTCCAACCATTTTACGGCAAGATCGGCCCCACTGGATGTAGCGATGGAATTCTTGTTTGGAAACTCACTTCAACAAGGCTTGTGCGCCGTCTTCGGAATTCTCGCGGCCGGCTTGTTGATCAATTTTCTGACCGTCCGCTTCCCCCATGTGCAAGAATCCGCAACCGAGATCTGAGCCTTGGCGGCAGTTTGGAGGGAGGCTATTGGACCTTCTCTATCCGCCCCTTTGCGAGCTTTGTGGGGAAGGACTGAAAAATGGCCGCGCCTTATGCAGAGCTTGCTCGAGCGATCTACCCCGGTTGCGATTGCCATTTTGTAAGTCCTGCGGAGAAGCCTTCGAGGGCGAGATTGAAAGGGAATTTACCTGCCCAAACTGTGCAACGTTGAAATTCTCCTTCGAATTCGCCCGCTCGGCGCTCGTGCGGGATCCTCGATCGCTCGATCTGATTCACCGCCTGAAATACGGCAGAGAAGTGCACTTGGCCGCCGAGCTTGGACGGCTGGGCGCGGAGGCATTTGAGGATCCACGATTGGCTCCCGCCCTACTAGGAAAATGGCCCTTGGTGCCGGTGCCGCTTCATCGGAAACGCCAGCAAGGCCGCCACTTCAATCAAGCGGAAGAACTGGCCCGTGCGCTCTCACAGCACACGGATCTGCCTGTGCTGCCTGCCCTTTTACGACATCGTTCTACCGAGACCCAAACACTGCTCACCCGCAAGCAACGGCTGGAAAACCTGCGCGGCGCATTTTCCCTCAGCACCCAAGGCCGTTGCTGGGTGAAGAAATTTCCCGCTGGTGCCATTCTTATTGATGATGTGCTGACCACTGGCTCGACCGTGGATGAATGCGCGAAGACACTACGCCAAGGTGGGTTCCAAAAACTCATCGTCGTGACGATCATGCGCGGCTAGTGCGATGGGCTACCGCAGCATCGAAGTGATTCATGGCCCAATGACACAACGCCGCCGTAAGACCTAGACTGAGCATGGGTAAGAGCCCTGACCGGACATTGTCACCCACACCCCATGGTTGCAGGAAATGACCTGCGCCAGACTCATAAAAGTTTGAAGCGCACTTGAAGGCCAAGACCCAGCCAGCGTGCAGCCCGATGGAAAACCATAGGCTACCCGTCCTCACTCGCGCCCAAGCAAGAATAAGCCCCACTACGAAGAGCGTTGCGAAATCAGTTACAAAGAACTGTAAATCCGCAAAATGAAAAATAATCGCGCCCAGCAATTTAAAACCCGCCCCTGGTGCCTGAGGATCTGCAATCACATGGCCCTCTGGCGGAGCAAGGAAATGTAAAAATGCGAACACCAGCGAAGTCCCGATGCACGCCGCCAATGAGCGGCTCGATCTCAGCCACAGAGCTAAAAGGACGCCTCGGAAAATAAACTCTTCCACCAGCGGTGCCGCCACCGTGGGCACGAGGATTTCACCTAAAATTTCCCCAAACGAAAGCGAATCACCCGTCGGGGCAAACACCCCGAGAGCACGAAGAAGAAGCACCAAACCCCATAAAACCCCACCTGCGATGAATCCGCCCGTGAGCACTTGCACCAGCAACTCCCTCCAACTCATCCATCTCAAATTCAGCAGACTAGGTGCTTGTCCCGCATGCACCCGCCGGAGCCGCCATAGCAATAGCGGCAATAAAACCAACGCCGAAATTAACAATGCGCGGCTGAAATAGCGCGAGAGCCCGGCGCGCCCACAAGATCTACCCACCGATTCCAATATCGAGGGAAAATCCTGCTCAGCAGTCATCCTTGCAAGTGCCATCCCGGCTTGGCAGAGCCACGGAGTGATCGTCGCGGCCAGCAGTAATGCTGAGATCACCCAAGCGACCGCTGCACCAGCCTCCGATTTGAAAAAATGTCTCACCTGCTAGAGTTTTTGTCTCGTTCCACTTCATTTGTCGAGCGGGCGATACACAAAAATGCCGCCGGGTGACTCACGCGGCGGCATCTTCAAATTTGAACCGGTCTCTCACAGACCGCCCAGAACAGCTTTCACCGCTGCGAAGTCTGGCAAGTCCTTCGGATGGTCCTGCACCTCGGCATATTTTACGATGCCAGCCTTATCGATCACAAATGCGGAACGCTTCGCCACGCCACCCATGATCAGATTGGCCTCAGGCAGGAATTGCTCGTAAGCCACGCCATAAGCCTTGGCCACCGTGTGCTCGTAATCGCTCAGAAGCGGGATCGTGATCCCTTCCTTCTCCGCCCATGCCGCTTGTGCGAATGGATTATCTCCGGAAATGCCGATCACCTTCGCATCCAGCGCCTCATATTCGGAAATCCCTGCGGAAATATCGCAGAATTCGGTGGTGCAAACCCCCGTGAACGCCATCGGCACGAAGAGTAGCACGATGTTGGATTTTCCGATGAGATCGCTCAATTTAACGAGCTGCGGCCCCTCTGCGGTTTTCGTAACGAGGGTGAAATCTGGTGCGTGATCGCCTACTTTGATGGACATGATAATTTTTTAAGTGGTTCGTTGAAACGCTGCGACTATAAAACAGAACTTCAGAAAATGTCATACCAATTTTCACAATTTGGCAGCCACCTCGGCAGCGGCAGTGGCATCGGCGAGTTGATGGACGATCTCGGCCACGCTCTGGCTAGCGGTAGCCCGGATCTTAAAATGCTGGGCGGTGGCCAACCGGCACTCATCCCGGAGATCAATGCCGTCTGGCGCACGCGGATGGAAGAGATTCTCGCAGAAAATTCCGGTCTCGAGCGCTCGCTGAGCCTTTATGATCCACCACGCGGCAATCCTCAGTTCCTCGCTGCCATGGCCACCCTCCTGCGCGAGACCTTCGGCTGGGACATCCAGCCGGAAAATATCGCCATCACCGCCGGCGGCCAGACTGCCTTCTTTTTCCTCTTCAATCTCCTCGCAGGGGAAATGCCGGATGGCAGCCATCGCAAAATTCTGCTGCCACTCGTGCCGGAATACATCGGCTACGCAAATCAGGGCGCTGGTGCGGATTTGTTTCGCGCCGTCACCCCGCTGATTGAGAAAAATGGTCCCCATGATTTCAAATACCGCGTCGATTTCGAGAACCTGGAGGTCACACCAGACATCGCCGCCATCTGTGCCTCCAGACCCACCAATCCCACCGGAAATGTTCTCACCGATGATGAAATTTCAAAACTCTCCGCCCTCGCGAAGCAAAATCACATCCCTCTGATCATTGATAACGCTTATGGGGCACCCTTCCCGGGCATCATCTTCAGCGAGGCCACGCCCTTTTGGGAACCGCACGTGGTGCTCACCCTCAGTCTTTCCAAACTCGGCCTGCCCGGCACCCGCACAGGCATCGTCATCGGGCCGCCCCAGCTCATTGCCGCGCTGGGGTCCATGAGTGCCATCGCCGGGCTGTCCAATCCAAACATCGGCCAGCAGATCACCCTGCCACTCGTCCAATCCGGGGAGATCTTGCGGCTCAGCCGTGAGGTCATTCGCCCATTCTACCAGGGAAAATGCCTGCTCGCCCGCGAGGCAGCGCAGCGGGCCTTCGGCGATGAATTCGAGTGGTTCATGCACCGCAGCGAGGGCGCGCTTTTCCTATGGTTGTGGTTTCCCGGGCTGCCGATCACGGCCATGGAACTTTACGAAAGATTGAAAAAACGCGAAGTCCTCATCATTCCCGGGCATTATTTCTTCTTCGGCCACGCCGATGACGGCTGGCGCCACCGCCACGAATGCATCCGCGTTTCCTACGCGATGGATGAGGCAATTGTGAAGGCCGGCTTGCAAATCATCGCCGAAGAAGTGCGCGCGGCGTGCTCGAAATCCGGTTTTGTTCCGTCTCTGTCCGGTTCTTTACCGGCCCCTACATGAATTCCCTTACCACCCGGCTCCGCTGGCAGCGGCCCCTCCTTTTGCCGCCACCGATTTGATTTTACATGCCGACGGGCAGACCGCTAGTTTTGCGACATGATGGCTTTAAATCTCTTTCCTCGCTGCCTGCTTCCCGTGCTCGCCGTCCTGTTTTATTTCTGGGGTTGCACCGCTAATGGACAAGAGAACCCATCCCCCGCTCAGATTACGGAATGGCGCAAGGGGGCCGAGGAAGGTCAGGAAAGGCCATCGCAAGGCCTGGTCGATCCTGCTGTTCTGCTTTCAAAAATTGATGCCTTGTATGGGCAAGTGGCCACAAATTCTGTTCATTCAGACCCGGATAGGCTGAGCCGTTTCGCTCGTGAAATGAAGGACAAGGCGAGCGAAATGGAAACCAAAGCGAAGGATCTTCAAGACAACGCAAGTAAGATAGAGAAGTTGGCAAGAGACTTGAAAAACTCTGCCGATGAAAAAGAAAACAAACTTCAAGAACTTCAAACAGCAGATGACCAATATGAGCGCGAATCTTTGCGAAACGATTTAGAATTCCTGAATCGCGATATCCAGCAAAACGTCACCGAATTGCAGCGGCTTGACTCTGAGAGTGATGAATTCGCAAGAGCTCGCGCAATCATTGCGGTTGCTCTCAACAGCAACCCTTCGATTGGAGTTAAGTCTCAAAATAACGACACGCCAGTCAAAACTCCCGTGGAAGCGGTTACCGAATGGGAAACGACAATCAGGATGAAAGATCCAGCTTATCCTAACATGAAAGACTCAATTCGTGCCAAAATTGCGGAAATGATAAGCACGGAAGGAATGCCGACTTCCGCAGACAAGGCAGTCGAAATGACCAATAAGGCTTATCTTGAGATTAAAAAGAAGGAGATAAGTGAAAAGCGAAACTGATGTGGAGCCGGTATGATAAAAGTCCTGTCTTTCTGTAATTAGTAATTTTATGACTTTTCAGTATCTGCTTCTATCTATAATATGCTCCATATTGGTTTCTTGTGCAGGAAGTGGCCGCGTTGCCAGCTTGGAGAGGCAATATCAAAGCTTCAAAGGCGCGCCGTGCGTTCTGGTGATTGATGCGAAGAACGTTGAGGGATTCTCGAAACGACAAATGGACGAAGAGAGGGAAAGGCGCACACAAGCGACACCTCAATCGGTATTGGATAAGTATCTTAGCGATATCAACATTGTTATTTCGGATGCCAAAGCGGTTTTAAATGGGATGCCAAATCCACGTAGCGTGACAAGCAGTGATGACGCGAAGACTTATCTGGCACGAATGGAAGTGGCGAGAGAGACGATGTTAGATTTAGCGAACCAGATAGATTTGGCAGACGAAAAACACTCGTCTGAATTTGGAAAATACGGGTTGGTTGTGCATTTTGCTTACGATACGAAAGACGGTAAAATTCGAGTGGCTGATGCTTTTAGAAGCATGGTGTATTTGAGTGATGAAATTTCCAAGGAGTATTTAGCACGTTCTTATTCAAGCGTGGCCTCGTCGAGCTACTACACGAATCCAAGCATCATCACAGTGAGGCCATATTTACGCAAAGACGGAACATTTGTGCCAACCCATTTGCGCACAGCGCCTAATAAGTTTACGATCGATAACTATAATGGTGTGCGTTGGTGATCGAGCGCATCGTTTCCGCACCTCGTGAGGAACCGGAGCAGCATTAACAGCAAGTCAGACTTTTAAAAAGCCTTTAAGATCCAACGGGCGATGGCGGTATCAATGGATTCCGCGTCGCCAGTGTCCCTGAACCAAGCGGCTTAGTTCTAACAATGTTGGCCAGCGGGATGATGCTGGCCCGCCGGAAGCGTTAGTTCTCCCCTTCAATCCATTATCCCTTGGTCCTTTCTTTGGGGAGCGCCGCCATCTTGGCGGCTAGATTTGGCATCTTGCCGAATCTTTTTTTGAAGTAGGGGTTGATTTTAATTGGGCAAGGTTATTCTTCCGAAGAGTCTCCGGCAGGATGCCGGAGATAGCCGCCGGGACGGCGGCGCTCCCCTCCGCCGCAGGCGGGCGGATTTTGACAGCAAGTCAGACTTTTAAATCACTAGAAGGAAGCGTTGCAATTGCCGGACTGTGAACGGGCGGTGTTGGCGGATCGTTTGTTGGCGAGCCTGTCCCGGCGGCCTGCCGGACTGGACGATGCGTGGCTGCGGGAAGCGGATGAGCGGATGAAGGCCTATCGCGAGGGCGGGATTGATGCGGTTCCCGGTCCGGAGGCGCTGGCTGACCTGTATATGGAGTTCCGGCGATGACGCCTTGCCCTCGATGCGCAACAGCCCGCCCTCTTCCTCACCAGCTCCGGCGAACCCTTCAACCACGACGTCCACAGCAAAACCCACCCCGCCGAACGACCCGAAAATCCTGACTCGCAAAACGGCGACAAGCCGTTATCATAAAATCATGACAGCGGAATCGATTTTACAGAAAAGCGTTCGGTATGACCGGGGCGGCAAGCCGCTCGAAGTGGTCATTCCGTATGAAGAATTCGTGGATTTTATCGAGACCAACGGGCTTGATCTCACCGATGAGGAAAAAGACAGCATCCGCGAGGCC
>JBGSUW010000028.1:0-62913 GCA_041753275.1 Akkermansiaceae bacterium | reverse complement strand
CTGGCTTGGCGGGCGGCGCGTTTGTTTCCTGCCGCGCCACGGAGTCGGCCACCGCTTGCTGCCACATGAGATCAATCACCGCGCAAATATCTGGGCGCTGCGCTCGTTAAATGTGCGATGGGTCATTTCCGTCACCGCTGTCGGCAGTCTGCGGGAACAAATCGCCCCGCGAGAGCTTGTCATTCCTGATCAATTAATTGACCGCACAGCCACTGCGGCGAAACATTCATTTTTTGGCAATGGCATCGCCGCTCACATTGGTTTTGCGGATCCCTATTGTAACGAGCTGCGGGAAATTTTAACTACCTCTGCCCGGGATCATCTGGAAAATGTTCACGCACGCGGCACCTATCTCTGCATGAATGGCCCGGCATTTTCCACTCGCGCAGAGGCCGCGATGCACCGGATGCTCGGCGCAGACATCATCGGCATGACGAATGGCCCGGAAGCACGGCTGTGCCGCGAAGCAGAAATATCCGCCGCCACCATGGCATGGGTCACGGATGATGATTGCTGGAAAGAAGACGAAGCCGCCGTGGAGGTGGAAGCCGTAATCGCGAACCTGCATGCGAATACCGCGATGGCAAAAACGATTCTACTGGATGTGATTTCAAAAATCCCAGCTCAGCCCGCAAGCCCGAGCCACCGTGCGCTCGATGCGGCGATCTTCACTCCGGTTTCAAAATGGCCCGGGGAAACGTTGGAAAAACTGCGGCCCATTTTGAGCCGGTTTTTGTGAAATTTTGATGATTGATTTGTAAATGGAAGCCGCCACGCACGCGCCGCCGCCACCTGTTGGCACTGGGAGCAGATCCCGCCACCGTGCACAGGGCGACGCGCAGCTGCAAAGGCTACTGGTGGATGAGCCAGAACGAGATTGCGATTTGCGCTCAACAATCGCTGGTTAGAAGAACAAGGAGGTCCCGATCTGAATGCCCAAGGCGCTGTAGTGGCGCTCCAAGATGCGAAGCCTGACCGCATGGACGGAGGCACGGAGTCAAAGCCATGCGCATGGTGGTGTGGGACTGGGGAGCTAATCACTCCCCGGGACCCGATTGGGTGTCTTTATCTGAAAAGGTCGCTGTGGCTACCGGTTCTCTCGAGGAATAGATTCTCATCGTCTATGCGATAGATAAGAATCCAGTCAGGCTCGATATGACAGTCTCGTGATCCCGACCAATTACCACTCAGTGAATGGTCACGATGTCGTTCCTCTAAAACTTCGCTTTTGGCTATGACGCTGATGACCTCCTTGAGCTTACTTAAATCTTTGCCGCGCTTCTTAATTCGTTTGAAATCCTTCTTGAATTGGCTGGTCTGAAAAACCGCTTTCATTCATTCCAGCTCTCGAAAAGTTTTTCGGTAGAGTCAAATCGTTCCAGATTACGGCCATTTCTGGACTCCTTCAACGCCTTTATCGTCTCGTCATTCGGAATCGACACATCGAACGGAAGTCCGTTCCGCAAGGTAATCTGCGTATAAAACATCCGAATAGCCTCGGTCGGGCTCACGCCCAAGCGTTGGAGAATTCCCTCAGCCTGTTCCTTGATCTCAGGCTGAATCCGACTGTGAACTGCTGCGGTCTTCATTTCAGTAATGTGTTGCAATGGCAACACACGGTCAAGTGCTATTTTCTCACCCAACGTAAAAGTGATAGCACTCCCATTAGCAAGAGCCAGCGCCGATTGCAGAAATGAGGTTATGAACACGGGGATGCATCGAAAACATCGCAGCTAGTGGGAGTTGCTATCCACGGCTTGTGTGTACCCAGCATGGGCGTGATGTAAATGGGGTGCAAGTCCCCTGTAGGAAAACCAGACATGAAAATGAAGAGACTACCATCTGAAGCCAACTGCGGAAGGGCGACCGACTGTGGGAAGGAAGGCTAGGAAAATAAAATCACGAGAGACACAAATAATCAAAAATCTTGCTGCCTCTTGTCCACCGACTCACCCATCCCCAATCAACGGTGGCCAAAAGTGAGCCTCAAAAATTCGAGTTGAGGGTGGTTAGACGGCCTTTAGCGGTCGCCCACGGGGCTGGATCGTGTAGATGCTTTCTAAGCCAGCGATCAAATATCACGCTCAGCTGGCTCGTTTCTTGGTAGATTACCCGCAGTTTGGCAAGAACATCTCCCCTCGCTACGAGCCTCTTTTCTTAGGTCTCCATCCGCTTTGCTTTTTTCTTTTCTTTGCCTTTGTTTTGCTTTGAGACCAAGGCTTTTCATGAAACACCGCAACTGAATTTTGCTTAGACGAATACCGATGAGCTTCTAATCACGCTCTACAGCCTGCTTGGCATCAACACGCGTGAACCGAGCTCTTGATACAAGAAATATATGGATTTTACGAACTGGGCTTATAATATCGATCTTCAAAGGTAGCGGGTAGTTTGCCGGACTGGAATTCGTTGAGGTAGTTGGTGACGGTGTTGCCATGGAGATTGAGGCACTTGGAAATTGGGAAAGTTTCGAGTTCCGCTTCTGATAGATTGATTCTCTGCTGTCTCTCGCCGGGTTCCCATGATTGATTCGCCGCATGCCTGAGCTTGCCTACGATCCGACTCCTGAACTCCTCTCCCCTGCCGGAAACTGGGATTGTGCCCGCGCGGCGGTGGCGGCGGGTGCGGATGCGATCTACTTCGGCCTGCCAAAATTCAATGCCAGGCTGAGGGCGGATAATTTCATCGAAGCGGATTTGGAGGAGTTGATGGAATTTCTCCACCGCCACGGGGTGAAGGGATTTGTAGCGATGAATACCTTGATTTTTACCAGCGAGCTGAAGGCTGCGGAAGCGCAACTGCGCCGGATCGCCGCTGCGGGAGTGGATGCACTGATCATTCAAGACCTCGGGCTTGCGAAATTGGCCCGGGAAGTCGCCCCCAATGTGGAATTGCACGCCTCCACCCAGATGACGATCACCTCGCCGGAAGGGCTTGCCTTCATCGAGACGCTTTTCCCATTGGAACGCGCCGTGCTCGCCCGGGAACTTTCCATCAAGGAAATCGAGCGTTTTCATGCCCATAATAGCGAGCATCTGCAACTGAAGACGCCCTTGGAAGTCTTCGTCCACGGGGCATTGTGCGTGGCTTACTCAGGCCAATGCCTCACCAGCGAATCGCTGGGCCAGCGGAGCGCGAACCGCGGCGAGTGCGCCCAAGCATGCCGCATGCCCTACGAAATCGTCGTCGATGGCGAGACGCGTGATCTCGGGGCTGTCCGTTATTTACTTAGCCCGCAAGATTTGGCCGCTGCCGATCTCATCCCCGATCTGGTGCGTGCCGGGGTGAAATCTTTCAAAATCGAAGGCCGCCTGAAATCCCCCGAGTATGTTTCCGCCGTCACCCGGGTCTATCGCAAAGCTCTCGATGCCGCGATGGCGGAGGAACCCTCCCCCGTCACCGCCAATGACCGTTATGAGCTGGAAATGACGTTCTCGCGCGGCCTCAGCACCGGCTGGTTTGCCGGCACCAATCACCCTTACCTCACTCACGGAAAATTTGGCAAAAAGCGCGGCCCGCTGCTTGGCACCATCACCGATTGTGGCCCGGGCTGGATCCGCCTCGGCGATCTAACCGGTGTGCCATTCACCGCTGGCGATGGCGTCGTCTTCGATGCAGGGGAAAATCGCGATCTCGAACAAGGCGCACGGATCTGGGTCATCGAGGGCGACCGCTTGATCTTCCACCTCACCTACAGCGGCATCAATTTTGAGCGGATCAAGCCCGGCCAGACACTTTATAAAACATCAGACCCCAAGCTCGATTCCGAACTCCGGCGTTTCTGGCAAAACACCCGCCCTGCTGAGAAAAAGACTCCGCTTCACCTGATTGTCCGAGGGAAACCTGGCGAAGTCATCACCATTCTCAGCGGCGAGTCTGCCGTCCATAGTGAAATTCTGCTGCAACAAGCGACCAAGCATCCTCTCTCCACCGAGACACTCGTGGCCCAGCTCGGCCGCCTCGGTGAATCTTCGTTCGAACTCGGCACACTCGATAACCAACTCGAAGGCGATTGCCACATCGCCGTCTCCGCGCTGAACCAGCTCCGCCGCGCCCTGATCAAACAATTGGAAAACGCCGCCGCCATCAAGCCGACGCGCCCTCTCATCACGACGACTTTTCAGGACTTGCTCCCAGTGAAGAATCCAAATGCAAACGTCCGGAACCCGGAGCTCTCGGTGCTCTGCCGCAGTGTCGAGCAGCTCACCGCCGCCATCGAATGCGGGGTGGAAAGCGTGTATTGCGACTTCGAAGATCCCCGCCGCTACAAGGCCGCCGTCGCGCTCTTCAAATCTGAAATTACACATCCAAAATCTCAAATCCACCTCGCCACTCCACGGATTCTCAAGCCTGGTGAGACGGGCTATCTGAAGCTGATTGAAAAGGCCGCGCCCGACGGACTGCTGCTGCGCAATCTCGCCGCGCTTCATTACTACAAACATCGTAGCGATATAAAAAAGATCGGTGATTTTTCCCTCAACGTCGCCAATCCCATCACTGCCAGACTTTTGATGGAAAGCGCCGCTCTCGATCATCTGACCATTTCTTATGATCTTAACATTGGCCAGGTTTTAGAACTGCTTCACACGGCCCCGCCGGAGTGGTTTGAAATTACGCTGCACCAGCACATGCCAATGTTTCACATGGAGCATTGCGTTTTCTGCACCTTCCTCAGCAGCGGCACCACCTACAAAGATTGCGGGCGGCCTTGTGAAACACACGTTGTGCACTTGCGGGATCGCGTGGGCCAGCTCCACCGCCTGCAAGCGGACGTCGGCTGCCGCAATACTCTCTTCAATGGCAAAGCCCAAACGGGTGCCCGCTATTACGAGCACCTCCGCGCCACCGGGCTTTCACGCTACCGCGTCGAGCTGCTGGATGAGGCCGAAGATACCGCCAAAACCATCCGCGCCTACCAGGATTTACTCAGTGGTAAGTCCGATGCTTTCGAGTTGTTGGATCAAGTGCAAGCGCTTGAAAAGCTCGGTGTGACTGAGGGAACACTGGCGGAAAAGTGATACTCTGGGAAGGGGTAACCCATTTGGATGCTTATAGGTCGCCAAGACTCTCGAATTCACAAAAAGGGCGAGAACTCGGGAATTTTTCAGCCGCCCCAGCACGATGCGAGAAGCCCACTTTCTGCGTCAAAGCGGTGATTTTCACCGCACTCCAAAGGCTGCGCCAGCCCACCTTGTTCCGTAGGAACTTTGGAGTGCGGTGAGTATCACCGCTTTGGGGTGTAGGCTGGCATTTTGGGCAAGACTCTCGCATTCACAAAAAGGGCGAGAACTCGGGAATTTTTCAGCCGCCCCAGCACAATGCGAGAAGCCCACTTCCTGCGTCAAAGCGGTGATTTTCACCGCACTCCAAAGGCTGTGCCAGCCCACCTTGTTCCGTAGGAACTTTGGAGTGCGGTGAGGTATCACCGCTTTGGGGTGTAGGCTGGCAGTGTACCGTCTCCCGAATTTCAGAAAGATTGCGGTGTTTGCGCAAAGACGGTGACGCTCTCGCCGGGGAGCAAGATTCGGAAAGAGTGCGAGATCGCTGCGGAGCCGAGGGGGGCTTGTGGTGGTGGATGCGTTCCAAAAAGGCTTCCCGTCCCGATAGCTACCGTTCATGTCGATGGCGATGACGAGGTGTTCGCCGGGGTTTGCATCGAAGGAAGTGATCAGTCGCTCGCCCGCATGACCGAGGACGGCCGCAGCGAGGGCGGCTTTTCCAGAGGTGGTCTGCGTGGTGTGGCCACCGACGATCGGGACTCCATAGGCGAGCGAGGCGGCGCGCATGCCGGCCCAGATTTCTGCGGAAATTTCCCCGGAAGGAGTCCAGAGCACGTCGGTGATGGCGATGGGAGTGCCACCCATCGCCGCGATGTCGGAGAGATTTACCATCACGGCGGAGTAACCTGCGAACCATGGATCGCTCTCGACGAATGACTCCAGCATCCCTTCTGCTGCGAAGAGCAGGTGCCCCGGGCCAGTGGGATTCGGGATCGCGGCACAATCCATCGCCGAGTGGGATGCCGTGGGAGAGATCGGCAGCAGGCGTATAGGCGGAGCGAATCTGAGCCTTTTCGCGGACAGCGGGGTGAGAGGAAAGAAATTCGGCGAGCGAGTGAAGCATGAGATGTGGCGGCGGAGCGCATCCGCCATGCCGGTTTGGCTAAGCCACCCTCGCGGCTGGTTGGTAGTAATTCAGGTCCGCACGCATTTTCACATGGGTGATGCCATGAAGAGTAATTTCCTCCAATGGCTGCCAATGAAGCCGTTGGAAAAAGCGGGCGTTCTGGTGCTGGACGGTGGCGAGGAATTCTTGGCAACCGATGGCATTTGCGGTGGAGACGGCTTTGTAGATCAGGCCCGCCCCCAAGGCACCGAGGCCATGATAACAGGGTTGCAGATTCCTCACGGCGACTCCGGGACTAAAATTACGAATGCGGCGGAAGTCCTTCGCGACGCCCAGCCGTGAACCATGCCAGATGCCGGGGCGGCGCTCGTCGATCCTTACGGCTCCAGCAACGCTGTCTTCCATGCCGGCAAGGAGGGTTTTGCAAATGATGGGAATCATGGCCTCGTCATGAAGATCGCGATCATCATTTTCGAAGATCCCCTGCTCCTCACAGAAAATGTCACGGCGGACTTTGAAGAAGCCTTCGATGTCCTCCCTTTCAGTTGCGATTTTAAAGACAAAATCGTGAGGACTGTAGGTGGAGAAACGCTCTAAGATCATCACTGTCAATTAGCAGGTAACGAGCCCGGGTGGCTTGGAAAGTGCGGAAATTTTCCCTGCGATGTATTCCGCATCTTCCGCGATTCCTGAGAAGCGTGCGGAGCCCCACGTGTGCTGCCACGGGAGACCGAGAAAATACAAACCCGGGATGGCGGTGATGCCGCGCTCGGTTTCCGGGAATCCACGCATGTTGAAGACGGGTAGATCGATGAAGGAAAAATCCGGCTTGAAGCCGATGCACCAGACGATGGAAGTGATGTTGTTTTCGGAAAATTTCAGTTCGGTGGGTTCCGCTTCCAGATGCCATACCGGCGTGTAGTGGGGCTGCGGCGGAGCATCAATTTGATGGGTCTCCAAATACTCATCAATGCGTTTGCAAATGCCGTTATACGAGCGATCAGCAGCGGCGAGTTTTTCCGCGATATCTTGGCGGAGAGTGAATTTCTGGTGATCGATGGATTCGACGAAGCCGTAGAGTTTGACTCCTTCGAGGGCGAACTGGCGGAGGTCGATCTCATGGCCACCATCCCGGCCGGTGAGGTAGTGGTTAGTGCCGGATAGTGCTTTTGCCTGATCCGGATGCTCGGCAAAGGTCGTGTGGTAGTAGCCCATTTCCTCGAGCCAAGTGACGGCGTCCTTGCCACGGTAGCGTCGCGGTGAGCGGGGCGGTGAGCGGGGCGCATTGCCGAGACAGAGGTGAACTTTTTTCCCTGTGAGGTGGAGATCCTCCATGATCTGCACGCCGGATTGGCCGGAGCCGATGATCAAGGTTTCGCCCTCGGGAATTTGCGATGGACGTTTATAATCGATGGAGTGGATCTGCACGATGTGATCCGGAATCAACTCAGCGCCTCTTGGGACAAAAGGTGTGTGAAATGAGCCGATGGCACAAATGACATCGTCCGAGTGCCACACTCCGTGACTGGTGACGACGCGGAAATGGCCTTCTTCTTTGGTGACCGACTTCACCGTGACGCCCTCGCGGATGGGTGGCTTTAATTTCTCCACATAGCGGCGGAGGTAGGCGACGATCTCGTCCTTCACCATGAAGCCTTCGGGGTCATCGCCATCGTAATCGTGGCCCGGGAGGCGGCATTGATGATTCGGCGTGACAAGGCAAAATGAATCCCAGCGTTCTTTCTCCCATGCGTGGGCGGCCCGGTTTTTCTCGAAAATGACGTGAGCGGTGATGCCTTGTTGCCGGAGACAATAGCTGGCGGAGAGGCCTGCTTGCCCGCCACCAATGATGATGGCGGAAGTGAAATTTGGCTCGGAGAACGGCATGGCGGAATTAGATATGCAGGATGGTGAGAGGAGTCTCGGGAGGCAGTGATCCGGCCCAGCGCTCGATATCCGCGAGTGACGCGGCGGCAGCAGTGCAGTGGAATCCGAACTTGGCTGCGACGCGCTCGGAAGCTTCCGTGAGTGCATTGCGAGCCTTCGGCAGGAACTCGGAAACGGGAATTACGTCACCGTTTTCAAAGGAGGATTTCTCAAAAGAAGAGAGCGAGGAGCAGGCACCGCATTTGGCGCAGCCGGCTTTGACAGTTGGCCGCGGCCGAAGACTTTGACAGCAGAGGAAAATGCTTCCATGTAATAGCGGAGCGGCACCTCCGCTTTTCCCGGCATGATGCGGGCCCGGACAGTCTCATCCCATGCCTCAAGGTGCATGCCGAGGGAATCGACGCCGGCAGCACGAAGCTTCACGAACCAATGGCAATCGTCCGGCGGCTCGCATTGCGCCTGGATGGGAAGTTGGGTGGCCCGCTTAATGGCAAAGGCGGCGGCAGTGAGAACAGCGAGCTGCTCCAGGGATTTTTCTCGGATGGTCTTCCCAGCTTTCAATGATTCACCGATGGCGCAGAACTGGCATTTGGTTTCCGAATTCCCGTAGCGGATGCAGGTCTGGAGGAGAGTGGTGGCGAGGACGCGGGATGAGTGAAGTTGGGCAATTTTCCAATAAGGAATCCCATCAGCGGTAGCGAGACCGTAAAATTTCGGCTCTGGCGGGAAGCGGACGATGGAAATTGTTTCACCGTCGTGATACAGCTCGGTCTCTCCTGCTGAATTGACCGGGCCGATGGTGAAGGGTGAGATGGCGGCACCGCGAGTATGAATCGGGACCATGATAGTGGTGCCGGAGCTGAACAACCGCGTTTCCGGCTATCTATGGTCGGGAGCGGCACTTGATTGGCAACGCCACCCACCCCAAGGAAGTGCTCATCAAGGGTGAATGGCGCGCGGTGCCTAAGTAGGTGGCATGAAATCAGGACCTATCCGGCAATGAGCGGTTATTGATATAACACATCCCAAAATTTGAATGGGCCAGTAATATCAAAGCTGAATGATAGTATTATAGCCAACCATGCCTTCTTTGCAGGCATCTATAGTCTAGCAGCGGCAACTGCATAAAAGTCCATACAGCTCAGGGAGCAGGTGCAACAGGTTTGGGCGCATAAACTGCGCACCAGCCTTGACCCGCCACTAACTTACCGCCGAATGCGGAACAAGGGCCGGATGCCTCACCGGGCTTGCCGAGGTAGAGCGCGCATCCGGTGCAGACTTGCTCAGGTTTGTGTTGCGGATACTTAGTCGCATCCACCTTGGTAGAATCCTCCTTGTAACCAAGGGCAATTGCCGTTGGATCGGTTTCTTCCAACTTCACTGGAGGTGGTGGTGGAGCTTGCCCGAAGAGCTGGCTACCTAGCGCGAGAGGGGTGCCGGCAGTAACGGCTAGCTTCATCAAAAAGTTACGACGTGAGTTCATAAGGGTTGTAGTATGTTAATTATACCTGCAGCGATGGATCGGTTGATCGCTCTTCTGAGGACAAGGAAATTGTAAGCTTTAAGTTTAATGTTTTCACTCTATTTCTTTTATATTTATCTTTATTAACTGAGACTCAATCGCAACAAATCGAGCTCGACTTGGAAATTCAGCTGGAATCTGTCATTCCCGCACGCGGTTCAAGATTTTGAGGAATCGACAAAAGCGCTTTGGGAGGTTTTGCTTTTGCCGATGATGGATGGATCGCTACTTGTGCTCGGCTTGGCCGGGCTGGAACTCACCCCGGCTGAGGCTGCACTTTTTCGTAAACTGCAACCTGCGGGTTATATACTTTTCACTCGAAATATCGCCACCGCGGAACAGACGCGGCGGCTAACTGATGATTTACGCGAGCTTTCACTCGACATACCAATCATCGCCATCGATCAAGAAGGCGGCCGAGTCACCCGCACCAAGGAGATCGCACCTATTGCGCCCTCCGCCCCTGCGCTCGCTGCATTTGGGAATCCAGGGAAAATCGCGGATGCAGGTGCCTTCACCGCTGATCTTTTAAAGTTGCTGGGCTTCAATCTAAACTTCGCGCCGGTGCTCGATTTGGACCATTTTCCCGAGAGCCAGAACGCCTTACGCGGGCGCTGCTGGGGGCGCGATCCGCAACGCGTCATCGACCACGCCGGTCTATGGAATCGCTGGATGAGAAAGCGTGGAATGGCGAGCTGCGCAAAACATTTCCCGGCCTGTGGCCGTGCCCAGTCTGATCCGCATCACGATCTTCCGTCTTCTCCCGCCACGCTGGAGGAATTACTGCGGGAGGATGTGATCCCTTTCACGGCTCTGATGCCGGAGCTGGATGCAATCATGCTCGCACATGTCGAGCTCCCTAACATCGATGCCGAGTTCCCAGCATCGCTCTCGCCACGGATCATCCGGCGATTTTTGCGCGATCAGCTTGGATTTGATCACCATCTTGTTCTAACAGATGATCTGGACATGGGTGCCATCACTTCACGCTACGGCCGTGGCATGGATGTGAAGCTGGCAATCGAGGCTGGCAACGATCTTGCGCTGATTTGCCACCGCACCGATACGGCGGAAATTGCCGCCAGCGCCATTGCTGAGTTACCCGGCTGGATGAAAGAAGAAGCCCATCTCCGCTTGGAGAAATTTCGCAAAAGACTGCATTCCCCGCCATCTTGGTCTGACAAGCAGTGGCAAACCACCTGCGATGCCCTAGCCCGGCTGAGCGCAGAAGTTCCTGAAGTGGAACAACTTATGACCAATAGCCCGGTGGCGGATTATTAAAAATCGCACTGCCTCCTAGATCAGACTTTGCGAGTCTCAGAGAAGCTGCTAACTCCGGCGTAGATGAATCAAGTGCATTTAATCGGTGGGGAAAAAGGCGGAGTGGGTAAATCAGTGATGTCGCGGGTATTCGCGCAGTATTGCATTGATCGGAATATCCCGTTCCAGGGATTCGATTCGGATCGCTCGCACGGTTCATTCATGCGCTTCTACCAAGGCTTCACCGAGCATGTAGGACTGGAAAATTTCCAAAGCCTTGATCGGCTCGCAGAAGCGGCATTGCGTGGGAATGGCATGCAAGTGATCGTGGATCTTGCAGCCCAGAGTAGCACTGCCCTGCGTGGTTGGCTGGATGATACCGGCGTGCTTGAACTTTTCCGTGAGGCAGGCGTGATGGTGAATTGTTGGCACATTCTCGATGATGGCAAAGACTCACTGGATATGCTTTCCAATCTATTAGAAGAATTCAAAAACGAAGCCCGCTATGTGGTGGTGCTCAATCACGGCCGAGGCGCGCGCTTCGATGCCTTTCACGCGTCACCTCAGAAGCAACGCACCCTCGAACTTGGCGGCAAAATCATTGAGCTGCCGAAACTTCACGAGGGCTCGATGCGACTCGTAGATCACTCGAATTCCAGCTTCTGGGCCGCCATTAACGCCGGTGAAGACGGCGGGCAGCTTCTCGGCCTGCTCGACCGCCAACGCGTGAAAATCTGGCTCCGCCGCGTGTATGCGGAGTTAGACACCCTCGGCCTGCGACCTTGAAGATGTCATTTACCTAACAGCCACGAGATATGTGGTGTGTAGAGATCCGGCTCTAGAAGAAATGAATCGTGACCCTTGTCCGAGTGGACGATGATGTGCATGACATCCACTTTGGCTTGCTCCAAATATTTAACGATTTCCGCCTGCTCTTCGGGATAGAAGCAGAAATCCGAGTCGATTGAGAAGACGAGCCACTTCTGGCCGGCGAGTTTCGCTCTTTCAAATAGGGCAGTCGCCGTCTCGGCATCACCTTCATCCGTAGCATCATAGCGTGACCATAAATCGATGGTGCGGAGATAGGTATTTGCATCGAAACGTTTCACAAATTTCTTACCTTGATGGAGCATATAACTCTGGAATTGATCCCGCACCCGGTACCAGGCCAGCACATCATCCGCCTGCACGACATCCTGGCGCGCACGACGCTCGAAGGCATCCAGATGGACGAACGTTTTCTGAGAAATCATCCGCGCGAGGGCAAGACCGTAAAGCGGAGAATGACCTTCATAATAGTTCCCACCATTGAAGTGAGGATCGTTTTCGATAGCCAGGATTTGCTCGAACAGAATGAGGCGATTGAGGACCGTGGTTTTAAACCCCGAGGCGATGAGAATTACATTTCGCACGCGCTCGGACAAGCGCGTGGCAAAAGTGAGCGCCACCAGCCCACCCACGGACGGGCCGATGACTGCATGCAGCACCTCGATTCCATAGTGGTCTAACAAATAGCTGAAGACCTCCACCTGATCTGCCGCCGTGACTGCCGGAAACTTCGAGCCGTAGGGTTTCCCCGTTGCCGGATCGATGGATGCCGGGCCGGTGCTGCCATAACAGCCACCGAGGTAATTCGCACAAATCACAAAATGTTTGGTGGTATCGATCGCCTTGCCGGGGCCGATCATATTTTCCCACCAGCCATCGTGGAGTTCCGGCTGCCATAGATCGCCCACGCCATCGATTGCCACGTTGTGGCCTGCCGCATGGTGCGAGCCGGAAAGCGCGTGGAAGAGAAACACCGCATTCGAGCGGTCTTGATTGAGCTCGCCCCACGTTTCATAAGCCAAGGTGATGCTCGGAAGAATGCCCCCATCACGCAGGCGCACTGGCTTGGTAGGGCTTCCGGTTTGGAAAAATTGAGTCGCGGTGGTGGCGGGCATGGGCTGAGACTAAATTGCCAAATACTCACAAGGCAAGGTTCTGCTTTTCTCAATGGCCACAGCCTCAGGTAGAGCTCACTTGCCAATCTGAGAATCTGCATCTAGAGTCCTCGAGAAATTATGAAATGGCTCGCTCTTGGTTTTTGTGCATTATTCATCTCCGCTTGTGGTCCTACTTCAGCGCCCAGTGTATCCTCAGGCTCCTCCAATCCAGCCGGGCTTGGGTTCCTTCCCAATAAAGCGGAAAAAGGCGTGCTTTTCCAATACTACCAGCCCAAAGCCGTCTCGAAGTGGCGGAATAACTGGACGTCGTCTCTTGATCTAACAGGCGTCTCTTGGAACGACTCCCGTACCGCAACTCTCATCGCACCCAGCTATGTGGTAATGGCCGCCCATTTCATCCGCCCTTCAAACGTTCCGGTGATGTTTCATGATAAAAATGGCAAGGCCTACGAACGCTACATCACTGCCGTGCGCTCCTTGTCCGTCGGCGATGTGGCAGTGGGAAAACTCAATCTACCCTTGCCGCCCGAGATCAAGCGCTACCGTTTTGCCCGAGCTGGCGAAGCCACAGTGGGCAGGCCGGTGATCACCACAGACCAATCCATGACACTCTCGGTTCACCGAATCGCGAGTATCAATGGAAGTATCATTAATTTCGATTATATCCCGGATTTGGCAAAAGTATATCAACGCAACCTCATCGTGGGAGATAGTGGAAACCCTACATTTATCTACTCAAACGGAAGCCTGGCATTACTGGAAACCCACACCACCGGCGGCCCCGGTGCGGGGCCGTTTTATGGAGATGCCAGCGTGCAAGCCGCCATCCGCGCGGCAATGGCGGAGATGGGGAATTAAGCTACCGCCACTCCCAATCCAGCGCGAACCAAAAGCGGTTCTTGATCTGGATCGCGGCCCATGAAACGACGGTATAATTCATCGGGCGGAGCTGAGTTTCCCTTGCTGAGAATATGCTCCCGGAAGGCCCGGCCAGTCTCCGGATTGAGCACGCCTTCACGCTGGAAGCGAGTGAACGCATCCGCATCCAATACTTCCGCCCATTTATATGAATAGTAACCCGCCGCATAACCGGTGGGACTGCTAAAGAGGTGAGAAAAGCGCCGCATCATCGAGGGCGATGCGGTCTTGAGTGGCGCGAGATAGCCGGCAAGGACATCGCGCTCCACGGCATCCAAATCTTCACCGAGAAAGTCCGATAGGCGGGTGTGAAGTTCCAGGTCCAGCTTGGAGAAGGCCATCTGCCGCATGAAGGCGGATGCGTTGAGATAATTTTTCGCAGCGAGCATTTTCGCAAACAGCTCTTCAGGGATCGCCGCTCCTGTCTCATGATGGCGGGCGAAGAGATCGAGCGCTTCACGGTCCCAGCAGAAATTTTCCATAATCTGAGAGGGAAGTTCCACGAAGTCCCACGGCACATTGGTCCCAGCCAGAGATTTAACGGAAACTTCACTGAGAAGGCCGTGGAGAAGGTGACCGAATTCGTGAAAAATCGTCTCCACCTCGCGATGCGTGAGAAGCGCCGGCTTGCCATCGATGGGTGGACTCATATTGCCAATAATCAGGCCGAGGTGCGGCTCGCCAAGCGCCCCGGTGTGGAGCGAATTCATCCAAGCACCGCCGCGTTTGGACTCGCGCGGGTGCCAATCCGCATAGAAAGACCCGAGGTGCGCGGAAGTGCTGGAATCATGGATTTCATAAAATTTGCACTCGGGGTGCCAGACTTCTGCCGCTCCCGCATCCAGCTCACGCAGGGTGATGCCGAAGAGCTTTGAGGCGATTTCAAACATCCCCGCCATCACACCGTCCACGGGGAAATACGGCCGAAGTTCTTCCTCATCGAAATCATAGTTTTCCTGGCGCTGTTTCTCCGCCCAATAGGAAACATCCCATGGCTCTAACAAACTGACCGCTTCACCCGTTTTGTGGGATTTGAATTCTGCAAGTCCCGCATACTCGGCGGCGAAGGCGGGATAAACGCGCGAGTGGAAGCTCTCGACGAATTTCAAGGCTGCTTGCCCGGATTTCGCCATCCGCCGCTGGAGTGTGAGATCCGCGAAATTTTGATGGCCAAGGATGCTCGCCTTTTCATGACGCAGCGCGAGAATTTGCCAAACCAACGCAGTATTATCATGCTCGCCGATCGCGCCGATTTGGGACGATGCCTGCCAGACTTGGCGGCGGATGCCTTCATCATGCAAGTGCTTCATCAGCGGAATCACTGAGGGTGCCTGCAACGTGAAGCGCCACGCTGGAGCCTCATGATCTTTCGCACGAGCATTGGCCGCAGCGCTTGCCTTCGCCGACTCCGGGAGACCCGCAAGCAGTGCCTCATCCGTGATGATCAGCTCCCAAGCGTTGGTGGAGTCCAAAACATGCTCGGAATATTGCTGCGTCAGCTTGGATAACTCTGCCTCGATGGCGGCGATCCGGTCCTTTTTCTCCTCCGGAAGATCCGCCCCGGAATTTTGAAAATCCGCCAAAGTCTCCTCGACGAAGCGCTGGCCCACAGGATCTAACAATCCAATCTGCGGACTCGCCGCCACCGCCTTGATTACCTCCCACAAGCGCGCATTGAGCGCGATGGAGGAGTAGAAATCTGAAACCTCAGGCAACATTAAATTGAGCGCCTCCCGTTGCGCAGGTGAATCATTGACCGAATCCAGATGATTCAGGCGGCCCCAACCACGGCTGAGAGTTTCCGTAGCCTTCTCTAGCGCCAAAAACGTGCTCTCATAAGTGGCCACCGCCGGATCCTGGGCACAAATGGCCTCGATGGATTCCTTGGAAAGCGCAAGGGCATGGCGGATATCAGGCTCTACCGCAGCAGGAACGAGAGTGGACCATGGAACGTGGAAATCAGGGGCTAGGAATGGGTGCATCGTAGGTGAAAACTGGTGAGACGCCCATCTTCGGCGGAGAACCAGCCTTGTCCAATCATTGCACCAGTAAAAATGCAGATGAGTGAAATTTTCGCTACGGCAGAATCTGCTCCACCGTCACCCGCTCGGTGCCGAGCAGATCGCGCAGCCGCGTGCGGAGAGTGGCCTCCACCGTATCCAACATCCCGCTTTTCTCCGCTTCGCCACGCATTTGCTCGCGCAGCTCACGCAGAATCTGGGCCCGATCCGCAGGCTGCACCTTGTTCAGCCAACCGCTATCCTCGCTCAGCACATCGTAATCCACGAGCTCTACAGAAAGAATGGTCGGCTTGGGAAAGTTCGCCACCGGCTCGCCATTTTCCATCCTCAGCGAGATGCCATTCTGCATCCGGTAGCCGCCTTTTACCTGATAATGGCCGCGCACGATGAGCTTTTTCGTCCCCAGCGGAAACCCGGAAAACTGCTCCGATTTTTCAATCGCACGAGTGGCGCTCATTCGCATCTCTAAAAGCGCCAGCTCAGTAATCTCCGTGGTCTCAATGATTTCTGCCCGCCCTTCCACAATTCGCGTGTCCCGATTCGTCACCGCACCAAGCACCTGCTTGAGACCCCGCTCCACGCTCACCTTGGTATCCGCCACCATCCGCTCCAGCGGTGAGACCACTAGAAAGTAAAGTCCCCCAAGGATTGCCAAGACGATCATCGCCAAGCGCAAAGTCCGCCAAATTTCCGAGCGTTGTTCCATTCCAAGAACAGGTAACACGTAATTTTTACCCCGTGGAGAAAATTCTGCCGAAAATCTTGACACCACCCGAAAAAATCGGCTTCTTTCCCTCCCGTGCATGCAGCAAGCAACGCTCAAGCCGCAACGCACCCGTAGCTCAATTGGATAGAGCGTCTGACTACGAATCAGAAGGTTAGGGGTTCAAGTCCCTTCGGGTGTACCATTCTTAAAACCCTGTAACTCAAAAGGTTACAGGGTTTTTTGTGGTCGTTTCTGCGAGACTCAGAAACCGTCTAAATGCACGGAAGGATTGTCTCGCTGATCCCTTCTGATTCCATCAGTCTGGGTCTTCCAGATTTCGGGCGGTGTATGATGACATGGATGCCGGACTGACTAAAGCGTCAGACCCAGAGTTGGAGGCGTTAGATTGAAAAGCCAGCATGGGCAAGGGTGATGACGCTTGCGACCGATTTACGATTAAAAGTGTAAAATTCAGTTTTTTACGAACGGACTTTTGGCTAACGGTATAATGGCTGTCAGAGGTATCGATCACGAACCCGCCCTTCTTGAGCTTGGTGAAGAGGACGACGTGCTCATCCGCATCGAGCTGCTTAGCGAAGTCGCATTCTCCTTTACTGTCCATGTTGTAGTATTCATGGAAGGCCATCTTGCAGGCGCCACTGGTCTGGTAAACCGTCATTTGTGGGTTTAATTGTTCTTTGGTAAGCAGGGGAGGGCTTTGGTTTAGTTCGCTGATTCGGTCGGAGGTCGCCAATACCAACAAAATCGAGACTTGTATTGACGGAAAAAACGCCTACTTTTCCCGTCATAAGTTCATGACGAAAGATGCTCAATCCATCGATTCTAGAATCCGTAGCCGTATTTATGGCAACGGAAAGGGTTGGGTGTTTACTCCGAAGCATTTTCAAGATATTGGTAGTAGTGCGGCCACAGAATCCACTGTGCGTCGGCTCAAGGCGGCAGGCACCATCCGCCAACTCGCGCGGGGTCTCTACGATTATCCAGTCAAAGACCCGGTGCTAGGCACAGTAGCACCATCGGCAGATGCCATCGCCCGTGCGTTGGTCGTAAGGGACGCCATCCGACTCCAGCCCTCAGGCGCGTATGCTGCCAATGTCTTGGGACTTTCGGAGCAAGTCCCGTCCCGCATCGTTTTCCTGACAGACGGTCCGGCTCGCAAGGTGAAGATTGGTAGGCGGGAAATTCATCTCAAGCATACCACTCCTCGAAATATGGCCACGGCCGGCCGGAAGAGCGGCACGATCATCCAAGCGCTACGACATATCGGGCAGGATCAAGTTGACGATCATGCCCTAGCCATCCTTCGGCGGCAAATCACCAATACCGACCGAGCGGCTATCCGGAAGGACCTGAATCATGCTCCCGCCTGGATCGCCGATCTTCTTCTCCCATTAACCGAACCCTCCAACTGAACCGTGGACACTTTTCTCAAACTTCCCGCCGCCCGACGATTTTCCGCATACCAGCAAGTGGATGAGAAGATGGGCTTGCAGGCTGTAAGCGTTGAGAAGGATTTCTGGGTGTGCTGGACACTGCGCGAACTTTTCACCCTTCCCGACATCGGTGAACACCTCACCTTCAAGGGCGGCACTTCGCTTTCGAAAGCATGGAAACTCATCCAACGATTTTCCGAAGACATCGACATCATCGTGGACAAGGAGGTCCTCGGCTTCGGTGGAGATGCCGCGCCGGACAAGGCTCCAAGTAACAAACAACGCAAGGCGCGCCTGGAAAATCTCATGGAGAGCTGCCGACTCTGGGTGCAAGGCACCTTGCAGCCTGCGCTCACCAAACGGCTCAAGGCCGCTCTCGGTGAAACCGGCTGGAAGCTTGAAGTCGATCCAGACATGCCCGATGGACAGTGCCTCCTTTTTCACTATCCATCCGTCTTCCCTAAGGATTCTGCCGGATATGTGCGCCCGGTAGTCAAAATTGAACTCGGCGCTCGGTCAGACGATTGGCCCCACGAACCGAAATCCATCCAGCCCTACGTTACCGAGCTTTTTCCCGCACTTGATCCTGAGACCGCATTTACCGTTCGTGTCCTCGCTGCTGAGCGCACGTTCTGGGAAAAAGCCTGCCTTCTCCATGAGGAAACGTTTCGCCCGGTAGGAAAACCTCGGAAGATCCGCATGGCTCGCCACTACTACGATCTTTGGTGCCTACTTCAAGCCAGTGTCGGCGAACGAGCGCTCGCGGACAAAGCCCTTTTCCAGCGAGTCGCCGAACACCGCGAGCTCTTTTTCCGCTACTCTTGGGTGGACTACACCACCCACAAGCCGCCATTTTCCGTCTCACGCCGCCCGCAGAACATCTCAGCGACTGCAAATTCGACTACGCCACCATGCTTGGCCCGATGTTCTTCGGCGAAACTCCTTCATTCGAGGAAATCATCGCTATTGTCGCCGACTTTGAAGAAACTTTCTACGCTACTGCGAAACGTGCGAACCCGATCAAGTCGCTGACCAAGTTTGCTGACGATAATCCACAAATTTTCAAAACATGCCCCCGCATTTGTCCCACCCCACTCACTAGGATCTTCAATCAATCAGTCTTTGCCCATCATATCCACATCACCCTACAGATTCAGTTTTACCGCAGCCTCACTGCGGCCGGAGTTGCTTCACATTGTCGCGGAACGCTTTCTCCAGACCGGATCGTGGGAGGAAACCAAGGAAAGCGTGCTTGCCGAGAATGAGTTACAGTGCAGAACGGCAACGAGTGGCCAAAGAATGGAACGGGAACTTCGTCCTCGCCTCCAGACTCTCAGTCATCACCAACTCGAATTGATGGTCCGGTCTGGTGCCGAAACCCGGATCAGTCTGGCATGGCTCGCTGCCGTAAAACACTCCTCGTTCTTGTTCGACTTCGCCGTAGATGCCATTCGTTCGAAAATTGAGCGTCATGACTACGTCCTTCGTGAATCTGACTATCGCCGCTTCACCGAAGAGAAAACGCCATCACACCCTGAGTTTTTGAAGCTATCCGCATCTACAACTGGAAAAGTTCGCCGCGTCCTGTTCGCCATGCTGCGTGAGGCCGGAATCCTCTCGAAGGGAGAGGAAATCGGCTCTCTTCAGCGACCTGCCATCCCTTATGAAGTGGAACTCTCAATTCGAAAGGAAAACCCTGCATGGCTCGCCGCCTATCTGGTGCCGGATAGCGAAATCCAAACCCATTTACCCACCCGATGAATCATCAGCTTGATCGCCTGTTTTCGATCCTTTCCAACGGGAATTTTCTCTCGATGCAGGGGTTGGCGAATGAGGTGCCCATTTTCATCCAACCCTACGATGTTAGGGAGGAAGACCAGGAGTCTTCCATGATCCGCGCCTTGGCCCAACGGCTCCGCACATCGGGTATCAAGGTAGCTGAAGTGGATTTGTTCCGCCTGTTGCTTGATGAACTGAAGGAGGAGGATCTTTTGGATGCCTTCACCGATGAGGACGCTGGCTATGACAGGCAGGATCTCCTCCGCGACCTGAAAAACTACGCCGATCCGAAGAGCCGCATTGTACCTCGTTTGGTGCAGATCATGGAAGAAGACGGCGTCCAGCTCACTTTGGTTTCCGGCGTCGGGCACATCTTTCCGTTCCTGCGCGCTCATACTCTCTTGGACTCGATCCAACCGGTCATGATGCACCATCCTCTGGTGATGTTTTTCCCGGGTGAATACATCCAAATGCCGGGCCTTGGCTCGCAACTCAGGCTGTTTGGCAGTCTTACCGCCAAGGGATATTACCGCGCCTTCAATCTCGATCATTACCGCCTCGCCAATACATGAAGATCCACCAGCTATTTCTCAAGGACGTATCCCGCCCGATTGACGGAGTCATCAAGGCCGATGACAACCGCCACCTCGACCTCGAAGTCGAGGAGTTCGTCGTTACCCGCGAGGTCGGGAGGGCGCTGGATCAATTCGTCGAACGATACTTGGAAGACACCAGCGCGAACGGTGTCTGGATCTCCGGATTCTTTGGCTCGGGAAAATCTCATTTGCTCAAGATTCTCTCGCTCTTGCTTGATCAGCGGACGCTCCCAAGCGGTCGCAAGCCCGCGGACGTGATCCTGCCTAACATCGAGGATGAGATCTTGCGCGGCAGCATGGAGCGTGCCGTCCAAATCCCGTCCCACAGCATTCTCTTCAACATCGACCAGAAGGCCGACCACATCGGAGGCGATACCGCCGCGCCGATCCTTGAAGTCTTCGTGAAGGTGCTCAATGAACTGCGAGGCTACCACGGCAAACAAGGCCACATCGCGAAGCTCGAATACGATCTCGACAAGGCCGGTCAGCTCGCGGCATTCAAGAAAACCTATCTCGAAGTGAACGGCCGCGAATGGGAGAGGGATCGCGACGCCTTGGCTACCGCCCGCAGAAAGGCATTCAACGCCGCCTACGCAAAACACTTCGGAGTTTCGGAGGAGGATGCCGTGAATGTGCTGAACCAGATCCGCGACGAATACCGCGTTTCCATCGAGTCATTCGCCGAGCAAGTCCGCGAATACATCGACGAGCAGGGAAAAGACTTCCGCCTTAACTTCTTCGTCGATGAGGTCGGACAGTTTATCGGTCAGGATTCGAAACTGATGCTCAACCTGCAAACGGTGGCGGAGAGCTTGGCTACCAAGTGTGACGGCCGTTCCTGGGTGTTTGTGACTTCGCAGGGAGATCTCCAGAAAGTGCTGGGTGAACTCAAAAAGGAACAAGGCGACGACTTCACAAAAATCCAAGGACGTTTCAAAACCCGCCCGAATCTGACGAGTGCCGACGTTCGGGAAGTGATTCAGCGCCGCCTGCTCGCGAAGACGGAAGCGGAACCCGAAGCCCTTACCAAGATCTTCGACGAGGAAAAGGAGAATCTCCAAACGCTGTTTCGTTTCTCCGATGACTCCGTTCAATACAAGGGCTGGCGCGGCAGCGATGAATTCTGCGATCTCTATCCATTCCACCCCTATCAGTTCGATCTCTTCCAGCGTGCTATCGAACAACTGTCTAAACATGATGCCTTCACCGGAAAGCACACTTCGGTCGGCGAGCGCTCGATGCTGGAGGTATTCCAAAGTGTCGCCAAGTCGCTCAAAAACGAGGAGGTCGGCTCTCTGGCCACCTTCGACCGGATGTTCGACGGGATCACCGCCACCCTGCGTGGCGACATGCAGACCTCGATCCTCCAGGCCGCGAACCACCTGGACGATCCGCTCGCGCTCAAGATCCTCAAGGCGCTCTTCCTGCTCAAATGGGTGCGCGAGTTCAAGGCCACCCCGAGGAATGTCGCGATCCTGCTGATCGACCGTGCGAATATTGAGGACATCGCCGCCCACGAGAAGGCGGTCAAGCAGTCCCTGGCTCTTCTCGCCGCGCAGTCCTATCTCCAACAGAATGGCGAAGTCTTCGAGTTCCTCACTGATGCCGAGAAAGACGTGGAAGTCGAAATCAAGGGCACCGAGATTGACGACTCTCAGGTCACCAAGCTCCTTTCCGAGGTTCTCTTCGATGACGTCGTGAAATCACCCAAGATTCGCTTCGAGGGCAATGGCCAGGATTACGCCTACGCCCGCAAACTCGACGATCATCTGGTTGGCAAGGATGCCGAGCTGACCCTGAACATCATCACTCCCGATCATCCGAATCATGGTGACGAACGCTCTCTGGCAGCTCAAGGCACCGGCAAGTCCGAGCTGATCGTCGTGCTCACCTCCGACTACCATCTCATGGAGGAGGCTCGTCTCTACCTCAAGACCGAGAAATACGCCCAGCAAAACACGGGGACGAACACCGATCCCAGCCGCAAAGTCATCCTCGATGAACGGCGGAAACAGAATGGTGTCCGCCGCTCAAGCCTTCAGGCGCTTTGTTCCGAACTCTTCGTGAAAGCCTCGATCTATCTGAATGGCTCGAAAATCGAAGGCACATATTACTCGGACCCCAGAACTTGCTTCCACAAAATGGCGCAGGAACTTGTCACCTTTGCCTTCCCGAATCTTCGGATGCTGAAGGGTAGCTATGACGAGAACCTGCTCCGGAAAACTCTTCTCGATTCAGATGACTTGTTGACCGGCGGACAGCAACCGCTTTCCGAGTCCGAGCAGGAGATCATGACCTACGTTCAGAGGAATCAGGACCAAGGCGAACGAACCTCCGTGGAAGAAATGATCCGCCAGTTCGGACGCCGTCCCTACGGCTGGTATCCACTCGCGGTCCAGACGCTGATCGGTCGCCTTTTCCGAATGGGCAAGATCGAGCTTCGAGCACCCGGGACGCTTGATGGCAAAGCCGCGCTGGAACACCTCGTCAACACCCGCCTGCATGGCACCGTGCGGGTGCGACTCCAAGAGCAGTTTGACTCCACCAAAATCAACGCACTTAAGCGCTTCCATCAGGATTTCTTCGACCGCGCCAACGATGGCACGGACGCCCGCAGTGTCGGCCAGTCCACACTCACCCTGCTGGCGGTGGAATCGCGTCTGCTCAAGGATCTTCTCCTGCAGTCCGACCGCTACTCCTTCCTCGAATCCCTACGCAGCGTCGAGGAACAGATCGCTAAGCTCGCTGAACGTGATTACACCTACCTGCTGAACCACTTGGCGGATTACGAGAACACTCTTCTCAATGCGAAAGAGGACATTCTGGATCCGATCAAAGTTTTCATGAACGGTCCGCAAAAGGTCGCATACGATGAGTCCATCGCCTTTCTCAGGGAGGAGGAGGCGAACTTCAATGACCTCGCACCAGAGGATGTCCAGCCCCTGCGGGATCTTGCCCAAGCCTCCACCCCGTATCGTGGAAACGCAGTGCCGCTGGCCAAAGCCGCCGTGACCAAGCTGCGGGCCGCCATTGCGGACCTTCTCAATCAGGAGAGGCAGAATGCCGGCTCGGTTCTAGATGACCACGAGCAACGCCTAACGACTTTGCCGGATTTTGGAAAACTCGACGCTGCCGCGAAAACGCAGGTGCTCGCCAAATCCACGGATGCCCGCGCCGCCATCGAATCGGCCCGCTTCGTCACCGCAATCAGGGATCGAATCAACCGCTACCGCGAGAACGACTACCCCGCACAGCTTGAACTGGCTGCGAGCTTTGCCGCTCCCGTTCCTACTCCGACGACCACCGGTGGCAAGCCCGCTCCCACGCCTCCGCCACCCACCTACGTTCCTGCTTCGTCTCTCCGCACGAAGTGCAAGCTGCCATTCCTATCCACCGAGGCGGATGTCGATGAGTGGCTCGCCGACCTTCGCGAGTCTGCCGTCACCGAAATTCAAAAAGGCAAACGCCTCAGCCTATAATGTCCGCGCTCCAAACCATTACCGACGCCCTGCTCATCGAATCGATCGACCGCGCCAGCCAGCGCGTTGTGATGATCGCACCCGGGGTATGGCCGCCCCTCGCCAAGTCGATTGCAGCAGCTTGGCAGCGCCTCGGTTCAGAACAGGTTACTGTCATCCTAGACGTTGATCCCGAGATCTGTCGAATCGGCTACGGTTCTTTGGAGGGACTGCGCATCCTGCAGGCAGCCGCCAAACTTGCTGGAGAGGCCTTGGGCGAAGAGCCGGGCGTTCGAATTTGTGTCGTTATCGTGGATGAACAGACGTTTGTCTTCAGCCCCACCCCTCGACAGTTGGAAGCACCACCGGGTGCCTCTCCGATTGCCGGCTCGCCTCAACCCAAGGCAAATGGCATCGTCCTCAGCAAGCCTCCAGCGGCTCTTGAGATCGAGCTTGGCGGCGGTCCAGAAGGGATTATTGGGCGCACCTTGGGGATTGGGGCGCTCGATGAAAAGAAGCTTGAGGAAGTCGCAAAGGACTTGGAGGTGAATCCGCCCAAGGCCTTCGATCTTGCCCGTGCGGTGAATGTTTATAACGCGAAGATCCGGTTTGTTGAGCTCAAGGTTGGCGGCTATCGAGTGTCGCAGCACACCGTGACCTTGCCGAAACATCTGGTGAACGTCGCCAAAAAGAACAAGGATCTAGCAAGGAAGATTGATAGCGCTGTTAAGCTCCTCGACAGCAATGACGCCTTAGTCGGTGGGGACGAATTATTTCTCGAAGATTTCGGTCCGAAAAACGTTTCCCAAACCATTGTCGAGGGGATGCGGAATGCAATTGAAGAGACATATCTTCGACCCATCAAAGGTGTCGGCAAAATAATCAAACGTGCGCAAATCTCCGAGTTTGAGGCGGCGGTAGCCGATCTTCAGATCACACTCTCTGCATTTTCAAAACTCCTCATGGCTGGTCTTGCCGAACAATACCGGAAAACAGCGGATGACATTGCGACTGCAATTCTCCCTGACGTCCTCAACCAACTCCCTGAGAAGTGGCTGAAGCAACTCGGTAATTCCCCAAGTGAGGAGCACGTCCGCTTCCGCATCATTGACGATTTGATCCAGTCCTTCGGAGAGCCGGACAAAAAATGCGACAGCATGAAAGCATCCTTCCTCTACAAAGACGTGACCTACGACATGCTGAAGGACCCCAACTTCAGCGCCGAAGTTGCCGAACATTTTCCTGACTTGCATTTAGTGGAGGAATTCAACGCGGTGAAAGAGCGTTCACCTGCGGCCTAAGGTCAGCTCGACTTCTAACCGTTCACGCCATTCCAACAGCTCTCCATGAACACCTCTTCCCTCAAATCCTTCGCCCCCGCCGTCCGCACCCAGCTCATGGAGGCGGTCGGGCGCAAGCTCGACTACGTGCTCACCGCAGATACGCCGGATCTCCGCCAGGCCTCCGGGCAGGTGGCATCTCTCCGCAGGGAGGCGGGGAAAAACCGCGCTGCCCTCGTCGAGCGAGTGGCCTACACTTGGTTCAACCGCCTCGCCGCACTGCGCTTCCTGGATGCCCAGGGCTGGCACCCGTTCAAGGCCCGCGTTCTCACTCCCGCCACACCGGAGGAAACCCAGCCGGAAATCCTCAAGCTCCTTCGCACCGGTTCCCTGCCTGCCGAACTCCACCCACACACCGACCTCCAGCGGCTCAACGACCTGCTCGACGGCCGCCTGCCCACCGCCATCGCCGGGGCCGATCCCCAGGGCGAGGCCTACCGCGGCCTCATCCTCGCAGCGTGCCGTCTCTACCACACCCTGCTCCCCGACGTCTTCGACAAGCTCAACGACGAATCCGAACTCCTTCTCCCCGACGACCTGCTCACCGCCACCTCCGTCGCCGAAGGCTTCCGCACCGAGATCACCGACGCCGACTGCCTGGAAACCGACGCCTCCGGGAAATCCCGCGCCAACGTGGAAATCCTCGGCTGGCTCTACCAGTTCTACATCTCCGAGAAAAAGGATGCCGTCATGGCTCGCAAGAGCGCCGTGCCCACCGAGGACATCCCCGCCGTCACCCAGCTCTTCACCCCGCACTGGATCGTCCGCTACCTCGTTGAAAACTCCCTCGGTCGGCTCTGGCTGCTCAATCGCCCCGGCTCCCGGCTGCGTGAGAACATGCCGTATTACATCGAGGGCGAAGCGGAAACGGATTTTCTCAAAGTAACCAAACCCGAGGAAATCCGCCTGTGCGATCCCGCAGTCGGCAGCGGGCACATGCTCACCTACGCCTTCGATCTTCTAACCCTCATCTACGAGGAGGAAGGCTACACGCCCAGCGAGATCCCCGCCCTCATCCTGCGGCACAACCTGCACGGTTTGGAAATCTGCCCCCGAGCCGCTCAACTCGCCGAACTCGCCCTCGTCTTCAAGGCCCGCGAAAAGTCCCGTCGCTTCTTCCAGCCGGAACACCTCGTCCGGCCAAACATCACCGAGCTGCGCGACGTGCGTTATGCGGAAAACGAACTCAGCGACTACATCCGCGCCCTCAAGCTGGGCAACATCTTCCAACACACGATTCTCACGCTGCTCCACCAGTTCGAAGAGGCGAAGAACTTCGGCTCACTCATCCAGCCGTGTATACCAGAACCGGCCATCCTTGAACTGCGGCGCATCGTATTGGATCGTTGGTCAGAAATCACGGATCAGTCACCCTCGCTCTTCCTGCGCGAGACACACCTCAAAGTCCTGCGCGTGCTTGATCAAGCCGAGGCTCTAACCCAGCGGTATCACGTCGTCGTAGCCAATCCGCCGTATATGGGAACCAAAGGAATGAATGGGCGACTCGCACAATTTGCGAAGGACTCGTTTCCTAACTCAAAGTTTGACCTGTTCTCGATGTTTATCGAACGGAATGTCGCATTAACACTGAAAGGCGGAAGGACTGCGCTCATCACGATGCAGAGTTGGATGTTTCTTTCCTCTTACAATGAGCTGCGCGAAAGCCTGATTGGATCAATTCAGTTTTCATCGATGCTTCATCTCGGCCCACGCGGGTTCGACAGCATCAGTGGCGAGGTTGTCCAAACTGTCGCGTTTGTCTTCAGTAACTGTGCTCCGAGAGGAACTCCATCTGTCTTCTTTCGGCTTATCGAAGGGACGAGCGAAGAAAAGAAGTCCCGGATGTTTCTCGAAACCGCCGCCCTCTCGACTTCGCCTATCAAGTTTGTTGTATCACAAGCTAACTTTTCCAGAATCCCCGGTCACGTCATTGCCTATTGGTTATCTCACCAAGTTTTAGAAGCATTCTCGCAGATGCCTCCGTTGGCGGAATCGATCAGTCTTCGAAAGGGTCTTACGACCATGAACAATGGCCGATTCTTGCGGTTCTGGCATGAGGTCGCGACTTCTCGCACTAAGTTCGACGCGCCTGATGCTAACTCTGCGCGGCTTTCAAATGCACGATGGTTTCCTGTCCTCAAAGGAGGCGGCTCAAGGCGATGGTTCGGATTGAACGATTACCTGATAAACTGGGAAAATGACGGAGAGGAACTGAAGGGCTTCATTTCGAGCATCTACAATGGCGGATCTTACACAAAGGAGATTCGGAGTGAAGACCAGTATTTCAAGCCTTCAATAACCTGGTCCACGTTGACGAGCGATGCCCTGTCTATGCGGTTGAATGGCGCTGGCTCAATCTTTGAGAGCAAAGGTTCTGTCGGATTAGCTCGAAGCCAGGAGGAGCTATTGGGCGGACTGGCGTTTTGCAATTCTGTGGTAGCTGGCGTCTTCCTCAATGCTCTGAGTCCAACTTTGGACTATAACGCCGGCCCTGTAAGTCGTGTGCCTTATGCTAATCCTCAGATTGGCGAATCTTCACGTATCGCCAATCACTGCGTTTCAATCGCCCGCTCCGACTGGGACAACTTCGAGACCTCGTGGAACTTCCTCGACCAGCCGTTGCTGCGGCCGGGGCTGAAGGGCGCGACGCTGGAGACGAGTTGGCGGAATTGGGAGGCACAGAGCACCGCCGCCATCCGCCGGATGCAGGAGCTGGAGACGGAGAACAACGGACTCTTCATCGCTGCCTACGGCCTCGACGGCGAGTTGCAGCCGGAAGTGCCCGAAGCGCAAATTACTCTCGCCCGCGCCGAGGCCCGCAAGGACATGGCCGCCTTCCTTTCCTACGCCGTCGGCTGCATGATGGGCCGCTATTCCCCCGACCACCCCGGCCTCATCCTCGCCAACGCCGGCGACACGATAGAGCAATTCAGATCGAAGATCGTGGATGGTGGATTGAAGATGGAAGATCTGACCTTCGCTCCCGACGACGACGCCATCATCCCAGTGCTCGATGGCGAGTGGTTCGAGGACGACATCGTCGCCCGCACCCGCGAATTCCTCCGCGCCACCTTCGGCGAAGCCTCGCTCAAACAGAACCTCCGCTTCATCGAGGACTCCCTCGGTAAGTCGCTGGACAAGTATTTCCTCACCGACTTCTACAAGGACCACCTCCAGACCTACAAGAAGCGCCCGATCTACTGGCTGTTCCAAAGCCCCAAGAAAGGCTTCAGCGCCCTCGTCTATGTCCACCGCTACACCAAGGACACCGTCAACACCCTGCTCAACAAATACCTCCGCGACTACCTCAAGAAGCTGGAATCCCGCATCAACCACCTCGTCCACGTCGAGGCCACGGCGACCGCCACCAAGGAAAAGAACGCCGCCCGCAAGGAACGCGAGAAACTCCAAAAATCTTTAAAAGACTGCCAGCAATGGGAGCGCGACATCATCCTCCCCCTAGCCCAACAACGCCTCGAAATCGACCTCGATGACGGAGTGAAGGTGAACTACCTCAAATTTACCGGAGCCGTCCAACCCATCTCCGGGCTGGCAGCGAAGGAAGACTGATGAGGCTCTCGCCTTTGTCGAAACCCTGATGGATGCCAAGCCGGGATCAAAGCAGATGGAGGAACTCGAACTCTGGTCTCTGCTCATCGAGCAATATGAAAAGGAACACCACCCGATCAAAGACCCCGATCCGATCGAAGCCATCCGTTTTCGCATGGATCAACTTGGTCTGCATCGTAAAGACCTTGAGCCGTTTATCGGCCAGAAGAGCAAGGTGTCCGAATTGTTGAACAGGAAACGTCCGCTCAGCCTGCCCATGATACGCTCTCTCCATAGCTTCCTCGGCATATCTGCGGCGGTTCTTGTCCGGGAAATTCCCATCACGGAAGGCAAAAAAACTCCGGCATCCCTGAGGCTTTCCAAATCGAGCGGCACTACCAAGCGAACCCGTAAGAAGAAAATCGCATCCGCTTGACACCTGGAGAATCCGACGCATGACCCTCATTTACAACAGCCTCGCCCCAAGCCGCCTCGGCGTCGCGTTTCGTTCGGATCCGGCGGCAAAGCGCAGGCCTTGAACTTTTTCAATCGAAGTTGCAATCCCTGGCTCCTTTAGGTTAGGCTGCTCCTGGCAAAGCAGAAATCATTCCCATCATCGCAGTCGTGAATTCATCCTTAAAAAGTCAGACGAAGCCTCGTTCTTCTCCATCTGAGAGGAAAGCGGCCAAAGGCACTACGGATTCCGGAATTCCGTCATGGAAGGGATTGTGCCAATCCCTGAGTGAGTTGGGATTCAAGCGGGGCTATCTTAATGACACGGTATTACCATCTTGGTGGGTGCCGGAGGTGGTGAATACTCGCAATGGCTTCCTTGAGACTGCGATGTTGATCCACCGCCGCACCGGGCTGCCGCTGGCTCCGCTTTTTTCCGGTCGGGCCGAGGCCGCCACCGCGCAACCGAACGTCCGCTTTAAGAAATCCAAAGGGGTGACAGAAGATGCCGTGCGCACCGCCCACCTCATCGCGAGACAGGTGGCGGAAGCGGTCGCCTCCAACACGCTGCCGCCGATTTCAGCCAATTTGCCAAGCGCGGCAGAACTCCATTCCCAACTCAAGGAGCAGGGTCACCAGCCTTGGGTGACCTTGGAAGATCTGCTTAATTATTGCTGGGAAATCGGGATCCCTGTGGTTCACACCTCCAAATTCCCCACTGGCACACGCAAGCCGGATGGCATGGCCGTGTGCTCGCAAGATGGCCGCCCGGTCATCGTGCTTTGCAAGGATAGCCAGCGTCCCGCATGGATGGTTTTCATCCTAGCTCACGAACTTGGCCATATCGCGCTGGGCCATGTACCCAAAGGCGGTGCGGTGGTGGATGGCAACCTCGAAGCGGCAAGCGGTGAGGAAGAGGAAAGGCAGGCAAACGAATTCGCGTCGGTCTTACTCACCGGCAAACCGGATTTGGGACTCTCCTCTCATGGTCCCCTAAAGGCGGGCGAACTGGCCCGGGCGGCACAGGATTTCGCCAGACGGTATCGAATCAGCCCGGGAGTGGCGGCACTGAATTGGGGATTCAACACCGGAAACTGGCCCGTCGCCAACGGAGCTGTCAAGATTCTGGAAGGAACCC
This sequence comes from Akkermansiaceae bacterium, assembly GCA_041753275.1. Taxonomy (GTDB): domain Bacteria; phylum Verrucomicrobiota; class Verrucomicrobiia; order Verrucomicrobiales; family Akkermansiaceae; genus Luteolibacter. Next base: position 32,760 of record JBGSUW010000028.1, on the reverse strand, counting down.
AGAACGCCTTGGAAATCATCCGCCGCAGCGCTGCCAGCGGCTTGGATTGGAATTCCCTATCGGAAGATACCGCTGAGTGGCTGGAATGCATGACTGGGATCCACCCGCCAAAATGATCCGGTTCGATGATCCATTTCCATGACGTTGACATCCTCTTAAAACTGGCAGCCTGCGAACTTATGGAGGATTTAGCTGAACTTCTGGCAGTAAAGGCGGCTGACGTACGGATTTTGGAGACGGCGATCTTCAAGATCCGAGGATTGGGTAAGAAAGGGACCTATCCAGATCGCGTGATTTCCCAAGCGATTCGGTTTTGCGAGGCGCATAGAGAGATTACAACCCTTGAAAACACGGCCGCAGCCGAAGCTTTGAGCGCTCTCGGAGATGGGATGGATGCAGGCGAAGTCATTTTGTTTGCCAGCGCGCTGGAGAATCCAACCAGCCGCGTGGTAACCGCTGACAAGCGCGCGCTACGCATGTTAGGAAAACTTGGGAAAGACCATGATCTGGTCCGCGGCTTGCACGGGCGGATCGTCTGCTTTGAAGAGCTACTGCTGCGAACTTTTGAGGCGCGTGGCTTTGATCGCCTGTGCAAACACTGTCACGCGGGCGTGGAGCATGATGGCGTTCTTCGCCTCGCATTTCGTTCCGGGCTGGCCACTGAACAAGATGAGGCGCTTGAAGGAATCCGTTCCGCATGGCGAGCACTCAACCGCGAAACCGCCGGCATTCTGGTTGCACGGTCTGTGCCACAATAACCGCCTGATTGATCTCACCGTCTGATAAGTATTCATCCCATGTCCGACAAACGCATTCACGACAGCCTGAACCTCTGCTTCCACCGCCATCGCCTGGTCTTCTGGTATGACCCGTCCGGCGAATGGAAGAAGTCGTTCGAGAGTTTTGAGCAGGAGAACGTGGAGAAGATCGGAGTGGGCGAGAACGAGTTCGCCCCCAAGGTGCGGATTCTTGGCGATGGAGGTGGGAATGGTCGCTTCCTGCTCTACTTCCATTCGGCGAGACCGCAGGATGCGGACAACTGGCTGCTGGATCTTCTGCTTCAAGGACACGAGTTCCGGGCCGACCGGGCGTCCCTGGCGGTGCAGGAGGTGGGCCTGCCTTATGAATACCGGGCGCTGGCTGAGGAACACGTCGAGTTTTTCCGGGACTCCAAGCGAGTGCAGGCCTTGAAGGAAATGGTCACGGTGGACGACGAGGCGGCGGATCTCCGTCTGAAGATGATGGCGGTATTGGCGAAGACGCCGGTGGAATTGGAAGCACTTCTCCTCGATCTTCTGAATCGCGCAGACGACGAGATGTTTGATCCGGTCGCTGAGAATTTCGGCAACTATGGACTCGTCGAGCCATTCTGGCGGGAAGTCGGACGCCTCTTCGGATACCAATCCACCACACCGTCCTTGGTGGATTTCGTAACGCGAATTTTCCGGGAAGCCAACCCACTCGACCTTGAGGTGGCTCAACTCGCGCATTCCCGGGTATTTCTGCAGCGTTGGAAGGATAGCCGGGCGCACAACGCCAGCTTCCGGAGATGGTCCGCAAGGCTTGAGCGGGATCTCCACATCGCCGCTCGGCTCGATGCTTCCGGCGAAGGATACGAAATTGGCGATGCAGATGCCTTTGAGATCTTCGACAAGTTCGTGATTCACCGTCTGTGCCGCGGCTTTGAATCGCACCATGGAGTAGATAAACTCTTGGGACCCATTCAGGACCGTCGGCAATCGTTTTGGTATCCCGCCCACGAACACGGCTATCAAGCGATCGCCCAAGCAGTGGAGCTACGCGAGTTGCTTGCCAGGGCGGAGCTTTCGATGGATTCCATTGATGCGGGGCTGGAGCGCTACCGGGCAAGCTGGTGGAAGATCGACCGGGCATACCGCCGCTTCAGCTACCATGCCCGCCAGTATGGACAGGTGAACGTGATGGAGAAGTTGATCGAGTGGGTCGGCAAGATATACGTGAACAATTTCCTGACACCCTTGGGGGACCGTTGGAGCGATCAGGTGCGCCGGATGAGTTCGTGGACTTGCGGCGCGCTGCCCAGACAAAGGACGTTTTTCGAAGAGCATGTCCGGCCGTTTCTCAACAAAGGGCAGAAGGTCTTTGTGATCATCTCGGATGCCCTGCGTTACGAGGCGGCGGCTGATTTCGCAGAGAGGATGAAATCCGAGAATCGTTTCACGACTGAGCTTGGAGCCATGTTCGGTTGCCTGCCCAGCTACACGCAGCTTGGGATGGCCTCGCTGCTGCCCGGAAGCACCTGGGAAATCGACCCCGTAAGCTGCCAGGTCAGCCTCGATGGTAGAAGCTGCACTGGCACTGAGGCGCGAAATGAGATCCTCAAGCGGGCGCTCGATAGCAAGGGCACGGCGATCCAAGCGGAGCAATTCCTTGAAATGAACACCAAGATCGAGGGCCGCGCCCTGATGCGCGATCACGAGGTGATCTACATTTTCCACAACGTCATCGACAAGGTCGGGGACTCATCGACGACAGAAGCCAAAACCACCGAGGCTGTGGAACAAGCTTTTGACGAGCTGGTCCAGATCGTCAAGAAAGTGGCCAATGTGAATGGCAACAACATGCTGCTCACGGCGGATCACGGGTTTCTCTTCCAACAGGAGCCACTCGACAAGGGGGACTCGACCGCTCTGCCTGATGCTGCCGAATGGACAAACCGTAATCGGCGGTTCGCGATTGGCCGCGGCATCACTGAGTCCGGTGCCACCAAGGTCTTCGATGCCTCCCAACTTGACCTAGCGGGCGACTGGTCCTGCGCGTTTCCCGTTTCCCTTGGGCGCTTCCCTCTCCAAGGGTCCGGCAAACGCTACGTCCATGGTGGATTCAGCCTGCAGGAAGTGGTGATTCCGGTGGTGCATATCAACAAGTCTCGCTCGGACGACACCGGCCGTGTTTCGGTCGAGATCATCCGCATGCCGGCCAAGCTGACGACAGGTCAAGTGGCGCTCTCTATCTACCAAGAGAAGCCGGTGACGCCCAAGCTGCTGCCAAGGGCATTGAAAATCGGCATCTATGCTTCGGATGGTCAGGCGATTTCCGAGATCAAGGCCATCACCTTCGACTCGAAAGACGAGGAGGCGAGAAAACGTGAGATGGCCGTGGCTCTCGTCCTCTCCAAGGCGGCGGACGCGCACAACAATACCACCGTTGAAATTCGCCTTGATGAGACATTGCCAGGCACAAATCAGACCGTGACGTATCGAGCCTATCCGATCAAACTCCAGAAACCCTTTGCCACCGACTTCGATGAATTCTGATCTTCCCACTCCCGAAAACGAAGATGCCCCTCAAGATCAGCCCTTGGTTGATTTCGCGGATTTTTCCACACCTCCCGTCGAAGGCTTGGATCGGAAGATTCTGGATGCCTTTCCTGGGCTGGTTGTCCGCAAGGACCTCACCAAAGGGCTGAAGCAGAACGCCGTCGTGCCAACTTATGTCCTTGAGTATTTGTTAGGACAGCATTGTGCCACGGATGATCCCACCGCCATGAAGGCAGGTCTGGAGTCGGTCCAAAGGATCTTGGCCAAACATTACGTGCATCGGAATCAGGCGGCGTTGGTGAGATCCACCATCAAAGAAAAAGGCAGGCACAAGGTCATTGACAAGCTGACTGTGGACCTCAACGACAAGGGTGGCTTCTACGAAGCGGAATTTACCAACTTGGGAATCAAGAAAGTCCCGGTGGCGGATGATTTTGTCCGTCGCTACCCAAAACTGCTGGTGGGCGGGATTTGGTGCATCGTGGATGTGGTTTATGAAGTGCCCGTCGAGCCGAAGGTCAGCCCGTGGACTATCGAGACACTCAAGCCGATCCAGGTGGCCAAGGTGGATTTCGATGAATTCATAGCGGCGCGCCGTAAGTTCACGACCGAGGAATGGATGGATGTGCTGATGCAGAGCATCGGCTTCAATCCGGAGATGTTCACCCGGCGTGGCAAGCTCCTTACCTTGATCCGTTTGATTCCCTACTGCGAACGGAACTACAACCTGATCGAGCTGGGCCCCAAAGGCACCGGCAAGTCGCACATCTACGCTGAGTTTTCCCCCCACGGCATGCTAATTTCCGGTGCGGAAGTGAGCGTCGCCAAGTTGTTCGTGAACAATTCCAGCGGCAAGATCGGTCTGGTCGGATATTGGGATTGCGTCTCCTTCGATGAATTCGCTGGCAAAGACAAGAAGGTGGACAAGTCGCTCGTGGACATCATGAAGAATTATATGGCGAACCGGTCCTTCTCCCGCGGGATCGAGCAACTCTCGGCGGAAGCTTCGATGGTTTTCATGGGCAACACTAAGAAGTCAGTAGCCTACATGCTGAAGCATTCACACTTCTTCGATCAACTGCCGGACAAATACATCGACTCCGCATTCCTCGACCGCCTCCACGCCTACAGTCCGGGATGGGAGGTCTCGCCAGTGCGCAGCGAACTTTTCACCAGCGGCTACGGGTTCATCGTCGATTACATCGCCGAGATTTTGAAGCACCTCCGGAGTGAGGATTTCACCAGCAGCTACAAGGAGCATTTCGAGATCGTCTCCGAGGTGTCGATCCGTGACCAGACCGGCTTCGAGAAGACCTTCTCCGGTCTGATGAAAATCATTCACCCGCACGGCGAGGCAACTCCGGAAGAGATGCGGGAGTTGCTGCAATTCTCCATGGAGTGCCGACGCAGGGTTCGCGAGCACATCCTCAGAATTGACGACACCTTCAAGCGGCACGATTTCATCTACCGTTCCATCGCGACCGGGGAAAAAGTTACGGTGGTGACACCGGAGGAAATCCAGTATCCAGCGTTTGCCGCGCCGAGACTGATTCCACACCTAGAGGATCTTCCTGAGCAAGACAAGGAAGACGAAGTGACTACAAAGCCGATCTTAGAAGCTGCTGAAGCCGTTGCGGAGACAGGGCATGTTGTGGTTCCTGAGAACTCCAGAGGATGGAGTTACAAGCGCTTGTTCACCTCACACCTCAAGGGAGCAGGTGAGATCACCATCCGGGATCCCTACGTGCGGATGTTCTTCCAAGCCCGGAATCTGATGGAATTCCTGCAGATGGTCCACGAGATCGTCGAGGAGGGAGACGAAGTTAGAGTCCACCTCGTTACTCAATCTGATCCCGAATCCTGCGTCAAACAGGAGGAGAATCTGAATCAACTGGTCGATTCCTTCACCGGCTCGAAAGTGGCGTTTAGCTGGGAATTCGATCACAACACAAATTTTCACGCCCGGAACATTACGACCGACACCGGCTGGAAGATCACCATGGATCGTGGACTCGATATTTTCCAGAAGTATGAAACTGGCCCCTTTTCTCTCGAACAAGCTGTGCAGGAAGCCCGCCTGACCCGTGGGGTTAAGATAACCTACTTGCGGATCTGATAGTATCCTCCCGGCATCCCGAAAACCAGCCTACAATAAAGTACCGACCACCAGGTGAAGTCACCCACCCTTAAAAAATTCTCAGAATGGGCTATCCCAAAACCACCCCCCATGCCAAGCACGCCAAGATCGGCGATTGGCACCGCGCCGGAAACGTCCCGCCCGAACACCGCGCCACCGCCGGCAGCCTCACCCAGCCCCGAGCCCGCGACGCCATCCACCACCTCTGCGACCTCCACCGCCAGCTCGACCAAGCCGTCCTCACCGCCTACGCCTTCCAACAAGTCAAAACCCTTCCCGAAAACGACTTCACCCGCTACACCATCACTCCAGAGTCCCGCAAAACCAAACCACACCCGCGCCGCCGAAGAACAAAACGCCACCGCGGTCCAAGCTAAGACGTCATCGACCCGCAAGGCTGCCAAACAAGGTGTCCTCCAAATGTCGCTGGAGGACTCAGAGCTGTATTAACACGCAGCCAATAAGTCTGCCAGCACTCAAAAGTAGTGACCAACCCCGCTTCAAAGCCCTTCACCATGTTGTCCCAACTAGATATTGAGGAGGCTCTCGCCAAGTGTTTCCCGGGCATGGCGGAGACGGTCCTCAGCCCAGAGGATGCGACGGCGAGGGCAAAGGAAACGAGTTTTTCCATGGTCTGAAGGTTGGCGCGTGCATCCTCGCGGGTGTGGGTGTTGAGGCAATGGCGTTTGACGCTGGATTCACGGTTTTCCCAACCTCAAGTGATACATCGCCGCTACTGCGGTGAATGACTACCCGCTAGAAAGTGACGTATCGCCGCTGCTCGCCACGGAAAAGATTGAGAATTTCGATTGATCTTTCAATTTGCGGCCGTTCGCTTTAGCCAGTCCATGGCCGAGCCAGATTTTAAAGCGAAACTCCGCGAAGTGCCCCATAAACCTGGGGTTTACCTGATGAAGGATCGTCTCGGCTCGATCATCTACGTCGGCAAGGCGCTCGATCTGAAGCGCCGCGTCTCGTCGTATTTCATGCCTTCACAAAAAATGCGCTCGAATGTGAAAACTCGTGCATTGATCGATTCCATCTGTGATTTCGAGTTCCACACCGTTCGCAATGAAGAAGAATCGCTGCTGCTCGAGGGCAAGCTGATCAAGGACTACCGCCCCCGCTACAACGTTGCCTTTCGCGATGACAAACGCTTCTTGCTCGTCAAAATCCGCCTCGCGGACCCATGGCCACGCTTCCGCACCGTCCGCATGAAGAAGGATGATGGCTCCCGCTACTTCGGCCCGTTTCCTCACTCCACCGCCCTCCACAGCACCATCGAGTGGCTCAATCGCACTCTCGGCCTGCGCGTCTGCCGACCGGTAAATCCCGGGGAAAATGATTACAAACATTGCAACGCAGACATCATCCGGAACTGCTCAGCCCCATGCGTGGGCCGCATTGATCACCCCAGTTACATGGCAAAAATCGACGAAGCTTGCCGCATTCTCGAAGGCAAGGGGAAACGCGAAGTCTTCGATCAACTCCGCCAGGAAATGGCCACGGCTGCGGAAAAACTCGATTTCGAAAAAGCCGCCAGCCTCCGCGATATTCTGCAAAATCTTGAAAAAACCCTCAGTCCCACCCGCCAATTCGTCCGCGGCCGCGGGGTGCAAACCACCGTCAAGCCCACCGAGGACCTTGCCGAGCTCGGCGAGGAACTCCACCTCGGCGGCCCACCCCGCGTGATGGAATGCTTCGATATCTCGAACGTTTCCTCCAATCACATCGTCGCCTCCATGGTCCGCTTCACGGATGGCAAGCCGGATAATCAGAACTACCGCCGCTACCGCATCAAGACGGTGGAGGGCCAGGACGACTTCGCTTCCATGGCCGAGGTCATCCGCCGCCGCTACTCGCGGATTTTGTTAGAAAATGCAGCGGCCAATCCCGATGCGGATTTCTCTCAAGAAAACCCCGTCGATGCGCAACGTCGGCTCGCCCGCGAGGGACGTGCCAAGATCGTTCTGCCGGATCTCGTCATCGTGGATGGCGGCAAAGGCCAGCTCGGCATGGCGGTGAGAGAGCTAAATGCACTGGGTTTGCATGATTTACCCGTCGTCGGCCTCGCAAAACAACACGAAGAAGTTTTCATTCCCGGCCGCAGCGAGTCCATCCGCATCCCGCACGATCGCGGGGCGCTCAAGCTGCTCCAGCGTATCCGGGACGAAGCCCACCGTTTCGCAAATGGCTACAATGCCCTGCTTTACCGCCGCCGGATGAAGGAAAGCCTGCTGGATGATTGCCCCGGAATGTCCCCCAATAAAAAACGCGTCCTATTGGAAAAATTCGGCAGTGTCGCGCGATTGAAAAAAACCAGCCCCGAGCAGATCTCCGAGCTACCCGGAATTTCTCTAAAATCCGCCACCACCCTCGTCGAATTTCTCCGCCGGAACGACTGAGCGATCAGACGGACGCAAATGAAGATCTTGCCTCACCGCCCCAGCATTGCCTACATTGGGGTAAAGATGAAATTCGCACAAATTCTACGCCTCACCGCGATACTGCTTGCCAGCAGCACATGGCTGCAGGGTGCCGATTTCATCGCGCCTGCTGAAGGGCCGGTGCCGTTCCGGCGTGACCAAATTCCGCTTGATGTGCCAAAAATCGCCGAGCTTTCAAATCAGCTCGAATCGCTGGTTCTCGGCCTGGATCGGGACCTGATCGAGCACCGCCGGGCCGCCGCGCAAATGCTCGCACTCGCCACCGCCTTGGATCCATCGAACACTTCCGCCCGTCAGCTAATCACTGATTTCCAACTCGGAAACTCACCTCCCAATCCACAAGCCGGTGAGATCGCCACTGCCCGCACGAACATTCGCACCACCACCGCTTGGCTCAAATCCACAGAGGCTGGTCCTAATGCCAATAACCTCGCCGCCTGCCTCGCCGATGTTCTCGCAGTTTCAGACCCACAGCACCCCGAGTCCGAAACCTCATCCGCCAACGGTGAAAGCGGCCAATGGGCCAAATGGGTGCCCACTCTTGCCGCCTATGAGCGCAAAGAAATCGCCCCCGCTGAAATATCCGCACCTCTTGAGGAACTGGAAGAATCGCCCGCTCCAACTTCTTCTCCCTCACCAGTCGCCCTCGCCACCGCTGAAATTGAATCTGTTTTGTGGACCTTGCCTAAGTTAGGAAATTCCGAGCGCGAGACCATTTTCACTCTCGTCCCCGCAACCCTGAAAGTGCAGGCCAGCTCCTCGGCAGATCACTCGTCCGAGCTGAGCATCCGCTGCGAACCAGCGCCCGTGAGTGTCACATTAGGTCCCGCCAGCATTTTCCAAACACTGCTCAAAACCCAGAACCCAGACGCCAAGCTTGCAGTCCAGCTCACCTTCAGCAGTCCCGCCTTCGCTGTGAAAATTGATCGCGAGAATCCACGCTTCAGGTTTCCCACCCTCCCATCCGGCACTGTAAATGCCGCCGCCGCCACCCTCGCGCATGCCGCAATCACCGGCCAAGTGCCCGATGCGACCATCATCGGCCTGCTCAACGAACAAGGCGAGTTCATCCCCGGTGACGATTTTTGGGATCAAATCATGGCTCTTTCGCAAAATCGCTCAAACGCCAAACGGCTCATCATTCCAACCACCGCCGAGCCATCAATCCTCGCCATCCTCGCGTTGGAAAAATCCGGATTTTTCTTCGATTTCGAGGTCATCTCTGCTTCGAACTTTACCCAGCTTCTCGCCCTTTCTTCCGCTAAGCTCGCCGCGCCTGAAGCTGCGGCATCCGCAAAATTTCATGAAATCCGGGAAAAATCCCTCACTCAAGCCACCGCCCGCTACGTTTCCAATCCCTACGTTCGCCGCCGCTTGGCAGAACTCGCCACCACAGCGCCTCACCATCTCTCCGCGAAAATGTTAGGCATCCAAGGTTCCGGCAAGCGTCCGCTGCGAGTCCACCGCCAAGTGATCATTCCCATGCTGCGTAAAACGCTCGAACCCATCGGCAGATTCATCAAACAGCAAAGGGGAAACTACCTCGCGGCTAACACGCCCATCCTCCGCTACCCCGAGCCATTCCGCGAGGCTCTCGCCCAAGTGGAACCTTATGTCGAAAAATCAGATCTCCCACTCTTCGCCAAAGCGCAGGAAGTCCTCACCGCCCTCCGCGCCCTGGAGCGCGCTTCCCGCGCTGCGGACCGTGACTTTTATGCACAGCCGGAGCTCGAAAATGCACTAAGTCATCTCATCACCATCTATCAACTCCACGCTCCGGAATTTAATATACATACCGGCAAGCCCAAAGCACAACCCGGTGGCGACTAGACCTATGCATAATCAAGAATTCCCGCTCCGGATCCACTAGGATGCTTTCACCTCATCCCAAGTCTTAGACCACAGAGCGAGAGCATCACCGAGATCATCGATGGGTGCACACTTTGCCATCACTGCCGCATCTGGGAAAAGCGCAGGATTGCCGCGGAAGTCCTCACTCAGAAGCTTATACGCCTCGCTATTCGGCGCATGGCACACGATTTCCCTCATGTTCTGCGCCGCATTCACCGCATCGCAGAAGAAGTTGATAAAGGAATGCGCGAGAGCCGCTTTGCCCGTGTCTTTGAAAATGCAGAAATCATCACAAGAGAACGCGGATCCCTCCTTCGGAATATTTACCCTCACGGCTTCATTCTCTTCCATCACCTGCAGCAGATCACTCGGATAGCCCTGCACCAGAAAGAATTCTCCGGATGCGATTCCACTCTTATATTGTTCACTATCAAATTTCGCAATATTCTTCTTCCAGCGTCTCGCCACATCACGCGCCTTGGCGAGGTCTTCCGGATCTGTCGAATTCATCCCCAAGCCCAATGAAAGAAGTGCCGCACCCAGGACTTCCCGCATATCATCCAACAAGGTGATCCGGCCACTCAGTTCCGGCAGATCCAGCATGGCATAGGATGCTTCAGCATTTGGAATTTTACCATCCTGCCATGCAAGACAAGTGCTGGCCATCATATAGGGCACCGAGTAAACCATCTTCGGATCCAGTGCCAGTTTCAGATACTCCGCATCCACATTCTTTAGATTTGGCAATTGCGCATGATCCAGCGGAAGTAACATTTTCTCGCGGATCATCGCCTTCACCATGTAGGAAGATGGTGTATAAATATCGTAGCCCGTCGCTCCGGCAGTGAGCTTGGCATACATCGCTTCATTCGAGTCGAAGGTATCGATCTCTAATTTACAGTTAAACTTACTTTCAAAAGCGGCGACCAATTTCGGGTCGATATAATCCGCCCAAGTATAGAGTCGGAGCGTATTCTCAGAATCCTGCTTACAGGATGGCAGGGTGAGAGCGGCGAGGGCAGCAGAACCAGTCGCGAGGAAATTTCGGCGTTTCATGAAGTTGTGATGATTTAAAAGCAGGAAATCGCCCAACTGCCGATCAAAATATCCGAAGCTTGCGATCAATGCGGGAGCCACTAGGGTTTGGCGCATGAGTCGTAGATCACGAAGGCGCCATCCCAGTTCCCCTCACCGGTGGCTAGGGAAAATTTTTATTGGGATCGCGATCGCTTTCGTGCTCGTCCTCGGGCTGGGATATGCCTCGTTGATGACCTATCTTCGCAGCGATTCTTTCAGAAAATTCCTCTCTGCGGAAGTCAGCCAAGCCACCAAGGTGAAAGGTGAGTTTTCTCCCTTCAAGTGGGATGGCCTTGCCGTGGAGACCGATGCATTCTTAGCCACCGGCGAGGGCCTCATCACTGCGGTAAAGGCGGAGGGCCTCCACACCGAAGTGGGCCTGGACAGCATCCTGCGTGGCGTTTGGGAAATCCGGGATTCCAGCCTGCAACGCTTGGACCTCAGCATCGATGCTTCTAAATCCGCGCAGAAAGACCCCGCCGAGTCGCCCCGTGCAGAGGCCAAGGCGGCTTCAAAAAAACCCTCATGGCTCCCCAGCGAGGCGCGGATGGAGCAACTGGAAATCCACAAGGTTTCTCTCACCGCAACGCTCGCAGCCGGCATCGCAAGTGCCAATGGCATGAACGTTAAAATTCGCCCCAAGGCCACCAGGAACGCCTACAATGCAGAGATCAATGGCGGTTCCATCCGCCTGCCATTTCAATTTTTACCCCAGCTGGAATTGGACCGTCTGCGCCTGAGTTTCCAAGATCGACAACTTTTTCTCACCGAAGCAAATCTTGGTATTTGGGAGCAAGGGCTCATCGAGGCGACCGGTGAGTGGGACTTGAATCTCCGCCGCTACGCGTTCGAGGGCAACGTCTCAGGAATCACTTGTGAAGAAGCTCTCAGCCCGAATTGGTCGAGGCGCTTGCAAGGCAAGATCAACTCGACTTTATCCTTGGAAAACAGCACCGGCCACGCCACCGCCCGCGGCAAGCTCACCGTGGAAAACGCCACCCTCACCGCACTCCCCGTGCTCGATACCCTCGCGGCCTATGCGGATACCCGCCGCTTCCGCATTCTCAATCTCAACGAAGCCCACACCACTTGGCTCTGGAAAAAGGATGAAATTCTCCTCAGCGATCTCGTCATTTCCAGCGAGGGCCTCGTCCGCCTCGAAGGAAATCTCACCATCCGTGGTGAAGCGCTCGATGGGAATTTCCGCCTGGGCCTCGTTCCTGGCACCCTTTCCAGCATCCCCGGCGCGGAGACTGATGTCTTCATCGCTGGCGAGCGCGGCCTGCTGTGGACCAATCTCCGCATCACCGGCACTTTGAAAGATCCCAAGGAAGATCTTTCGGACCGACTGATGACCGCCGCTGGTCTGCGGATGTTCGATCAAATCCCAGAAACTGGCGAGAAAGTCATTAAATTCACCCGCTCGCTGATCCCGGAAAATCAAAGCAAAACCGTCGATAAGGGCATTAAAATCCTCGAAGAAAGCAGCGATGTGATCCGCGAAGCCAGCGGAATCCTCGGCGGCATCCTAGGCGGCGGCTCCCCCGCTCCCACGCCACCGCCTCCCGCTGAGGAAAATTGACTCAAGATTTTCGCGGGAAAACTTATCCCCTTTCCCTTTCGGCTTGGATTGTGCTTAAAAGGAGCCACCCATGACGGAAACCACTGCCAATACCACCCGCGAACAGCTCCGGCGCGAGGGATTCGACCTGATCGACGAGCGCCTACAATACATGCTCGGCTGTCTGGAAGAGGCCCTGAAAAGCACTGGAGAAACCGAACTTCTGCCCTATTTGCCGTGGTCTGGCCGCGAGCCTGAGCCCGATGCCGCCCCGGAAGGGCTGCCGCAGCTTTACTCGATCGGTTTCCAATTGCTCAATATGATCGAAGAGCGAGTGGCTGCCGAAATCCGCCGGGAACGGGAAAAGGCCCTCGGAGCGGACTCGATCCGCGGTCTCTGGCCACAAGCATTGCGTGATTTGAAGGCCATGAATCTCAGTCCCGAGCAAATCCTGGATGTCCTCAAAGACGTGATCGTGGAGCCCGTCCTCACCGCTCACCCCACCGAAGCGAAGCGCACCAGCATCACCGAGCGCCACCGGGTGCTCTATGATGAAATGGTCCGCAATGAGTACCCCAAATACACCGAACGCGAGCGCCGCCGCATCCGCGAACGAGTGGTCATGACCTTGGAAACCCTTTGGCGCACCGCGGAAATCCACCTAGTGCGGCCAGACATCACCAGCGAGCTGCGCAATGCCGCCACCTACCTGCATGATCTTTTCCCAGCCGCCATCAATCGCCTAGACACCCATTTCACCGAAGCTTGGCGCGAGGCGGGACTGCCACTGGAAATGCTGCGCTCCGCCGGAAATATCCCTCACTTGAAGTTTGGAACCTGGATCGGAGGAGACCGCGATGGGCACCCGCTCGTCACTCCGGAAGTCACCGAGCTGACTCTTAAAACTCTGCGGAATTACGCTTTTGATTTCTTGGAGAACGAACTCAAAGCGCTGGCCTCTCAGCTCACGCTTTCCCGCTATCTCACGCCGGTGCCCGCTGCTCTGGAGGTGCGGATTTCCGAACTCATCGCCACCGTGAAGGATCACGATCAAGTGGCTGAGATCATGAATCGCCATGTGGAAGAGCCATGGCGGCAAATGGCGAAGCTGATGGCCCTCTCCCTCAGCGAACAAAAAAAGGGCCACCCCGGCTATGCATCTCCCGCTTGTTTAAATAAAGACCTGGACCTGCTTTCCACCACTCTCACCACCGCCGGTTGCAAGCTGCTCGAAGAAGGTGCATTCCGTCCGCTGCGGCATAAATTGGAGATTTTCGGCTTCCATCTCGCCACTCTGGATGTGCGGCAAAATTCCGAATTCCATGATCGGGCGATCGGCCAATTGCTCCACGCAGCGGGAATCCCTGATGGAGAAAACTACAGCTCATGGCCCGAGGAGAAACGTCTCGAATTTCTCAATGCAGAATTGAAATCGACGCGACCGTTTCTCCATGACGAGCTCTGCGTGGGCGAAGAAGCAGGCCTCGTGCTGGATTGTTATCGCGTCCTCGTCCGCCATCGCCGCGACTGGGGCACCGCCGGGCTGGGTGCATTGATCGTCTCGATGACGCGCCAACTTTCGGATCTGTTAGGGGTTTACCTGCTCGCTCGCGAAGCCGGGCTGATGGAACTCACCACCGAAGGACTCGTCTGCCCGCTGCCGGTAGTCCCATTGTTCGAAACAATGGATGATTTGAATCGCTCACCAGGAATTCTAAAAAGCTTCCTGGAACACCCCCTGACGAAGCGCTTGCACTCCACCAGCACTGGCACACCCACGCAACAGGTCATGCTGGGCTACTCGGATTCAAACAAAGACTGCGGCCTACTCGCCGCCCAATTTGCCCTCCACCGCGCACAGACCGCGCTAACGGCCATCGGCCAGCAGCAATCGCTGAAAATTTGCTTCTTCCACGGCCGCGGCGGCACCATTTCCCGCGGTGCCGGGCCCACTCATTGGTTCATGGCCGCACTGCCGCAAGGTGCGCTGAGCGGCGGCTTCCGCATGACCGAGCAGGGCGAAACCATCGCCCAAAAATATGCAAATCTCGCAAACGCCACCTTCAATCTCGAACTCCTGCTCGCCGGTGCCACCGTCACCACCGCCCGCCACCGCCATCAGGTCGAGGAACCGGATCCCTGCGAGGCATTCATGGATCAGCTCGGCGAAACCAGCCAACTGGCGTATCAAAAATTCCTAAAAACCGAGGGCTTCATCGAGTTCTACCGCCAAGCCACGCCCATCGATGCCTTGGAAAATTCACGGATCGGATCACGCCCGGCCCGGCGCACTGGTAAAAAGGGATTTTTAATCAGCGATCTACGGGCGATTCCTTGGGTTTTCTCATGGACTCAAGCACGTTTCTACCTGCCAGGCTGGTTCGGTGTGGGCTCTGGCTTGGCTGAATTGAAGGAAAAAAACCCCGAGGGCTTTGCCGAATTTAAACGAGGCTTGTCTAAATCCATTTTCTTCAGCTACGTGCTGACGAACGTGGAAACCAACCTCGCCTCCGCGAACTTGGAACTGATGAGCGATTACGCCGGACTAGTGGAAGACCCGATCCTGCGCGAAGAATTCCTCAGCTGGATCATCGAGGAATTCGAACGCACCAAAACCCTGCTCGCCGAGCTCTTCGATGGGGAAATGCATGAGCGCCGCCCGCGCATGGCCAAGACTCTACAAATCCGCGAGGCCCCGCTGCGGGTACTCCACCAACAGCAAATCAAGCTTCTCCGCGAGTGGCGCGGCCATCTTGCCAAGGAACGCACCGAGCAAGCAGATGCACTACTGCCCAAGCTGCTGCTTTCCATCAATGCCATCGCCTCCGGCCTACGGACTACGGGATGAGCCACCCCGCTGGCGGCGGTCCGAGTGTTTCCTGCTCGTAATCGCCGCGGTCGCCCCGCTCTGCCATCATCGAGATTTGCGCCCTCACATCTTCGAGCAACGGAGATGTGAGAAGTTTATGTAACAAATCCCGATCATAGGAAGTGAGCGCATTTAGCGTGGATGAAGGTCGCCACTTCATTTGGTAGGCTACTACTGGCCGCGTAGTAGCTTGGCGTAATTTGAGTAAAATATGCCAGCCCGCAGGATCGGTATCGCCGAAGTGGTGGTGGGATAAATCCAACGGCAGCTTTTCTAGCAACTCACAGAACGCTGGCGTGGGAAACGAAGTCGTGGCGATGAGGTAGCGTCGCACTTGATTGGCAGCCGCGTATTGCCGGAAAGTGGTCTTGCGATTTTCAATCGTAAGCAAGCAGGTGGCGGTGGTGGAAATAGAGCAACAGCGAGCAATATCCGCCGCCGAGATCAACACGTTGGTGAGCCCCTCGAAGTCATGGCTGCTGCCATCTGGAAAATGCAGGCACAGCGGGCCATGCAGCTCCACATGAGATTCCCCGGATACAAATCCTAGGGATCTAAACGAGATGGACGCTCCAAATAACCGCGAGAGTCCGGACTCGAATGTCCGCTGGTGACGCTCCAGCATTTTTGACTCCAGCCCACATTGCACACTCGCAGCCCGCACCGGGGTGCCGAGCTCCCATTCGCGCTCGCTGAGCGATTTCACGGTTTCTAACAAAAATCGTAGTCTGGCAGGAGATGTCCAACTGAACGGTCTGAGTGAGCGACCTTGTAAAAACGACAACCGTAGTAGTTCGCACAAAGCAGCCCACTCGTTCGCCAACCGGACATGCCCGCGCCCGGCAAATTCAGCGACGATTTCCAACGAAGCGGCTTGTAGATCGATGCTGGAGCGACTTTGGAATTGCTCGCGCAGCCATGCTTCCGCAGTCTCAGGCAAGCTCACCCGCTCGATCAAATACTTGCGGTAACAGTGGCGCTTGACTGTGAAGTGGCCGGACTTTTCATAGGCTTCCAGCTCTCGCGTGGCGGTCGATAGATCCTCGGCACTGGCGACTCCGGCAGACTCTAGCAATTTCTCCCAATCCACTGAGAATGCCCGGCTGGAAGTGGTCACCCGCTTACCACGCACGGCCTGCCAACGGCGGTGAAATTCTTGCAACCAGCTCATGACAACGCTTCTAACAATCGATCACGATCCACCTTCACCACCCAGTTTTCGATATTGGTAATCTGACCGCTCTGTTCATCATAGCTGCGTTCCACCCGGCATTGGACGACGGTTTCCGCATGCTGGATCATCGTCGGCAAGCGATCTTCGGGGAAGGCCATGATGAGTTGCAGACCGAAGTTTCTGGCTAGATCCAAACATGAATCGATGCGATCTCCAGAGAGCTTTGAAAACGCCTCATCCATGATCACGATGCCGAGATTCTTGCGGCTATCGCGGGGACCGAGATCATAGACGCGCTGGAAAGCCGCGAGCATTGCCACGAAGAACGGTGCCTGGTTTTCACCACCGCTTTGTTTTTTTGCATTGCGATTGAGAGAAATCGCCGCGCCCTCGCCCTTGCCCGTGGGAGTCGCCTGGATGTCCCAGTGATGGTAGTAGCGGTAATCGAGCGCCCGTTGCTGCCGCGGATCCTCGGAATTCTCGATGGCATCCATGAGGGCCGATTTCGCTTTCTCGATCTCCTCCCTGGCACCGGATGCAAAAAGCTCCAAGCCCGGGCTAAGGCCCTTCTCGACTAGTGACCAAATCGCACTGTGGCTGCGATCCGCCTTCATCGAGAGTTGATAACGCCAACCACCGATGTCATGGTCCATCGCCCGATTTAACTCACGTTTGGTGCGCTCTGCTTCATCTAACTTCTCCTTGAGCACATCTAGGACTTGGTGTTGCAGGCGATCTTCCCACTCCTTGCGGGCGTCTTCCGCGGCGGCGGTGTATTTTTCCAACTCATGAGTTTCCAGCTCGCTACGGCGAGCCTCGTAGCGCGAGTTCTCATCGTCACCGGGATCAAACGCCTCGGCAGTTTCCGGGTGCTTCTCGGCGAGGGCGTGGCGCTCGTTATCGCGCTCACGGCGGGCTTTGTCTGAATCATACTCGCGGATGCGAGCCACTTCGCTAGCGGCATCCAAGCGCTGCTGCCATCTGGGAAACTGGCTGCGGGCGAGGGCGATGAGATCGGAAATTTCGGAATCGCGGACTCCTTCCAATGCTTCACGGCTCAACTGCCGCTCGCTGAGTGCGGCGGTTTCGTCCTCTAACAGCCCGGCCATGCCATCTTGTAAAACACGCTCTTTCTGGGCACTGTCTTCGATGCTTTTTGCCAAGCGCCCAGTGCGCTCGACCACACCTTGAAATGTTTTTTCCAGCACTCGCAGTTTCTCTACAGTGGCTTCCCGCTCCGGAGTGGCGAGCAGGCGGATGGTCTCCTCGAGTTGGGCAAGTTCTTTGCGCAGCCGGGGTAGATCCCGCAGCTTCGAACTGCCAGCGGGTGGCTCGGCTTTATCCAATGTCCACTGTTCGCCCCGATGCAGAAACGTCCGCCAGTCTTCGCGCTGGCGCTGCTGGCGGGCGAGTTCTTCTTTCACTTCAGCGAGCTCATCCTGGCGCAGAGTGCGGAGCAGCCGCAGGCCTTCCTCACCGATGGTTAATTCTTTGGCGGGCTGAAAATGGGCGCGATGTGGCGGGTCTTTGAGCCAGCCGTCTTTGGAAAATGCTCGTGGGTGATTCTCTAACTGACTGACTTTTTCGACTGCGATGAGATCGCCGTAGAGGTGGAGGAGATAGGCTTTTGCGAGACTATGTTTTGTTTCAAAAAGTGCGGCGATGCTCTCCGCTTGGGGACTGCCGGATGAAGTCAGCTCTGCGGGCTGGGCCAAGGTTTCATCAATGTGACCCAGACGCCGCGCGTGTTCCCATGCAGCGTTGAAATCCTCCGCCAGCACGGTGCTGCGTTTATTTCCCAACAGCGCTTCCAATAGCGGCCACCAGGATTCCGCATCGGACTTCACCTCGATGACGCGGGCAAAGGCATCCGCGCGGTGGCCCTTGGACTTCAGAGCATCCAGTAGTGGCGAGGGCGTGGCGCTGCCCTTGTGATCGAGATCATCCAACTCACGGCGCAGGCGGACTTCGCGACTTTCTAACAACTTGATTTCCTCGTCGATGGGGCGCAGCCGCTCGCGAGTGTCATTGATGAGGGATTGATAAATGCGAGGCATCCGCTGGGCCGCATCGAGCGCGGCGGACTCATCGGCACCTTGCATTTGCTTGAGCCAATCTGCGGTGGAGTCCGGCTCGCTGAGGCCGAGCTCTTGAGCGAGACGTAGCCATTGCTTCCAATATTGAGTGCGATCGTGGAGGAACTGGCGGGCGGATTTTTCGGTTTCGCGGAGTGCATCCAGCTCGCGGGCAACTTCATCGCGGTGGCTGCGATCCTCGGCGAGACGAGTGATTTGCAAATCACTTCCGACGACGAGGCGGATCTTGGCGAGCTGGGAATCGAGCTCGTTGCGCTCCACGAGAGCGGACTCGTAGTCAGCGCGGGATTCAGAATTTTGGCGACGCAATTGCTCTAACTCGGACTCACGAGTGGTAAGATTTTCGAGCCTCTGCTCATGCCCTAACGCGATCCGCAAATGAGCATGCAAGCGTGCATCCCGGCGGGCCGTGACATACTCTTGGTGGCGCTCGCTGATGCGGCTGAGGCGGGCATGCTGATCATGCATTTTTTCCAACCGCTCCTGCGCCCGGCGGTGAGCATCCACACTGGTGCGCACCGCTTTCACATCCGGCAGACCCGGCTCTAACAGATAGTCCCGGATAAATTTCTCGAACGATTCCACGGGCTGGAAGGCCATCGAATTCGGCAAGGTTTTATTCATCTGCACCCGATCAAATCCAAGGTGGCTGCGCGATCCCATTTCATCCAGATACGATGCTTGGCGATCAAAGACCTCGCCGCCCAGATCGCGCTTCACATGGACCCGGAACTCATCCTCGGACATGAAGGCGACGGCCTCTGGATCGAGCTCTGCGCTGAGAAAATCTTCGCGTTCGAGGCGATTCGGAATGGTGAACCAGAGGGTGCGGGCCTTGGCGGTGGGCCCCTCGAACTCGATGCGTGCGCCCCATGTCTCGCGGCGCGGAGTTTCCTCATCATTCGCTAAGGGCCAGACAAATTCCAGACCTGCGAGAGTGACGCCGGATGGCCGGAGGTAGCGTTCTTGGCCATCGTTGCCTTGGGTATTTGTATCGCATAGGCAATAGCCGCGCAGTGAGCGACCACTGCCGGCACCGGCGGCGGCTTTATTGAAGCGGCTGAGAGATTCCCCAAGCATCACGAACTGAATCAAATCCAACAGGACACTTTTCCCCGAGCCATTTGCGCCGGTGATGAGCGAGAGGCCGGAGACATCGATGAAGCGCCGGTAGCCATACCAGTTGATGGCGAGGATGCGGCTGAGGTGGACGCGGGATTTCATTTTATCCTTCGGCGGGAGGTTCGTAGAGGGCGGCACGGGCGAGGCAGGATTCAAGGCTATCAAAGGGGATGACGCGAGGGAGGCTGGGTAAAATTTCGATCAGTGTCTCGCCTAGCTGGAGTGCGCCCTCAGGCTTGTGGGTGCGGATGAGGCGGTGGCGCTTGAGACGGCCCAGCAAGGAGTCCAAATGCGTTTTTTCCGGAGGTTCAATTTTATCAAAAGTATTGCGAAAGCGCGTCCATAAATCATCCACAGTGAGGATCACGGCGGTGCTGGCTTCATTGGTGCGATGATCATCCCATACGCGCCATAGCACGAGCAGGAGCAATGTTTCATCTTTGGTAAATTGCGCTAGCAGGTGACAAACTTCCGGGCGTGGGCGCGCTTGGAGCAATGAAAAATCATCGTCCACTACGAGATCCAGCCCGAGCGGTGCAAGGTAGTCTTTGAGGTGCTCTTGGTAATGATCGCGAGCTAATAGAAACTGATCACGGCCCGCGCCACTGCTGCCAAGCAAGGTGCCGCGGCCGATCAGCTCTGCGAGAATCTCACGCAGCGCCGGGCGATCTTCTTCAGGGACATCAGGCCAGAAACGCGGCCAGTGGGGATCGGACATTTGAAGTGGTTGAAAGTTGATGGTTGGAGTAGGGGCTGATTCTTTTTTCTCAACTTCTTTGAATCGTAAATCTCTCCAAGCGCCAACCGGCTTGGGGATCACTTGGAATTTCCTGTGGAGTGAGTCCGTTGAGTTTTCCGGGGCCATCGATGGTCCATTTGACGCGTTGGCCATCGGCGGTGACGGCATTTTCATAGGCGGCAATTGCGAGGAGATCCAGCATTTCATCGAGATCAGAGGAGGCGAAATCCGCAGTGGAGATCGTGGTGGATTTATTGGGTAAAATACGGGCGACGAGTCTTGCGGCGCGCTGTGGAGTGAGGGCGAGGCGTTGGCGCTCACGGAGGGCGGCGAGGGTTTCATCTGCGGACTCATCGCGGCGGCCGGACTCATTTCCGAAAGTGAGATCGGCAGGTGCCTTGGCGCGGCGGGTGCGGGCAAGCGATTCACTGCCGAAGAAAAATTTCACCTCGGGGACCAGCGGGGTGAAATCAGGCTCGGCATCGCGGTGGGCCGCGAGGCGAGTTCCCTGATGGGCTGAATTGATCGCATCGCAGTAAGCTTTCACAATCTCCGGGCGGCGGCCACGGAGCTCGGTTTGATAGCGGTAGCGTTGTTGGGAAAGTTGGTTGAAAGAAGCCATCCGGGCATCAATGGCATCGGCGACGAGGCGGATGGCGGAGAGCCGATGCTCAAGCTCGCGGAGGGCCTTATCGGCGCGGTGGTAAGATTCACTTTCATCCCAGTGATAGTGCGCGGCGAGACCTTGGGCGAGGCGTTGTTTAACTAGTGGATCATCGCGGCGGGCGGCGATTTGTGAGCGTAAAATTTGGAGCCGAGGTAGCAGGCCGTTTCTACGGAGGGCATCGTAGCAAACCATGTGTTGGCCCGCGCCGAACTCGGCGTAGAGCAGTCGCAGCGTCTCTGCGGGTGACTCGCTCAGGCGCTGGCGGCGGTCAAAGAGTGAGATCAGTTTCTCCACGCCATGGAGCTGGATGATGGCACTCTCAAGGCGGGCGTTGACGTCGGTCACAGTGCCGCGGATTTCGTCGGGATCGCGAAGGTGAGGGTCGAGGATATCGGGGCGCTCGAGGGTTTCGCATACGCCGCGCACGGTATCGGCGAAGGTTTTGAGCTCTGCGATTTCATCTTCGGCAAGCTCGCGGAGTAGTCGGAGTAATGGGCGGAGGCCGGGTGAGACGAGGGCCCAGCGCTCATGCAGACCGAGTTGCTGGTCCTCGAGCCAGCGGGAATCGCAGAGCCGATTGAAAAACTGGCCCGCGCGCTGGCGAGCATCCCGCATGGTGGCGCCCTCGTCCTCCCCGAGGACGATGTCTGGATGCGAGGCAAGAATTTCCCGGATCAGCGCGATCGCCTCGGCGTGAGGAATGCGCCCGGCCTCGCCTGCGACGTCGGCAAGGCGCTCCGCACAATCGATGTAAATCGCTGCGGATGGCCGGGTGAGTGGGCGGAAAAAATCGCGCGAAACGGTGGCGAGAAGTTTTTCACTGAGATGCGGCAAAGACATGAGCGGGGCGACAGAGTAGTCGATAGCTAACCCATGAACCAAGTGCGAAATAGGGAAACGACACGAAACCGCCTGTCATTTTTTCCGGCGCAGCGCGCAAACCGACAGAGCATCAAGAATTGCTGGACTGTCAGTTTACAAAATTCTCCTGAAGTTCGAGGCCTTGCTCCTTTTTTGGAGGCGAACGTTTAAGAAAATTAGATTTTCCCTTTTGGGGTCTTGACGCATTCATTTGAATTGTGCAGGGTTTTAGAACTTTAAAAAGGAGAAACCCATGGAAATGCACGGCACAGTTTACGATATTTTACATAATAAAAGCGGCGAAGTTTGGACTACCCATCCGCAAGATACAGTCTATGACGCCATTCACCGAATGGGCGAGAAGAACATTGGCGCCTTGGTGGCGATTGAGGACGGGCGAGTCATCGGCGTGCTTTCAGAACGGGATTACAGCCGCAAGGTGGTACTGCAAGGGCGAACCTCGCGTGACACGCTGGTTGGCGAAATTTTGTCATGTCCGGCCGTGACGGTGAACAGCAAGGACAGCATCGAAACATGCATGAAATTGATGACCGGAAGACGGATCCGCCATTTGCCGGTAATTGATGATGATAATCTAGTCGGACTAATCTCCATCGGAGATATGGTAAGTTGGGTGATGCAATCTCAACATCATACTATTCAGCAGCTGCAAGGCTATATCTCTGGAGACTATCCAGGATGATCTGTTAGATATAACATTTACAGAATCCGGTGAGGGAAAAAGCGGCTTAGGTTGCCGGTGATGGGCGAGCGATCGCCCCGTGCTGAGAGACCGCAGCATTGATCCCCTACCATCCAGAGTCCCCAGACGAAGTGGTGCTGGCCCGCTTGAAACAACGGGCAATGCTTCTGGTAAACAAGTGGCTCGGCGTGATGCCCTGCGGCACCAGTGAGGATATTTTTACCACGATCTAATAGTGAGATCCCTGCGCCCTCGCGCCCGAAAAATGGCTTTTCCAACCAGTAGGTAATTCCTTGGGATGTAATTTCCTCACGACTACGGTAGGAGGGAAGCAGCAATGGGTGACCGGGATTGAGCTCCCAGAGAATGGGCAGCAGGCCCTTGTTGGAGAGCATCATTTTCCATGCGGGCTCTAGAAAGCGGGCACGTTCGGGGCCGATCTCTTCAAAAAACGGCTCTTGGGCCATCCATTCCCATGGGTAGAGTTTGAAAAGTTTCTCGATAGGCGTGTCTGCGGCATCGGTGAATTGCCCGTTTTCGGAAAATCCAATGTCGCGGATATCCATGGCGACGATGGATTTACCCGCTTGCTCGGCGGTTTCTGCAAGATAGGCGATGGTCTGGCGATCCTCGAGATTTTCCCAAACGCAGGCGAAGTGAATGAGCGACTCGGGGAAATCTTGCCAGCGGGCGACAAGTGCCTCGTGGATGGAATTGAGCTGATCGCTTTCAGGCGCTACTTCCTGGAGCCATTGCCATTGGATGATAGAAGCTTCCAATAATGAGGTGGGAGTGTCCGCATTGTACTCAAGCAGCTTCGGAGTGCCGGTGCCGTCCCACGCGAGATCGAAGCGGCCATAAAGCGATCGATCCCCTGCCATCCATGAAGTTTGGATCAAGCCGATCGCGGCTTCCGGGATCGCGAGGCGTTCCCACCAATCGCGCCGGACGATTTGATCGCAGGCTTCAAGGCACAGCGCATGCAGCTCGCTGGCAGCATCTTCGAGAGTCTCGGCAGCTTGGAGGGTAAGCGCGAGGTGCTGATCTTCACTCCAGTAAATTTCGCCGTCCGCCCCATGCCAAGTCAGGCCGGATGCTTCCACGCGCTGCTGCCAGCCATTCCGTGGCGGGTTGGATTCCAGACGGATCGATGGTTTCATAAAATCCGATCAACTGCCGGACGAAAAACCCGAGGAGCGTGAGCCGAAGCCACCGCGCACCGCTTGGCCGGGCCGGATCGGAGTGCCGGACGCGCGACTTTGCTGGACCATTTTCTGGTAACCGGGATTTGCCGCAGCGTGGCGGCCTACCGCGCTGCGCTGGGATTCGATTCCACGCTGCCAATTTTGTGCCCGCCCGCTGGCTTGTTGGAATCCTGCACCCGCACCAAACATCCCACGATTGCCCGCAAGCAGCCAATACATCATCAACGCATTCCCCATCCCGAAGCCTTGGCCACCGCCTGAGTTTCCCTCTGCTTTTTGCTCCTGCGCTAAAGCCGCATCGACTTGTGCCAATGCCTCCGGCGTGGGCCGAGTGACCTCCAACTCGCCCGCCGGTGGCGCTTGATCCTGCCACACGCCATTTACAAACCAGCGCCCATCCTGCTGGAAACCATACGGATGCTCAAAGAATTGATGCGCCGCTGCATGGTAGTAGCCGACTTTCGCCAAGTGAAAATTGTTAGAAACCTCGCCGCGTTTGAGAGTGGCCTCTTGCTGGTCCACCTTTTCCACCCGAGTCTGCACTTCTGCCATTTCCATGTCCTGCTCCGTTGCCACGTAGCGCACTCCGCGATCGCAGCTTGTCAGGCTGGCACTGCCTCCAGCCAAAATACAAAATGTGGACCAGCGGAGAAATCCACTCGGGCTCAAATGCTTCATCAAATTGCGATTTTTCATTGTTCCTCGCGGAAGATAGATGCAGTATCGTATCCGTCAACCTGATCCGCTAACCGAGTTTCTATTAAAAACCTGCCCAGTATCATGAAACCAATCCTTGTGTTTTTGCCACTGATTCTTGCCTTCTCTGCCTGTGCGCCCACCCCGGAGGCACCCGAGCTCGATCCTGATGCCGTTGAGCGGAAAATGCTCAGCCTTCAGAAAAATTTCAACGTAATCGATACCAATGACGATGACTCGGTTTCTCCCGCAGAAGTGAAGAAAGCGATGATCGGCTCTGGCTCGGAAGATGTTTCAGCCCTGCGGATTAGCAAGATTATGAAGTTTTACGATTTCAACAAGGACGGGAAAATCGATTTGCGGGAAGCCCAGTCTGGCGCAGTTTCAGGGCCGGAAGCGTTGATCAAAAAGATCGAACAACCTGCGCCAATCATTTCGGTCACTCATTGAAATTAAACCTAAAATCTCTCGTATAAGATCCGTTCCAAGCCCTGTCTCGAGGTGTCCGCACTCCGACTTGGGGCTTGACACAGCGCTGGCGCGTTGTTTGCCTGCGGCGTCTGGCAGTTGATGAATCATCCACTGCTGGCTCACCCGGCGGCAAACTCTAATCTAGAAAGGCGTCCGCATATCCCACTCACCACCGACTTTATTACTCTCATGGACTGGACTTCGCCTCTTTGGTACGCTTCTTATATTCTCGTTCTTATAGGCCTTGCCGGTTACGGTTCCCATCGGCTTACGATTGTTTTTCTGTATCTAAAGCACATCCGCAATAGCCCAAAACCCCTAGAGCTATTCAAAGATGTCCCTCTGGTAACGATCCAATTGCCAGTCTTCAATGAAATGCACGTGGTGGACAGATTGCTCGATTCCGTCGCCGCCCTCGATTACCCGATCGATAAAATTCAAATCCAACTTCTGGACGATTCCACGGACGAGACTGTCGATATTTGCCGTGAGGGAATCGCCCGCTTGAAGGCCCGCGGATTCGATGCCGAGCACATCCACCGCACTGATCGCACAGGATACAAAGCAGGCGCTTTGGAAAACGGCACCCATTATGCCAAAGGTGAATTTCTACTCATTCTCGACGCGGATTTTGTCCCGAATCCCGATCTACTGCAAAAGACCATCCACTATTTCACCGATGATAAAATCGGCATGATCCAGACTCGTTGGGGCCATTTAAACCGGACCTACAACGTTCTCACCCGCATCCAAGCGATGTTTCTGGATGGCCACCTAGAGCTGGAGCAGACTGCACGGAATCGCTCCGGGCGCTTCTTCACCTTCAATGGCACGGGCGGAATTTGGAGAAAATCCTGCATCGCCGATGCCGGCGGCTGGGAACATGACACCCTCACCGAGGATATGGACCTCAGCTACCGTGCCCAACTCAAGGGATGGCGCTTTATTTTCCTAAACGACGTGGAAACTCCCGCCGAATTACCCGTGGACATGGATGGCTTTAAGAGCCAACAACACCGCTGGACCAAGGGCTCCATCCAAGTTTGTAAAAAGGTCCTGCCCGCCATCTGGCGCTCCGATGTGCCGCTCTTCATTAAAATGGAGGCGACCGCCCACCTCACCTCGAATTTCGCCTACCTTCTACTCATTCTACTTTGTTTCCTCATTTATCCAAACCAGCAATGGCAGCCTGATTTCGGAAAATTTACCTATTACATCATTAATGTTCCGATCTTTTTCTTCTCATCCGTCTCTGTGATTGTGTTCTACATGGTCTCGCAAAAAGCCCTCCGCCCAGGCTCATGGTGGAAAGAACTTCCCTACCTGCCACTGCTGCTTGCCCTCGGAATCGGAATGTCCATCAGCAATGCCAAAGCCGTCATCGAGGCGCTCTTAAATCACCAAACCGCCTTCGTCCGCACGCCTAAATACGGCATCGACCAAGGCACCCAGCACGATTGGAAAAAGAGCAGCTACAAGGCCATTAAGTCGCTCACCCCCGTGGTGGAATTACTCTTCGGATTCTTCTTCCTGTTCATTGTGCTTGAGGCCGCAATGCAAGCTCGTTGGTCTTCTGCAATTCTTTTGCTTCCCTTTCCTGTAGGATTCTTTTACACATCCTTATCTTCTCTGGTGCGAATGATTCCATCCGCCACTCCGGCACGCTCTGCGAAGATCGCGAATTCCAAAGCACCATGACCCTTCCATGACCGGACTATCCATCCCGAGGATCCTCAAACACTTAAGCGTTGCCGCCATTGCGGCCCTCCTGCTGAACAGTTGCGGCTCATCGAATCTCGGCTTGGGCAAAGATACCCGGAACAAGGTAATCGTCAGCGTCACAGACCAACGGATGCTCCTCGTCCGCGACGGAACTCCTGTAAAAACTTACAAAATTTCCACCTCGAAATTCGGCATCGGAGATCGGCCCAACAGCAATAGAACCCCCCTTGGGCACCTCCAAGTTGCTAAAAAAATTGGTGATAATGCAGCGCTTGGGACCGTGTTCAAAAGCCGCCGCCCTACCGGTGAGGTCCTCAAGCCCAACGCTCCAGGGCGCGATCCCATCGTCACCCGCATCCTCTGGCTCACCGGCAGTGAAGCTCGTAATCAGAACACGTTCCGTCGCACCATCTACATCCACGGAACTCCACAGGAATACCGCCTTGGCACCCCCGCTTCGTACGGCTGCATCCGCATGGGAAGCAAAGACGTCATCGATCTCTACAACCGCCTTGGCACAGGAGCCGATGTCTTTGTGATTCGCGGCCCGATCCGTAAGAATCGTAACAACTCAGATGAAATGACAGCTGGCGAAAAAGCCGATTCTCCAGGAAATTCCTAATTTCTAAAAAACAGGAGCTTGACACAGCTTGCCGAATTCTTATCTTCCCGCGCCCGCCTCACCGCATCTGCTACTTTTTTAAACTACCATCATGGCCAATCATAAATCTTCTATTAAGCGCGCTCGTCAAACCGTCGTTCGCACGGAACGCAATCGTGCTGAAAAAAGCCGCATCAAGACCCTCCGCAAGAAGGTTCTCGTCGCAATCGCCGCTGGCGATAAGTCCGCTGCAGTTGCCGCAAGCTCCGCTTTCGAATCCGTTGCAGACAAAGCTGCAAAACGTAACTTGATTCATCCGAACAAGGCAGCTAACCTGAAGAGCAAGACAGCAAAGGCCATCGCCGCAATTGCTTGAGCGCTCCAATCAGCCAAATTTCTCAATCTTAAAGAAACAAGCGGATCGGTTCACCCCGGTGCCGCTTTTTTCATGACCGCCATGCCAGACCCAGCTTCACCAGACCGCGCCGCTGCCGCTGCGAAAATCGCCAAGAATCCCGCGAATTATAAAGTCTGCGAGGGGTGTGATTCGATCGTTGGAATGGCCGCCGCGCTTTGCCCAAATTGCCATAGCTTCCGCTTCGATGCCACTTCCGAGCGCGTCGTCAAGCAGGCCCGCATCCTCGGTGCGCGTGAGCAAACTTCGGTCACGGCGGACGATCTGAGTTAAGATCCTCATCGGTCTTCACACCCATGGCAGCAATCGGATTTAAAGAATGGCAGATCGTCTGTGAGGCACTCGCAAGTGGCCGCCAAACTCTGATTCTTCGCAAAGGTGGAATCCACGAGGGACGACAAGGATTTTCATTTGCTCACCCGTCGTTTTTTCTCTTCCCCACGCGCTTTCATGCTCAAGGCGATCACGTCCGCGAAGGGACACTTGACCCGATGCCTGAGTGGCAGCCTGGAGATACCATTTCGATCAGTCACCACGCACAAGCCTTGCAAGCCGTCACTCTGACAGACTGGAATCAAGTCGCCGCCCTTTTTCCCCACCATATTTACTCTGAGCAGACCGTCCGCGAACGCTTCGATTGGCAAGGGAAAGGCATGAATGCCGGCAGCATCCACGTCGCCCTCGTTCGTGTCATGAAACTCGCCCAACCATGGGAATTCCCCTACGAAAAGAGCCATGGCGGCTGTCGCAGCTGGGTCGATTTGCCACCGCCACCTGAAGATTGGCTCGCAAATTCAGTCCCAGTAATGGACGAGGAGTCACTCGTTCGCATTGGCGAAATACTCCCTGCCTAGGTGCTGTTTCACGGCTTGGCCTTGCGAATTGCCAGATCCACTGCAGCGGCTAATTCGGAACTATCCGGTGTAGTCGTCGGCTCGAAACGGGCAATTGCTTTACCGTCTCTACCGATTAAAAATTTTCCAAAGTTCCATTTCACGTCCCCAGGAAATACTCCGTCTTTCCCCGTCAGCGCCAAATATAGCGGATGCTGTTCCGCCCCCTTCACACTGATTTTTCCCATGATCGGGAAAGTCACCCCGTAGCTCGTTTTACAAAATTGCTGCACTTCCTCGATTGTCCCCGGCTCCTGGTTACCGAAGTCATTGCAGGGGAATCCAAGGATCACCAGACCTTCCGCCTGATGTTTTTGATAAAGGGCCTCCAACCCCTCATACTGCGGCGTCAGTCCACACTTCGAAGCCACATTGACGATTAGAACCACCTTCCCAGCATAGTCGCTAAGTGCCGTTGACTTACCGGCCGCATCATTGAAAGGAATGACAGCCAGATCAGCCGCGTGGATATTTGTGAGAGAAATCATGGCCAGAATTATTGAACGGAAGAACATGCAGATGCATCGGCTCGGCTGCCAATCAATGCAAGGAAACTCACCTCAATGAAGCAGATCCCAGCCTGCGGAAACATTAACTTTCCGTAAGCACAAATTCTTTACGCGCCCATTTACACCGGAATGGCGCTCCCGATTCATTTGGCAGCCAGCCATTTCCCTGCCCGAAGTCGATCGCCGCAGTCACCATGTTCTGGCTCACGATCCGCGGCAGCTCGGCGATTAACATTTGCCCGTTTACCGGCGCATTCGCCTCGATCACCAGCTCGTTGGTGCCCTTGCGGTTTTGCATGATCCAGCGGTATTGGACATCGCGATGATTGATTTTCTGGAAGCCTTTTTGTGGAGGTGGCATTGGGATTGGTGAACGTAGTAGAATAAAGTGGAGCTGCTTTCTGCCCGAAATCTTACAAAATGAGAATGTTTTTCCGGACTTTCTGAATCCACGGCCCGCGAATCTGGAAAAATTCCGCCAAACCGGACTCTAGGATTGCTAAACTCGCCGCGCCGACTACGAATCTGCCCCCGGCGCAAACCTGTGCCTGCAAATCAGAAGCAACTATCCGTTATGAAGGACCTCAGCAAATACCGCAATATCGGCATTTTCGCCCACGTTGATGCGGGCAAAACGACCACCACCGAACGCATTCTCAAGCTCACCGGCAAAATCCACAAAATCGGTGAGGTCCACGACGGCGCATCCACCATGGACTTCATGGACCAAGAAGCCGAGCGCGGCATCACCATCCAGTCCGCCGCCACCACTTGCTTCTGGAAGGGCTACCAATTTAACGTCATCGATACCCCCGGCCACGTCGATTTCACCATCGAAGTTTACCGCTCGCTCAAAGTTCTCGATGGCGGCGTGGGCGTTTTCTGCGGCTCCGGCGGCGTGGAACCCCAATCCGAAACCAACTGGCGCTACGCCAACGATTCCGAGGTCGCCCGTGTAATCTACGTGAATAAACTGGACCGCATTGGTGCGGATTTCTACCGCGTCGTCGCGCAGGTGAAGAAAATCCTCGGTGCTCATCCACTCGTGATGGTCTTACCCATCGGCACCGAAAGTGGATTTGTCGGCTGCGTCGATCTCCTCACCATGAAAGCCCATGTCTGGGACGACTCCGGGCTTCCGGAAAATTTCAAAATCGAAGAAATCCCCGCCGATATGCTTGAAAAAGCCCAAGAATATCGCGCCCAACTCATCGAGACCGCCGTCGAGCAAGACGACGATGTGATGGAGAAATACCTCGAAGGCATCGAGCCCGATATCGATACTCTTAAAAAGTGCATCCGCAAAGGTACCATCGCCCTCGATTTCTTCCCGACTTACTGCGGCTCCTCGTTCAAAAACAAAGGTCTTCAGCTCGTTCTCGACGCCGTCGTCGATTACCTACCTAGCCCTACCGACGTCAAGCCACTCCCTGAAGTGGACGCCGAGGGCAACGAGACCGGCAAATTTGCCATCATCGATCCCACAGCACCCTTCCGTGGCCTCGCGTTCAAGATCATGGACGACAAGTTCGGCGCGCTCACCTTCACCCGCATCTACTCGGGAACTATCAAAAAGGGTGATACCGTCCTGAACTCGTTCACTGGCAAGACTGAGCGTATCAGCCGCATGGTGGAAATGCACGCCGATGACCGTAACGAAGTCGATACCGCCCAAGCAGGAGACATCATCGCCATCGTCGGGATGAAAAATGTTCAAACGGGCCACACTCTTTGCGACGAGAAAAATCCGGCCACGCTGGAGCCAATGGTCTTCCCGGATCCCGTCATCTCCATCGCCGTCGCTGCCAAGGATAAGGCGAATGCTGAAAAGCTCGCCAACGCCATCGGCAAAATGATCCAAGAAGATCCGTCCTTCCGCGTCGAAACCGACGATGAAACCAACGAAATGATCCTCAAAGGCATGGGCGAGCTCCACCTTGATATCAAAATCGATATTCTCAAGCGCACCCACAAGGTCGAAGTTACCGTCGGTGCACCCCAAGTCGCCTATCGTGAAACCATCACCAAGACCGTCACCGATAGCTACACCCACAAAAAGCAGTCCGGTGGTTCAGGTCAGTTCGCGAAAATCGACTACACCATCGAGCCCGGCGAACCCGGCTCAGGCTTCATCTTCGAATCGAAGGTCGTTGGCGGCAGCATCCCGAAAGAGTTCATCCCCGCCGTCGATAAGGGCTTCAAAACCTCTGTCGATAAGGGACCACTCGCCGGTTATCCTTGCTTGGACTTCAAGGTCACGCTCAATGAAGGTGGATTCCACGCAGTGGACTCCAGCAACATCGCCTTCGAAATCGCCGCGAAAGCGGCCTATCGTCAGACGATGGTCAAATGCGGTCCTCAGATCCTCGAACCAATGATGAAACTCGACGTCTTCGCCCCTGAAGAAAAAGTCGGCGACGTCATTGGCGACCTCAACCGCCGCCGCGGCATGATCCAAGGCCAAGAGCCAACTCCCGGCGGCATCCGCGTCAAAGCTGAGGCCCCGCTGAGTGCCATGTTCGGCTACATTGGCGATCTCCGCACCATGACCTCCGGCCGTGGCCAATTCTCCATGGAGTTCAGCCACTACGCCCCTTGTCCGAAAAACGTCTCCGACGACGTCATCGCCAAGGCCAAGGCCAAGGAAGAAGCCCTCCGCGCTGCCAAGTAAGCGTGGCGGTGGCTTTCAACCACCATAGCCTAATCCTCATCAAACCCGCCGTCCTCTCGCAGGATGGCGGGTTTTTGCTTCAGTTCCCCTCTCGCAATCCAAGATTAAAAACCCCCGGCATCTGTCCTAAAAATCAACCAAGCATGAAGCAATATCGCCCCAATATTGACCGTCAGAAGTGGTTGTATTCCATGATGAAGTCGCGTGCTGTCATGCGTCGCCGCCAAGGGAAGCCAGAAGGCAGTGCAAACGTCGCCAATGGTAAAAACCAGATCTCTAGTAATTCGGAACCGTGGCTCCCCGGAGGCGTACGCTCAATGGCGGATGCTTTGTGGATTTCTGATCAAATCAAAGAAACGATGAGAATATGGGGATTACCATCACCGCCGCAAAACTGACCTGCGATCTAGCGGCCCGCCATCGCGTCCTCATGCTCGGTGCCGTCCTTTAAGTGATAGTTGGTTTCTTTTGTAGTGGATCGACCCGTCAATCCATTCACTGCCCCTCCTGAGGTTCCGGCTCTCTGCGAGAACGCTCTTGTTGCTGTTCTTGCCTTTCACGGGCGCGTTCTTGAAGCTCCTGTTGCTGCTGCTGTTGCTGGCGAGCGCGTTCTTGTTGTTGCTCTTGCTGCTGCTCCTGCTGACGACGGGCTTGTTCCTGCTGTTGCTCCTGTTGCTGGCGAGCGCGTTCTTGTTGTTGCTCTTGATGTTGCTCCTGCTGACGACGAGCTTGTTCTAGTTGCTCCTGTTGCTGGCGAGCACGTTCTTGTTGCTCCTGCTGTTGTTGCTCCTGCTGACGACGAGCTTGTTCCTGCTGTTGCTCTTGCTGTTGGCGAGCGCGTTCTTGTTGTTGCTCTTGTTGCTGCTCCTGCTGACGACGAGCTTGTTCCCGCTGCTGCTCTTGCTGTTGGCGAGCGCGTTCTTGTTGTTGCTCTTGTTGCTGCTCCTGCTAGCGACGAGCTTGTTCCTGCTGTT
>JBGSUW010000027.1:0-9975 GCA_041753275.1 Akkermansiaceae bacterium | reverse complement strand
CAGGATGGATAGACGATGTAGCCGTCGCACTGGATGATGCGCAGGAGGGGGAGGAGTTTGGGATCGATGGGCTCTTCGCCTCCCGTGGGGTCGGTGGTAGCGGTTTGTTCAAACAATCCGGCCATGCCTTTGGCGTCGCGGCCGTCGTGCCAGTGGTAGAAGACGGTTCCACCGGGGATGTTAGACGTCCAGAGGTAGCCGGTTTGGGCTTTGCCGCTGCCGGGTTGAACATGACACCAAGCCAGACTTTTAATCAGGAATTTTGATCGACCTCCCGGAATTTATCCGCTATCTCTTCTCTCATCTGCCATGAACAACCGCAAACGATGGATTGCCCCTTGGAAAAACTCACAGTCAAAACCAGAAATTTATCACGTCGTTTCTCGCGTAAATGGGCGATTCCTAGTGCTTCAAAACGATGAACGGGAGCATTTTCGGACCTTGATGCGGATGTGTGAAAAGTTTACGGGGTGCCGAGTTTTGTCTTACTGCGTGATGTCGAATCATTTCCATATCTTGCTGGAAGTGACTCCCATGCCGGAGGGCGGGATAACAGATCAGGTATTGCTGGATCGCCTCAGTGCCTTCTATAGCGAAGCACAGGTTGCGGAAATTGCTTTAGGCCTGGAGGATGCTGCGATTCCGCGCATCCGTGGTGAGTTTGAGCTGCCACCTGTCGATGATCATGGAGTGGCTTTGACGCCGCTTCAGGAACAAGCGCTTGCAGAGCAGCAAGCTTCCAGCCGGTTGGCGGAAATACGCAATCGCTATACCCGGAGGATGCATAGTTTGAGCGAATTTATGAAATCTCTGCTGGAACGCTTCACCAAATGGTTTAACCGCACGCATTCTCGCTCCGGGACTTTGTGGGAAGATCGTTTCAAAAGCGTGATTGTAGAAGGTGGCGTAGCGGCGAGGACGATGGCGGCTTACATTGATCTCAATCCTGTGAGGGCGGGGATGGTGGAGGATCCTGCAGATTACCGTTGGAGTAGCTATGGTGAGGCAGTGGGCGGTGGCGCGAAAGGAAATGGGAAAAAGGCTCGCGAAGGGTTAACCCGAGCTTATTTTTGTGATCAAGGAGTCGGATTGGACGCTGCTAAGTGGGGGGAGGTCTCGCGGTTATATCGGCGGTTGATGGGGTTTGCGCTAGGGCGGAAATCTGGAAATGCTAAAGTTGCAGACCTGAAGGAAAATCAAGGTCAGACAATGATGAACACGGCGGAAATGCTGGAAAGCGGAGACAACGGGACCGTGCTAAAAGATCTGGGGATGGCGAAATTGCTGCGCTGTCGGGTGAGATATTTTACGGATGGCGCGGTGATAGGGAGCAGGGCATTTGTGGAGGAGGTTTTCGAGAAATCGCGAGAACGATTCGGGGCGAAGCGGAAGGATGGTGCGCGAAAATGGCGAGGGAATGGGGAGGCTGCGGCGGGGGCGCTGTGGAGTGTGAGGGACTTGAGGAAGGGGATTTGAGGGAAATGTGGACGGGGAGTTTTACAAATTACGAAGTGAACATATACTTGAATTCGCATGAAGGACTCGGCAACCCGATTTGAATCAAGTGTAAAGTAGTTGAACAAGATCACCCAACGGGTTGATCATTACAAGACTCTCAAAACCGACGGAACAATCAACTCTTGTGGCGGTCTGGGCGTAATCAATGCCCACGGCACGGCACTACGGCTGAGAACTCTTCATTGATGCAATCGAAGTGGAAAGCCTGCTGGACCGACCCGAGCGTCGGGTGTCATTTAGCATTGGCGCAATGGAAGATTCCGGGGAGAGTGAGATTCGGGATTGAGTCCGGGGCAAGTTTCCACGAAAACCTCTGCGGATGAAAATTTTGGTAGTCGGAAAAGGAGGGCGCGAGCACGCATTGGTGAGAGCATTGGTGGAATCCCCAGGGCAGCCTGAGGTGTTTTGTTTTCCGGGGAGTGAGGCGATTTTCCAATTGGCTAACCCTGCCGTGGCGGATGGGCTTGAATCTTTGATCGCGTGGATGATCGAGACTCAAATCGATCTTTGCGTGGCGGGAGAAGAAAGCTATTTGGTAAAAGGCGAGGGGTTGGCAAATCTTTGTGAAAAGAACGGAATTCCTTGCTGGGGGCCGCCGAAGGAGTCTGCGCAACTGGAGGCCAGCAAAGAATTTGCGAAGCTGTTTTTGCTCAAAAACAAGATCCCGACGGCCGGTGCGACTGCGACGGACTCGCTGGAAGAGGCGCTGCAAGCCATCGACGGCGAGTATCCAACTGTCTTAAAATTTGACGGATTGGCGGCGGGTAAGGGAGTGGCGGTCTGTGAGGATGAAAAATCTGCGTTGGTGTTTCTCGACGAGGTATTCACCCAACGCCGCTTTGGTGCGGGGCGGGTGCTGGTGGAGCAATGTTTGACTGGACCTGAGGTTTCAATTTTCGCAGCGATCATTGATGACGAATATCTCATTTTTGCGCCAGCGAGAGATTATAAGCGGGCGCTCGATGGCGATCTGGGACCCAATACGGGCGGCATGGGAGCGGTGGCGAGCAGGCAGTTGGTGACGGAGGAGCTGCTAGCCCAGATCGAGCGCGAGATCATCCAGCCGACGGTGAGGGGGCTGCGTGAGGAAAATTTACCCTACCGCGGTTTCCTCTATTTTGGTCTGATGTTGACGCCTTCCGGGCCGCAGGTGATCGAGTATAATTGCCGTTTCGGCGATCCTGAATGCCAAGCGGTAATGCCATTGATGAAGGGCGATCTCGCGGAATTCTGCCTCGCGGGGGCCAAAGGTGAGCTACGCGACGATTTAATCAGCTTCGATGATGGCTGGAGTGTCTGCGTGATTCTTGCTTCTGCGGGATATCCGGAGTCGTCACGCAATGGTGATGCTATTTCCGGATTGGAAGAAGTTCACCAAGCGCGGGTTTATCATTCTGGCACGAAGCTGGTGGAAAACGATGTTTGGGAAACCCAAGGCGGGCGGGTGTTGGCCATCGTCGCAGGTGGTGCGAGCCGGCTAGAAGCGGCGGCAAAGGCGCATGCAGAGGCGGACTTGGTAAGCTTCGATGGCATGCAACGACGCCGTGATATTGGGATCTTGAATTTTGACTGAATTGATCATGGAACGGACACTAACAATTGAAGAAATCACTGGCGGAGTCGAGCGCCTTGCCGAGGCGATCCGAGCGAAGAATCCCGATCAAGCGATCGCCCTAGTGGGGATTCGCAGCCGGGGTGATGAGGTGGCTGAGAGGGTGCTCACGCTGCTGGCCTCGGAGGATCGGGAGCTTGCATTCGGCGTTTTGGACATTTCCCTCTACCGGGATGACTTCGAGCATTTGCATGAAAATCCATCACTTCAGGAAAGCGATATTTCATTTTCTGTGGATGGTGCCCACATCATCTTGGTGGACGATGTGTTGTTTACGGGCCGCACCATCCGCGCGGCGCTGGATGCGCTCTCGGACTATGGCCGGCCTGCCAAGGTGGAGCTTGCGGTGCTGATTGATCGTGGTCACCGGGAAATGCCGATCCAGGCGGACTATGTTGGTATCTTTCTGGACACCTCCCGCCTCGATCATGTATTAGTATCGCTGGAAGGAACGGACGGTCAGGATCTGGTGCAAATTGTCACAAAATAGAAACTATGAACTCATTGCCTCAGCGCAAAAAGTCTGCCGAAGAGATCGCGAAACTCCGCGAAGCGATGGGTATTCCCGGCCAAGAAGCAGTGGCAGATGACATTGCAATATCTGGATCGCCGTTAGAAGAAGCTCCCAAACAACAAGATCCTGCGGGAATTGCGACTGAGCAACCTTCACCTAGACCGCTTCCCATCACTCTGCCGAATGCATCTGCCGGGTCGGTGAGGCCGGTGCGTTCATTGAAGCGTTCCGAGCTAGCTGTGGAATCCAGCGCCGTTGAGTCTGATTTGTTAGAAGCAGCTCCTGATCCACTACCAGAGCGGAAGAGAATCGTGCGGTCGCTCCGCAAGTCCGAGCAAGTTCCTATCGTTTTATCAGAGAATCACACGCCGCCAGCCAACTCGGATCTACCTGTGCACCGTCATAGTGATAAAGAGCTGGATCGCATCCGCCGCCAAGGGTTGATCCAGATGCAAGGGGCGGCGGTGGAGCCTCAATCTCAAATCGCTCATTTATTATTGGTAGTTCCAGGTTATATGTTCGCGCTCGGGGGTGCGGTGAGTTTCTATTTCTATGACTTATCAATCTATATCACAGCCGGTGCTGCGCTGATTGCGGCAATGATTGCTGGATTTATATTTTTCAAAAAACCCTTCTCACGGTATCACTCCGCATTTATCGCGGTGATTGTATTATTTGTGATTGTTTTTGGGATGCTTCACTACTTTCCTCCACTCCAAGATGGCCCGTAAAGATTTACTCGATATTGCTTCTCTCGATCGTGAGGAAATCGATCATCTGCTTGATCAAGCAGTCCCATTCAAGGATCTGTTCACGCGCTCGGTGAAGAAAGTGCCGGCCCTCAAGGGTAAGTCCGTGCTAACACTTTTTTACGAACCCAGCACCCGCACTTATTCGTCATTCGAGGTGGCGGCGAAGCGTCTATCCGCAGATGTGACAAATTTCGATGTCGCCCATTCTTCGATCACGAAAGGTGAATCGGTCAGGGAAACGGTGGAGACGCTGCAAGCGATGCGCACGGACTACATCATCGTCCGCCACGGTCGCTCGGGCTTGCCTGCGATGATTGCCCGCCAGACGAAGGCCTCGGTGATCAATGCGGGCGATGGCTCGCACGCGCATCCCACTCAAGCATTGTTAGATGCATTTACCATTAAGGAAAAATTTTCGAACCCGAGTGGCAAGCGGGTTCTCATCATCGGTGATATTCTCCACTCGCGGGTGGCCCGCTGCACCAGTATGATTTTGAAAAAACTTGGGGTGGATGTGGCTTACCTCGGCCCTGGCTCATTGGTGCCGAAGACGGGTCCTGAGAACATCCGGCGATTTACGGATTATAAAGAAGCGATGGCATGGCAGCCGGACTTTGTTTATCTCCTCAGGGTGCAGATGGAGCGGCAGGATGCGCAGTTTTTCCCAAGTCTGAGAGAATACCATCGGCTGTATGGGGTAACGGAGGCCCGGCTGGCGGAGATTCGCAAACGCGGTCTTTATTTAATGCATCCTGGTCCTGTAAATCGGGGGGTGGAACTGTGCGATGCAGTGATGGATTACGAGCGCAGCTTGATCAATGATCAGGTGGAAAACGGCATCGCGGTGAGGATGGCTGTGCTCTACTGGCTCAAGCCACAGGTGTGAAATCAGGAGTTATGGTTTTTTCTCCGTCAGTCTTTGGGATGCCCAAACGACGAGAAAGGTGACGATGAGCAAGAGGGTGCTGAGTGCATTGATCACGGGAAATTCGCGGCTCTTTTTAATCATACTGTAGATGACGACAGGAAGCGTATCCGAGCCGGGACCTTTGACAAAAAAGGTGACGACGAAATCGTCAATCGAAAGGGTAAATGCCAAAAGTCCGCCAGCGAGAATGCCGGGTGCCACCAGTGGGATGACGATTTTCCAAAACGCCTGGAAGCGGGTGGCTCCAAGATCGCGCGCGGCATCGACGATTTGAAAATCAAAATGTTGCAGCCTGGCAAGCACTACTAAAGTTACGTAGCTGATGCAAAATGTGATGTGGGCGATGGTCACCGTGAGCATCCCGAGCGATTTGCCCATCGCGACGAAGAGTAGCAGCAAGCTCATGCCCATCAGGATTTCTGGTAGTACTAATGGCACGGTGATCAGAAGGTGGTGGGCAGACTGAAGTTTGGATTTGTAGCGCTGCAGGGCGAAGGCCGCGCTGGTGCCAAGTATCATCGCGGAAATACTGGCGATGGCGGCAA
The DNA here is from genome assembly GCA_041753275.1 of Akkermansiaceae bacterium. Classification (GTDB taxonomy): domain Bacteria; phylum Verrucomicrobiota; class Verrucomicrobiia; order Verrucomicrobiales; family Akkermansiaceae; genus Luteolibacter. The sequence continues at coordinate 4,106 of JBGSUW010000027.1, read as the reverse complement.
CTTGCAGCGAGTTCCCAAGTGCGGCCCAAAGGTCGGCGCGCTCCAGCAGTCGCTCATACCATTTTAAGGTGAATCCCTGCCAACTGGTGCCGAAGCGTGAGGGATTGAAAGAATTCATCATCAGCACGCCGATGGGTAGATAAAAGAACGCCAATACCAGCAGGGTGGTGAGGAATGGGATTCGGCTGGATTTCATGCTTCTGGCTCAGACTGAAGCGAAATTCCGGTCCACGCCAATCTCAATTTCCGTTAGCGTTTCCAAAATTCAGCAGACTCTGGAATTGGCATTTAGTCATTCTGTTCTACGTTCGCTTTGCCCCGCCAAATTTTACTGATTCATGACGACGCTGCCCTCGCCCACTACGCCAAGTGCGATTCTCTCCTTTGACTTCGATGGGACATTGCATGATCCGGCACAAGTCCCGCCTGTGCCGCGTGAGTTTTTCGAGTTAATCCGGCAGCTTCGAGAAGAACAGGGAGTCGTCTGGGGGATTAATACCGGTCGCTCGATGATGCAGATGACGGAAGGATTTCTGGAGAGCCGGTTTCCATTTCTGCCCGATTGGGTGGTGGCCCGCGAGCGTGAGGTTTACTACCCTAACAATTTCGGGCGTTGGATTCCGGAGAGGAAATGGAACTCCCGTTGTGAAAAAGAAATTCAGCGTCTTTTCAAACGCTCTAGAAAACTCCTCGCGCGCATCCGTCATGACATTGGAGAGCACACCGGAGCGCAGTGGATGGAGATGGATGGTGAGCCTGCAGGAATCATTTCCCGCACGCTTGAAGAGATGGAATGGATCGTAGCGCACATTACGCCGATTATTCAGGAGGAGCCGCATTTCTCGTGGCAGCGGAATTCGATCTACTTGCGCTTCGGCCATCGGGATTTCCAGAAGGGGAGTAGTCTCTGCCATGTGGCAGAACATTTTCAGCTTCCGCTAGGGCGGCGATTTGCCATTGGTGATAGTCATAACGACCTTGAAATGTTGGATCTTTCCAACGCCGGCATGACGGCCTGTCCATCGAATGCCGTGGCAGAGGTGCGGCACAAAATTCTTGCTCAGGGTGGCTACATTGCGAGCAAACCGTGCGGCGATGGGGCGGTGGAAGCGCTGAGAAATTATTTTGGGTAGATTAATTGTGTCAGATAAATCCCTTGCATCAGATCGCATGCGCTCGATAGATTCAGCCGTCTGGTAGATGAAGTTTCAAGACTGCCAGAGTTAACAGAATCATTCAATTTTACCCATGAACATTGCAGAAAACATGGTTGCCACTGTTGGTAACACCCCTTTGATCCGCCTCAATCATCTCAGTGCTGGCTTGGAGGCTGAGATCTGCGTGAAAGCAGAATTTTTCAACCCGCTTTTCAGCGTCAAGGATCGTATCGGCAAGGCGATGATTGAGACAGCGGAGCGTGATGGCTCGCTGAAGCCCGGCGGCCTCATCATTGAGCCTACTTCCGGCAATACCGGCATTGCTTTGGCCTTCATCGCCCGATCCAAGGGCTACCGCATCATCCTGACCATGCCCGAGAGCATGTCGATCGAGCGGCGGGTTTTATTGCGGCTTTTGGGAGCGGAAATCGTCCTCACACCCCGCGCTCGTGGGATGAATGGTGCGATTGCGATGGCCAAGAAATTGATCGAGGAAAACCCCGGTTCATTCGGCCCAGGGCAGTTTGACAATCCAGCGAATCCCCAAGTCCACCGCGAGACGACGGCTGAAGAAATCTGGCGCGATACCGATGGCCAAGTGGATATCTTCATCGCCGGAGTCGGCACCGGGGGAACTCTCACCGGTGTGGGTGAAGTTCTGAAATCCCGCCGCGACGTGAAAATCATCGCCGTGGAGCCTGTGACGAGTGCGGTGATCTCCGGTGGTGCGCCGGGGCCGCACATGATCCAAGGAATCGGGGCGGGATTTATTCCTAAGAATTTGAACATGGATATCATTGATGAAACGATTCTTGTTTCCAATGACGATGCCTTCGCAACGGCTCAAGCACTTGCCCAACAGGAAGGTTTACCTGCGGGGATTTCCACGGGCGCGAACGTGTGGTCCGCCATTCAAGTGGCGAAGCGCCCCGAGTCCAAGGGCAAGCGCATCGTCACCATCGGTTGCTCTTCCACCGAGCGTTATTTGTCCACTCCACTTGCGGAAAAAGTCCGTGAGGAAGTGAGCCAACTGCCAGTTCACGAAATTTGAAGTCAAAGCTGATTGATCAAGAAACTCGTGGCTGTGTGAGCTCCATCGCGAGCAGGCAGACGTCATCGTCGAATTGCTCGGATTCGGAAAACGCAAGCACGCTGGAGAGGATGCCATCCAGAAGTTCATCGAGCGGTGCGTCGTGACGCTGGGCAACGATTTCCATCAAGCGCTTTTCAAAAAACGGTTCCCCATTTTCGTTTTCCGCCTCGAGGAGTCCGTCTGTAAACATCACCATGCGGTCAACTTCCGCGACATCGATGGTGCTGCTTGGGAAAACCGCGCCCCGGATGAGGCCTAGTCCCGGACCCTTTTCCTTGCGAGTGGCTGCCAGCTGCCTGATGCCATTCTTGCCCGCGATGATTGGGCCGGGATGGCCGGCACATGCGTATTTCAAGCTTCCGTCCGCGAAATCCAGAACACCGAAGAACGCGGTGGCAAACATGGTGGCCCCGGCTCGTTCGAGGATGGCGGTGAGGCCATCGTTGAGACCTTGGAGAAACAAACCGGGATCGTGCGCTTGGGCTCTTTGTTTTTCCAGTAGCCCACGCAGCATCGCTACAATCAGGGCAGAGCGCACGCCGTGGCCCATCACATCGCAGATGAGCAGGGCCACGCAATCCTCACTCACTTTCATGACTTCAAAGAAATCGCCCGCTAAGCCGGAAATCGGGATATAACGTGCGCCGAAGCGAATCCGCTCCTTGCCGTTAGCGCTGGATACGGGGAATTCCTGACCTGCGAGAGCCTGCTGAATTTCCCGTGCGAGGTGAAGTTCCTCCTCGTAAGCCTGGTTTTTTTCATTGAGCTGGAGTGCCAGATCGGTGGCTTCCCGTTGAGCGATTACCAGGCGGGTGACATCATTGGAGATGCCGAAGGTTCCTTTAATTTTCCCTTTGCGGTCGCGCCAAGGGAATTTGGAAGTGAGCACCCACGCTTCCGAGCGCAGGTGTCCTCGCTCGTGCTCCAGCTTGTTGATCAAAGGTTCGGCTGATTTAAGAATATGGGCCTCATCGTGAAAGGCGGCTTCAGAGTGCTCGATATCGAAGAAATCACGATCGTGTTTTCCCACCAGATCACTTTCATTTTCAAGGTTTATCCAGTCCGCCATCCCTTGATTTGCCATCACGAACTGCGAATCGAGGTTCTTGAAATAAATTTGCAGCGGCACGTGATCGATCAGTTGGCGGAGTAAATATCGCTCATCCTCCACTTGCGCCTCGGCGGCTTTGCGCGGGCTGATATCGATCATTGAGCCAGCGATGCGGCTGGCTTTCCCCAGCCGATCCCGGATCACCGTGGCGCGGATTTTCAGCCAGCGCCAAGTGCCGCCACCCGTCAGAACCCGGGCATCCACGGCGAGGGTTTCCGGGCCGCCGACGTCCAAAGCGCGCCTGATGGCGTATTCGAATGACTGGCGATCCTCTTCAAAAATCGAATGATAGGGGGCTAGAAATAAATTCGGCGCGTTGTCTGTGCCACATTCCAGAAATTCGAGGATCCGGCGTGAATAGTAGATCTTCGTCTGGTCCGTCCACCAGTCCCAAATTCCTTCATTGGAAGCTCGTAGCGCGAGTTCCAAGCGCTCCAATTTGATATTTCCGCGATCCGCTGGGTTTTCTTGCTCGTCACTCATGCTTGAGGAGGATGCCATGCTCAGAATGGTTCGCAATAGGTATTCCGCGGAACTTTTTCCGATTCATCCGTTCAGCAAAACTTGCGGCGGGGTGGGGGAGATGGTTGGATTCTGGAGTGATTGCCTCGTTGGATGGAAATCTTCTCAAAGGAGTATCGCGCTCGTTTTACCTGAGTCTGCGGCTTTTGCCCGCCGCCATGCGCCCAGCCGCCAGCCTCGGCTACCTGCTTGCGCGGACGAGCGATACTCTTGCGGACACCAG
>JBGSUW010000026.1:0-38613 GCA_041753275.1 Akkermansiaceae bacterium | reverse complement strand
CGGTGCCTCCGTGTCTGCGGGTAAGTTCGCTGCCGGTGATGGTTCCCACCACGCGGTTGACATTGGTGATGGGAAGTTCGGCACGCACTTTTTCTCCGCGCTCGATGGCGGGTTTGCACAGAGCTAACAGATGGGTGTTGTCCAATGCATTTTTGATCCCGTGGTCCTGCGCGATCCGGCAATAGGTGCCGACGTCCTCGCCGACATCCGGTTTGTGGAAGATGGTCGTGAGGTCCACGCCCTTCGCTTTCCAGTGTTCGGTGGCTTCGGCGGTTTCCAGGCACTCTGCATGGCCGACCATTTCATTGATGGTGCGGAATCCGCATTCTGCCATGATTTCGCGCATTTCCATGGCGATGAAGGTCATGAAGTTGACGACGTATTCTGCCTTGCCCTCGAAGTTTTTACGGAGGACTGGATCTTGGGTGGCGATGCCGACGGGGCAGGTATTTTTCTGGCAGACGCGCATCATGATGCAGCCGACGGTGACGAGCGGTGCGGAGGCGAAGCCGTATTCTTCTGCGCCCAAGAGGGTGGCGATGGCGACATCGCGGCCGGTCTTGAGCTGGCCGTCGGTTTCTAAGACCACGCGGCTGCGGAGATCGTTGAGGAGGTGGATTTGGTTGGTCTCCGCGAGGCCGAGTTCCCATGGGCACCGGCATTGTAGATGGAGGCCGAGGGCGAGGCCCCGGTGCCGCCATCATGACCGGCGATGAGGATGACATCGGCGTGGGCCTTGGCGACGCCCGCGGCGATGGTGCCGACGCCGACTTCTGCGACCAGCTTGACGTTGATGCGGGCGCGGGGGTTTGAGTTTTTCAGATCGTGGATCAATTCGGAAAGATCCTCGATGGAATAGATATCGTGGTGGGGCGGTGGCGAAACGAGGCCGACGCCGGGAGTGGAGTAGCGGACTTTGGCAATCCATGGGTAAACTTTTGAGCCGGGGAGCTCACCGCCTTCACCGGGTTTTGCGCCTTGGGAAATTTTGATTTGGATCTCATCGGCGTTGACGAGGTATTCGCCAGTGACGCCGAAGCGGCCGGAGGCGACTTGCTTGATGGCGGAGCGTTTGCTATCGCCATTTTCCATGGGGAGGTAGCGCTCGGGGTCTTCGCCGCCTTCGCCGGTGTTTGATTTACCGCCGATGCGGTTCATGGCGATGGCGAGAGTTTCGTGGGCTTCCTGGGAAATGGAGCCGTAGGACATGGCCCCGGTTTTGAAGCGCTTGGTGATGGCTTCGACAGGCTCGACCTCCTCGATCGGGACTGGGGGGCGGATCTTTTTGAAGCGCATTAAGCCACGCAGGGTGGAGAGGTTTTCTGCCTGATCGTTGATTTTTTTCGCGTATTCTTTATAAATCTCGTAGCTGCCGGTGCGGGTGGCCTTTTGGAGGAGGTGGATGGTTTCCGGGTTGAAAAGGTGGTATTCGCCATCGGCGCGCCATTGGTAAATTCCGCCGGTATCGAGGGCGCGATCCTCGGAATCGATGTGGCGATCTGGATAGGCTTGGCGGTGGCGGATGAGGGCTTCTTCGGCAATTTTATTGATGTCCGAGCCTTCACAACGGCTGGAGGTGCCGCAGAAGTACTTGTTCACCAGATCGGTGCTGAGACCGATGGTTTCGAAAATTTGCGCGCCGCGGTAGGAGGCGACGGTGGAGATGCCCATCTTGGCCATGGTCTTGACGACGCCCTTGATGGAGCCTTTGAGGAAATTGTAGACCGCCTTGTCGAACTCGATTTCCAGCATGTCATCCGCGATCATCTGGTGGATGGACTCGAAGGCCATGTAGGGATTGATGGCATCCGCGCCGTAGCCGATGAGGGTGGAGAAGTGGTGGACTTCACGGGCCTCGCCGGTTTCCAAGATGATGGAAACGCGGGTCCGTGTCCCCTTCCCTACGAGATGGTGGTGGAGGCCGCCCATGAGCAGGAGGGTGGGAAAGGCGGCGTGGTTTTTATCAATATTTCGATCTGAGAGGATCAGGAGATTGCTGCCGGAGGCGATGGCGGCATCTGCTTTGGCGCAAATTTGATCGAAGGCGACATCCAAGCCAGCGCCGCCATGGTTTGCGGGGAAAAGGGCATCAATGGTGGCGGATTTAAAGCCATCGAGGTTAATTTCGCGAATCCGGGCGAGTTGATGATTGTCGATGAGCGGATGATCGAGGCGAATCATGCGGCAGCTCTTGGGGCCGGGCGCAAGGAGATTCCCCTCAGAGCCGAGGAAGGTCTCGGTGGCGGTGACGAGCTCTTCGCGGATGCAGTCGAGCGCGGGATTGGTGACTTGGGCGAAGATTTGCTTGAAGTATTGGTAGAGGTGCTTCGGCTTGTCTGACAAGACCGCGAGTGGAGTGTCATTGCCCATCGAAGCGATGGGCTGGACGCCGGAGGATGCGGTAGGCCCGAGGAGCATGCGGAGATCCTCGTAGGTGTAACCGAAGGCAAGCTGTCGCTCCAAAATGCGGTCCGGCTCGATGGCTTTCGGTGATTTCGGGGCGGGCAGATCCGCGAGGGTGATGCGATTTTCCGCAAGCCACTTGGCGTAGGGCTGGGCGGAGTAAACGCGTTGTTTCACCTCTTCATCCGGGACGATGCGGCCTTCCTTCATGTCCACGAGGAACATCCGGCCAGGGCGGAGGCGCCCTTTTTCGATGACGGAATTCGGATCGAGATCTGGGATCACGCCGACTTCCGAGGCCATGATGACGAGATCATCATCGGTGACGTAGTAGCGGCTGGGGCGCAGACCATTGCGATCCAGGACGGCGCCGATTTGTTGACCGTCGGAGAAGGTGATGGAAGCTGGGCCGTCCCATGGCTCCATCAAGCAGGCGTGGAACTCGTAAAATGCCTTTTTGTCCTCATCCATCAAAGTGTGACGTTCCCATGGTTCCGGGATCATCATCATCATCGCATGGACGAGGTCGTAGCCGCCGTAGTGCATGAACTCGAGGGCATTATCAAAGCGGGCCGAGTCCGAGCCATCTTCATTGATGACGGGGAAAATATTCTCGATGTCGGTGCCGAAAACATCGCTGGCGCAGAGCGCTTGGCGGGCTTTCATGAAGTTCGCATTTCCCATCACCGTATTGATTTCACCATTGTGAGCGATGAAGCGATTCGGGTGGGCGCGCGACCAACTGGGGAAGGTATTGGTGGAGAAGCGCGTGTGCATCAGAGCCAGCGCGGACTCGAAATCCGTGTCGTACAGATCCGGGAAATACTCGGAAAGCTGACATGGTGTGAGCATGCCTTTATACACCATGGTGCGGGCGGAGAGGCCGGTGACGTAGTGATAGCCAGCACCTGGGAAGGTATTGCCCTTGGTGCCGTGGACGTTTTGAAATTGGCTGGGCACTTCGTTGTTGCGGATGGCGTTGCTCACGCGCTTGCGGATCACGTAGAGCTTGCGCTCGAAGGCCATCGCATCCTTTAAATCAGGGCTTTTTTCGATGAAAATCTGCTTAATGGTGGGTTCATAACGGCCTGATGTTTTCCCGAGGATTTCGCTTTTAACAGGAACTGTGCGCCAGCCGAGGAATTTCTGCCCTTCGTCTGCGATGATGTGCTCGAATAGCTGCATCGCCACCTCGCGCACGGCAGGATCTGGTGAGAAAAACACACAGCCCGAGCCATAATTCCCCTCATCCGGGAGGATCACACCCTTCTTGGCCATTTCACGGCGGAGAAATTTATCCGGCTTGTGGGTGAAACTCCCCGCGCCATCCCCTGTGGCGGGATCCGATCCACTGGCACCTCGGTGGTCCATGTGCTTATTCATCGTGAGCGTCTTGACGATGATGTCATGCGAGCGCTTGCCCTTAAGATGAGCGATAAATCCGACACCGCACGCGTCTTTCTCGCGAGACGGATGCCAAAGTCCTTGAGGAGCGGGCCAGCCAAGTGGGGATGTCTGCGAGTGGGTCATAAATTTTTACGAGAACAGGATTTTTCTAATTAAACGTGCAAGGCTGCGGCGCAAGTCGGGACCTTGCAAAATGGACTGTGTGAGAGCTCCCGATTTATTTGGGAGTCTCCCACGACTCATGAGAGAAGATTCAATAAATGCCGAAACGGACAGGAATTTGTTTTCCGTAGAGGACCCTGTCAAGACAAGGGATTGCGCTGGCAGGGCAAACGCATTTAAATTTTGAGGATTTTCGTGAGATCGGCGTTGTCTGAGCCTGCGCGTTCCCCGGCTCTGCTCCCCCTTGGTCTCGGCACTTTGGCACCAGATCCAAGTGGTGGTTTTTCCGTGGACTGCTACTGCGGGCTTGCAGCAGGGCTGCATCGCCCAAAGCGACAGCAGGCTGTAGCAGTCCAAGGTGCTTCACGGTCTGACCATCACATATTCTAGCAGAAGTCCTTGGATATCCGTATAGAACATGGAGCGGAGAAATGCGGCACGGCTCTGCATGGGTAGGGATTTCAGCTTGATCGATTCACTGGGGCCGAAGTGGAATTGATCTTCCAAAGCAAGCCGGGCTTGGTTGAGCGCGCTATACCACGGGAAGGCATCATCGGGCGTGATCCAGAGTGCGCCAGCTTCGTTGCTTGCATGATAAGCGGCAGCTTCGATGGCGGCGGCCACTTGATTGAGCTCGTCATTGAAGGATTCACGCAAGTCTGGGACCACGAATTCCTGCCAATCTTCTGCTCCGGCCTCCTCGCTGATGAGTCCGCCGAGGCGGCTGGCGAGATCGGGTCCTACGGGCTGGGCGTCTGTGATGATGGATCGGAGAAATTCCCAATCACTGGCATCTTCCGCATCGATCCGGAGGCCGCCTTCAAGTGTGGGCATGGCTTTCATTCGGCTTTTTCCAAAGAAGTTTTCAATTGGTGGGCTTGCAGTTGCTGGACGTAGAACTCCGCCTTCTCGCGCTCGCCAGTCCAGACGATGGATCTTCCGAGTTTGTGAACCTGCATCATCAAAATCGCGGCCTTTTTCTCATCGTAACCGAAAATTTTCATCAAAATCAAAGTGACGTAGCCCATCAAATTTACCGGATCATCGTGGACGATGACGTTCCACGGTAAATCGATGGCGGTGGTTTCTTGGGTGTAGGTGAGAGTATCTGTATCTGCCATGGGTGGGGAAATTTAGACTTCGACGGTGGCGGGAATGGGGGCATCGATCCATTTGCCATGCTCCCGGATCAGATCGGTGAGGCGGGCAACAGCTTCTGCCTCGGGGATATTAAATTTCACGGCGGTCTTGCCAACGTAAAGATTGATTTTACCAGGTGCGCCGCCGACGTAGCCGAAGTCCGCATCCGCCATTTCGCCCGGACCATTGACGATGCAGCCCATCACCGCGATGCGCACGCCCTTGAGATGGCCGGTGGCCTCGCGGATTTTCTGGGTGGTGTGCTGGAGATTGAAGAGGGTGCGGCCACAGCTCGGGCAGGCGACATAGTCGGTCTTAAAAATCCGGGTGCCGGCGGCTTGCAAAATGTTGTAGGCCAGCCGCAGCGATTGGCCGGGCGCGTTTTCGCCACGGATGAGGATCGCATCGCCGATGCCATCACTCAGCAGCGAGCCGATGTTTTGGGCGGCGGGGAGCAGGGCTGTTAGGAAATCGGTATCGCCGTGCGGTGGGTGGAGGGTGTCCTTCAAGAGGATGGGATGGCGCGGTTCCAACCGCATGGCAAGTTGGCGGAATGCATGAATCACCTCGAGGTCCAAGCCATCTGCGACGGTGACGAGGGTTGTCTCAGGCGCTTGATTCAGCGCATCAAGCGCGGCTTGATCGCGTGGATCAATTTCTACCGCACCGGATTTTTCGAAAATGATCTCCGGTTTAAAATCGCCCATGCCAGCAATTTTATGCGCCAGGGCATTCCATCGTTCCTGAGTGGTGAAAACCCGGACAATGTGTGAGCCGCCCAACTCGTGTCCCATCACCGTGAGCGGCAGGCTCGCCCGCCGAGTGTAGGAAAGGGTAGCTGGAGCATCCTGCTCCAGGCCGTTGCTGGGGCGTCTCGCCCCCAGCACCTCTTCCCAAGACGGGCCATAAACAGACCCTGTCCACTCCCTCGCAGCATTCCCCTTCACCGGATTTTCCAAAATATACCGAACTTGATGCATGAAATCCTCACCATCCCTCACCAGATGATCGTAATATTCTTCCTGCCAAAATGTTCCTTTTTGCCGGAGGATTTCATTTGCCTGCTTCGCGGTGAACGATTTCCACGAGTGGATAATTTTCTCCAACTCGTATCCATTTTCCGGGCGAAGTAGGACATGCACATGGTTCGGCATGATCGACCAAGCGTGGAGTTCATATCGGCTTTGATTGAAAAATTTAAGCGCATCTAATACCACTTTTGCGATTTCCGGGCGCTTGAGATGGCACTCGCCGTGGCATTGGTTTAATGCAGACTCTAAAATCGTTTCTTGGAGGTTGGCGATTTCTGAGCGGATAGCGGTGAGTGAGTCCAGGATGCTGCGGGATTCCTTTTGGGCAAGGAGGGTATTGAGGCGAGCGGTGAGGATCTCTTTTTTTTGTTGGTAATTCTGGCGTACGGATTGGGGGAGGGAATCTTGGAGGCGGAAGGTAACGGCATAAGTGGCACCGGGGATGCGCCAGTGAGGGAGGTGGGTGGAGGATTTTTTGGTGAGTTGGTCCCAGTTTGGGTGGATTTTCTGGGCGTCTGATTGGAGCTGGGGGCGAGACGCCCCAGCAACGGCCTGGAGCGGGACGCTCCAGCTACCTAGCTTGGAATTATACATCGCGGCAAGGGCTTGGGCTACGGGGATCTCGTGGATGGAGTCCTCGGTGAGGGAGACGCGGATGGTGTCGCCAATGCCGTCAGCCAAGAGCGAGCCCATGCCGATGGCGCTCTTGATCCGGCCGTCCTCGCCATCGCCAGCTTCCGTGACGCCGAGGTGGATGGGGTAATTCCAATCCGGCCCTTCTTGGTCTAGCCGATAAATGAGCAATCGATAGGCCTCGATCATCACTTTCGGATTGGAGGCTTTCATCGAGAAAACAAAATTATGATAGCCATTTTCCCGGGCAATTCTTGCGAACTCCAGCGCGCTTTCACACATGCCCAGCGGCGTATCGCCATAGCGGTTCATGATCCGGTCTGAAAGCGAACCATGATTGGTGCCGATGCGCATGGCCCGCCCGAGGTCTTTGCAACGCTCAACGAGTGGGATGAATTCTTCGCGAATTTTTTCCAATTCTTCGGCGTATTGCGCATCGCTGTATTCGCGGATTTCAAATTTTTTCTTATCCACGAAATTTCCCGGATTGACGCGGATTTTTTCCACCCACTTCGCAGCTTCCATCGCGGCATCGGGTTTGAAATGGATGTCTGCGACGAGCGGCACCTGGCAACCCGCGGCCCGCACCTCGCGGGCGATGTTTTCCAGATTCGCGGCGTAAATTCTCGTCTGCGCGGTGATGCGGACGATCTCGCAACCGACTTCCGCGAGCCCGAGCACCTCGGCCACGCAAGCTGCGGTATCGCGGGTGTCCGAGGTGATCATCGATTGCACCCGGATCGGATTTTCCCCGCCTATGCCTACATTTCCCACTCTCACCTCGCGGGTGATCCGGCGGGAGTAGTGGAGCAGATCAGGGCAGTAGCGCAGCGGTGCGGGTGAATTCATTGCTGGAGAGGCTATAAACGAGGAATCGCGGTCCGGCAACGCTTGCATTCGTAGTGGACCAAAGGCGGTGGCAGCGTGATGCTCCGGGCATGGGGAATCGTGCAGTGTATTGGAAAATTTTAGCGGCGGTGGCAAGTGGGGTGATGGTGGCGTTGGCATTTCCGGCTTATGATTTATCCGCGTTGGTGTGGGTGGGGTTGATGCCTTTACTGGCGGCTTTGTGGTCGCTGGATGGGAAGCGGGTGGGCTGGAAAGGATTTGGAATCGGCTATGTGGCGGGCTTGGCGAGTGGCTTGATCCAGTGCCAGTGGGTGGGATCGGTATCGTGGCTCGGGGCGGTGGCCTTGGCGGCTTACCTTGCGGTGTATTGGGGATTGTTCGGGTTCTTCGCGGCGAAGCTGGGGAATCCTTGGTCTGGCAGAAAGCCCGCAGGGGCCTTGCGCATCGCATTCTACACCGGTGCGGTGTGGGCTGGCACAGAGCTGTTGCGCGGCTGGGTGATCACTGGTTTTTCCTGGAATGTGCTGGGCGTGGCATGGGGGGAAATACTTTTGCTGGCCCAGGCTGCCGATCTGCTGGGAGTGGTGGGGCTGTCCATGGTGATTGTATTTATCCAAGCTGTAGTTGTGCAGGTATTGCGTAGCCGCGCGTGGATTCATCTTGGCAGTGTGGTGGCGGTGATCGGAGTGCTGGCGGGGTATGGAGCGATTCGGATTCATTTGGAAAACGGCCGGGAGTCGCTGCGATTGAAGACGCTTTTGGTGCAGTTGAATGTGCCGATGGAAGCCTCCCGGATGCTTTGGACGGATGTGGAAATGCATCAAGCTTATGAGGAGGAGACTCTCGAAGGCTTGCAGAATGCCGCGAAGTTTCCGGATTGGGTGATGTGGCCGGAAACGTCTCTCACCGGGAGAATTCTCCGTGCGGATGATGGCACGTGGGGCACATGGCAGATCAATCATGACACTCTTGCACAAATCCGCACGGGTGGGGATTTTTCCCTTATCTACGGAGTAATCGAGCTGGAGGCGGAGAAATATGGTGAGGAACTGGTGATGAAGCCACAGGGCCGATTTTATAACTCTCTGGCGGTGATGACGCCCGAAGATGAGCTGCAAACTTACCGGAAGCGCCACCTCGTGATCTTTGGCGAGACCATTCCTTTTGTAGATCAATTTCCCTTTTTGAAAAGACTCTACGAGCAACAAGCTGGCGCGGAGTATGCGGGTTCCTTCACGATGGGTGAGTCGCTGGAGCCACTCACTCTCGAAGTGGCGGGCCAAAAAATCGGGGCGATTCCTACGGTGTGTTTTGAGGATTCGGTGCCGCGGTTGGTGCGGAAATTTGTGAGACCCGGCCCACAAATCATTATCAATGTGACCAATGATGGTTGGTTCAAACAAAGTGCGGCGGCGGATCAACATTTCCGCTATGCGCGCTTCCGGGCGATCGAACTACGGCGGCCAATGCTGCGCTGTGCGAACTCAGGGGTGAGTGCTGCCATCGATACCACGGGCTCGACCCGCCATCCGGAGAGTGGAAAATCCCAGATTCTCACGGATGAGAAAGGCAGTCACTTCACTCGCGGCTCGCTGCTGGTGGAGCTGGATGTGCCGCTTGATCCATCATTTTCACTCTACGCGATCATCGGCGATTGGGGGTTGATCGGCATTTCTTTGGGGGCGGTCTTGATGTCATCCCGGCGGGCGAGAAAATGATTTTTGGGCATTGCGGCGGCGTGGGTGGCCCGTGATGCTGAGGCCATGGCAAGTGACGGGCGAGTGGTGGTCATCGGTGGCGGCGCGGCGGGATTTTTTGGTGCCATCGCTGCTGCGGAGTTTGGCGCGAAGGAGGTTTTAATCTTGGAAAAAGGCCCGGAGGTATTGACGAAGGTAAGAATTTCCGGCGGTGGTCGCTGCAATGTGACGCAAGCTTGCCATGAACCGCGGGAGTTGGTGAATAGCTATCCGCGGGGAAATAAAAGTTTGATCGGCCCATTTCATCGTTGGCAGGTGAGCGATACGGTGGAGTGGTTTGCGAAGCACGGCGTGGTGCTGAAGACCGAGGCGGATGGCCGGATGTTCCCGGTGACGGATGATTCACGCACGGTGGTGGATTCTCTCACAAACGCTGCCCGGCGGCTGGGGGTGACGTGGCGGACGCACTGTGGGGTGGCGGATATTGAGATTTTAAAAGACGGGGGATTTTTAGTTAAAACCGAGGCGGGCGAGAAAATCGAAGCGCGGTGTATTTTAATCGCCACTGGCGGAATTCGGAGCGGCCCGGCTCGTAGGCCGGTGGAGGCGGTGGGGCATGCGCTGGCACGGCCGGTGCCTTCGTTGTTTACGTTTAAAATTGATGATGAGCGATTGTTGGATTTGCAAGGTGTCTCGGTGCCGCATGCCACGGTGCAGGCGGGGAAGTGGCAGGCGAGTGGGCCATTGCTGATTACGCATTGGGGGTTGAGCGGGCCGGCAGCCTTGAAAGTCTCTGCATGGGGAGCGCGGGATCTGGCGGAGTGCGGTTATGAATTCGAGCTGCGGGTGAACTGGGCGGGAAACGTGGGCAGTGAGGAAATTACGACACTGTTAGAAAATGAGCGGCAAGCTCACGGCGCGCGCAAGGTGATGCGCTACAGCTTGGTGGAAGGGCTAACAAAGCGCTTGTGGCAAAAATTATGCAGTGCCGCCGGCATGGATGACGAGCGAACCTGGGCCACTTTGACGAAAGAGGAATCGCGCCGATTGATGGCTGAGTTGACCGACGGACGTTACGCGGTGCGGGGGAAAAGTTTAAACAAAGACGAGTTCGTGACCTGCGGCGGGGTGCATCTGAAGGACGTAAATTTGAAAACAATGGAGAGTAAAAAGGTGCCCGGTGTCTTCTTCGCAGGCGAGGTCTTGGATGTGGATGGAGTGACGGGTGGCTTCAATTTCCAAGCAGCATGGGCCACCGGAAGAATCGCTGGTGAGGCGATGAGTGGCGATCAATCCCAGAGGTAGGATTTCTGGGTGGCGAGAGTTTTTCCACCACGCAAGGCGGTGGCTTTCCAAGCAAGGACTTTGCCACCTTCGAAGTAGTTTTTTCCAATCACGGCGAATTCTGCAATGCCTTCGCGGTCTGCGGCGGGGAAACTCTTCACCATCCGCTTGACACGACTGGCGGTGGCTCCTTGTTGGTATTGGAAAATAATTTCTACTGGCGCTTTACCCGCGCCCTCGGGATCGCTCCAGATGAGAGTGTAGTATTGGCCGAGACGTTCCTTGCGTTCGGCCATGCTCACGGCTCCTCGCAGACGCCGTTCTTTTTCCATGCGGATCAGCGGCTCATCTTTCGAATTTTGCTTTTGATCCCGCAGCGTGAATTGCTTCACCGCCAGCGCTTGTTGCGGGCCGCTACAGGCACCTAACAATAGCACGGCAAGTAGGCTGTAACGAGTGTTCACAAGGGATTTTCCGAGTATTAGACGTAGTGAAGTTCTACGGCTTTTTTCTCAATTTGCGCCTCGTTATCAAGCAGCTCTTGGATCGGATCCCAGCGGCCGGAAAGCAGCGCCTCGCGGGCGGAGTCTGGCATGGTGACTGGAATATCGAGGCCGCTGCTGGAGCGGACTTTCAGAGCCTTCACATCGATGGTGATTTCCACAGTGGGATCGGCCTCCACGGCATCCCGGATGGCAATGATATCGGCAGCGCTGGCCATCACACAAGGCATGGCGAGAGTGGTGGAGTTGCCATAGAAAATCTCTGCAAACGACTCTGCAATGACGCCGTTGAAGCCGTATTTCCGCAGCGATTGCGGGGCATGCTCGCGGGAGGAGCCGCAACCGAAATTCACTCCTGCGACGAGGATGGAAGCCCCGCTGAAGCGTGGATCATTGAGTGGATGGTCGGTTTTTTCTCCCGTTTCCGAGTTGAAGCGGACGTCATAGAAGGCGAATTCTCCGAGACCATCGAAGGTGACGCATTTCATGAAACGAGCCGGGATGATGCGGTCGGTATCGATGTCTGCGCCGGGGATGAAAACTGCGCGGCCGGTGACGAAGGGAACGGGATCGAGTGCCATGGTGATTTAAATTTTAAAAATTGGGAGCTGTGACATTAGCCATCCTCGCGGTATCTGAGATACCACGGGCGCTCGATGTCATCAGGGAAGGGTGATGATTGATAGAATGCGGATACGGGAATGGAGAGATCGATCGACTCAAGATGCACCAGAGAATCGAGCTGGGTGTAGAGATGTTTCCTCCAACGATCTGAGCGGCGGACCAGGAAAATTTCCGGCCAGTCTTGTTCGATATAGATAATTTCTTCAACGTTGGGAATGCGCTTGTAGCTGGCTAATTTCTCGCCGCGATCATTGCGAGCAGTCGAAGGGGAGAGCACCTCCACGATGAGCTTCGGATGCCGGACGACGTGGCTATCGTTGTCTGCGGGTTCACAGGTGACCACAATGTCGGGATAATAGTAAGACTCGGACAAGTCATCGATGAGGGCGACTTTCACAGCCTTGATAAATGTGCGGCATGGCCCTCCCCGCAGGTGGTTTTTGAATAGCAAAGCCGTGTCGAAGGCGATCTCATTGTGCTTGAGACTCGCACCCGCCATTGCATAAATCCTACCATCCACGAATTCGTGGCGCACTTCCGACTTCCGCTCGCCTTCGAGATATTCCGAAGCGGTGATTGGAAGTTTTCTGGCGGAATTATGCATGGGACCGGGGAAAATTTATGCTACCGCGGCGGGAGTTTCCAGCGTGAAAAGCTCGCGGGCATCTGCAATGCTACCGGTGATGGCAGCTGCTGCCACCATGACTGGAGACATCAACACCGTGCGGCCGGTGGGTGAGCCTTGGCGGCCTTTGAAATTCCTGTTCGATGAGGAGGCGCAAAGTTGATCTCCAATGAGTTTGTCCGGATTCATGGCGAGGCACATGGAACAACCCGCAGCGCGCCATTCGAAACCGGCAGCGCGGAAGATTTCCGGTAAGCCTTCCTGTTCGCATTGAATTGCGACGATCTGCGAGCCGGGAACGACGATGGCCGTGACTCCAGCGGCGACCTTGTGGCCTTGGATGTATTTTGCCACCTCACGGAAGTCTGAAATCCGGCCATTGGTGCAGGAGCCGATGAATGCGACATCGATTTTCACGCCTTTGATCGGAGTGCCGGCAGCGAGCTTCATGTACTGAAGAGCTTCCTCGATGGATGCCTTTTCCAGCGGCGTGGCGGCGGTGGCGGGGTCTGGAATCGTTTCGGAAATCGAGATTCCTTGGTCCGGTGAGATTCCCCAAGTCACGGTGGGCTCGATCTCAGCGGCATTGATTTTCACAATGTCATCAAAGTGCGCATCCGCATCTGAGGCGAATGATAGCCAGCGGGCAGCGGTGGCATTGAAATCCGACATATCCACGTAGGGACGGCCGCTGAGGTAAGCCACGGTCTTGGCGTCTGGATTGACGTAGCCACAGCGGGCACCGCCTTCGATGGACATGTTACAGACCGTCATCCGCTCTTCCATCGACATCCGGTCGAAGACGTCTCCAGCATATTCATAAGCGTAGCCGATGCCGCCTTTGGCACCGAGCAGGCGGATGATGTGAAGGATCACATCCTTGGCATAGACGCCCGGTGCGAGATCTCCATTGACCTCGATGCGGCGGACTTTGAGTTCCTCCAAAGCCAATGTCTGAGTGGCTAAAACATCGCGGACCTGAGTGGTGCCGATGCCGAAAGCGATGGCTCCAAACGCGCCGTGAGTGGCGGTGTGCGAATCTCCACAAGCGATCGTGGTGCCTGGCTGGGTGATCCCTTGCTCTGGCCCCACCACGTGGACGATGCCTTGTTTCCCCGAAGCAAGATCGAAATAGGTGACTCCGAAATCATCGGCATTTTTGCGCAGCGCCTGCATCATTTCTGCGGCAAGCGGGTCTTGCGGAGCATCTTGATTGATGGTCGGCACGATGTGATCCACCGTGGCGAAAGTGCGTTGGGGAAATTTCACTTTCAGCCCCAGATCTCGCAACATCCCGAAGGCTTGCGGAGAAGTGACCTCGTGAATGAGGTGTGTACCGATGAAGAGCTGCGTGCGCCCATCAGCGATGGTTCCGACGGTGTGAGCGTCCCAAACTTTTTGGAAAAGGCTTTTTGCCATGGTAGGAAAAATCCGCCGTGGTTTGTGGCGGGGCGAGAAATTGGCCACACTGAGGCTACTTGTCAAAGCCGCATGTGGAATCTGCAAAAATGATTGATGGAAGAATACTCAATTGAACGCTACAAAAACACTGCTCGCGATGGCTGCTGCGATTGCAAACCCCACAATAATCAAAATGGGACGAACCCAGCGACGGAGCGCTTGTGAGACAGACAGGTTCCCTCCGGCTCCCTTTACCCCATCGTCCACGTGAAGGACGGCGGGCTGATGGTAATAGCGTAAGGAACTGGAGAAGGGAGTAATTTTATCGTTCGTATTGCGTGGGACCATTGGAGTATTAAAAACTCTAACAGTAAGGACGACGAATCCGAATCAAATTTTAAAAAAATCTTCAAATAACGCAAGCGCCCCCGAAATGATCTCGAAGGCGCTTGCGTCGGATTGAAAGTATTCTCGCCCAGAGGCGCTTACTTCGAAGAGCGATAATCCACTTCTGGAGCGGATTGAATCTCTTTAAATTGTGGCAACGGGCGGAGACCTGGTGGCTTTACATCGCTAGTGCAACAGCCGCAAGCGGCGAGAAGGAGGGCGAACGTGGAGGCAAGAAGTGCGGTGATAATACGAGTCATAAATCGGTGGGTAAAATTGTTTTGAGGAATAAAAAGAGGTTTTCGGGCTTTGGCAATCACCGAAAAGTGGCCTGCTGGCACTTTTTGAAAATTTCCAAGAATGGTTGGCTTACCTTGAGGGAGCCACGTAGGTGGGTTGGCTCGGAGTGGGCATGGCTGTGGGGGCACAAGAGGCCACCAACAAAGAGGCAATAGCGGCAGCGAAAGCAGTTCTCAACATGGGTAATTGTGGATTTTTGAGCGGTGGTTTTATTAGATTCACCTCATTTCCAAAGTGAACTTGCGGGCACCCTAGCTTCCGCACGGCAGGCTGCAAGGCAAAAGAGGATTTGCAGTTTTTGTGCCTAGGGTGGCTGTATGGTTTGCTTTTAAATCCCACGGCCGCTATCCGAAAAAAAACCCCACCGCAGCGCTTGGCTGGGTGAGGTTCAGAGGTTTTGGGTTTTAGAAGATGGAATTTCCTTACCAAGTTTTTACATCATCCGTGGCTTTGCCGCCAGATCCGTTTTCTGATGCATCTGCACCATTACTCCATGCCGCTACCTTTTTGCCGTTCAAATCAACTGCGGGCGATGCATTTGTTTTCGGAGACACTTTGTCATCATAATCTAGATCGAGGATGACGAAATAAGGTCCTGTCCAAGGATCATACAAACCTTTTGGATCCCCGCTTGCATCGTAGATGAGACCATCTTTACCCTTAGTCTTTATTTCCTTTCCTTGTTTAACGGTCAAAAACTTGATCTTCCTTGGATTTAAAGGCTCAGCAGTGCTGTTGGGTTCTAAGCCCAAGAGCACTGAAAGAAGTTTTTTGCCTTCTTGTGAGTTTAAATTAATTGGCTGACCATCACCACTTCCAGAACTTGCCACTGGCATTGTCCCATATTCTGTGTAGAAATTATTCACAGCGGACTCCAGAGCGACACACGTGGCTTGAGCCGTTGTCCTTTTCGCTTTTTGAATGGCGGCATTTCCTGCTGCGAAACCACCGCCTGCAAGGACAGCGATAATTGCGATCACGACCAGAAGTTCGATCAGTGTGAAGCCGTTAGGACGGCGAGTGGGTTTTGTTTTCATAATGTTTTTGGTTTGGAGTAAGGATCGTCTCAGTTTAACAATCATTTCAAGCGGAAATCACGCCAAATATTTTAGCGCATTCACATGGTAAAGACTTAGTGCTTAGGCCCTCCATTGGCAAATCTTTTTTTCAAGAGCCTTTGCCGTTGCAGAATGTCATTCCCCAGTCAATATTATGTCCATGCTTGGCAATTCCCTGCGGGCCCTCGTGCTCGATGCCCTCCTCGCCGCTAACGGCAATCCTCTTTCCAAATCCCAACTCTCTCGCGGCCTCAAATTGCCCGGAACGCGCGTCACGGAATTACGCAGAACGCTGGAGTCATTAGTCGCGGAAGGGGCCATCGTGCTTAAAAATAAGTCGGGCTACCTACTTCCCACCGCGCCAAAAGGCCAGCTTTCCGGCACGCTGAAGTTCCACCCCAAAGGGCACGCGTTTTTTTTCCCCGAACTCACGGATCCTGCCAATATCGCCACTGGCATCGATTTCACCGTCCACTCGCGCATCTTCATCGAGCGCCGCAACGTGGCCACCTCGCTCGATGGCGATAAGGTGCTGGTCTCCATCGTCAAGCCGATCTCACGGCCATTCCGCACCCGCAGTGAATTCACTCCAGATACTCCGGAAGAAATGCGCGGGAAGGTGGAAACGGTCGTCACTCGCCGCTCCGGCCGCCTCGTAGGCACCTATCGCAAGAAGGTGAATTTCGGCTGGGTGGAATGCGATGATAAGGCGATTGATGGGAAAATTGACATCGTCGGAGATACCACGGCAATGCCTGGCCAGCTCGTCGTCGTCCATTTGGATGAATGGCTAGATCAAAATACCACGCCGCGTGGCCGCATCGTCGAGGTGCTTGGTTGGCCGGGCGATCCCGGGGTGGACATCATTTCGGTGATTCACCGCTTCGGGCTGCGGACTTCGTTCCCGGATGATGTGCTCGCCGAGGCCCGCGCGGTGCCAGAGGAGCCGGAAGCTGCTGAAATAGAGCGCCGCAAAGATTGGCGGGACAAGCTCGTCATCACCATCGATCCCGCAGACGCCAAGGATCACGACGATGCGATTTGGTTGGAAAAGTCCCGCAGCGGTTGGACCCTCGCGGTTCACATCGCGGATGTTTCCCATTACATCAAGCCCGGCAGCCCGATGGACCAGGAAGCCATCGAACGCGGGAATTCCACCTACCTAGTGGACCGGGTGCTGCCGATGTTGCCCACAGAGCTGAGCAATGGCATTTGCTCGCTCAAGCCAGATGTGGACAGGCTCACCAAGTGCGCGTTGTTGGAAATTTCCCATCATGGAGAGATCACCAAGGCGAAATTTATCGATGCCGTCATTCATAGCCGGGCGAAGCTTTCCTACGAGCAAGCGCAGGAAATTCTCGATGGTAAGCCAGCACCCGCTGGCTCGGATCCCAGCCTCGTCGGAATGGTCAAGGAAGGCTGGGCGCTCGCCTCGGCCATGCGCAAGCGCCGCTTCGAAAATGGGGCGCTGGACCTTGAGATGCCGGAAATTAAAATCCGCCTCGATGATCAAGGCCGCGCCACCGTCGCCGAGCCAGTGCTCCACACCGAGAGCCACCAACTCGTCGAAGAATGCATGCTCGCCGCCAATGAGGCCGTCGCGAAAGTCCTGCGAGAGCGGATGAAGCCCGCCCTCTACCGCATCCACGATGATCCAGATCCCAGCCGCTTGATCGACTACACGGAGACGGCAAAACAACATGGCTATCGCCCCGGCGATCTCACCAATCGCGCTCATATCCAGAAATTGTTAGACGATTCCAAGGGCAGCCCGGAAGAACACGTCATCCGCCTAGGTTTGTTAAAAAGCCTCAAGCGCGCCGCCTACTCCGCCGAGCCCGTCGGCCACTACGGCTTGGCGAAGACGGACTACTGCCACTTTACCAGCCCCATCCGCCGCTACGCAGACCTCATCGTCCACCGGGCGCTCCAGCCGTTGTTGGAGAATCCGCCGCCGGTGGGGGATCGTAGTCCATCGCAGGCGGATCTGCGCGAGATCGCCCGCCACATTTCCGATACCGAGCGCACCTCGTCCGATGCGGAAGGCGAGACGAAACAGATCAAATTGTTAGAATACCTCCACCGCGTGGCCAGTGCCGACGAGCCGCCGATTTTCAACGGCCTGATCACCGACGTCCGCGCGATGGGACTGATGGTGGAAGTGCCGGACATGGGCGTGCGCGGCGTGGTCAAGCGCGAGGATCTGCCGGAGGGCCGCTGGCGCTTCGAAGCCCACCGGATGGCTTGGGTCTCAATGGATGGGAAAATTCTGCAACTCGGAATGCGGCTGCCATTGCGAGTGATCGATATCGATTTCGATAAACGCTTCGTCGATTTCACCGTGGCCGGCGCGCCCACCAGCGAGGGCACACAATCAGTTTCCAAGCGGCCTGGCCCGTCCAAGAAACCGGGCAAAGCCCACTCCAAATACGCAGTTCAAGTCGGCCCTCCGAATCGCAAAGACGCCCGCAAAACCAAGATCACCCCGCGCAAGCCGAAGTCCCGCAAACGCCGCTAAATTTTCCCATGAATTCTCGCATTTTAAGCATCTTTCTCGCAGGCATGGCTTGTTCCCATGCTGAGGAAGCCTCGCCGCCGCCCATCACCTTGGACCAGATGCGTGATTTCCTCCAAGATCCCAATGGCGATCTATCAAGAGCAGCGCAAAGCATCATTGGGAAAAACGGCGGCAATCAGCTCTTCTATTTTCCCACTCGGGATGAGCCCTCCACTCCGGAAGATTGGGGATTTAAATACGAAAATTTACGTTTTAAATCCGCCGATGGCACCCCGCTCCACGGCTGGTTCATCGCGCCCAAGAGCAAGGATGCCAAAGGCACCATCGTCTTCTCTCACGGCAATGCCGGCTCGCTGGGCTACCACCTCGGTTTCGTCATCTGGCTGGCGGAAGCAGGCTACAATGTGATGATGTATGACTACCGCGGCTTCGGCAGATCCGGCGGCAGCGTGGACCGCCGCGGCATGATCGATGATGTAAAAGCGGCCTTTTCCTACGTGATGGCCCGCAAAGACATCGATCCCACACGCGTGGTCTCCTACGGCCACAGCCTCGGCGGAGCGCAGTCCATCACCGCGCTGGCTGAGTCTCCCGTGGAGGGCCTGCGCGGGATCGTCATCGATGGTGCCTTCGCCTCCTACCAATCCATGGCCCGCATCATGGGTGGCCAGCTCGGTGCCAGCCTTGTCACCGATGAACTCTCGCCGTATGAGTATGTGAAAAAGCTCCCTTCCGTGCCGTTGTTGGTCGTTCATGGCAAACAGGATGAGGTGGTTCCATTTTCCCAAGGACTGCAACTCTACAAAGCTGCCAAAGGCCCGAAAACTCTGTTTGACGTAGAAGGTGGCCGCCACGGCACCGCACTTTCGGAAGACGGAGGAGCCTACCGCAAGAAGATGATCGCGTGGCTGGCGAAAACCCTCAAAGGTTGAAATTTTCATGACCATCGCAGACTTCACCGCCCACATTACCACCACCGCTGATCCTGTAATCCTACTCGAAGGCCGCCGCTCCATCCCGGCAGCCTCTGCGGAGTCCGCCCAGCGCTTGGCGTCCATGTTGGCGTTGCGCTTCCCCAAATTACGCTTCCGTTCGGGAAACGCCACCGGCAGCGATGAAGCATTCGCCGCCGGTGTGATCGCCGTCGCGCCCGAGCGCTTGGAAGTCATCACCCCGGATGCCGGGCACCGTAGAAAACATCGCCACCCACTCGTCAGCTATCATTTTCCCGAATCTCTCGATCCCGCGACGCTGGAAACCATCAAAGACCTGACCAATGCCGCCACCCCCGCCAACCGTGGGCTGATGAAATGCTACCTGCGCGGCGGCAGAACCGGAGCCCAGGCCGCCTGTCTGATCCGGGATACCCTCAAAGTCGCCGGACTTCCCGGCCACCTCGCTCCTCCCGTAGCCGCCCTCTTCTGGATCGATCCCGCCGAGCCTCATGCCGGAGGCACTGGCCACACCATCCGTGCCTGCCGCAATGCCAAGGTCCCGACAGTGTTCCAAAACGATTGGTCCACTTGGCTCTGAGGATCCAACGCCCATTTTTAACTTTGCCCGCTCATCCTAAAACCCGCAGTGAGGCGGGCTCAGCGGATGGTGTTACAGGTGGTTTCCTTGAATAATCGATCAATAGCGACGCCGTTTAACTCAACCACTCGCGGACCTCCAGACGAACTTAATTGCGATGCCGCCGCCCACGGTCTCGCCCTCCAGCCCGCCGCATCACAATCGAGTTAGGCGGAAGGGCTATTGTTTGGAAGCAATCATGATAGACATGTTCCTCAAGTATCCCGATAACAGCCGCGCCTCAAATCGTTTATCCTATGTCTTCCCCGACGATTATTCATTCCACGCACTCAACCCTTCCCTACACCGACACCATTTGGCATGGCGCATCGTGGTATCCTGAGATCTGGCCAGACAAAATTGACGAGGATCTTTCAAAAATGCGTGAGATCGGCCTCAACTGCCTACGCTTGGGAGATTCCGTGTGGGGAGTGCTCGAAGCGAGTGATGGCAAATTTTCCCTCGATTGGTATGGCAGTGTGCTTGATAGAATCCATGCCGCTGGCCTGAAATTCGTCCTCACGACGCCTACCTACACCCCGCCGCGCTGGCTTACGCGGGATTACCCGGAAGCCGTTCGCGTCGATAAAGACGGCCTGCCATTCCTGCACGGCAGCCGCGGTCACGGAAGTTATTTTTCCAAAGACTATACCCGCCTCTCGGAACGCATCGCGACGAAGATGGCCCAGCGCTTTGGCAATCATCCCGGGCTGCTGGCATGGCAGATTGACAACGAGGTCGGCTGTCATGCAGATGGTGATTTCAGTCCCGCCGCCGCCGCCGCTTGGCATGCGTGGTTAGAGAAACGCTTCGGTGATATTGCCACACTCAATGAGCGCTGGGGCACGCGGGTGTGGGACCAATATTACGACCATTTTTCCGATGTCCAGTTACCGGGGAAAACTCCTTACGGCAACACCATCGGCACTGCCACAGGCGATCACAACACGTCCCTTCTCATCTCGTGGGGCGAATTTATCAGTGATACCAACGCCGGCTTTATCCACCTCCAAGCCGCCGCGATTCGGAAACACAGTGCCGCGCCCATCACCCATAATCATATTCAACTCGAGCGCACTTACCCGGCCGACCTATTCGCACCGCTGGACATCGTTTCGACCGATTCCTACTGGTGGCCCGGGACCGCTCAGAACCACCACCGGTCCATCGCCTGGATGCGCGGGCTCAAACGCCGCGCAGATGGCTCGCCCGTCCCATTTTGGCTTCTGGAAACCACGCCCTTCCAGCTCGGTGGCACTTCTCCTCACGTGCTCAAGGATCCTGGCTTCCAAGTGGCAGAAGCGGCGCTCTTCCTGGGCAGCGGCAGCACGGCGCATCTCTATTGGTTATGGCGGCAACAACGCACAGGCATTGAGTCCTCCCATGGCGCACTACTCACCTGCTGGGGCGAGCCGACTCCGGGCTGGGGCGAGGTGAAATCCGTCTCAGAGTTTATTGAGAAAGCACATCCCTTACTCGCGGATCTTTTCCCCACCACGCCGGATGTGGCCGTCCATGATCCGAAGCTTTCCAAGCAGCTTTTCCAACGCGGAAATAGCATGTATAGTGGAACAGATGCCCAAGCTACGTATCGTCGGGAAGTAGATGATTCACTCCTTCAGGGAGGATGGCACCATGATCTTCTGCCTGAATCCGGCGATCCATCACTCTACCGCGTCGTCCTCTCGCCGTGGATGCCGATCATCCCTGAGCCACTGGTCCAGCGGATGTTAGAATGGGTGAAACAGGGCGGCACCTGGGTGGTCGGTCCGGCTTCCGCACTGCGCGACGAGTGTGGCGGTGTTTTCACAGATCACGGGATGGGGCCACTCGAAATAGCACTCGGTTTCCGCACACGCTTCTGGCAAGGTGTGGATGGAATCACAGGCACGCTCGGTGATCAGGAAATCCCACTCAGTGGGCTGGGCTACATGCTGGATGCAGGCGAATGCACCGCCCTCGGCCACTACACCAGCAGCTACGCAGACGGTCATGCATGGGCTGTCGAGCGCACACTTGGTGCGGGCCGTGTCGTGGTTTTCGCAGCATGGTCCAAGGGGAATTATGGCATCCTACTGGAACACGCTCTTGCCGGAATCCCCCTCCGCCGCCAATGCACCAGCGGACCAGCCGTGTATATCATGCCACGCCATTCCGCCGACGGTCGCTCCGGCTACATCGCCACCAACGCTGAAAATTCAGACGGCTGGATTGAAGTTTCCGAAGCAGGCACGGATCTCCTCACCGGCCGCATGATTCCGGCCGGCCGTGTCGAGCTCGCCCCGTTCGGAGTCCTCGCAGTCATCCACTCCTCCGCATTTTAACTTTACCCATCATGCCTTCACCCACACCGCAGACTCCCGCTTGGCTTCGAACCGCTGTTTTCTATCAAATTTATCCGCAGTCTTTCGCCGATTCCAATGGTGATGGCATCGGCGATTTACCGGGACTGATTTCAAAATTAGACTATCTAAAATCTCTCGGGATCACAGCGCTATGGTTGAACCCAATTTTCGAATCGCCCTTCGGTGATGCCGGTTATGACATTGCGGATTTCCGCAAAGTGGCGGCGCGCTATGGCACCAATGAGGATGCCGCGCGCTTATTTCAAGAAGCTCACGCACGCGGTATCAAGGTGGTGATGGATCTCGTCGCAGGACATACTTCCGATCAACATCCATGGTTCCAATCCGCCATCAGTGATCCGGAAAGTCTCTATCGCGATTACTATATCTTCACGGGCGATGAGCCGCAGAAGCCCATGTTCGGCGACTATTGCCCGACGACTCCGACGGGTGAAAACTATGTGGCCAATTTCCTCCCCTTTCAACCCGCCCTAAGCTTCGGTTATCACAATCCGGACCCCACCCGCCCGTGGCAACTTTCAGCCGAGCACCCCGCCTGCCTCAAGGTCCGCACCGAGCTGCGTGACATCATGAAATTCTGGCTCGATCTCGGATGTGACGGCTTCCGCGTGGACATGGCCTCCTCGCTCATCCGCGGTGGCGAGGGCTCTGCGGAGCTGGCGCGGCTGTGGCAAGGCTTCCGCTCATGGTTCGATCGGGATTACCCGGATGCCGTGCTTGTGGCAGAGTGGAGCAATCCGATCCAAGCAATCGCCGCGGGCTATCATGTGGATTTCATGATTCATTTTGGCGAGCCAGCCTACACTCATCTCGTAGGTTCCGGTAATGAACTGCAAGGCAAGAGCCGGATCCCGCATGTATTTTTCGAACGTTCGGGCGAAGGTGATATTCGCCAGTTTCTCGATAACTATATTAAACATTACGAAGGCACCTATGGGCGCGGCTATACTTCGCTGCCCACGGGCAATCATGATTTTCAGCGCCCTCGACGCGGCCGGGAATTCGAAGACCTGCGGGTCTTGTATGCGATGTTGTTCACCATGCCAGGCGTGCCATTTCTCTACTATGGCGACGAGATCGGGATGCGGAACATCGATGGCCTCCCGGAGAAAGAAGGATCGATGTGGCGCACGGGTAATCGCACACCAATGCAGTGGGAAAAATCCGCGCCCAACCTTGGCTTCTCCACCGCAGTCGCAGCAAATCTCTATCTGCCCGTGGATCCAACCGATGACGCACCAACAGTCTCCGAACAGGAAACTCAGCAAGACTCATTGCTGAACTTCACCCGTAAACTGATCGCGCTGCGTGGCGAGCATTCCGGTCTGGGAAATGACGCCGCTTTCCGTCCGCTTTATGCCGAGGCGGGACGCTACCCATTTGTCTATGAACGCAGCGATGCGACCTCCCGCTATGCCATCGCAGTGAATCCCGGCGAACCTGAAAGATCGGTGGATTTACCTGAGTTAAAAGGAGCGGAACTTATCCTTGCCGAAGGAGCAACACTCAGCGGCACCACACTCGCGCTTAACGGAGTTTCCTTCGCTATTTTCAAACTCAAATAAGTCTCGTTTCATCATGTCCGCATCCGCTCCTTCGGTAATGAATTGGTATTTTCCCCTCACCCGTCCACACACGGGCGTCACCCTTGGCAACGGCCTGCAAGGCGTGCTAATCTGGGGAGAAAACACTTTGTTGATCACCATTGCCCGCGCCGGCTTCTGGGATCATCGCGGTGGCCATGACATTCTACCGGCGACGACTTTTAAAACAGTCCGGCACGCCCTCGAAGCCAAAGATAACGTCGCCATCGCCGCATTGTTCCCAAGGCGCGCGGACGGCTCGGTGTTCCCACAACAAATGGGTGGTGGTCGGCTAGAACTCACCTTTGCTAACGGTCTGCGCCCGCTCACCGCCACTCTCGATCTCGCGACTGCCACCGTCGAAGTGCGCGTGGGTCTTTACGATGGCGACCCTGATGCGAAATGCGTCCGAATTTGCCAAACGGTGACTGATGAAGTGTGTTGGCTGGACGTCGATCCTGGGATTCTCGCTGAAAACGGGATCCGTTTGCACCCTGCGTTCAGTCTGGTGCAGAATCAATCCATGGCGGCCATCGGAATCGCCGCGCCGAGTGAATGGGCCGGCGCCACTGGCGGCGGATTTGTGCAGACTCTGCCGTCCGACACACCGCTCGGTGTTGCTTGGCTACGTTCTGGAAACCGCATCACGCTGGTGACTGCCTTGTGCGACGATGCGGAAGCAGCCGTGCGTGCCCGCCTGAATTCCTTCGACAAACAAACCGCTGATATCGACCGCGCGAAATTTTGGTCACACTATTGGGCAGATGCCGCCCGCGTCACATTGCCCGATGCCGTGCTGCAACAGCAATTCGACTACGGCCTCTACCGCCAAGCCGGCCTCATCCGCCGCCACGCTCCCGCCGCCACCTTGCAAGGGCCATGGATGGAAGACACCGTCATCCCGATATGGAGTAATGATTACCATAACAATATCAACGTGCAGCTCGTCTATGGAGCCGCACTCGCCACCGGCCAGGCTGCTGAGATGGCACCGCTCTGGGAAATGCTGCGCGGTTGGCTTCCCCGTTTGCGCGAATTCGGCGAGGGTTTCTATGAAGCTCCCGGGGCCATGGTTCTGCCGCATGCCGTGGACGATCGCTGCCAAATGATGGGCACCTTCTGGGCTGGCACCATCGATCAAGCCTGCATCGCGTGGATGGCCCGCGTGGCATCCCAGTATTTTCAATTCACCGGGGATATGGATCACCTGCGCGAGCTTGTCTGGCCGCTGCTAGTCGGAGCATTTGAGGGCTATCATGCCATGCTCGTGACCACCACGGGTCCGGATGGAACGAAGCGTTTCAGTTTACCCATCAGCGTGAGTCCCGAGTTCGGCGGCTCCGATCCCGATAAATGTTGGGGCCGCGATGCCAGCTTCCAGCTCGCCGCTCTCCACGCCGCGATCCGCGATCTGCAAGCCGCCGCACCGCTACTCGGCCAGCCTACCGATCCGCGTTGGGCAGATGTGGCCGCGCACTTGCCGCTCTACACTGCCGTCAGCGTGCCAACTACCGGATATGACTGGATGGGTGAGCCCTATGAGCACATCGGACTGTGGGTTGGTCAAAATTTATCCGAGAGCCATCGACACCACGCCCACTTGGCAGCGATCTATCCGTTTTGCACCGTCAATCCTTTCGATCCCGCCCATCACACCATCGTATCCCGCAGTCTTCATCAGTGGAGCTTGATGGGCATGGGAAATTGGACGGGCTGGTGCGTTCCTTGGGCTTCGATCATTTGCTCGCGCAGCGGCTTGCCCGATTCCGCGCTGAGCGACATGCATTTACTCGCCCAGCAGTTCACCAACGAAGGCCACGCCACGCTGCATAACGCGACCTGCTGTGGGATGTTCGCATGGGACGATGGCTCTCTCGTCTGGCCCGACAATCGCAAGGGACCGGATTTCTTGTGTTACGAAATCATGCAAATGGACGCGGCGATGGCTGCAATCTCAGCGATCTTGGAACTCGTGATTTCGTTCCGTGAGGGCGTTATCACCATCGCGGATCGCCTGCCAAAAGCTTGGCGTGAATTGTCGTTTGACCGCGTGCGCACCGAGGGCGGATTCATCGTCTCCGGAATTTTCCGCCACGGTCGCATCGATGAACTGACGGTGGAATCCACGCGCGATGGTGAACTCCGGCTCAAACATTCACTGGGGCATAACTGGACACTGGATGGAATTTCGCACTCGGAGGAAATTCTCCAAACTGACGCTTCCGCCGGTAAAACATTCCGGCTTCAGCGCCAACTCGGCTCCGGTCAGCCCATCACCTGATTAAAAAAGTCACCCAACGTTTTCTCACAACTTCACCATTATTCCCATCAATCATGCCAGCCATTGCCTCACCCTCGCCTGTCAAATGGCACTTCCCCCTTTCCCGTCCACACACGGGCGTCCCGATGGGCAACGCCCTGCAGGGCCTACTCGTGTGGGGCGAAACCGCGCTGCATATCACCATCGCACGCGCGGGATTCTGGGATCACCGCACGCCGCAAGACATCCCCGCCAGCACCACTTTCACTCGGGTGCGCGAGGCGCTGGATGAAGATAACCGCGAAGCTCTCAACGCACTTTTCTCCACACGTCCTGATAGCGGAATTTTTCCCCAACAGTTCAGCGGTGGCCGGATGGTCATTACCTTTGCGGAAGGAATGCGCCCGCTGGATGCCACTCTTGATCTCGAAACAGCGGTGATGAGCGTGCGGATCGGCCGTCACGATGATGATGCCGATGCGCGTTTCCTCCAAATTCGCCAAGCATGCGCCGATGAAATTTCATGGATCGATATCGACCCGACTTTGTTAGAGCAGGCGCGTTTTGAAATGATTCCGGCTTACGACTTGGTGCGGGATAACGCGATGGCCGCACTCGGCATCGAGCCACCTACGGCGTGGGACGTAGCGAGTGGGATTGGCGGCGGCTTTGTCCAGACATTGCCCGAGGACGAGCCCTTGGCGCTCGCGTGGAGCCTAAAGGATAACCGCATCCTAATTGCCACCGCACTTGCGGGAGACGTCCGAAATGATGTTTGCGAGCGCTTGTCAGCGTTTGATCTCAAGTCTGCTGAAATTGAGAGAAATGCCTACTGGAGCCATTTGTGGAATCACGCAGCAAGAGTTTCCCTGCCTGACGCGGTGCTCCAGCAGCAGTATGACCTCGGCCTCTACAAGCAGGCCGGGCTCATCCGCAGCGGCACTCCCGCCGCCACCTTACAAGGGCCTTTCATGGAGGACACGTCGATCCCGCCGTGGAGTAACGACTACCATTTCAACATCAACGTGCAGTTGGTTTACGGCGCGGCAATGGCCACCGGGCAAGCCGAAGAAATGCGCCCGATGTGGGACATGCTGCGGGACTGGTTACCGAAAATGCGCGAGCTTGGTGAGAGGTTTTATGAAATTCCTGGCGCGATGATTCTGCCGCACTCGGTGGATGACCGTGGCCAAAATATTGGTGGCATGTGGTCCGGCACCATCGACCAAGCCTGCATCGCTTGGATGGGCCAGATGGCCTGGCAATACTATCAATTCACGGGTGATGAAAAAATCCTCCGGGACGTGGCGCTACCCCTGTTGGAGGGCGCATTTCTCGGCTACATGGCGATGTTGGAGGAAACCACCGATACCGGGGGAAACCGTAAATTTTCTCTACCCGTCAGCGTGAGTCCCGAATTCGGCGGTGCGAATCCCAGCGAATGCTGGGGCCGCGACGCCAGCTTCCAACTGGCCGCACTCCACGGCACCGTGCGCGATTTGCAAGCGGCAGCCCTCGCTCTCGGCACTCCCTGCGATCCTCGCTGGGAAGATGTTGCCACCCACCTTCCGGCTTACTCGCTGGCGGATGCGACTGGTGGCCCTTATGGCTGGATCGGCGAGCCGGTGCAGCGCATCGCGCTCTGGGAGGGCAAAGGCCTACCGGAAAGTCACCGCCATCACAGCCACTTGGCGGGGATCTTCCCGTTCTGTTCGATCAACCCATTTGCTCCCGAGCACCAAAAAATTGTCGCCCGCAGCCTAAGTTTTTGGGCCCAGCTCGGAGCAGGAAGCTGGACCGGCTGGTCGGTCACTTGGGCCTCCATGCTCTGCTCGCGCACGGGGCTGCCAGATGCTGCCTTGAGCTGGCTCTGGATCCTCGCCCAGAATTTCACCAACGAAGGCCATGCTACTCTCCACAACGCGAATAGCGCGGGCTTTTGCTCATGGGACGATGGTTCGCTCGCTTGGCCAGACCACCGCAAAGGGGCGGATTTTCTCTACTACGAAATCATGCAAATGGACGCCAGCATGGGTGCCATCAGCGGCACCCTTGAACTCATCGTTTCCTCCCGCAACGGTGCCATTCACATCGCTGATCGGCTGCCAAAAGGCTGGCGAGATCTCTCCTTCAAGCGCATCCGCACCGCAGGTGGCTTCATCCTCTCCGGGACATTCCGCCACGGGCGCCTTGACGAACTCACCGTGGAAAGCACCCGCGGTGGCGAACTCCGCCTCGTCCACTCGCTCGGAGACGATTGGGCACTTGACGGTGTTTCGCATTTTGAAAAGTTGCTTCGATTGGACACGATCGCCGACACGATCTATCAGCTCAAACGCCCGTGATCCACGAGGCAGAAGATGGCATCCGCATCGCATGACCGTATGCGTTTCCTACGTCTTCTATAATTCCGCTCAAATTTAACGGGTTAAACGAAAAAATTCTCGTTATCTTATCAAATCAACTAACAACTAGCGCCCTTGAAAGCTTCAGAAACCACTCACGACGCCCTCGCGGACATCGCCCAAAAAGGCATCGCCAAAGATCTAACTGGCTCACTAGTCCCGCAAACGCCGCCGGAGCTTGCTGATATCCAATTGCCAGACCCCGGCGATGGGGATGGAATGGCCTTCACCCCCCGTCCGCAGCAGACCGCCGAAACTCTGCAAGCAGAACTGGTCGTGGCGAGGGAGTCAATGCGACCGTTTATGCAAGATTTGACGCCATCCTTTGCCGTCAAGCGGCCGCAGCTCACTCTCTCCGAGGCAGATTGGCGGCTAGAGCCAGAGACCGCATGGACCCACTTGCCACTGCCACACTATGGCGGACCCATCGGCAAGGCGCGCGCCTGGTACCGGATGGAGTTTTCCCTCACCGCGGAACATTTCGCACTTGGCGCAGTGTGGCTATGCTTCGGCGGCGTGGACTATAAAGCGGCGGTTTTCCTCAACGGCCACTTAGTCGGCACCCATGAGGGATTCTTTTCTCCATTTGAATTCGAGATCACTGCCGATGCGAAATTAGGTGAGAATGAACTGCTGGTGCGTGTGGATAACGACGCGATTTGCCAAGGAAACAACGCTTGGGACGACCCTTCAGGGGGTGATAAAATTTACGGAGCCACCGGGCTCGGCTGGGACGAGCCTGGCACCGGCTGGCACCACTGCCCGCCCGGCATGGGCATCCACCGCCCGGTTCGGATCGAGGGACGTCCGAAGATCCATGTGATCGATGTTTTTGCGCGGCCACTCCCAGATGAGCACGCAGTCGAGATCCGTGCGGAAATATTCAATTCAGGCCGCTTGGAAGAATCCTTCGAGCTGGAAATTGAAATACATGGCCAAAATTTCACCATCGAGCCCATCCATGTCACCTGCACAGACCTCCCGCCTGCAGGCTCCGGCTTCAATCTATTTCGCATCCGCGTGCCACTGCCAGACGCCCGCATCTGGAATCCAGACACGCCTTGGCTCTACCAAGCTCGCGTCATTTTAAATCCGAATGGTGCGGTGGATGGCCTCGCACGCCAATTCGGCATGCGCACCTTCCTGCTCGATGAGTCGCCCGGTGCGGATGGCCGCCGGGGCCGCTTTTTCCTCAATGGCGAGCCAATCCGCCTGCGTGGTGCCAATACCATGGGCAATGAGCAACAATGCGTCCTCAAAGGAGACTTCGACCAACTCCGGGATGATATCCTGCTCGCCAAGCTGGCAAATATGAACTTCCTGCGCCTCACCCAGCGCCCGGTCGAAACCGAGGTCTATGAAATGTGCGACCGCCTCGGACTGCTCATCCAGTGCGATCTTCCACTGTTCGCCTTTCTCCGGCGCAATCAATTCAGCGAGACAGTCCGCCAAGCTGCGGAAATGGAGCGCCTCGTCCGTGGCCACGCCTGCGTGATTCTAGCCACTTTCATCAACGAGCCGTTTCCCGCTCTCTGGGGCGATAAATCCCACCGCCACCTCAATCGCACCGAGTTGGAAAACTTCTTCATCGCTGCCACTCACGCCATGCACGTGGAAAATCCGGATCGCCAGATCAAACCGATCGATGGCGATTACGAACCACCCGGCCCGGGCCTGCCAGACAATCACTGCTACGCTGGATGGTATAACGGCCACGGCATCGATCTCGGCAAGCTTCACAAGGGCCACTGGGTGGATGTCAAACCTGGCTGGAACTACGGCTGCGGCGAATTTGGCTCCGAGGGGCTGGACTTCGAGGAAATCATGCGAGCCCACTACCCACCCGCTTGGCTGCCTGCCGGGCCGGAAGAAGAGGCCACTTGGACACCTAAACAGATTCACAAAGCCCAGACGGGCGATCTCCACTATCTCTGGATGGAGCCCGCTGACAGCATGGCAGATTGGATCGAGCGCAGCCATGAGCACCAAACGTGGATCACGCGTCTGATGACTGAGTCGTTCCGTCGGGATAACCGGATGATCACTTTTGCGATCCATCTTTTCATCGATGCCTGGCCCGCCGGCTGGATGAAGACGATCATGGACTTCCACCGCCAGCCGAAGCCCGCCTACTTCGCCTACCGGGATGCTCTCGCCCCGTTGGCCGTGAGCTGCCGGATTGATCGCACCAAAGGATGCTCCGGCGAGGTCCTCCATGCAGAAGCATGGGTTTGTAATGATACAAATGAGGACATGGCAGGCATTGAGCTTTCTTACCAGATCGAGCTTGGTGGCACGGTCATCCGCTCTTCTCGGACTCCAGCGGTCATCCGTGCGGACGAGGCAGTATTCCAAGGCCACATTCCCATCGAGCTACCCGACGTGACCGAGCGTGAGATGCTTCAAATCCGCATTGGTTTAGTTTCTAAAAGCGGCGAGACACTTCACGATACCCTACAGCAAATCGAGGTCTTTCCGGTGTTTTCGCAAGATTCGGAGCATATTAATCCCCACTTCACCGGCGGTGAAAAAGCCAGCCTGCTTGCGAGTGAGATCACCCTTGACGCTAAAGCGGCAGACCAATTGTGGATCGTGGAAGATCCGGCTGCCTTGGAAAACTCGAAACTACTGGAGGCAGTCATCAATGGTGCAACTGCACTCGTCATCGAGCTGCCACCCGGCGAGTATCAGATCGCAGGATCGAAAATCACCATCGAGGAGGCCGGTATGGGCTTACGTCATTTCGTCTCCCGGGCGATGGAACACCCACTTGCCGCCCTGTTTAGGAAAGAAGACTTCAAGTTTTGGTATGACCCCACCCTCGACCGGCCAGCACCCCTGATGAACAATCTCTTCTTCGCCGATGATTCGTGGCAGCCGATCCTGCGCACCGGACAAGGTGGCTGGGGCCGCGGATGGGAGCCCGCCCTCGCTGCCGCAGAGAAGCCCTATGGCAAAGGGCGCTTCATCATCTGTCAAGTGACCCTCGCCGGTCGCTTGCTCAACCCCACCGCGAGAATCTTTGCAAATGCACTAGTCGCACCACGCTCGATTGCTCTGCCGCAAGATAGCAGGGAAATTTGAGGTGCTACTGAGATCTCGAGCAAATTTTGTTTAGTTCCCTTGTTGGTTTTTAGCCTCGAATTGGGCCTGAGTTTGATAGCTGACGGCGGAGTGTTTGCGGCGGTGATTGTAGGAGGATGGCTTCCAAGCAATGTAGATCTTGTCGTCCTACCATAAAGTCACTCGTAAACTTACTCGACTTAGTTTTCTAAACAAAAAAGTCCGCCTTACCAAGGCGGACTTTTTAAAGATCGGATCTGATTGGATTTAGGTTATTCAGCTCGCGTCACCTTGACTCTGACAAAGCGTTTCGGCGATGTGGTGACTGAATCAGTCACGGTAACTCGTTCGAAGGTCGCATCGAGCAAGGTTGTATTTTCAGTCGCAGATGGGTTAATTGCCCAAGAGTCAGCAGCGAGACTCTCACTGAATTCCACTGCAAGACTGATCCCGGGATTGGATGAGACCTTTCTGCGGATGTAAGTCAGTTGCATTTTACCGGTGGCACCCTCCACACCAACCAACGGCATCCCGGCATTGCCAGAGGGACTAAGAACTGCAGAATTCGGATTTGTAATGGAAGATTTCTGTCCAGTTCCGTTGCCAATCATATTAAAGGCATATTTGAGAAGATTTTCTACTTCATCACCTGCAGGTGTCAGAAAATCTTGTGTGCCATTCGCAGCTAGCCCTTGACTGGCGCGAAACACATCCAAAGACGCAAGTGCGGTGAAGTCCTTGTCGATCAAGTTAGAAGAATTGACGGTGATCGGCATCGTTACGGGATTGAAAGTCAAACCTGTAACTGTTGGAGTCAGGGTGTAAGTTCCTACTGGCACATTTAGAATGGTATAGGTTCCATCATTACCCGTGTTTGCATTACGAGTGCCATCTGAAATTGTGACTCCCGCCAAGCCGGATCCGTTACGCAGAACTTTTCCAGACACTGAAAATGTTGGATTTTCAGAAGCAGGCGTCTTCGCAGTCGCGATTTCGGAGTATTCAGAATCCCCATTGGCGTTGGTCGCCCTCGATTGATAAAAATAAACGGTGTTAGGAGCTACCGCAGTATCGACTAAACCAACGGTATTTGCAGAAGGCGATGCAATTTGGCTCCAGTTGCTATAGCCATTCGGGCTCCGGTAAACTTTGAATCCCGTTTCATTGAAGGAATTGTCGATCCATGAAAGGTTGATCTGTGCTGGAGTAACCAGAGCGGCCATCATGCTCGAAGGTGCCTGCGGAAGAGCCGTGAAGGGAACACCTATCACATCGAGTTCTGAATAGTGGGTGGAGCCGGTGAAGTTAAAACGGATCGCAGCAACTCCTGACACTAAAACTCCATTTGTGGAGCTGATGCTCGATTTGGTCCACGGTTGTTCGGCGTAATGCTCTGGCGGCGTATAATTGGCAATTGCCAGTTGCACGAAAGTATTTGGGGTTCCGACAAGTGAGTAAGAGACCTTCACATTTGGTCTGATCCAATAACTATCAAATGAACCCGTGAAGATATCCACATTTTTTATAATATAGCCGCCCGGACTTGCAGTCGTATTTAACTTGTAGGTGAGAACGGAATTATTTCCAATTCCAGCGCGGCCGGTATTTAAATGATTTGCATTTCCGTTTACGAGTGCGGGGATACCGAAGGTGTTATCGTTCTTGAAACTACCTGATGAGACAAGTGATGCGACGCTTGTTTCGAGCAAATCTTTTCCAGTAACTCCAGGGGCGAAGGAATTCCCCGTGCTATAGACAACGA
Organism: Akkermansiaceae bacterium; assembly: GCA_041753275.1. Classification (GTDB taxonomy): domain Bacteria; phylum Verrucomicrobiota; class Verrucomicrobiia; order Verrucomicrobiales; family Akkermansiaceae; genus Luteolibacter. The sequence goes on along the minus strand of JBGSUW010000026.1, from coordinate 5,580 downwards.
GGGTCTCGGCTGCACTGGTATATCGAGCGCTGACCACGCTGCTGTCCTGTAGTCCGGGTCCGTAAGCAATCGCCTTGACCGTGGTGTTGACGGGCACAGAAATAGAACTGCTATAGATCGTGCCGCTACTGGAAGTAGGATTTTGCCCGTTTAGGGTATAGCGGATGACTGCCCCGTTGGTCACGCTGGTGAGAGTGAGGGTTTGCGCAGTGGGATAGATTCCAGCTGGAATACTGAAAACCGGCGCCGCAGTTGGTGTGTTGAGGTTACTATTGTAGGTGGCTGAAATGACATTGCTCGGAGTCATCAAGCCAGCGTGGGCGATGACTTTAATGGTCGTAGTTCCAGCAGGTAGCGGGATGGGGCTGGAGTATCTGAGGGAGGTTCCTACGGGACGTCCATCGGCAGCGCGCGCCGGGGTGGAGCCATCCGTAGTGTAATAGAAGAAAGTCCCCGGAAGTGGGTTAACGATTTTTAGTGTTTGGGGAGTGCTGTAGGTGCCGGGAGGAACGGACAGATTGGGAACTGGCACTTGAGTAAATCCTGGATCTACGAAGGTTCCGAGATTTGAGCCCACGACCGCACCGGTGTTTTGATTCTGGTCCAGATCCGTATATAGCTTGTGATAATAAGTTTTCACCGCACCGGTAAGGCGGTTTGTTACCGCGTAAGGCAAGATGAGGTAGGTCCCATTTCCGTCAGTGAAATAACCTTTGCTTAACTGAGAGAGAAGAGCGGGTCTGCTAAAGGTAAATCTACTAAGATATTGACTGGTGAAATCTCACTCGTCGCCCGTTCTGTCTGTTCCTACAGGGTCGATTTTTGTGCCTTTAAGGTTGAACCAGCCAAGTGAATTCATCGTGCTGGTGGATTCATCGGGAGTAAACGAAAGCGTGTCCCGATTTGCGGGAGCGTTGATAACAGTGACAGGGTTTCGGGTATCATCGAGTGGAATGGTATTATTCGTCAGGTCACAATTGCTGACAAGCTGGATACGCTTGACCCCATTCGCTCCATCGTCCGTGATCGCTCCGTAGTAAAATCCTTTCACAAAACAGTTATCCCAAACGATATCGTTAAAAGTGAGCGAGACTTCGAGACCACGCGATCCACTCGAGTATTCACCTTTGGGGCTGTATTGATTCGGGTCGGCCAGACAGGTCAATCCGGTCACGGTGATTTGTCCTGAAAAATTACCGTAATTTGCAATAATTCCTGCATCAACCATATTCCAGAGCAATGTGTTTTCGAGCACCGATCTGCCGTCGCCCGTGGGCTGGGAATAATAAGCATGGATGCCACCATACGACGCATAGGCAATATTATCTTTGAAGCGGGTGTAGGGCGTATTTTCCCACGCGATAAATTCTTCACCGTTGGTGATCGCGGGGTACGGGAGATTTTGCGCTGGTACTAAACTTCCTCCTGCACCGTGCTTTCCATTCCATGCATATCCAGTGCTATCGCAACTGGCGGCGATGCAATCGAAGGTCTCAACCATGTTACCACGGTAGAAGAAACCGTGACCCGATCGACCGACGTCCAGAAGTCCCAGAATTTCTCTCCAGTCGCCAGATGTGGAATTAGTTCCGTTGTGTCCGTTTCTCACGGACATGCAATTGCGGAATTCTCCGATCCCGTTACCACTTTCCTCTACGAAACCAGAGCCGTAGGAATTGTAAGCAATACAATCCAAAAACTTCACGTAACTATCATGATTGCTGTAGGCCCAGCCTGGACTATTGCGGGTCACGACACCTTGGCAGATGATGGGGTTATTATAGCTAAACTGAGGCCCCGAACCATCCATGGTATTTACGTCTAAGGAACCACAAAGGTGAAAGTGAACCGAATAACGCCCACGAGGGTTAGTGCCTTGGCCAATGATCGTGCTGCCTTCTTTGTGAGAAACCCCATTTTCATCGGTAAAATCCTCCCACACGTTCATCGGTGCGGAGGGCACATCATCAACGTAGAGATCTTTGTTTGAGCGTCCCAAATCGTTGAAAGCCGCATATTTCACGATGACATTGGCGGAATGCATGAACATCACATGACCGCGCCGCTGGATGTTTGCATTTTGGCTTTGTAGTGTGGGGTTAAGGGAGTCCAAACCTTGAGCGTTTCGATAATCGACGCCCATGTTGGTGTTGGCAGAGCTGAATATGATATTTCTAGTGAGGTTACTCACATGGTTATAAAGAGGCACAGGGCTGCCTGCTGGCAGAGTATGATTGAACTCAAGCGGCTGGCTGAATGTAAGCGTGCTTCCAGAAATTGTTTGAATGGTGCGTATCTCATCCTCGGGTGCAGTCCTGCCCCAGCCTGAGACAGGGAGCTGAGTGCCATTGATCAAAATGGTATCACCCACAACCCAGTCGCTTGGCACGCTGTTAAGAGTGATGGTGGTGGCACCTAGGGGAATCGAGCCGGCTGAGACAAATGCTGTTTTGGCCGAGCCAACGATGGAAGCCGTTCCATGAGACACCAAACCGCGACCGATCAGATAAGGATCGTCCACCATACTCATCGGGCCACTGTCGGTGAATAAGATTTTTGCGGTAATCCCTGAAGGAATTGGCGCTGCCTCAGTGCCCATCTGGAAAGTTCCTTCTGGAGAGACCGCGATGGTGTCCACCAACATGCGCGTCGTCGTGGTGGTTGCAAACTTCAAAGTGCCGTCCACTCGAACCCATCGGAATGGCACACTGCCATTTGCGTCGTTAAAGTCATAAGTGACTGCAATGCCAATTGGGATAACGACTTTTGCGTTGATCGACGGCACACCATTTGACCAAGTAGCCGCGTTGCTCCAATTGCCGTTTGAGACGGCAGTGGTCGTTGCCTGATTGATAGGCACCAGTTTGAAAATTGCCTCGTGCTCTTTATGTTTGGAGGGATTCCCAATGTGGCAAAGTTCACACGCAGGCGAAGAGTTACTTAACATTAGGCCAGCGAGTACGAGGCTAGGGAGTTTTTTCATGGGATCTTTGGGTGATATTAAACATGCCAATTGTTGCCGGTGGGCGATTGGCCAGAAGTACTGTTACGAAATTAGCCTGGAGAGTAGCGTAAGCGTCCAGCTAGGCAAGATTAAATTCAAAAAATGTCAGCGACGGTACAAAACCGGATTTGTTGCCTGTTCAAAACCGGACAATTTGTTAGAGGCCAAAAGTGCCTAAAATTGAGGGCCAAATGTCTTTTGGATCCTGTTCAACAACCCAGAATTTTTGGTTCGGATGATGTACGATGGTGACCGACTTCCGCGAGGTGGTGGCGATCTCGTAGTTTCGTCCTTCAAAATCGATGGTGTGATCGTTGTTCACGCGCTGAGTGGCACGCATGGAAAAGTGCAAATCGAGCAAGCGTGAAGCAGGTGTTGGGCGGAGTCGTCTGCTTCTCTCTAGGACGGCATGATCCTGAAGTCGCGAAGAACTCCACGGACAAATTCAATAGGAAGGCGGTGGATGAGTTGTTTCTTTTCACGCTGCTATAATGAATCTTGGGGCTGCCCGCGACCAGCTAATCCATTACCATCCCTCCGAAATGGGGGCCAGCCACCAAACCCCCGGAGTTTGACGGATGATGCCAATGGGCTAGATGCCTGCGATTCGAGCCGCGCGCAGGGATGAATCCACGCACGGCCCGGAAGCAAATTTACCAGGGCGAAGAGAAGGAAGGCCTTGCGGGCGGTCAAACCAACAACCAAAAACCAAGCCGCTATGGTGTCCTAATTACGAGGCAACAGGCAGCGGAGGGCGGATTATTGTTGCTAGGAAATCACTTTGGGGGTCAAGGCCGTTCAAATAGCCGGTAGCTGGAGCGGAGGCGGGTAAAGGGAGTTGACCGAATCCTCGTTAATCTTCTCGATGTGCAAATCGAAAACTGGCACATCACACTCTAATTTGGTAAAAACTGAACCAATTAATTCTGGGTTGGAAATGCTAACATAGTTAGAAGCATTTTAATTGTGTCCCCTTCTATTTATTGTCCCTCCGTGTCCAAACTGTGCTAAATTCTAAGTTAGGTCGCCTCAGAAGGCCACTTAATATCTAGCCACGCTCGGATCCACTCGTTGGGACCATTCTTCGATGCCACCCCGCATGGAAAACGCATTCGCCACCCCCATCGCCCGCAAAAAGTTTACCGCCCGCAGCGAGCGCACACCGTGGTGACAATACACCACCACGCCGCGCTGATTGCCGGTTGCTAAAATCTCCCTCACTCCGGGAAACAAACCGAGTGCGATCCACTCATTTCCTAGAATTTGACAAATCGCTAACTCGTCGTGCTCCCGGCAATCGATCAACCGTGGCCGTTGGTTACGAGGGAACGTCACCCATTCTGCCACCGCTTCCGGTGTGACTTCCAAAGCCTCGTGCGGATCGGGCAGAAACGTAATGTTTTTACTCACTCGACAATTACTGGAGTGCCAATCTGCACATTTTCAAAGAATTTCTCCGACATGTGATGCGGCATCCGGATGCAACCATGAGAGGCAGCATATCCAGGAAGGTAACCTGTGTGCATCCCTATTCCATGATTGAAACGCATGAAATTCGGCATTGGCGCATTATAAAAAGTAGCGTTCCGAGGCAGCTTGTCGATGCGGATATCGACGCTGTCGTTGATTGTCTGACCGGTTGTGTTGTCTTTAAATACTCCGTAGGCCGAAGACTTGTGATCTTTGCTCTTCTGAGTGATTTTATACCTGCCTGGTGGTGTCCCGTGATCTTCGCTGCCGCTGGAAATTTTGGAAACACCCACCAAGGTGCCTCCTTTGTAGAAAAACGCCTTTTGCTGACCGCGATTAATCCTGATTAACGGACTCCCCGAAACCCCATCGCCATCCCAGTAGGAAATATCGTCAGGAATGGCTGGAGGCGGATGATGCGGGCCGCCGGAAGTTTCTCGCTGGATAGGCCCACCCATGCCCGCCATGTAGCCGGATCTTGCCGGGCCGCTTGTGCCGCAGGCGGTGAGGGCCACGCCGGTGAGGCCGGCGAGAAAATTCAAAATTATTGGAGTTGCTTGAAGTTTCATTTTCGGCGGCAAACTGCACCTGCTTTACCATAAGGTCAAGAAAACTAAGGTTTTCAGTATCAAATGACCAACCACTCCCCTTCTTTGAAAAATATTAACAAAATGATTTATTGCTATTTCTCCCTACAGAGGGCACAAGAAGCTTCGATTGCACTGCAGAAGTCAGTTCTTTCGCATTTTGTTTGATCTGTGACGCCATGATCCGAGGAAGTGTTTTAAAACCATGGCGTCATCAGAATTGAATTATATGGATATCTACGTAGGCAATCTGCCTTACACTGCTACAGAAGGCGATGTTTCCGAACTCTTCGCCGCTTTCGGCCCTGTTGAACGGGTCAAAATCATCACCGACCGTGAAACCGGCCAATCCAAGGGATTTGCTTTCGTGACCCTCGGTGATCAAAGCCAGTTGAATGCAGCCATCGAGGCCCTCAACGACAAAGACTACAATGGTCGCCCACTTCGCGTAAATGCATCCGAACCAAAAGAATCCCGTCCAGGTGGCGGCGGTGGTGGTTACGGCGGTGGTGGCGGTGG
>JBGSUW010000025.1:0-70900 GCA_041753275.1 Akkermansiaceae bacterium | reverse complement strand
ATACGAATGGCGGGTGCGTGGTGTGTTGAAACGCAGGGCGAGAAACTCCGCGAACTGCTTCATGGAGGGATACGGATGGGAGTCGTAATCGATGGGATCGCGCTGGGCCCGCCCGGCCTTGGGGCGTAGATGGAGCGGCAGTTTCTGGTAACCCGCTTCAGAAGTGCGCTCGTCCGGAATTTTGGCTTGGCGGGCGGCACCGTTCGGGGTTTGATTGGGCAGGTTGTCGGAGTTGGTATTGTTGTTGTTTTGCATAAGCCCCACGACCATGACAGCCAACCCCGCAACCTTCTACCTTTCATTGACGCCCTGCCACATCACCGGCCAAGCAAGCAGCCTGCCCGCGTAGCGGCTTAGTTCAACAAGGCGAGGCATTTGACGGTGGCTTTCGCATCATTGGTGTCCCTATCCCTTAACCAAGCGACCTCGTCATGGCGATGTTGTCCGGAGGGTTGATGGTCGTCCGCCGGAAGCGTTAGTCATCAAAGGTATAGCTTGTCATCATACCACCGGACGGGCTGTGGGTAGAGGCGATGGGCAGGATTATGCACCACAGCCACGTTTGAAATTTCTGGTTAGCTTTCACAAATGGTTGGCGGGAAAATTTCCGCCAATACCATTCGCACCCAACAGCAGGTTATTGTCATGAGGAGTGCACGACCTCGCCGGTGCCGACCAGTTGGATCAACTTGGGAGCGATCTCGTCAAGTGGCAGAATGAAGTCAACGTCGCCGGTCTCGATCGCGGTTTCCGGCATGCTGTAATCCTGCGATGTCGGACGGTCCTGGGCGATGACCGTCCCGCCATTCTCTTTGATGATACTTACACCGATCGACCCATCTCCATCGCCTCCTGTGAGCACGACTGCGATCGCATTCTTTTTATAAAGCGTTGCCACCGATGAAAACAACGGCTCAGCGGATGGGCGGGCATAATGGACTTTCTCCGCCATTGGCGAAGAAAGCTCGATAAAGCCGCCCGGCAAGACAGAAATGTGATGGTTTGGCGGAGCCACAAACACACTGCAATGGCATAACTTGGAACCATTACTGGCCTGCCTTACATCCAAAGGTGTCCGACACTTCAGAATCTCAGCCAAAAGACTTTTATGATCCGGCGAGAGATGCATCACGATCGCAATGGCTGCCGGGAAATCCGCCGGCAAGGCGCCGAGAATAACCGATAGAGCATTCAGACCGCCCGCCGATGCGGCCATGGCAATGATACAATGAGCTGGTTCGCACTGGGTGGTATTCATAGAAACTTTCAACTAGAGTCTGCCGGGAAATATCAGAACGATTACAATGGTTAGACAAATCCGAGCAGGATAATGCGAAAATTACCCCTATCACGGCTATTCGGCCAAGAGGTGATGGCCCCGACAAGCATAGGAATGATTAGGATTATGAAAATCGTTTCAATTATCATTAATTTATTTTCAATTTTTGGACACACTGCAAACGACGCACCAAGGCTGGGTGAAGTTCCCAGTTGAATCATTATATCGCTTTGGCAGACATGCTACCATAATTCAAAATCGCAGTTCTGCCATGGGGTCATAACCTACCCTGCACTCTCAACTCGGCGTAGTGCTCGCGTTGATCGTCACACAGGGGTAGGGATGTCCCTAGGATTTCGTTTCCGTCGAGGGTCAGGAGACTTGTTTCGGCCGAAGTCCCCACCATGCGGCTGATCGTAATATGATAGACAGTCTGGCGGTAGCGGTAGTGGACTTTGAAGGAGTCCCAGGCTTGCGGGAGATGGGGGGCGAGCCGCAGGTGTTCGCCCTCCAGGTTCATGCCTAACAAAGTATCGACGAGCAGTCGGTACATCCATCCCGCCGAGCCGGTGTACCAGGTCCATCCGCCTCGCCCGGTGTGCGGAGCGACCCCGTAAACGTCCGCGGCGATAACGTAGGGTTCGACCTTGTAGGTGGCGATTTTTTCCGCAGTCGCGCCGTGGTGGACTGGATTGAGAAGTGAGAAGAGTTCCCACGCGCGTTCGCCATCGCCCATTTCGGCAAAGGCCATGGCGGTCCAGATCGCGCCATGGGTGTATTGCCCGCCGTTCTCGCGCACGCCGGGGATATAGGCTTTGATATAGCCTGGATTAAGGGTGGATTTATTGAAAGGTGGATCGAACAATTGGATGAGTCCGTCATCGCGGCGGACTAAGCGCCGGTCCACCGATTCCATTGCCAAGCGTGAGCGGGATGGATCACCGGCCCCACTGATCACCGCCCAGCTTTGCGGCAGGGAATCGATCTGGCATTCCATATTGGAGCGCGAGCCGAGAGGTTCTCCGTTGTCGAAATAGGCGCGGCGATACCAATCGCCGTCCCATGCGTTTTCCTCGATGTTGTGTTGTAGCAATTGAGCGTGGGAGAGGCAGCGGTTGGCAAATTGGTGATCGTCCCGGGCCTGCGCCAAGGGGGCGAAGTGGGTGAGCACATCATAAAGAAAGAATGCCAGCCACACGCTTTCGCCGAGGCCGTCTTTGCCGATGCGATTCATTCCGTCATTCCAATCCCCGCAACCGATCAATGGCAGGCCGTGCGCGCCGAGGCCGAAGCTCTTCTCGATGGACCGCACGCAATGCTGATAGAGAGTGCCCGTTTCTTCGGCGCGGTTGGGTAGATCGTAGTAGGCCTCCTCGTCGGGTTTGACCGGGCGGGCCTCGAGGAACGGGATGATCTCGTCGAGCACACCGACATCCGCGACGGTGGAAACGTAGTGGCAAGTCACGTACGGCAACCACAGTAGGTCATCGGAAAAGTGCGTCCGCACGCCGCGGCCTGTTGGAGGATGCCACCAATGTTGCACGTCGCCTTCGCGGAACTGGCGGGCGGCGGCGCGGAGCAGGTGCTCGCGAGTAAGTGCCGGTTGTGCATGCACCAGCGCCATCACGTCCTGCAACTGATCCCGGAATCCATAGGCACCTCCGGATTGATAAAACCCCGTTCTTCCCCAAAGTCGGCAACCTAAGGTCTGATAAAGCAGCCAGCCGTTTGCCATGACATTCACCGCCGGATCCGGTGTATCCACATTGATCGCGCCCAGCGTCTGGTTCCAGAACGACCAGACTCCTTCGAGCGCGATGCGCGAAGAGTCGGCGCCGCGGAAACGACGAATCAAATCGTTCACCTCCTGCATGCTCCGGCCCACTCCGAGACGGAAGGTGGTTTCGCGTTCATGGCCGTCCGGCAGATCGAAGGTGACCTGCGCGGCACCGCAGGGATCGAGTCCGGCGCCGACCTTGCCGGATAGGCGCGCGCGTTTCATCGCCGCCGGTTGCGAAAGCCTGCCGTTGCGGACGATGAATTCCTTGCGATCGCCAGTGACCGTGCGCGCGGCATCATTCACGTCCAGGAAAACGATACGTCCGGGAAACTCGGTATTGTCGAAATTTCGCGCAAGCAGCGCACCGGTATTCAAGTCAACCTCGGTCCGTACATGCAGCAGGCTTTTCGGCCTCAGATCGCCTAGCACCCACTCGCAGTAGTTGGTGACTGAAATTCTGCGTGGGCGACCCGAGAAATTTTTCAATTTCAGAACGCTGAACTTCACCGAAGCGTCCATCGCCACATAAACCCATAGCTCGGAGACGATGCCGTGTTCGGAATGCTCGAACACCGTGTAGCCGAAGCCATGACGGATGATGTAGGGTGTCTCGCCACGCGCGGGCGACGGGGTCGGCGACCAATAGTGGCCGCTCTGCTCGTCGCGGATGTAGATGGCCTCACCCGCCGGGTCTTGAACCGGGTCATTGCTCCAAGGTGTCAGTCGGAATTCATGAGAATTTTCCACCCAAGTGTAGCCGGAACCCGCTTCTGATACCACGGTCCCGAAATCGGGATTGGCCAGCACATTCACCCAAGGTGCGGGTGTCGTTTGGCCGGGTTGAAGGGTGATGACGTATTCGTGGCCATCTGGCGTGAATCCGCCATGGCCGTTGTCGAAAATCAATCTGCGCGAGGGCAGCGGCCCGGCCGGATCGGCGTGATGGCTCCTTGTGATCTTGAGTGGAGGGATTACCGCTTCGAACAATCCGCGATGTTCGAGTTGTTCCGCGAGAGTCCCCTTTTCGTCGTCCACGATGACCCGGGCGGTCGCCTGCAGCAGGATGAGATCGTCATGGGGAATCTGATCGAGGTTACGGACGAAGATCCCGCCGTGCTTGTCCCGCATTTGCGCATCGATGCCCGATGAAATGAGATCCGAAATCAGGTTACCTAGAGATTGATGGTAAATTGAGACGTCCTCATGCAGGATGACGAGGTCAACGGTCAGTCCTTTCATGCGCCAATACGAGTGCGCGCGGATCAGGTCGGCGACGATCTCGATCTTGGTCATGTCGCTGATGCGAAGCAGAACGATGGGTGAATCGCCAGATATGCCATAACTCCAGAGTCCGCTTCTGCCGCGTTTATTATCGAGCTGGACACCGGGGTTGGCACGCCTGGCGGGATCCGCATAGAGCAACGCACCGGCAAGCCGCCCGTAGAGTTGGGCATCCGCTTCGGTGACATTGAGATGGTGCAGGGTGACCAGATTGTGGGTCCACGACAAATCGAAGGCTCGTTCGACCATGTGAGGGCTCTGATATTTTTCCACATGTGCCAGAGCGACTTCACGGTGTTCCGCGACTCCCGTGACCAGGGTGATGGAGGCGGTTCCATTCGGTGGGATGGTGATGGTGCGCCGCAGTGAGACAATGGGATCCAGCACTGAGCCCACGGTATTGGAAAGCGGATCCATGCTTTGCATGGCTGCGGGGTTGGCCATGTTGCCACCTCGTCCGACGAATCTGGATCGATCGGTCTCACAGGAAATTTCCCCCACATTGCCCTCGTGACTCACCATCATGTGAATCAACAACGGCGGCTTCTCGTCCTCGGCACGGCCTCGGCGGGAGCAAATGATGGCGGAAGATTCTTTCGCAAACTCGGTTTGCACGAATAGATTGCTGAATGCCGGGTGCGCCGCGTCCGCCCCCGCGCTGGCGAGCACCACTTCGGCATAACTGGTCAACTCGACCAAACGCGCCACCGTGGAGCGGTTGCAGATGGTGACGCGCCGTAGCTCGACATCGTCTTCCGGAGACACGCTGATTTCCGTGTGGACGTCGAGTTCGGCATGCGAGTGGCGGAACTCGGCCCGTGACTGCGTGAAAATGGCTTCATATCCTGCGGTCGCCTGCAGTGTGGGCTGAAAAGCGGTGGACCAAACTTCGCCGGTGGCGGGATCGCGCAGATAGATGAAAGTTCCCCAGCAATCGCGGGTCGCGTCTTCGTGCCAGCGGGTGACCATCAGATCGCGCCAGCGGCTGTAACCGCCGCCGGCGCTGCTGATCGCAAGATGATAGCTCCCGTTCGACAGAAGATGCACATCCGGCACCGGCGGGGTGGGATTGGTGAACAGGCGCATCACGCCCTCGCATTCGTCGGATAGGACGCGCTTGGTCTCAGGCTCGGAATCATCGGCGAGCACCGTGGCCACGGTTTTGGGCACGCGTTCTTGCAAGAGCAGATTGGCAGCCTTGAGCATGGGGCAGGCCATGAAACGCCGTTGCATCGGGTCCTTCATCAAAAGGTTATCCAACGCGAGCAGGCTCATTCCTTGATGGTGAACCATGAAGGAACGGATCGTGGTGCTGGTTTTGCCCGGCGGCTGGCGCGTCGGTGTGTAATCCACCGCTTCGTAAAACCCGTATGCGCCGGCAATCCCATCGCTAGCCAGCCGCTGCAGGTTTTCACAAGACTCGCGCGGAGCCACCATCAGCGCCATGGCGGAGGCATACGGGGCGATTACCAGATCCTCGGCCAATCCCCGTTTCAATCCCAGACCCGGCACACCGAAGGCATGGTATTGATAGTTAAGCAGAACATCCGTCCGGTTGTAGCCGGACTCGGAAATTCCCCACGGGACTCCGTTTGCCCTACCATACTCGATCTGTTGCTTGACTGCCGCCTTGTAGGTATGATCCAGCAGCGTGTGATCAAAGGTCGGCATGACTAGCAGCGGCATCAGATATTCAAACATCGAGCCGCTCCATGAAGCGAGTGAGGGATCGCCACGCAGGGATACGAGCAGACGTCCAAGCGAGAACCAGTGGTTCTGCGGAACCTGCCCCATGGCGATGGCGACATAACTGCACAGCCGCGCTTCCGAGGCCAGCAGATCATAGAAACTCGCGTCACATCGGTTGGCCGGAACGTTGAATCCAACGGAAAACAACTCTCTGGAAGGATCAAACAGAAATGCGAAATCCATGGCCGCCAGCTCGTCGCATTGTTTTGCTAGGTCTTCCAGTTCGTGCAGCCGCTGGCGCGCCCGGTTGCCAGATTCACCGAGGCTAGTGGAAAGCTCGGTGAGACTCTGCTCAAACGCCAAGGATGCGGGGAGCGGCTCTCCGGCAGTCTTGTCAAGCAGAGTCGGCAATTGAAGCCAAGTCGCGAGAAACAACATTTCCGCAAGGTGTTCCTCAGATTCCCGTTTCAGGCATTGTGACCAGCGCACGGCTTCCTCACCTTTGTCCGCAAGCGAAGCTACGACGTCGGATGCGTGATCGTTCACTTCCAACAATAAGGTATATGCGGCGCGGAGATTTGACGGTGCGGTTTCCAATTTCGCGTCAAGCGCAGCCAAGCACGTTCGTTCGCCGGTGATTTCCATGAGCACCCTCACGGTATCCCGCAGGCCGGAGAAGATCACCGGATTATAAATCTTCGCCCCGGCCAGCTCCCTGAGTCCGGCTCCGAGGGTCAGCAGATGCCCTGATAAATTTCCACTGTCCACGCTCGATATGTAGAGTGGGAGCAATGGATCGAGCGTGCGGGTATCATACCAATTGTAGAAGTGCCCGCGATAACGATCGAGCCCCTGCATCGTGGCGAGCGCGTCACGGGTGCGGCGGATCACGCCGCCTGCCGGGAGATAGCCGAAGTCAAGGGCGGCGAGATTTGCCAACAGCGCCAGCCCCATGTTGGTGGGAGAGGTTCGGGTTGCTGTCGTCTGGATCGGGATTTCCTGATAGTTGTCAGGCGGCAGCCAGTTCTCATCGGCAGTGACAAAGGTTTCGAAATAGTGCCAGGTCTTGCGGGCGGTGTTTCTCAGAAATGTTACTTGGGAGGCGGTCAACTCCTGTGCCGACGATTGAATCGGCAGGCTAATCCACCAGGCGATGCCCGGCGCGATGAGCCATAGCCCCAGAATCGGCAGCGCGGTGGACAGTTCGCCCGTCCGCATGATGAGCAGGAAAAGTCCGACCACCACAGCGACCACGGGCGCGATCCACATGGTGATATAGAATCCGGCGATGTCCGTTCGGGAGCTGCTTTCGGAATCGCTGGAGGTCCGCCACTCAAGGAGTCGCTTGTGGGTCACGAGTAAGCGCATCCATGTTTTTCCAATGGCATCGAGGCTGACAAACGCATCGTAGGGCAGGAACGCGATGGTTAGGAAAATCTGTATTACCTGACGTCCGCAAGATCCGGTCACCGCCCGCAGATGCATCGACCAAGGTATGTCGTGCGGCTTGCGTGCCAGACTGACCCCAGCAGTCAAGAATCCCGGGAGAGCGACGATCGCAATGACCCACAAAGCACCCTTGTCAGCGAGATCATCTGGAAGGAACAACCACGCCCCCAGGATGAACAGCATCAGCGCGACCGGGACGAGGCTGCGCCGCAGATTGTCGAAAATTTTCCATCGTGAGAGGGCGGAGAGTGGATTGGCGATGCGCCGCACGTCAGGGCCGGGAACCCGCGGAAGCAGCCATTGGGTGATCTGCCAGTCACCGCGGATCCAGCGGTGCCGCCTGTCGATATCCACGTTATAGCGCGATGGATAGACTTCATAAAACTCCACATCGCTGACCAGCCCCGAGCGGGCGTGACAGGCTTCCAGCAGATCATGGCTGAGGACGATGTTTTCCGGAAAACGCCGGTTCAACGCGCGCTGGAATGCATCCACATCATAGATCCCCTTGCCGATGAATGATCCTTCGCGGAACACGTCCTGATAGACGTCGGAAATCTCCCGCGTGTAGGGATCGATCCCCGCATCACCGGCAAACAGCCTGACAAACCACGATCTCCGGGCGCTCGGCAGGCTCACCCCGATGCGCGGCTGGAGAATGCCATAACCTTCCGCCACCACACCGCGCGCTTCATCGAACACCGGTCGATTCAAGGGATGAGCCATCGTGCCGACCAGTTGCCGCGCCGCATCTCGCGGCAACTGGGTGTCGGTATCGAGGGTGATGACATATTTGATCGAGTGCAGGATGGAGGTTTCCCCCACGACCACAGAAAAACAATTGGCGGAACCGCCGCGTAGCAGGGCGTTGAACTCTTCAAGTTTGCCCCGCTTGCGTTCGTAGCCCATCCACAATCCTTCCCCAGCGTTCCAGCGGCGTGGCCGGTGGAACAAGTAGAACCGGCAGTGGCTGTCGGATGGGTGCTTCCGGTTGAGCATCTCGATGCCGTCCCGCGCCCGCGCTACCAGTTCCTCGTCATCCGGAAGCACTTCCTCCGCCGCGTCCGAGACATCTGTAAGCAGGGCGAATTGGAGGTGCGGGTCACGATTCGAGAGATGATGGATTTCTAGAGATTCGATCAACCGATCCACGCCTTCCACACTGGAAAGCATGGTCGGAATGACGACCATGGTGCGGCAGTCCGACGGTATGCCGGCGGAAAAGTCGAGGCGTGGCAACAGCCGGGGCTTCACCAGCAGGGAGGACAGCCAGTTCATCAAAGCCACTGCCAACTGGCTGACTGCTACCAGAAACAACAGACTGAAGAGGACAAGCCTCCAACCAACCAACTCAAACAACCGGGCCTGCCAGACGAATCCGGAGACTGCGAGCAGAGTGATCCCCACGATGCCTCCCGCATAAAAAGCCATGGGGAAATTGTGGATGCCCCGGCCGATGATATTTCGCCAAGGCCATCGCACCTTCGCCGCCCGCTCTAACATGGACTGGCCCTTATCGATTAAATAGTAGCCGACATGGGCGGCCCGGTGGTCGTGTCCGTTCTTGCGGGCACCTTCCTTGGACAGGCCCACCGCCATTTCCGCGACTTCGGTTTCCGAATACCCGCTGTGCCGGGAGATGGCCTCGACCGTATGCCGATATTGATCCCGGGTAGCGAAGTCCATGTCGCTGTAAACATCGGCAGCGTCCGAGCGCAAAGTGCCCTCCACCCGGCTGAGGGTTTCCACGAACTCCTTCCAGTCCATCGCGCTGAGGAAACGCAGACTGCCGATGCTATGACTTACCGAGACCTGATCGGCCGCCTGATTCTGGCTATCGAGATGGACCAGTTGTTCGATGGATGCGCCCTCTTCAGCGAGGCGGTGTTCCAGCCACGTGCGGGCGAGGTGAAGAACAGGACTGTGTTGGGACAAACGCTGACTGAATTCCGCCACGAACGCACTGGATAAGACCAGACCGGCCTTTGCCATGTCAGCCACGACGATCACCAAGCCGGACGGGTTCTTTTCCGCCATTTCCTGCAATCGATCCACCCACAAATCGGCCTGATCACAATCCTCCCGAGCAATGGTCAAGCGGGTGGTGATACGCCGGAGATTCTCGATCAATGCAAGCCGCAGCATGATGGGAATCGCCCATAACTCACCGAGCTTGAGTGTATTCACCGCCTGATAGGAATCGATGAAGGCACCCAGCGATCCGGCGTCAATTTGGGCATCCACATGCGGGATCAACTCCAGCACGATGTCATACACCCGGGGAAATCCCATGGAAGTGCCATTCGAAAGACGCGGCAATTCCCGCGAGTAACCGCGAGGTAGATGCCGCCGCGCCATCTGGATCTGCTCCTCGAGCAGATAGAAGTTATCCAGCATCCATTCGGCGGCCGGGGTCAGGCGTCGGCCAGGATTCAAGCTGCGGGTGCTGCGATGGAAATCACGCAGATCCCGCTCATTGGTGTCCAGGCGGGCGAGCAAGCGGTTGGTCCCACGGTCGGTGACGATGCGGTGGGATGCGGCGAGGGCACGGGCGTGGCGGGCGAGTTGCTCCACGCTGAACAGCTCTGCCCGCAAGGGCGCATCCGCCTCACCTGGCCGCATTTTTCTGGTCTTGGCACCCGGTTTGATGGTTGGATTTGTCCGCATGAGTTGATCCCGCTGGAGACCCATGATTCATGGCTCTCACAGACATAACTCTAACTCCGCCGAGTCCGGAAACCATGGGGTGTATGCCTACCGTGCGTTCTCAACGACGCCTGAGTGCAGCCGACTCAGAATGTTATCATCCCATGAGCGCAAAATTAGATCCAATATCCACAAGTCTCCGTTCCAGCAGCGGGACCAACGCGTGTAATTTTTTGGACTTATCTCGACTGAACGAACAATGCTAGCGTCGATGCTCTATACGAACCGCGCTCGGGTGAAACTGGGTTTTGGTGAGACCATGGACGGCTACAGCGATGCCAAACTGGCGGCAGATCTGTTAGACAGCATCGTATCTGAAGAAATAATTACGGAATCCGCCATTAAAGCGCGCGGCATGGAATGCAAGGCACTCGAGCTCATCCTCGACGAATCCAAGTGTGATCACCCATCAGTCGATTGGATCGTCTTTGCTGAAATCTTGTGGGAGTGGATTCCCCAATTTCATATTCTTTCAAGTGCCATCGCTGCTGAGGGCCAAGCGGCTGAAAAATTGGTTACTCAGATTTTGCGTGTAGAGATGGCCTACTCCGCTTTTAAGATCTTCGTTGTCCCTTTTGCCGTATGAGCTGGCGGCGAATGCATCGATAAATAGTCACGATATATTCGAGCACGCAGGAAAGTGCAGAATTCTCCTTGCCAAAATATCAAATTTTCCTTACCCCGTGCGCCCCTCTTAGCCGCCTCATCACCAACGAAGACCCCGAGGGACCCAATACGCGGCAGGTTTTCAGCATCGCTCGTCCTGATTCAAGGCGGGAAAACACTATATCTCAATGATCAACGACCTCATCACCGAAATGGTGGACGCCGGCGTCCACTACGGCCACCAAACCAAAAAATGGAATCCACGCATGAAACCTTTCCTCATGAAGGACAAGGGCGGGATTTACATTATCAACTTGGAAAAAACCGTCCAGCAGCTGGATAAAGCCTCAGATTTTCTCGCAGACCTCGTAGGCAAGGGCAAAAAAGTCCTTTTTGTAGGCTGCAAGCGCCAAGCCCAAGACGCCATCCGCGAAGCTGCGGAAGCCACTGGCCAACATTACGTCAACCATCGTTGGCTGGGTGGCATGCTCACCAATACGCTCACAGTGCGTAAGTCGGTGGAGCGTTTGAAATACCTCGAGAACATCGAAAAGCAGCCTGAGTTCAAAGCGATGTCCAAGAAGGAACTCGCAGCACTCGGCCGCGAGCGCGAAAAACTCCTCCGCAACCTTCGTGGCGTGCGCGATATGGATAAGAAGCCTGACGCTGTCGTCATCGTCGATTCCGCTCGCGAGACCATCGCCGTGGCTGAAGCCCGCCGTCTGAACATCCCAATCATCGCCCTTGTCGATACCAATGCGGACCCCGCTCTCGTCCAATTCCCGATTCCCGGAAACGACGATGCGATCCGCTCGATCCGTATCATCCTCCAAAACCTGGTGGATGCCATGGTCGCCGCTCGCAAAAACTAACTATTTTATTTCACGGGCGGCCTGTCAAACGACGGACCGCCCGTTTTTTCTCTCAACTTTTAATTTCCAAACTTATCCCATGATCACCGCATCAATCGTCAAAGAACTTCGCGATAAAACCAACGCTCCCATGATGGACTGTAAAAAAGTCCTCACCGAGACCGATGGCGACATCGAAGCCTCCATCAAACTCCTACGTGAGCGGGGCATCATGAAGTCCAGCAAAATGGCCGACCGCGCAGCAAACGAAGGCGTCATCACCGCTCGGATCAATCCGGATGCCACAGCTGGCTTCTTGCTTGAAGTGAATTGTGAAACGGATTTCGTTTCCAAAAACGAAAGTTTCCAAGCCTTCGTCAGCGACATCGCAGACGCGCTTGCAGCTTCCAAGGCGGCTGACCATGAGGCCGCGCTCGCTCATCAACTTGGCGAACAAACCATCGAAGACACCATCAAATCCAAGGTCGGAGAAGTGGGTGAAAATCTTCAGTTCCGCAAATACGTGCGCTTCAATGCTGCACCAGGCGGAGTGGTCGCCTCTTACATCCACCTCGGTGGCAAAGTGGGTGTCCTCATCGAAGTGGGCACCACCCAAGCCGCCAGCGCTAAGACAGATTCCTTCAAAGAGCTGATCAAAGATTTGACTCTTCACATCGCTGCCTGTGCACCGAAAGGCCTGTCCCGCGAAGACATTCCCGAGGCAGTCGTCGATGCCGAGCGCGAAATTTTCCGTGCTCGTCTCGCCGATAGCGGCAAGCCGGACAACATCATTGAGAACATTCTCAAAGGTCAAATCGGCAAATTCTTCGCTGAAAGCTGCTTTCTTGAGCAAGGCTTCGTGAAAGATCCAGACATCACCATCGCCAAGTTGCTCGAGGCCAAAGGCAAGGAACTGAGCGATACTCTCACGGTGACGCGTTTCGTCCGCTTCGGACTCGGCGAATAATCGGAAGTCTTCTCCGGAAATTTCATAACCGCCCGTCTCTTTCTGGGAGACGGGCGTTTTTTTGCCGTTAATTGGAATTAGATCGTACCCAAGTGGAAATTCGCTCTCGGTAGTTTCTGCTCTTGCCATGGGAGAGCGGCGAGCATTGGTTCGGGCAGGATGGAAACTGCATCGATACGTGCGGCGAGCAAGCCACAACGGCTAGAGGGTTATACTGCCATCGAGGTGGCGGCGCACTTGCAGCACCTTGAAGGCTTGGTGTATTTTGATACTGCTGGAAATTTACCCGCCAGCGGATCGCGGCCCATCTCGGTGATCGCAGCGCGACCAAGGCGAATTTTAAAAGGTAGTATTTTCCAAAATGCCGCACAGCAACAACTCCGCGCCGCACTCACCGCTGGTCCTCACTCCATCGGCGACTTGGGTATTCCGCTAGGTGGGCTAGCGGGCTGGATCGATTACGAGGGAGATTTCGTCTTTGGCGATTACCATGAAATGCTGGTGTTCTGTCACGAAAGTGGTGTCTGGTGGGAAGTCGGAAATCTGTCAGAATCACTGCGAGAGCCTGAATCAACGCCTGTAAAAATCGGTAAATTCACGGCACTTAGCCCACGCCAGGATTTCATCAATCACGTCATTCGGATCAAGCAATGGATCGCTGCCGGAGATATCTATCAGGTGAATTTATCCCAACGCTTCCATGCAAAAGTGGCTGGCGAGTCTTTATTCAGTCTCTACGAAATGTTGCGGGATGCCTCCCCTGCCCCGATGGCCGCCTACCTTTCGCTTGCAGGGCGAGAAATTCTAAGTTCTTCGCCCGAGACGTTTTTGAAAATTTCCGGTCGCGGCATTGAGACCCGTCCGATCAAAGGCACGCGCCCACGCTTCGCCGATGCGGATGAAGACCGCCGCTCCGCTTACGAGCTCCAAACCTCTGCCAAGGAGATTTCTGAACTGGTTATGATTACCGATCTTCTTCGCAACGATCTCGGGCAAGTATGCGAATACGGCAGCGTGGCCGTGGCGGAAATGCTTCAATTAGAAACCTTGGCACAGGTCCATCACCTAGTCTCCACTGTCACCGGCAGATTGCGAGAGGACGTGGACGCCATCGCAGCGATCGCCGCGTGTTTCCCGGGCGGCAGCATCACCGGAGCGCCGAAGAAACGGGCAATGGAGATTATTAAAGAGGTGGAGGACGGACCGCGCGGTCTCTATTGCGGCGCGATTGGCTGGCTTGGAACCAATGGAGAAAGTTCGTTAAACATTGCGATCAGAACCTTGATCCGTGAGGGCGAAAATCTCGTCTATCAAACGGGAGCCGGCATCGTAGCAGATTCAGTCCCAGAACATGAGTATGAGGAAACTCTGCATAAGGCCGAGGGAATCCGGCTCGCGATTGAACGTTGGAAAACCTCACTTCAGGACCAAGCCGAGGGGCTTGCGTAAGCCGAGACCAATGGGGATACAGGAGAGCAAGCCACCACAGATGGCACCCAGAACAAGCCAGCGGATTTCCGGGCGCTCTAGCAATCCGATGGATCCCAGCCATTGCATGCCGAGGGCGCTAAGATTGAGCGTAGAGGAGGCCAGCTGAATCAGGCCCAGACCGATGCAAACTCCGACCACGGCGATGGCACAATTTTCCAAAACCGCGTGGACCAGCAAGGTCACCCGGCCAACGCCGAGGGAGCGGATGAGAGAGAGCAAATAACGGTCTTCACGGAACTCCATCCACGCGAGCGCACCGCACGTCAGGCCCAGCACTAAAGCTGAACCAAGCGCGGCCGCGATGAGCACATAGCCTTGGACTTTCCGAATCGTTTCGAGTCTCTCAAGTATGGAGAGAGCGGAGCGGATGTTCATCCGGCGATTCTCCAAAAGCTGCATTGTCTCTGTGATCTGATGCACGCGACGCATGTCTTGAAGCGATCCGACTTGGAGTGAAATTTGCCTTACGAAGCCTTTCTGAAGCAACGGAGCGATGCGATGGAGAGGCGCTAGTAGGAATTCCTTTTTCGTCTGGTCGCGTTTAAATTCCTCTGTGGGCGGCAGGACGAGGGCCTCTACCCGCACCTTATCGATCTGCACCACGACAGACGAACCAGAGGGACGTTTTTCTGAAACGAGCACGAGCGTGGCCGGATAGCCATGGGCCTCGATATTGCGCAGGCCAAGAAGCTCGATGGTGGTTTTACTATCAATGATGGCACCGATGGGTGGCTGATAGAAAATCAAGCTTTCCTTGGCGGTGGAGGCCCAGGCAAGTTCTTCAGTATTATCAGGAGAAATGAGAGCGTTCGCTTGGAAGCCATCCACCATCTCGGAAATACTGATGGAAAGTGCATCCCGGTCGGCGAGTTGGCGGTCCAGCTCATCACCCAAATAGGCGGCTCCTGCGATGACAAGTGCACCCAGACAGCCAACCATCGAGGCGATGAGCAGTTTGCTCAAAAGACTCAATGGCTGCTCGATCCAGCGCCGCAGACTATTCTGCCACAGATAAATGACGATGGAAATCCACCAATTCATGGGCAATAGGATCTAAACGATGATCGTGCGTGGCGATGACGCAAATGGCGTCCTGATTTTCCGAGAAGCGACGGATGGCGTTGAGAATGATTTCCGTGTTCTTATCATCGAGGCCGGAAGTTGGCTCATCTAGCAGTAGCAAGCGGGGAGACTTGGCCATGGCGCGAGCGAGGGCGACGCGTTGCTTCTGGCCACCGGAGAGAGTTTCCACGCTGCGCTTGGAAAACTCAAGGATGCCGAGCCGTTCGAGCCACTCAGTGCCATTTGTCGCAGGCACGCCAGCAATCCGGCATGAAAGCGAAACATTGCGCTCGGCGGACGCCAGCGGAAGTAAATTGAGCTCTTGAAAAACCATTGCGAAGTCTTTACGGAGAAATTCCTTAGAACCCAAAGGTGGGAAGTCAGGTGCCTCGATGTGGCCTGACGTCGGTCGAATCAGCCCGCCAAGTAGCCGCAGCAACGTACTTTTTCCGCATCCCGAGTATCCTTTGAGAAGCGTGGTGCCTGGAGAAAAAGATTGATCAATCTTATCCAATACGGGGTGGCGACCGCCGGGGTAAGTGTAAGAAATTTGATGGCAAGTAATTTTCATTCTTCGCGGATGACTGCGAGACTGCGCGGGCCGACCAATAAGATTTTGAAACCAGGCCAGCGCTGCTGAACAAAGCCGGCCCATCCAAGTTGCTGGACTTCTTTAGTATTCTCAAACAGGAAATCCGTCTTCGGGACGATGTATGCCATTTGACCAAGTTTCCGACTAAGGGTCACCAGCCGTTCACCGGTCATATCGCTGGGGATTTCAAGATTCGGCTTTGGCTCGAGTTTGAAATGATAAATCACAAAGCCCATCCGGATGCTACTGTCCTTTTCAATTCGGTCGAAGTTGCCAATATGGACCTGGCCGCGCGAGTCGGCGACAGAAACTTGGAGCTGTTCTGGTTTCTCATTGAGGATCTCCGGATCCGCAATTTGCAAAGTGACGGAGGCGATGCCTCGATTCTCCAATGTTCCGGCGACTTCACTGCCGCGAATGTAACCACTACGTTCAATTTTAAGAATGCCTGCATGGGGGGCCAGGATTTCAAAACTTCGGATGGTTTCAAGCTGTTCCAATCGAGCCTTTTCCAAAGTTAGCCGGAGTTTCTCTTGCTCGATACGAAGCTCTTCAGCCGAAATAGTGGGGTCCAAGCGATCATTGAGTTTCTCGATCTCATTGCGGAGTTTCTGTTTTTCGCCAACGATGCGTTTTGAAATACTGGGGCCAAGAACTTCATTTTCTTCTTCAGATAGATCAAGCTTCTGAAGTTTGTTCTTCAACTCCTCAAGTTTGAGTTCACCGGTAGCTATTTTCTCACGGTGAGTCCACTCCGCTTGACGGAGTTTGTTAGGCAAATCCGCTTCATCGAGTGCAAGTTCCTTTTCAGATTGAGCAATCTGGCTGAAACCACAAATGGCGAGAGATGTCCCATTTGCAACGCTTTCGCCATCAGCCACTTTCCACTGAATGTCTCCCTGCCGTGTGGTGACGAGCTCGGTAAGTGGATTGACGGCGATCTGACCGGCAAAGGAGCCGAGCCAGACTACATCTCTCGTTGGATAGGATTCAGGAGCCTTCGGCGGTGTGGCCGCAAGCAGGCTCGAGGATGAGACGATTCCAAGAATCCAAATGAGGGTGGCAGTGTAACGATTCATCAAAATTTTACCAAGCAGAGTCGTCCCATAGCCAGAGTTGCAAATCGAGACTTTCCTTGCGGCGCTCGATGGTTTGAAGGTCTGAGACGAGTTTTCGGGCATCGAGGATATCTTCTTGGACGCTGCTAATTCTAGGGCGATTCCCAGTGAGTTTCTTCAATCGATTCCGGACGATTTCACGTTGTTTTAAGAGGTAATTATAGCGCTTTTTAAGACGGTCCCATTCGCGACCCTCAGAGTCAATTCGCACGCTGATATTTTCACGAGTGAAGCCGACGTTCTCTTCCGCGTTACGAATCTCATTGGCAAGTTTCCCAGTAACATCGAAAGATTTCCCCCAATTACCAAACAATGAGATCTCATCGAGCCCCCCCAGAAACTGCTCATCTTGACGGGTGGTATCGTAGATTGATGGAGTATTTGTGCTGAATGTAGGAGTGGGCCAGCGACTTAACTGAATCCCTTTTTTGCGGAGCAAACTGCCTTGGATCTCGTAGGCATAGAGTCTGGTGGCGAGCAGCCCGTAATTTCTACCGGGAATAAAACGGCGATACTTGGAAGCGTAGTCAATATTAGGACGAGTCTCTGCAACTGGAGTAACGTCGATGCCCGGCAGATTGAGCAATCGAGAAAATTGCGCCTGCTGGGATTGTCGCCGTTCCTGATTCATGAGTGATTGCTCCTCCTCTTGTAAACGAGCGCGAATCACTTCTTCAATGCTTGTTGTTGAAGAGTTTTCCCATTTGTCTTGGGTAGATCGTTCCCATTCGGAGAAAAGGTAATAAAGGGTAATGGTCTGGCGGCGGCGAGTGAGCTCGTAAGCAGCCTCAGCTTGGACCTCGGTGAGTGCAATTTGATAGGCTCGGGCTTTTTGTGTCCAGGGATTTGGTATCGTCAATGGCGCGATGAGAGCTCCACGGAGATCGTCACTGTTAAGATCTCCTAGATTCTCGAAAGCATTTTGAAAGCTTACATATAAGGTCGGGCGAGGGAGCCACTCACGCCATTGATTTTTACGTTCACGGCGGACGTCTTCGAGACGTTCTCTGGCCATGCGAAGAGAAGTATCGTGGGCAGTCTGCCTAGCAATCGCCTGATTCCAAGTGAACTTCCGTTCATTTCTCTTCTGCGTGGAAACTGAGGCTGTCTCATCAGCAATGGCATTACGCTCTCGAGCGATGTCCCGAGTAAGATTGTCGGTACTACATGCCGGGATGAAAACTCCTAATAGGATCAAAACACATCTGGAATGAATCGTCTGAGAATACATCATGAAATTCACCAATCACTTTTGCACCAAACTGCCCCAGTTCCTCGATGGGAAGTGGGGCAGCCTATCATTAATCAGACGATTTTAAGAATTTGTGGGAATTTTCCCCTTCCTGATTAGTTTTGAAGGAATGGAAATTCAAAAGTGCCGGTGCGTCCTTGATTATCGATAAAAGTTCCGGTTTCCACTTCATCAAAGATCATTTCATAAGTTGCAGAAGGACTGCCAGATCTAAGAATTTTTAGTTCAACTTGATTGGTGGTATCTGCATCTGGTGAGTATTCATAACCGATCGTCACGGGTGTGGGACTATCTCCGACCCGAAGATTGCCGACTCCCTTTTCCACGAAATCTCCTAGCTGTGGAGATAATGGCGTGAAGGTAGATGTTAGAAGAAGAATGGATTGACCCTCTACCGCTTCGTCATCAAAGGTCAAATAGAGATCTTCTGTTGATAGTTTGAGAGGATAGAGCTTTGGCAATACCAAGCCAGAAGAGGTCTCTATGCTCCAACCAACGGGAACCAATCCGCCCCCTACCAAACGCATAGTGCCACCGCTAAAGGTGATTGTTCCTGCGCCGATTCCGGCCTCGGTGTCATAGTCTGTAACGGCCAATGTGGTGATCACCGTGCCATTGGTTGCATAAATGATGTCGTAGGTCCTGGAAAATTCTCCCCCAAAGTATTCGTATTGTTCAGGTGGGGCTGGTGGATCTTCCTCTGACGGCTCTTCTACAGGTGCTTCTCCACCGCTCCCCGGTATCGTTAACAGACCTGTGCCCCGCACTACCAAACGCCCACCTACAGAAGATGTGCGAGAATAAGTATAAGTGGCGCCTGAGATTACGGGAGAAACTCTTAATTCAGAATCTACTCCACTAGCGCTAGTTACTGTAATATCACCAGGACTAGCGTTCATTCGGACAGTTCCAGTTTCACCGGATTTTGTGGCATCACCAGCAACCCGAATCATTGTCAAAACGGGACCAACACTACCACCAGGACTGAAAATAATTCCATTCATTGTCCGTGGCGCGGGCTCTGCATTGGCCCCTCCATTAGGGCCACCGCTGCCGTCACCGCAACTCATGAGGCCGATTGCTGCTGCGGAGATGAAGAAATATTTGAGAAAACCAGTGAGGTTTTTGGTTCTTGGAAGGGTGGGCATTGGAGTTTTCTAGAGTGAAGAGAACCGCTTTGTTAGAGAGCCGCCCCATTCGTGTCAACGAAAATTCCCGAAAGTGGAAAAAAGCGAGAGATTAAGTTTCTCTTTGATAGGGTCCATAAGTTTCCCCTTGAGAGAACATGGACGGCGCTAAATTCTGATGTTGTTTTACGGAAAATATGAAACGTTGCCGAAGGTTCTGCATTTGTCACAGCTTGTGCTGAGAATCTCATGCCCATTTAATTTCCCATCATGTTCACTATAGCTTCAATCCGCGCCAGTTACGCCGCCCATGCCGAGACACCTTCCACGCTGGTGGCGAGGCTCTTTGAGAAAATCAATCTCTGGGGCGACCCGGCTATTTTCATTCATCTGCCGTCTTTAGAAGAGCTGACGGAGATGGCAGCGGCGGTGGAAACTCTTCCGCAGGATTTGCCGCTTTGGGGGATCCCATTCGTGGTGAAGGATAACATCGATGTCGCGGGCTGGCCGACGACTGCGGGCTGCCCGGCCTATTCATACATGCCGGACGAAGATGCGGAGGTGGTGCGGCTCTTGAGGGCAGCAGGGGCAATTCCGATCGGTAAAAGTAATTTAGACCAATTCGCCACGGGTCTGGTGGGGGTGCGCTCGCCTTATGGCATCCCGCGGAATGTGTGGGATGCGGAGTATCTGCCTGGTGGCTCGAGCTCGGGCAGTGCGACTGCAATTGCAGCGGGTTTTTGCGCGTTTTCCCTCGGGACTGACACGGCGGGCTCGGGGCGGGTGCCGGCTGCATTTCAAAACTTGATCGGCTGGAAACCCAGTCGCGGTCTCATCAGTAACCGTGGGATGGTGGCGGCTTGTCGCTCGCTGGATTGCGTTTCTGTCTTCACCCACACTCCAGAAGATGCGGCGCTGGTCGCAAATGTCGTGGGAGTATTTGATCCGGCAGATGCATTTTCGCGCGATGTGGAGCCGGTCTCGCTGCCGCTGGATGAGTTTATTTTCGGCGTGCCGGAAGAGTTGGATTTCTCTGGTGATCCAGACACTCCCGCGCTCTATGCGGCGGCGGTCGCGCGACTGGAAGCAATGGGCGGGAAAGCAGTGAAAATCGATCTATCGCCATTTGTCGAGGCGGCGAAGCTTCTTTACGAAGGTCCGTGGGTGGCGGAGCGGTGGGCGGCGGTGGGTGATTTCGTGGAGGCCCACCCGGATGAGATTTTCACCGTCACGCGGCAAATTTTACAGAATTCAAAGGGCTGGGACGCGGTAGCGACCTTCAGGGCGCAGTATCAATTGCGCGAATTCGCGCGCGAGGCGGAGACAGTCTGGCAAGCCATCGATGTGCTGCTGTTGCCCACTACGCCGTGCCTTTACAAGGTCGAGGTAGTGCTGGCAGATCCAATTTATACCAACTCGGTGTTGGGACGTTATACAAATTTCATGAATTTGCTAGACTTGGCTGCGATCGCGGTGCCTTGCGGATTCGCCCGCGAAGGGAAGCTGCCATGGGGCATTACTTTGGCGGCGCCTGCTGGAACGGACGAAGATCTGATTGCTTTGGCGGGAATTTTTACGGGACAACCCTTGCCGGCGGAGGTGGAGGAGAAATCTTCTGCAATCCCGATCGTTGTCTGCGGTGCTCATCTCGAGGGCTTGGCACTTCACCAGCAATTGGCGGATCGAGGCGCGGTGTTTGTTTCTAAAACCAAATCCGCGCCGGTTTATCAACTTTACGCGATGCCTGCTGGAGAAACATTCCCAGCTCGCCCGGCGATGATCCGTGTGAATGAAGGCGGGGTAGCCATCGAAGTGGAAGTTTGGTCGCTACAGCCGGCGGCATTCGGAGATTTTGTTTCGAAAATCCCCGGGCCGCTCGGGATTGGCAAGGTCCTGTTGGAAAATGGTGACGAGTTGCCCGGATTCATCGCCGAGCCGAGAGCGGTGGAAGGAGCGCTGGATATCACCGCGCTGGGCGGCTGGCGGGCGTATCTTCGGAGTTTGGCTTAAAAAGCGGGCCAAGATTGCAATTTCTAAAAATCGCTGTCCGGGTGGAGTTGGTGATATTTGATCGCCTCCACCGCGATGGCTGCGGCGGTGCCAAAGATGGTTTCGACGCTGGCAGTTCGGGGGACTTGCGCGGCGGGGCGTGACAGGCCGAGGATCAATTGCCCGTAATTTTGGGCACCTGCTACGTGCTGGAGGAGCTTGAGCGAGATGTGCGCGGCATCGATATTTGGGAAAATCAGTACATCGGCGGTGGCACGGGCTTCCGGGGCAGGCATTTTGATTTCCGCAGCCACCGGATCGAGGGCGACGTCTGCTTGGATTTCACCTTCCACGGTGATATCGAGAAATTGTTTTGAAATTTCTTCTTGGGCGAGAGAGGCGGCAGCAGCCATGCGGCGGGCATCCGGCGTGGTGGCAGATCCCTTGGTGGAGTGGCTGAGCATGGCGACGAGCGGGCGGCGGCCAAGGAAGTGATGGGCGAGCTTACCAGTCTCGATCGCGATGGTGGCGAGCTCGGTGACATCGGGATTGGGTATCAAGCCGCAGTCGGCAAGGAAGAGGATGCCGCTGCCTCCCATGTGATGGAGGTGAGGACCGGTGAGCAGCGTGACGCCGAAAATTTTCGAAATATTTGGCAGCGGCTTGATCGTCTGGATCAGCGCGCGGAAGTAGGCGGCGGGTAGTGCTTGGTTCCCGCCGACGATGGCATCGGCTTGGCCATACTGCACCATCAGAGCACCAAAGTAATGGGGACGCGCGACGATTTCCGCAGGATCTCCCAACTTCATGGTGCGGTAGCGAGCCATATTTTCCACCCGCTTGCAGAAGATTTGGAAATCCGTCGCGGTGGGAGGATCGATGACGTGGATAAATTTCAATGACACTGAATTCGCGGCGGCAATGGCGCGGATCTTATCGCGATTTCCTAACAAAATGGGCGCGACGACTTCCTCTGCGACGAGTCTAGCTGCCGCTTGAATGACGCGCAGATCCTCGCCCTCGGTGAAGACTACGCGCTTCGGATGGCGGCGGAGCTGCTCCAGGAGATGGGTGGTGACGCTGTTGCTTGGGTTTGACTCTGGTGAGAAATCGGTCATGGGTGGTGCGGTGCGAACACCGTGGGGAGAGACTACTCCAGATTTCCCCAAGGATTCAACCGGATTCATCCATAATTGTCAAAGTGCCAGCCGATTATCATTCACACACACCGCTCTGCCGCCACGCAATCGGCGAGCCTGAAGCCTACGTGGAAGCCGCGCTGCGGGCGGGACTCACGGAATATGGGATTTCGGATCACGCACCATGCTTGCCCGAGCCCTTCGATGATTGGCGGATGGCGGTGGCGGAATTGCCGGAATATTTCGAATTACTTGAGCGTGCGAAGCGCCATGCAGCCGGGCGGATTCCCGTGCGTGCCGGGCTGGAGTGCGATTGGCTGAACGGTTGCGAGCCATGGATCGCTGAGCTGGCGGGGCGCTACGAGTGGGATTATTTGATCGGCTCAGTGCACTATCTAGGTGAGTGGGATTTCGATAATCCAAAATGGCTGGGCCGCTGGGCAGAATGTGACGCGGACGCGG
Source organism: Akkermansiaceae bacterium (assembly GCA_041753275.1). GTDB lineage: Bacteria > Verrucomicrobiota > Verrucomicrobiia > Verrucomicrobiales > Akkermansiaceae > Luteolibacter. Next base: position 48,060 of record JBGSUW010000025.1, on the reverse strand, counting down.
TTTGGCAACATTATTGGAACACCTACGCGGAAATGGTGGAAAGCGGGCTCTTCGATATTTTGGCCCATCCGGATTTGATCAAAAAATTCAACCGCATCCCCGCCGGTGACTTGGATCGATTCTATGAACCGGTGATCGATGCCATCGCCGCATCTGGTGCAGTCATCGAGCTCAATACTGCTGGCCTGCACAAACCTTGCGCGGAGGCTTATCCAGCGCCGCGTTTCCTGGAACTGGCCTGTTCCGCTGGCATCGGGCTGGTCATTTCTTCAGATGCCCACGCGCCGGAAGAAGTGGCCCGGGACTTCCCGCAAGCCATCGCGCTGGCGAAAAGCGTGGGCTACCGCGAACTTACTTTGTTTGAGAAAAGAAAGCGCCGTAGCGAGTTGATCGACTGAGTTGGCGCAAATTTTGTTGCCCATCGCCTCATTAAAGATTTCTCTGAGAGGCTGCGGCGTGTTACTCCACTCGCGTGCATTCGTTACGCTGGCTCATTCCCATCTCTTTATTCGCAGGATTGCTGATTCAATGCTTCCCGATGGGACCAGGCGGCGGACAACGGTCGCAATCGTCTCGCGGTGGTAATACCTCTGTTTCCGCGATGATGCGGGAGGTGAATCTCAAGGTAGATATGGTGCGAAAAGGCACGCACGGACGTAAAGTCGTCCGCCCGATGAAGCCTCGCTACATCACGATCCACAGCACACAGAATTACACCGCAGGCGCAGAAAAACATTCCCTAGCCTTAAAAAACGGCGCTCTCCGCTCGCCCAAAACCCGCACGGGAAACCGCATCGGCTACCTAATCTGGCACTTCACCATCGATGAAGGCGTGGCCATCCAGCACATGCCACTTTCCGAGCAAGGCGAGCATGCGGACTTTGGCGGACCCGGCAACCGCCTCTCCATCGGCATCGAAATGTGTGAAAACCGTGGCAATAGCCGCGCGGCGACTCTGGATCGTACCGCCAAGCTGACTGCGGTGCTGATGAAGCGTCACAATATCCCATTGCGCAATGTCGTCCCTCACTACCACTGGCCGCGCCGAGGGAAACGACCCCCCAATAAAAATTGCCCGCATTTCCTGATGACCAATGGCCGCCCCGGTGCGAAGTGGAACGCTTTTCTGAGGCAGATTAATCACCATTACCGCCGCTTGGGCTAACCGGGATTCGATCCGGGTATGCACAAGACGTGATCGATCAAGCGCACCTCGCCGTAGAAGACAGCAGTTGCCAAAATTGCCGGGCGGTCGAGATCTGTGGCGGGTTGTAAAGTCTCTGCGTCCACAAGCTCGATGTAGTCGATGCGGGTCAGTGGTGAGGCTTCGATCTCTACGCGGGCGGCATTGAGGATTTCCTCGGAATTTCCCATGGCAGCTCCCACCTGCAATGCACGTTGAAGGCGCGGTGCATCCGCGCGTTGCTCAGCGGTGAGGCGCGCGTTACGGGAAGACATTGCCAGCCCGTCATCCTCCCGCACCGTCGGGCACTCGATGATTTCAACTGCTACATCAAGGTCCCGCACCATCCGGCGGATGACAGCGAGCTGTTGGAAATCTTTCTCGCCAAAGACGGCGGCATCACATCCAGAAAGCAAAAACAACTTCAGCACCACCGTGCAAACGCCATCAAAGTGCCCCGGCCGCGCCACGCCACATAGACCGCTGGAAAGTAGCGATTCGGTCACAGTGATCGAACGATCTGGAAAATACATCGATGAGATTTCCGGGGCGAAGACGATGTCAGTCCCCTCCCCTTCACACGCGGCGAGGTCCGTTTCGAGCGGCCGTGGGTAGCCAGCGAGATCTGCGGCTTTATCAAACTGGATCGGATTTACAAAAATAGAAACGATGACCGTGCCGCATGGGCCAGCGGCTTTGCGAGCCACTCGGATCAATTCCAAATGCCCTTGATGCAGTGCGCCCATGGTGGGCACGAGCACTTTTGTGCCAGCAGAGTTCCGTATCATTTCCCGAAGCTCCTGCCCGTTTCTTGCGACGATCATCCGGTAGATTTATCCCCACCCACCGACAAGCTCAAGACCAAGTCCATGCAGATTCAGCAACAAAAAAAACTCGCGCACCCATCAGATGCGCGAGTTAAAATTTAGAATTGATCGAAGTCCGAATTCACTCGGCCTTCACTTTTCCAAGGACTTCCACCTTCACTGGAGCAACGCCCCGTGAGGCAAATCCAAGTCGCTCGGCAGAGCCGATGGACACATCAATGATGCGGCCGCGGATGAATGGACCACGGTCGGTAATGGTCAGCACTTCGGATTTACCGTTGCGCTGATTGGTCACCCGCACTTTGGTGCCCATCTTCAACGTCTTATGCGCGGCGGTCCGACCTTGATTGGTGAACCGCTTGCCGCTTGCTGTTTTGGTGCCGCCGTTGGTCTTTACGGAATACCATGAGGCTTCACCATGTTGTACGGACTTCACGGCATATTGCGAAGCGCTCGGGGCAGGTTGAGGGTTAGTGGTTGCGTTCCCAGTCGTAGCACAACTGGGAACAAGGAGGACGCCGGCGATTGCCAGGGCCACGGATTTTAGGTTCCGGGTCATGTTCATCGTAATTTCTACCCCGGAGTGGGGCGAGGCGGAAATAGGAAGCCTCGAAGGATGAGGCAAGACAAAAGTGCAGAAATGAGATTTGCCATAGATCCCGGTGTAATATAGGAAAAATGAAGGTTTTATTAAGATTAGTTAAATTTAATTGTTTAAAAATTCGGGAAAATTTCGACTTTATTGACAGTTTCGCGTGTGAAACGTGAAATCAGGCGACTTTGATTAAGGCTGCTCGATATTTTTATTTTAAAATCGGCCCATCGATTGCTAATTGGAGTTTATGCTAAGGCAGAAGACCGGATTCAAAGACCGTCGTTTCACGAATGCGGACTTCGATTTTGTGGCCTCTGTACTCGCACCGAGTGAGCAACGCCTGCACTTGGAAAAGCTCTGGATGGATCGCGAGGCCCAACGCGGGATCTTGGACTTGAAGGAAGTCTTCCGGGGAGTCGTCGGTTCACCCGCAGCGCTTCTGGTCTCACCACATTTCTACTTTTACGTCTTGGTGAGGCATGCGTTTTTAGATGCAAAACTCGATGACGTGGAGTTGGCCGATTACGTGGCCGCCATCATCACAAAGAGCATTCACAGTAATCCAATGGATCCGCTGCAAAGCTTGGCAAGTGGCTTCACTCATGCTTCAGAATTTCTCTCAATCATCTCCTCCGCCAAGGGCCGGATGCGCCATCATCTACAAGTGGCCGCAGGAAATCAGTTTTTAATTTTGACTGGACTTTACCCTGCATTCCTCAACGCACGCTGTGAGAAGCGAGGTGGCCCTGGCATCGAATTCTACGAATCATTTGCAAAGCGCTCATTCCAAGAAGCCGCCGGGAATCCAGAGGGAGGCTCCACCGGTTCCCGAAGAATTTTAGGAAATCTGGCGGAAGCACTGCCGGTGGCAAGGCAAGCGCTTAACCGGGTGGCAGAGGAATTTGTGTTTCTCGGCGAGTAGGATAAGTTCAGGTCTTCGGCTGATTTGGATCGAAGAAAATCCGGATCTCCGCCTTGTCCGTACCGAGCACTTGTTGGGCGCGCTTTAGCGCAGAACGAGTGGAGAGATTGGGATTTTGTGGATTGGTGAGGAAGAGATTGCTCTCGCCCAATCGTCGGTCACAGCCCTTTTGCAGCGTGATCAATACTCCTGATTTTTTCAAAACCCGGTAAACTTCGCGAGTTGCACCGGAAATGATAAGATGAAGATCCCGACTCCGCATGAAAAGGATCAGGTCCTCCAGTGCCATCACGCTGGTGGCATCCAGATGCCTGGCATTTTTCAGCCGAAGGATGATTACCTGGATGGCTGGATCCGTGGCAGTACGCTGAATCTGAGTGCGGAAAAGCTCGGCCGCGCCGAAAAACAAATCTCCCTCAACATGCACAATGGAGATGGCAGGAATCGGGCGCTGGCGTTTCTCCCCCATTTCACGAAGCTCCCCGGCATCATTGAAATCATACTCGATCAAGTGCGGGTGGCTGGCCTTGCGGAGAAAGAGTGTGATGGAAATGGCTACCCCGATGAAAATCGCCACATGCAATGGGGCAAGGAGAGTGGCGATAAAGGTGATGATCAGCACCGCCGCATCATCTCCAGTGGAACGCAGGCAAATATTGATATTTCGCAAGTTGAATAGGGAAAACGAGAGCGCGATGACCAGTGCGGCGAGTGCGGACTTCGGCACAAAGTCCACCAACGGCACTCCCCAACCGATTGATGAGGCGATGATGATGGCGAATACCATCGTGTAGAGCCCGGACAGCAGCGAAGCAAAGCGGGTGAGAGCGCCAGATTCTTGATTCAACTGCGAGCGTGTGAGTGAGCCGGACGCTGGCATCCCTCCGGCGATGGCACTTGCCAAATTTGACATTCCTACCGCCAGCATATCTTGGTTTACGTCCGTTCGATCGCCCGTCTTGGACGCAAGAGTCTTGGCCATCAAGGTATTTTCCAAAGATGCTAGGAATGCCAGCGCGAAGGCAATACTGAGCAAGACCGAGATATCTGCAAAAATCCCCGGTCTCAATAAATTCGGAAATTGAGGGATCAACTCTTCCATCCCAAAGGTTGTAAAAGTCCGCACCCCTGCAAATGGAGCAACATTCGCATGGATCAATCCGCCAAAAACCGCCGATGAGATCAGCAAGGCCAACGCGAAGGCAGGCCATGAGGGCTTGAATTTTCGAAAACAATAGAAAAACGCACACGTGACCAGCCCGATGCTCAAGGCCACCCAATCGGTATGATTAATGGCCTTGGCCAAGCCAGATAGCAACCCGACGAACGTGCCCGACGCACTCTCGCTGACAAATGCCTCCACCCCCAGCAAGGGTTTTAACTGATTGGTGATGATCAGCACCGCTGCTCCCGTGATATATCCCACCAGGACACTCCGGGAAACGTACTGGAGCAAGTCTGCCACCCGCAAAAATGCTCCTGCCGTGGCGATTAGACCTACCATTAAAACCAGTAGCGGGATCAATTCTCCATAGCGACTCGTCAAATCCGGATTCACCGAAAAGAAGCTGAACAACATGAAAGCAGTCGCATTCGTAGGGCCCAGCATGGTGTGCCGCGAATCTGCGAAGAGTGGTGCTACAAATGCGGCAACTGCCGTACAAACAATTCCATAAACCACCGGCAATCCCGCGATCGCCGCGAACGCGAGTCCCTGGGCCAACGCGAGAGCCGTCACATTGGCAGCGGCCCTGCCATCATGCTTGAACTTGAAAAACGAATACTGCCGCAGATCCTTCCAAAACGGAACCAGCGAAACATGCTCCGCCGCGAAAAAATCCCGAGTATCTCGGGCTGCCTTGCGGAGCGGGCGGAAAAACTTCATGCAACTTCCCGAAGCTTACTTAAATCGCGCCCTGCGGAAAAGGACTAAACCTAACAAAACACAAATCACGTTTGGCAACCACAGCATCACCATCGCCCCCACATCGGATTTAAATTCCTCCGCCATGATCGTGAACATGAAATAAAGGCCACCAATGATCAGGCTCATCACCAAGCCACTCGAGGTTTCTTTCCTCCTCCCACTCAAGCCCAACGGCACCGCGATGAAGGCGAACGCAAGACACGCCATCGAAAACGAATAGCGCTTGGTGATCTCGGCCCTCAGAGCGATTTTTTTCTCATCACTCAGCCCGAGATCGGTCGCGATTTCTTCTCGGATCTCATCATTGGTCATTGCGCTCTTTCGCAATCTCCTGCCCTTGGGATTTTTTAGATCGATGAGCAATGGCTCCGCTTCTCCCGCGAAGGCCGTCTCGATCTTCCCTTGGGAATCGCGAGTTTCAAAATAGGCGTCCTCCAGTTTGATCCGTAATTGGCTTTTCGGCTCATCCACCGTCAGAGCAGCCCGCCCGGCATGTACATAAGTCGTGGTGGCCGTGCCATCGTCATTCGCAGCCGTCTGATAAAAATGAAATCCTTCCAGCCATCCACCCGATCTGCCCTCAATCATGACTTTAAGGCTGTTACCCTCCCCGCCTCTGAAGTTTCCCTGAACGATTCCCGGCTTCAATAGCGACTCTGGATTGCGGGAAGCTTGCTCGTATAAAAGCTGCACCGAGGTGGCCTTCGAATGAGGAACCACATTGATATTCAGCCACAGACTGCCAAGTGACAGCAACGCACCGATCACAAAAACCGGCAATGAAAGACGCCCCAAGCTCAACCCTGCCACCCGGAAGCTGGTGATCTCTTGATTGGACGAAAGCTTTCCAAATACCAACAGCACCGCCGAGAGAAACCCCCACGGCACCGTGTACATCAAAGACATCGGCAATACAGAAATCACAAACCGCAGCACCAGCTCCAGCGGCGCTTTTTGCTCCACCAACAAGGGCCGGATTTCTTTGAAAAGATTCCCCAACAACAAGACGATTCCCAAGACCATCACCGCGTAGAGTGTGCCCATCAGCACTTGCTTTCCAATATAGCGGTCTGAAATACGCATGCGGTGCCCAAAGTCTGGCGAGGAGCGCTGCGGCTGTCCAGAAAAGAGACCGCGATTCAGTCCGCTCGCAGGCTTAGGTTGCTAATTGGAAAAATCCGTTGTTAGGTGCCCCCCATGTCTGACATTAAAATCACACTTCACACCACCGCCGGAGATATCGACGCACGGTTTTTCGCATCACAAGTCCCCGTCACTTGCGCAAATTTCCTCAATCTCGCCAAGCGCGGATATTACAACAACATCACCTTCCACCGCGTGATCGCAAATTTCATGATCCAAGGCGGTGATCCTACCGGCACTGGCTCCGGCGGCCCGGGCTACAAATTCGCGGATGAATTCAACAGCTCGCTGAAACACACCAAGCCCGGCATTTTCTCGATGGCCAATGCCGGACCCGGCACCAATGGCAGCCAATTCTTCATCACTCACCTCGCCACCCCACATTTGGATGGCAAGCACTCGGTCTTCGGTGAAGTCACCAAAGGCCAGGACGTGGTCAACAAAATCGCGAAGGGTGATAAAATTTCTTCCATCACCATCCACGATGACACCACTGCGTTGTTCGAGTCCCAAAAAGACAATCTCGAACACTGGAACTCGATCCTAGATCGCTAATTAAGTTCCCACCCTTCGGATCTGACGGATCCGTCAGATCCGAAGGATCCGACGGATCTCCCAACACTTCACAAAACTAAATCAGATCCCTTTTTTCACCACATCGGTGAGAAGGTCGATGACACGGTTGGAGTAGCCCCACTCATTGTCATACCAGCTCACGAGCTTGAAGAAAGTCGAATTCAGCTCGATGGAAGAACCCGCATCAAAGATGGAGGAGCTTTTATCGTGGATGAAGTCCGTGGAAACCACTTCGTCTTCAGTGTAGGAGAGAATCCCCTTCATGTAAGTCTCAGAAGCCTTTTTAAGCGCCGCTTTGATTTCCTTAAGCGAGGTTTCCTTCACCGTCTTCACGGTCAGGTCCACTACGGAGACAGTAGGAGTTGGCACCCGGAAGGCCATTCCGGTGAGCTTGCCGGCCACTTCAGGGCAGACAAGTGCCACAGCCTTCGCCGCACCAGTGGTCGATGGGATGATATTGATCGCAGCACTACGGCCACCTTTCCAATCCTTCTTGGAAGGACCGTCCACCGTCTTTTGGGTCGCGGTGTAAGCATGAATCGTGGTCATCAGACCTTCTGCGATTCCGAATCCTTCTTTCAGTAAGACGTGGACGACGGGAGCGAGGCAGTTGGTCGTGCAGCTTGCGTTTGAAATAATGTGATGCTTGGCAGGATCATATAGATTGTCATTCACGCCCACCACGAAGGTGGCGTCCTCACCCTTGGCAGGTGCGGAAATGATGACTTTCTTACAACCAGCAGTGATGTGGCCCTTGGCCTTTTCCGCATCGGTGAAGAGACCTGTGGACTCGATCACGACTTCGACACCAAGCTCTTTCCAAGGCAGGCCTTCTGGCGAACGCGCGCTCACCACTTTAATCTCATGGCCGTTTACGACGATGACATCATCGTCTTCCAGCTCTGGGGATGATTTCTTGGAGGATACCGTTCCGGAGAAGCGACCCTGTGTGGAGTCATACTTCAGGAGGTAGGCAAGGTTGTCCGCAGGAACGATGTCACCCACTGCGACGACGTTGAATGTGGTTCCGAGGTGGCCTTGTTCGACGAGGGCACGGAATACAAGGCGACCGATGCGGCCGAATCCGTTAATAGCGATGGTAGTCATAGCGTAATTTATAAAGACCGACGCGACATATCCGCCCGGCGGCGGAATTGTGCATGCGAATGGGTGAGCGTCAACCCTGCCGCACAAAAACTCGCGAAATTTAGCGAGCCAACATTTCTCGAAAATTTTACTTGCGAAGGTGCCTTATTTCGAATCTGTTCTAGGGAACACTGTTCATAAAACGATGAGTTCCAAACTTACCAAACGCCAACAAGAAATCATAGATTATCTGAAGAAGTCTCAAAGGCAAACAGGTATCATGCCCTCCACCCGAGAGATTCAACATCATTTCGAATTTGCCAGTCAGACAGCAGCCATCAGCCACCTTCGCGCGCTCGAGCGCAAAGGCGTCATCCAGCGGCTAGCGGGTAAGGCGCGTGCGGTGATCTTCCCTGAAGAACTCGACCGTGCCGAAATTTTCGATATTCCCATCTACGGCAGCATCGCCGCTGGAATGGCGCAAGACGTGGAACAAGACAAACAGGGCTGCATTTCCATCGATATTTCGGCTCTCGGAATTCCCCGGAATGCCCGAACTTTCGCTTTGAAAGTGCGCGGTGAATCAATGATTGATGCCCACATCTGCGATGGTGATACTGTGATCTTGGAATTTCGTGAACCCCGCAAGAACGACATTGTCGCCGCCCTGATCGATGGTGAGACCACCCTCAAACGATTCGTGATTGAAAAAGGCAAGCCCTTCCTCCGCGCGGAGAACCCGAACTTCCCGGATCTCATTCCCGCCCGCGAACTCATCATTCAAGGTGTTTTGGTCGCCTTGCTTCGAAATGCCGCTTAAAACTTGCCTCTATTCTACCCCAACTTTGAATTAAGGGCAATCGGTGTGGTTGATCCTAAGGATCGGCACGACCTGCTGCTGCGCTTCTGAATTCGAAGTCTTTTCTGGCGCTGCGGGGATGGCGCTTGTAGATCTCCGTGCAGATGGACGTGGCTTGCGCAAAAATTTCCTGCTCGGCCATCCTGGTGGCAGCGGGCAGCAGCCAGAGGATGGGCTTTGATAAACTCGCAGCCCCTTTGCGCGGAATCCCGGTGCTGCGGCGCACTTTGGAGGCATTTCTTGCGGTCGATTTGATCGAAGAAATTATTGTGGTGGGACCGGAAGAGCGCTGGGAATTACTCGATGGAATGCAACATTCCAAACGTGTCAAACGAGTCGATGGTGGCATGACCCGCCAAGAATCAGTGGCGGCAGGCCTTGCGACGGTGACCACAGACTTCGTAGCAGTGCATGATGGCGCGCGGCCTTTGATTTCCCCGCAAGACATCTGCCGTTGCATCGAAGCGGCATTGATTCATCAATCAGCGGCCTTGGCGCGGCGAGTTACGGAAACTTTGAAACGTAGCGATGCTTCAAATTGTAATGTGGAATCCGTTTCCCGCGAGCATCTCTGGTTCATGGAAACCCCACAGGTCTCTGCTTCAAATTTACTGCGAGGCGCATATTCGAAGATCAACTTGGCCCACCTAACCGTGACTGACGAGGTTTCTGCGCTTGAGGCGCTGGGCGTGAGCGTAAAATTCATCGAATCCGGCCATCCGAATTTAAAAATCACAACCCCGGCGGATCTGGCGTTGGCGGAAGCACTACTAATCTAACATGAGCAAGGCACATTACGAATGGCGGCAAATCCCTAACGGCCCACGGCTGGCGGTGGCCACTTTACCCGAGTCCGAGTGCGCCTCGTTCTCGATCTATATTCCAGCGGGCAGCCGGGATGAGACAGATCTGCCTGCGGGATTGGCGCACTTCGTCGAGCACATGGTTTTCAAAGGCACCACCCGCCGCACGGCGCGGGAGCTGAGTTTTGAAATCGAGAACGCCGGTGGCCAAATCAATGCCTGCACTTCAGAGGACCAGACCGTCTATGAAGGTCAAGGTGAGGCAGACCTCATGCCATTGTTAGCGGATGTAATCTCTGACATGGTCTGGAACGCGACGTTCCCTGAGTCGGAAATCGAACTCGAGCGGGAAGTGATTCATGAGGAAATCACGATGTATAAAGAATCGCCCGCAGACCACATTGGCGATCTTATATCAAAAGCACTTTGGGGCGAGCATCCGCTAGGTAATGCAATTTCCGGCACGCTGGAATCAATCGCGATGATCGATCAAACGACGTTGCGTGAATTCAGCAAACGTTATCATTTTCGAAATGATATCGTAATCGCTGCTTCGGGACCATTTCATATCGATGAAGTGATGGCGATGGTATTACCGCATTTGCCCAAAGAGTTCCATAGCGGCACTGGCGGTATTCGATTTGAAAGGAGCACCGCACCTGTCACGAAAGTCCGTGATGATCGTGAGACAGACCAGCTCCAGCTTGCATTGGCATGGCATACGCCCGGCCGCCATTCAGAGGCGCGGCATGCTTTGAGAATGTTGAGCACGATGCTGGGCGAGGCGACAAGTTCGCGCTTGTTCCAGGAGTTAAGGGAAGAGCGGGGATTATGCTATCAGATTGGCAGCGATGTGACGTTTTTCGAAGATACGGGCGCTTTCGAAATCAGTGCCGGACTGGATCCGGAATCCAAGGAGGACGCCTTGGAGTGCATCTTTCGTGAGATCGATAGCCTTGTGGCACACGGCCCGCGCAAGGGCGAGCTGGACCGCGCGAAACGCTTGGCGATTGCTCAAAGCAAACTGGCCTTCGAGTCCACCTCAGCGCATGCGGCGTGGGCGGGCGAGGGCCTGTTGGAATTTGGCAAAATCCCCTCGCCTGCCGAGTGGCGGGCCAATGTCTTGGCGGTGACAGATGAGGATGTTCAGAACATCGCGCGTGAGGTCTTTCTAGAACAAGAACCGGCAATCGCGGAAATCGGAGCAGCGGATTGAGTGACCCATGTTTCATCCCTTTTCGCGCGAACATTTGATCACAGTCGCCATCGGCTTCGTGCTGGTGGGGACTTTGCTCTATCTAGCAAAGACCAAGAGCCACAGCCGCGCCACCATTCGGAAAATTCTGATTCTTTGGTGTTTTTCCTCAATTCCACTAAGCCTGCTCGCATGGGCTTTATGGGATGGGCCGAAAGGATTGGATAACTTTCTTCCGTTGCATCTATGCGATATCGCAACGCTCACTGCTGGCTTTGCCCTCCTCACCAAGCGCCCGCTATTGGCCGCAATGACATACTTCTGGGGCCTCGCCGCGACGACACAAGCCTTGCTCACGCCTGCCATCTCGATGGGGTTTCCACATTTCCCATATATCATGTTTTTTGTGCAACACTTCGCAATCGTGGCGGTGGCACTCTTTTTACCCTTCATCGATGGCTGGCGACCGCAACGGCCGATCTGGCGGGCAATGTTGGAAATTTTCGGATGGTCCGTGGTCTATCATGTCTGCGCCTTGATGGTGAACTTGCTATTGGGCACTAACTTTGGTTTTGCATCCCGGCCACCGGATAATCCGAGTTTGATCGATCATCTGGGGCCGTGGCCATGGTATTTGTTATGGATGCAAATGATTGCCTTGATCTTATTCTATCTACTGGCGCTACCATGGTCCCGACAGTCGCGTAAGTAGTTATACTTTTAACTGATGTCACAGCCCTACCATTTTTTGGAAGCAGAATTGCATGATGCCTTTTGGGAGGCGGAGGACGATGGCAGCGAGTTGCAACTGATGGCAGGTTTTTTAAAGAAACATCCCGGGCCGGCTTTGGAAATCGGCGCTGGCTCGGGGCGATTAATGTTTCCCTTGGTGAAGATGGGTTTTGAATTGGAAGGGCTGGAGCTTTCACCAGATATGCTCAAACTCGCAGAAGCCCGCGCTGCCAAACTGAACGTGGCGGCAGTCATTCATGAAGGCGATATGGCAACATGGCGATCTCGCAGGAAATTTTCCGCACTGCTCGCCCCGGCCTTTACATTGCAACTGGCGGCGGATCCCCAGGCGGTGTTACGCCATTGGCACACGTTGATCCAAAATCACGGTGGCCTCTATCTCACCATGTTCATGCCCTACGCCGAGTTGCTAGGAGATCTACCGGAAAATGAATGGTATGAGGACCACCGCGCCACTTTCAAGGATGGCCGGGAAGGATTGCTCACAACCCGCCACCGACTGGACCGTGAAATGCAACTCGTCCACCGCGAGCATCGCTACCGGCTCTCCGGATCGCCCCCGATGAGTTATAATTCCGCCCAGACCATCCGTTGGTTCGATCATCCGGAATTACTCAAACTACTCGCATCCTGTGGCTTCCGCAGTGAGCATCTATTCCTAGACTTTGATCCCACACCGACATCGGAAAATCCTGAAAATATCGATTTCGATGGAATTATGACTTACTATCTTACCCGGATCAGGGTGGAATAGAGCGCTAAAATACACCAGTTTAGACTACTTGACGAAATGCGGGAGACCACCTACATCACGTCCGTGCGCCGTCATTTTCTCATACTTGTTAGCTTAGGACTTCTGACACTGCCCGTCATCGGACAGTGGGAGCGGGAGGACATCGGGTTTGAAGGAATTCAAAGTCGTGCTCGTGATTTGGCCAACAAGCCATACGAGGAGCCAACTCAGAATCTGCCACAATGGATGAAGGATCTGACCTACGATCAGTATCGGGATATCCGTTTCAACCAAGATCAGGCGTTATGGGCATTGGATAAATTACCATTCCGCGCGATGTTTTTCCACCCTGGCTATCTTTTCCAACAGCCCGTCACGCTCAATGAATTCACGACCAGCCACCAGCAGCAAATCCGTCTTTCAGAAGCATTTTTCAAATATGGTCCTTTAATTGCAAAGCATGGCGAGCTCCCTACCGATGGTGGATTCGCAGGATTTCGCCTCCATACGCCGCTCAATTCACCTGATATCTATGACGAGCTCATCGCCTTCCAAGGCGCGAGTTACTGGCGCGCCTTGGGCAAATCCCAACGCTATGGAGTCTCCTCGCGCGGCATCGCTGTCGATACCGGGATCGATGGCACATCAGAAGAATTTCCAAGCTTCCGCGAGTTCTGGCTACGCAAGCCGGATGTGGGTGATACTCAGGCACGCATCTATGCTTTATTAGATGGACCATCTTATTCCGGTGCCTATCAATTTATTGTAAGCCCGGAAAATACGACGTTAGTGGACGTAAAGGCAGTCCTGTTCGTCAGAAAATCTGTGCAACGCTTAGGGATCGCGCCGCTGTCGAGTATGTTTTGGTTTGGAGAAAATTCGAGGCGGCGCTTTGATGATTTCCGCCCTGAAGTGCATGACTCCGATGGCCTTGCGATCCGCATGGGCACCGGTGAACGCTTGTGGCGGCCGCTTACGAATGATTCTGATAAATTGGAAACCAGCTTCTTCGATATGGAAAAATGTGCTGGTTTCGGCCTACTTCAACGTGACCGCCGTTTTGGTTCCTATGAGGACGCAGAAGCATCCTACCACTTACGGCCCTCGCTCTGGATCGAGCCGACTTCCGATTGGGGTCCTGGCCGGGTGATGTTGATGGAGATACCAGCGGCGAATGAACTCACCGATAACGTTGTAGCGATGTGGGAGCCGACTGACATCCCAAAACCGGGCGACCGAATCGAATTCTCCTACCGCCAGCATTGGACAGTGAGTGAAGATCCTTCAGATGCGGACGGGCGAGTCGTCGCCACTCGCACGGGCAAGCATGATTGGCTCTCCGGCCAGCGCACCGTCATCATAGAATTCACGGGAAATGCACTGAGCCAACAAACGGAATTGCCCCTCACCCCTGTCGTGCAAGCAGTCGGGCCAGGCTCTGAATTGGTGAAAATTCAAGGAATTACCTGCCAACCTCTCCCAGATGCCCGCTGGCGTGTGGCATTCCAAATCGCCGCTGCCGCCGAGGGCGCAAATCTTGAAGACATCGGTCCCGTCGAGTTCCGCTGCTCCATCAAGCGTGGCGAAGATTTCCTCACAGAAACATGGGTCTCTCGCATCAATCCATAGAAGCCGTCCACCCGCTCAATGAGCTTGAACTCAAAGAGTGGGAAGAAGCCTACGCGGCCGTAGAGGCTTACCTGCAAGCACTCCGGCTCCGGAATCGCCTGCTGGTGGCCGAGCTTGTTCGCGGCGTGCTCTGGCGCGCATCGGCTCGCCGCGTCAATGAATCCGACCGCCCCGCCCGAATCATCGCGATGGAAGAAGCCTTTTCCGAAGTGGCGGACTGGACACAAGATGTGCTGGATGTGCCGTTGGAAAATCGCCGTCTCGCCGCTCGTGGAAGGTTGGCGCTGCTGCTCGCAGGGATGCCTGATAAGTGGCAAGGGGTTTTCCTTACTCCCGCGCCATGGCCTGTGGAATTCGTGGAGGCCATGAAAAAGTCCTACCTCGCTGCCGGGCCGCAATTTGCAGAGCTCTCAATGGTCCCGCGGCCGCTCGAGCTCAATGCCATCGGCAGTGGTGCTGCCCAGTGGTGGGAAACCATGGACCGCCGCCCGATCATCCGTCTGGCGTTCTCCGCCTTCGTCATTCTTGCTGTGATTCTCACTGTTTGGTATTTCACCTATGGACAAATCGGAAAGTTCTGAGTTCTCACCTGCTGGCGAGAGTCTGCGGTTTTTCAGCCGCTTCAGGACATCCCTGCGCCGCTTCATCTTCTTCGGCTGTGTTCTCACGGTGAACATCATCGCCGTCCTGTGGCTCATCGATCTTTTCTGGCGCATGGGCTTCCAGCGGGCGCACTACCCGTTGGTGGCGATTTTTGCAATCCTCAACGGACTGCTGGTCCTCGGCTCCTTCCACGCCATCTGGGGAGCTTTCGATATGTTGATGGGCCGCAAGCGTTCCGTTAGAATCTCAGAACTCGCCGAAGGGAAAACCGCACCTCTTGAGAAACGCCACGCCGTGGTGATGCCGGTTTACAACGAGGACAGCGTAAAAACCTGCGCCCGCATCGAGGCGATTTACCGCTCCATCGAAGCCACCGGTCACTTGGAATCCTTCGATTTCTTCATGCTCAGCGATACTCGCGATCTCGATCTCTGGGTGCTGGAGGAAACTTCGTGGACTAATCTTTGCCGCCGCCTGGACGCTTTCGGCCGCATCTACTACCGCCGCCGCAAGACCAATGAAAACCGCAAAGCAGGCAATATCGGTGATTTTGTGAGAACCTGGGGTGGCCGTTACGAATCGATGCTCGTGCTCGATGCGGATAGCCTGATGGACGGCGCGGATATTTTGAAAATGACCCGCGTTATGGAGGCTTACCCGCGCCTCGGCATTCTCCAAACGCCGCCCAAGCTCATTCGCGGTTCATCCTTTTTCACCCGTCTGCAACAGTTCGCCATGCGGCTCTACGGCCCGCTTTTCATCCGTGGGCTTAATTATTGGCAACTCAGCGGTGGCAGCTACTGGGGCCACAACGCACTCATCCGGCTCAAGCCATTTTCAGAATATTGCGAGCTGCCAGCTCTCCCCGGCCGCGAGCCATTCGGTGGCCGTATCCTCAGCCACGATTTTGTGGAAGCCGCCCTCATGGTCACCAAAGGCTGGGAAGTCTGGCTAGCGTGGGACATCGAGGGCACCTACGAAGAAGCCCCGCCCACCTTGGTGGATCACCTCATCCGGGATCGCCGTTGGTGCCAGGGAAATCTCCAACACATGTGGCTGATCTTCGCTAGGAAACTTCCCTTCTCGGTGAGAATGCACCTTTTCATGGGCATCATGGCCTATCTCGGCAGCCCGGTGTGGTTCCTCTTCCTCGCGCTTGGCACTTGGGTGGCGTGGGATCGCACCGATAGCAATCTGAGCCAACTCCCGTTCGAAACGTATGTGGACCGCTGGTTCAACATCAATGGCCAAGAGCAAACCATTATTCTCACCCTCGGGATTTTCGCCCTGCTGTTCATGCCCAAGATTCTCGCCGTGCTAGGTGGAATTCTTTCGTCAAAAACCCGCCGATCATTTGGCGGTGCGCTGCGGATTCTGATTGGCGCATTTTTAGAAACCCTCGTTTCCATGCTCCTTGCGCCCTCGATTATGGCCGCCCACACCATGATGGTTCTGAGCATCATCAGGGGCAAAGCCGTGGGCTGGGGAAATCAAAATCGCGAGACCGATGGCACCGCATGGGGAGATGCATTCCGCTTCCACGCCATTCCCACGATTCTTGGAATCGTCTGGACCTACATCGCTTGGAACATCGGCCCCGCTTTCATCGCTTGGATGTCACCCATTTTGCTAGGGCTACTGCTCTCGGCCCCTGTCTCCGTGATCACCAGCCGCACGCGCTACGGCAAAGCACTCGCAAGGCATAAAATTCTCGCCACCCCTGAAGAATTACAACCACCGTCCATCATTACTCTCGCAGATAACGCCACCGCCGCCGTAGATCCGGCTTTGAATGCCTCGCAAGAGGGCCGCCGTGGCGTGATCGCCGCAGTCGTCGATCCCTACGTCAATGGCATGCACGTGTCGCTGCTTGAGCATTCAGAAATCACTCCTGAGCAGCAAGCACTTGCGGAACGCTGCCTCGCGGTAGGTCCATCCGGACTTTCCAAAGGTGAAATGTCAGAGCTGCTCTACCTCGCACCCGCGATGTTGATGATGCATCGCGCCGTTTGGCTTCGCTCTGCGGAGAATATGCACCAAGTTTGGTCCGGAGCGCTTGAAAGTTATCGTCGCCGGCTTGACCAGCCCACAGTTTAGAGGTCATATCACTGCATGCTTGAACAAAACCCAGCCCTAGCCGATCTCGTATCGGACGCCATCAACGGTTTGTCACTGCGATTTGATTGCAAGGCAACCATTGCCGCAGCCGCACCCGGGCGAGTCAATCTCATCGGCGAGCACATCGATTATTGCGATGGTTTTGTGATGCCGTTCGCGATTGATCGCTACATCATCATCGTCGGCGCCGCGAATAATACCACCCAAGCCCGCATCTCATCTGCCATCAGCGAGGAAATTGTCACGATTGATCTCAGCTCACTTCTTGAAGAAGGCACACCTACTTGGTCTAACTATCTTCGCGGCGTAATTCGCGGTTTCCAAGACCGTGGTCACCACATCCCCGGCTTCGATGCCTACATCCTATCATCCGTCCCCGGAGGCGCGGGCCTTTCATCTTCCGCCGCGCTAGAGTGCGCTACCGCCACATTTCTTGAAGGCTTGTTAGACACCGTCCTACAAACCCGCGAAAAGGCCCTTCTTTGCCAGAAAGCCGAACATGACTTCGCCCACGTCCCCTGCGGCATCATGGACCAATTCGCCTCGGCCTTCGGTAAAGCCAACCGCCTTGTGCTCATCGATTGCCAGACTGGAGAACCCGAAATGGTACCGTTTGAAAATCCAGACCTCACTGTCCTGATGTCCAACACCATGGTCCATCACGAGCTATCAGACGGTGGTTACGCGCTGCGCCGCAAGCACACAGAGGACGGCCTCGCCATCATCGGGAAAACTTCATGGCGCGATGTCACCCAAGCGGATTTAGTTACCAACTGGGAACAACTCGGCGATCCCATCAACCGAAGAGCTAAACACGTCGTCGGGGAAATCTCCCGCACCATCGCTGCCGCCGCAGCCCTATCTCATAATAACTTTGAGGCCCTCGGCCCACTGATGGCCGCCAGCCATGATTCATTGAGAGACGACTTTGAAGTCTCCTGCAAAGAGCTCGACCTGATGGTGGAGATCGCTCGGAAAATAGGCCGCAGCGGCGGAGTCATCGGTGCTCGCATGACGGGCGGCGGCTTCGGCGGCTCCACAGTAACGCTTTGCGAATCGAGTAAATTAGAGGAAATTTCCGCCACCCTTTCTTCCGATTATGAAGCTGCCACGGGCATCACCCCGCAGTTATTTGCTTCGCGCCCATCCAAAGGTGCCCATCTGATCAATTTATAATCAATTAGTATGCCACTCCGATGGCGAAGTGAAATGTGCCTGTCGGTTCACCTTCGTCTTTAGTAAGATTGTAGCCATACTCGAATCTCACCGGTCCGATGGGTAATTCCAACCGGATGCCAAGGCCCACTGCCAGATCGATATCCACAGCGCCCAAAGTATCATAGCTACTTGAAAGCGCGCCTGCATCGAAGAATCCCACTGCCGATACCGAGCTGGTAATATTGCGGATCAATTCCACATTCGTATTCCACATCCCCTCGCCTCCCGTCGCGAACCCACCACCAGAAATAGGGCCCAGCTCCCTCTCCGGGAAGCTTCTCACACTCCGCGCCCCGCCATTGAACAATCGCAGATCAATCGGCAAACTTGGACTCTCACCCGATGGAATTAAAACACCTAACTCCCCTCCGATTCCTAATCGCAGCTTCGGATTGATTTCATGATACCAGCCCCCCTTCAAGCCAAAGCTGGTATAGGGCTCGGAAGCATCCCCAATGGCCGCTCCGATTTCTAATGGCGCTTGCAAATGCCAGCCCTTTTTCGGCAATACCTTACTATCCCTATAGTCCAATGTTTGCGTCCAACGCAGCACCGGGTTTCCATACACCGTCTCTCCCAAGTCCGCAAAATCGAGGCCATTGCTACTTGCATTAACAAAGGAATAACCGGCTAACAGATCCATTGAATAGTGCTCTCCAAAGGCCCGGGTCAGCATCCCTTCCAAGCCGGTTTCAAAAGAGTTATATCCTTCCCGACTATTAGAATCCGCGTAAAGGCGCACCATCCCGGTGATATCAGTTCCAAATAACCACGGATTCGTTAGCTTTACCTCGCCAAGCAGTCCACGGGAACTCACTTCAAAGCCTGCACTCAAGCCTACAAGCTCCCCCCATAAATTCCGATCCGTATAACCCACTCTCGCAATGCCGCCTTGATAGGATCCCGCCCCGAGGGAAAAACTAATTTCTCTGGCCTTTGCCTCTTCAAAATGAAGCGTCGCATCCACCCTTTTTTCACTGACTTCCTCAGTCTCCAAACGTGCTGAAGAGAACGCGCCACTGGCTAGGAAACTTCTCAAAATTTTGTTCATCGCGGCCTCGTCATACCACTCTCCTTTGAGATTGCTCACCCGATCAAGCACTCGCTTTGGATTGGTTTTCTCCAGCCCTACGATGTGCACTTGGTTTAACCTCACGCGTTTCCCAAGTTCGATTACAAACTCTGGCACGAAGCGGGAATCTGTGAGACTGCGGCCCATGGTGATCGTCGCATTGGGATATCCCAGACCCGCGAATGCCTCTTCCACCGCCAGCCGCATCGCATTGAGATTCCCCGTTCCCGCCACCTTGCCGATGTATGGCTCCGCTGAAATCGCCGTGCGCTTCACGCCTCGTCCGTCCGGGCTGAACACCTTGATCGGAGCAATTTTGAATTCAGGACCTCGCGTCACCTTGATTTTTAAATCCACATCGCCCGATTCCGGATCCATCTCGCGCCGCACGACTTCGACTTGCGCATTCCAATAGCCCAACGCATTTAATTCCTGTTTAATAAACGATAGACCTTTTTCCACATCCTCCTCACGAAATGCCGCGGGACCTGAGCCAAAAGCGCGCCCCTTCTCGGCGGGAGCACGGTAGAGTTCAGCCAGTTTTTGATCCGTCGCATCGCTTCCGTCATTCACGGTCACCTTGCCCAACTGCTGCCGCCCGCCCTCGTTCACCAATAGCAGAATTTCGCCACTATTTTGAATTTTCCAATCCACTTGGACACTTGCGTAGCCATCTTTCTGCATCACTTCTCGAAGCAAAAATGCCGCATCATCCGCGCGCGATGGCGAGGCTGGCTTCGCCCTCACATGGGTGAGACGATCCCCGATCAATCCTAATAGCTGGCCTTCGCTTTTAGTCCTAGCGCCTTGGATTCTAATCGTCGTTTCTGCAGCGACCATCAAAGTCGTTAGAGAAAAAGTAATGATCATCAGGGCGTTTCTCATCATCGGAAGGAAAGTCGCCAAATGACCATGGCACGGGAATCACCCTCACTATCGAGGCCCGCTGCGACATACCAACGGTCTGTGAGCGCCACGGTAGCCGTTGAAAATGACGCATCCGAATAAGGATCCGTTTCTGCGACGCTGAAGTCCACCCGGTCTAACAAACCAAGAACCGGTCGAAGCTGCTTGCCAAAAATAAAACGTCCGCGCCGTAATTCCTCCGCAAGGAGCTGGATCGCCCGCGAGGATGCAACCTGAGGATCTTCCAGTCCGCTCGTCGTCGTCCCAGTCGCCAGTAGCGTCATGATCTCATTGTCCGGTAGTGGTGGATTTGAAGTTAATACTAACTGCGGATCAGATAGTCTGCCGTAGGCATAAATCGTCACTTGGTATGGCCTTGGCTCAGCTGTTCCACGGATTTCCAAAATAGGATCCAAGCCAGCTTCGGGCCTAAAGTTAATTTCCCCCGAAGGAATTTTGAGTGTCGAAAATGGCAAACTCGCGCGGAAATCTTTCACCAGAAATTGTCCATCCGGCCGTGGAGTTCCTATCGTGCCGCCCACCTTCATGCTGCCATTCACTTCGCCACGGGCTAAATTTCCGCGAATCAATATTGGGTCTTGCGTCCGCAAAGTTACATTGAGCCCCCAGTTCCGAAACGGCTCCGGAATCGTGCTGGTTTTCTGCTTTGCCACATCGATCTTCGGCAAGGCTGCCCCACTCGGCGAATTAAACGGAGTGCCGATGGGCAATAGTTCGATTTCTCGAAAAAACACACTATCCACCACACCCACAGTCCCGGCTAGAACGGCGGTTTGAAAAGGGCCTCTTAGGGTGAGATCCAAATTGGATCGCACAATTAACATATCATTACGCAACACCGGAAGATGGTCGCCACGCACTCGGAAATCCAGATTTGCTAGCTTTCCCTCCGTGATCGCAAGTGAGCCACCCGCATCCAATGTCCCTCCGGCCATCGTGGATTTCAATGATGTCAGCGTCACTTTATCCACCAGTAGATCTACCTGAGCATTTATATTTTCTATGTTAGCCAATCGTTCATTTTCAAATTCGACACCTCCCTCAGTGAGGTTGATTTGGCCCTTCATTTCAGGCTTGCCGACCTTACCAGAGGCCACCGCATTTCCCGTGAGAAAGCCTCTGATTTTTACAGCATCCGGAACCAAGCTTGCAAAACGGGTGAGGTCCAAGCGCGGCAAGTCCAAGCGCACATCGAGGGGCTCTTCTTTGATCAACGCTGGATTCTCGGCCCAGTCGGCTGGGCGGAATGGCATCACTGCCTTCATTTCTGCAGGGGGGAAATCCGGTGCCGTGGCTGTAGCCGTTACAACCAAGTTATTATCAACTCCCTTTAGAGTCACAATTAAATCCGTAGGCGGCAGGTTGGGCTGCTCGAGAGAACGTAGATCTTTGGCCGTAAAAAGAGCATCGATCTCAGGCTCCGCATAGGTCCCGGAAACATTAATATTAAGCTGCCCTGTGGACCTTGGATCGAGCTTCTCTGCGGCAGGCACCCATTCCTTAATCAGAGCCAGAGAGAGTACTTTCGACTGGATGGAAACCTCTAAAGCACGCGGATCTGTGGCCAGCATTTCCCGCCATTTTGAGAAATCTTTAGGAACCGGTAATGTGGCCGTCCCCTCTGCAATTTGTTCCTTCCCTCTATCCCATGAAAACCGCTTGAGAATCAGCGCCTCATCTTTCAAATTTGCCTCAAGCGCCAGCACCTGATCATTCATTTGCACTCTGAATCCGCTTGCCTCCACCATGCCTGGCCAGTCATAGCGCAGGGCACCGATTCCGGTGATCAATGGCGCAGCTTCTCGTTCCCACTCACCCTTCGTGAGTGCAAATTCACCCCGGTGCCTTGCTGGTGAAATTGCGCCGCTACCTGCCCATGAACCATCCAATCGACCAACTCCACCGAGTTCAATTTTACCAATCGCCAGCCAAGGTGCAATCCTCGCCGTGCTAAATTCAGCAAACTCGATGTTCGCTTGATAGGTTTTCTCTTCAATTTGGTAGAGGCCATTCGCCTTGAGGCCATCCACTGTAATTTCACCACTCACCGGCTGATCAATTTCCCAACGGCCCTTTAAATTTAACGCCGTGGCAGTCTTCGCTTCCACAGGCTGCAAGCCTGCGGAGAGATTCGCGGAAACCGGTAGATTCTCGTTAAATGCAATTTCGAAATCACCCTCAAAGGTCGAGGCTGGGACTGGTGCCTCGCCGTTGATCGCGGGATAACGCTCCGCTAATGCCGCCACCAGTTTTGGAATATCAGAGACTTTGAATTGGCCGTTTGTTTTGCCCAACTGAATCGCATCCCCCGATCGATCGACCGGGGCCTTCGCCGCGAGCGAAATTTCAGTACCCGGCGCGAGCCCCCTTGCGTCTAGCGCAAGTTGTTGACTGCCGAGCGTGGCGTCCAAATTAAACTCCGAAAGGCTCCAATCTTGCCACTCTACATTCTCAAATAACAATCGCGCTGAGCCAGAGGCCGCTGCAGGATCAGGCATGAGGTTGGTCAGCTCAATGGAAAGCGATGTCAAGGTGGCCGCCGCAGGAATCTCACTACCCAAACGTTCAAGGATTTTTGCGATCTCAATCTTACCTTCCCGCAAATCAACTTTTGCCTGCGAAAAACCAGGCTCGGTGACTAACACCAGCACCGCATCATCCATGCGCACAAGGGTCTCGAGCGACGGTCCGGCATCGAGCGGCATTTGAAAACTCAAATTCTGAATACTAATCCCGGGTAACGGCTGAATTTTATCGACCGTCAAAGCCTCCGGTTTCCACGCGATTTCAGATTCTTGCGCTGGCCACTCACTATTATTTGCATCCGTGATAGCCCCTAGTTCCAGCAGGAAATCCTCACTTCCCGCAGCGTGAGCAAGACTGCTAGATGCCACAGCAATGACAGGTTTATCATCCTTGGTGGCAGTGACACTGATGTCCTGGAGGTCAAGTTTCACCGGCAATACCTTCGCCCTTGCAAGCCGTAAACTCTGGATGATCGCATCCAAATCAAATGGCTTTTCAGGCTCGGCAGGCTTCTCCAAGCCAAGTCGCAACTCAGCATGCAGTCCATCGATGGTCAACGAATCAAGTTGGCCCTTGAGTAGATTTCCGAACTGATAACCAGGAGTGGCTTTCCCGATGGTCAGCGATTTAATTTCGCGAGCTCCTTTCAGCTTCAGATCTGAGATCGATATTCCGCCAACTAAATTACCATTGATCTGAAAATCAGCGTCCAAACCTGCCTTATTCAGGAAATGCTTCGTCGCTATTGGACCCAGCCACCGCAGACCAGGGCCACTGAGCCACAGGACCAAGCCGATGCAGCATAAAATAAACCCGCCAAACCAGTAGCGCTTACGCTTCCATTTTGGTGGGGATATGGCTTGATTTTCGTTCCGATCCGGCTGCAAAGGTGGGTAATTTAAGCACGCTATCCCGTTGGGTCAACAGCCAGCTTCAGAGTTGAAAAAACCACGCTCGTTGGCGACTCACGTCGGTCGCACTTATTCAAAGTCGCTTGCGCACTTTTTTAACTCAACTCTTTAAGTGCGTGATGCACTAGTAATGCAGCGTAAGCATCATTGGCAGCGTAGATCAATTGCTCTTCTGTGAGCTGTTTGTTGGCCCAATTTGTAGTGGTGATGCGCTTGGATTTCTGAAGGCGACGCTCGAAGAGAATCGCGATGGCAGACTTCGCACCGATGGGATTCCGATATCCCAGGTTCCTAAATGTCTGATCGAGATCAAGGATGCCATTGGGCCGGATACTGAAGCGTTCCCAAATTTGACCGAGATCGCCCCGCAATCCAAAACCGATCTTTTTAATTTCGGCAGACCCCAACAATGTGGCAATCACCGGCTGGCATTCTTCAACATGCGATTGAAAAACGAAGGCATGATCGCGGGTGGAAAACTGGAAGACATGCGGCCCCTCGGATTTTTCCCCTTTGCGGAAGGTGGGCTTGGATTCTGTATCAAACCCCACTTCTCCCGCGAGCTTCAGAATTTCCAGCGCCTCCTCTGCCTGACTGATGGAAGTCACCAGCGAAATTCGATCCATTTTCAAGCCGTCAAATGGACTTAAGGCTGCGATTTGATCTTTGTTAGGCGGGAACCTCGAATTGAACATGGATAAGCGTTGATCTGGCACGCCCTGAGATCTCGCACGAAACGCGACGAGATCAAGGCTAGGGTGGAATTAAATTTCGAGCGAACCAGATTTTTCGCGAGAAAAATTGTTCAATTGGCAACTTCCATCATCGTTCTTCAATCCGTGCTCGGAAAAATTGTGCAGGCAGATTGCTGGGAATGACAATCGCTGGAACGGGTCCTACCGCCATTTGCAGCCCTTGATTGCTAGTCGCTTCCCACAGCTCCCAAGTTGCAAGGTCAGTGGAAGTCTCGATCAAAACAGATCTTCCTGGAATGACGGGAAGTGTAAGAGTGGCCCCCTGCCCTTCCGCTGCGATTTCAACAATTGGTGGACTATCATAGAGCAATGGATTCGTTCCGGCTAGAAATTCACCTTGATTTGATAGCCCGTCCAGATCGTGGTCAACCAATGGATCTCCGCCCGTACCGGGTGGGACTCCGAAGAATGATTCACGCCACATGGCATAATTTTGGCGGCTGCTAAGATCCTGCTGGATCCAATTTTGCAATAAAGTCACACCTGCGGTATCCACGACGTTGGAGCCAAGGGGTGGCATTCTCGTATAACCATTTCGCGCTGCGGTACGATTCAGAATAATCGAACGTTGCTCCTGCCCGGGAACTAGCAACCGATCATTGGGATGGAAAATACCACCGTTTGCCACGCCATTGACCATCCCGGTTTCAAAAAGTGGCAAGACCGCCCTCGCGTCCCACTGGGCTGGCACGGAACCGCCACTACTATGGCAATAGGAGCAATTCACTTCAAGATAAGCCCTCGCCCGCTCTTCGAGGGCGAATTCACCCGCATCCAGCGCTACATGCCGTGGTAACAAATTGGGTGCTGTATCGAGATTTTCCAGGTAATGAGCATCAGCTAGCAATTGGATAAAATTACCACTCGTTCCTGCCAAGTTACCATCGCGATTGAGCTGGCGAGTGCGGAAAGAAAGCGAATGCCCTGCTTGTGGCGAGTGGCACGTCATGCATTCTGCTTGAGACGGAATGCGCCAGCGTTGATTGGCCGTGCTACCGTTTTCAGAAACACTGACGTCAAATTCCTCACCAGCCGCATCCGCAAGCGAGGCGACGGTTCCTGCATCATTCCACCGGTAAGAAACCCCGTAGGCTCCTGTGGTATTGCGCACAAATACGCGCGTTTCTAATCGTTTTGCGGTGGCCGGATTCCCCCGGATGGTTTCAAGGTCAAAGTGCTTCACCCAGACCATTCCAGCAGGAGAATTCCACGCACCTTCACGGTTGAAGCCGATCTTTGAAGTCGTATCCGGAATCCCGAACCACCGGCGCTTCGTCGCATGATCAGACCAGAAAGATAAATTCACATCGTATTCCACCAGTCCAGGATTCGGCGTCAATGCCACCGGATCCGCGAACAAACCTGTCTCGGCGAGTGTATCGGGAAATCCTGCAACCACTGATTGTTTCACCAAGCGGCGGATTTTTCCGGTATTGAGATTTGCCATCAAAACATCCCCATTCGATGGATCATGCCCAAATCCCGCAATTCCACCATCTCCCGTGATTCTTTCTACGATAGGCGTAGTAGTCGAGTCATCCAGAGACCATATATTTCCTGAATTGAAGTCTGAAAAAATATACTTCCCTGTCAGCGAAGAAATCCGGCTGCCACGATAAACGATCCCGCCGGTGACAGAGGTCCCTTGAAAAGTTCCCGAGCCTCGGGTGTAGTCCCAGATCGGCGGATGTGAGCCAGTCCAGCCGCTAGGACGGTTGTTCCATTTAACACCATTGATCTTCCCCTCTTTAAATGCCCATTCGTAGTTCCCGCCTTTGACAATCTTGTTAACCTCTTCGCGTGCTCCCTGTCCCACATCCGCGCACCACAGGATTCCCGTCACGGCGTCGAATGACATACGCCATGGATTGCGCAGTCCCACTGCCCAGAACTCATTGCGCACTTGAGAGGCGGTAACATTAGATCCAAGAAACTGGGTGGCTCCCACCCACGGGTTGTCAGCGGGAACTTCATATAGCGGATTTCCTGAAGCATCTAACCGAATCGCAGGATGGGAGTTCGGGCGGATATTCAAATCATCGCCTGCGCTCCCGTCATTTGCCTGGTAATCCATTGGCTCCAGATCGATATCAATACGCGTGATAGATGACCAAAAGTCTTTGGTAATCGTCTGGCTATTATTGAAACTATCATTGCTATTCCCCTCATCTCCCCAGCTCATATAGAGGTAACCGTCCGCTCCGAATTGAACACTGCCACCATTATGATTGGATGCCTCGTCCCTTTGCTCGATGTAAATTTTTTCGGGAGTGGTGCCTGCTTGATTCGGATTTGAGGGCGATACTGTAAATTCAGATAATCGTTGAAAATCCACTCCATTTACTGCCACAGAGTAAGCAACGAAAAATCGACCATTATTTGCATAATTGGGGTGAAATGCCATCCCGAGCAAACCTTGCTCACCACCCGAGCGGAAAGTCTCTGTAGGCATCCCTCCGCCGGTTCTGTTGTTCACCAACGTTCTAAGATCAAAAAAGAGTAGTTTTGAAGGAGCCGCGAGATTAGGAATCATGCTGATCGTGCCTCCCTTCTCGACGATAAATAATCGCTGCGTCTCACCGGGAGGCGTGACGATGTCCAGCGGTTGTGCGAATCCAAGTCCCGGAAACGCATCGACCACTGCAAGATTTTGCGGTGGGGGTTGTGGAGGCATCTTGGAGCTGACCAAGGGAAGTCTCGCTTCATCGGAGATTGTAACATTCACCTGCGCCGATGCGGCCTGCCCGCTGTTGTCGAGAATTTGATAGGTGAATGAGTCCGCTCCCGTGGTGCTGCCAAGATGGGAATAGCGGATGAGCCGGTTTACCGAGTCAACCGTCGCCGAGCCTTGGGTAGGCTGGGTGAGAATTTGCAACGATGAGAGATTGAAATTGGTGGAGCCACTCGAGTCCAAATCATTGGAAAGCACAGAAATGCCAACCGCACCCCCGACTCCGACGACGGCAGAATCGTTCAATGCAACTTGCGCATTTGCAGCGCTGATCATGGCGAGAGAAGTTAAGAGAATCCGCATAAATTTCAGGGTTTTGCCAAGCTTCGGCTATTTTCCTTCGAACATCAATCAAATAAGAAAAGACCGAGGCGGCTGCGCATCTCGCATCAAGGCGTCTTGTTCCCTGCAAATCTACCAAACTTACTGCTAAGCAAATAGGCCCTTAACAATTTTCGTCCCCGGCTTGGTGATATTGGTCAGTCGCTGCGGCACACCTTGGAAGGTGAAATTTAACTTCTCGTGATCAAATCCCATCAAATGAAGCATCGTCGCATGCAGATCGTGGACTGAGACTTTATCAATCATCGCTTGATAGCCGATGGGGTCTGTCTCGCCATAAGTGATGCCCGGTTTCACTCCCCCGCCTGCCATCCAGATGGTGAAACCTCCGGGATTGTGATCGCGGCCAATGAAGGGGCCTTCCACACCACCGCGATTTTCCTGCATCGGGGTGCGCCCGAATTCGCCACCCCAGACGACGAGGGTGTCCTCCAGCATTCCGCGCCGTTTCAAATCTTGTAACAGCGCGGTCATCGGTTGATCGATCCGTTTGCAGAGATCTGAAAATCCACCCTTGAGAGATGTATCCGCACCCGTGCCGTGGGAATCCCAGCCCCAATCAAATAGCTGAATATATCGCACTCCACGCTCGGCGAGGCGGCGGGCTAGCAAACAATTGTTTGCAAAGGATTCTTTACCCGGCTCGGTGGCATACATCGCATGAGTTGCCGCACTTTCGGAAGTTAGATCAAAGGCGTCTGTAGCATGCATTTGCATGCGGTAAGCCATCTCATACTGGGCGATGCGGGTGATCGTTTCCGGGTCTCCTGTCTCGGTGGCGATCTTTTGATTTAGTCGATCCAAGACATCGAGTGATTTCCTCCTCACCTCGCGTGAGACTCCTGCTGGATTTTCTAGATAAAGAACAGGTTCGCCCTCGGAACGGCATTGCACTCCTTGATAAACGGATGGCAAATAGCCGGAACCCCATACGGACTTCCCCGCGTCCGGGTTTTTTCCACCCGAAGTGAGAACGATGAAGCCGGGTAAATTTTGATTGATTGAACCAAGACCATAAGTGGCCCAAGAGCCGATCGACGGAGCACCTGGGTTTTGACTTCCGGTATGTACAAGTAGCTGGGCTGGACCGTGGTTAAATTGATCCGTGTACATGGATTTCACAAAACAGACATCATCTACCATGGTAGAAAAATGCGGTAGTAATTCAGATACCCACGCCCCGCTTTGGCCATGTTGTTTAAAATCATAGAGCGGGCCTAACATTCGAGGAGTTCCTTGAATGAAGGCGAATTGTTTACCTTCGAGATATTCCTGTGGGCAGGGCTGGCCATTGAGTTTTTTCAACTCCGGCTTGTAGTCGAAGAGTTCATGCTGCGAAGGCGCACCTGCCATGTGAAGATAAATCACGCGCTTGGCCTTGCCTGGCAACATCGGTAGCGCGGGTGCGAGCGGATTTGCCGGATCTTTGAGCAGCGGCGCACCGGCACCCCACGCCGGATTACCCCGGCTTGCGAGCCACATCGCGCCAAGACCCGTGGTGCACTTCGAGAGGAAATGCCGCCGGGTGACGTGTTGGATATTTGAGTGGCGGAGTTCCGCTTCGAGGAAATTTTTCATAGCGTTGAGTGATCCTATTTCGTGAGTGCGGCATCCATGTTTAAGAGCGTATTGGCAACGATCACTAATGGGGCATCTTCCCCGACTTTCTTTGCTTCCTCCGGTGAGGCATCATAATCAATTTTGAGGTCATGATATAGTTTTACCAATTCATCGAGCATTGCAGTATCGAAGCGCTTCTGAGTCGTGGCAAGGGCACCGTAAGCGATTTGAACACGCAGGTCCGGGCTTTGGGCCTTCATCCGCTGCGCAAGTGCGGCAGCCGCTTCGAGATGCGCGGGGTCATTCATCGTCACGAGGGCTTGCAGGGGCGTGTTACTCACAATCCTGCGTGCACTGCATACATCGCGGCTGGGCGCATCGAAAGTGAGAAATCCAGGGAATCCACTGGTTCTCTTGATATACGTATAAAGTCCACGGCGGTAACGGTCCTCACCCGTGGATTCTTTCCAATTCACCTTGTTGTAAACCGAGCCCCACACACCCTTTGGCTGAGGCGGATAAACCGGAGGGCCATAGAGCTTGGGACTCAGCAAACCGCCCACCATTAACGCTTGATCGCGGACCATTTCGGCACTCAGGCGATTGCGCGGACCTCTCGCGAGCAACTGGTTCTTCGGATCTATCTCAAGAAGTTCTGGTGATACTTTGTGACTCTGCCGATAAGTGGATGAAAGCACCAACTCTCGAAGTGCCTTTTTGATCGACCACTTATTCTCATTCATAAACCGCAATGCAAGATGATCCAGCAATGCGAGATCACTCGGTGGAGTTCCCGAGGTCCCGAAGTCTTCCATGCTCTCCACAATTCCAATCCCAAACAATTGGCCCCAAAGCCGGTTGACCATCACCCGGGCAGTGAGTGGATTGTCTTTGCTAACCATCCAATTCGCCATCTCAAGCCGCGATACCGCACCTTCTTTTGGAAAATTTTTCTGGAGTATCTCAGGCACTCCAGCGCTGACGAGCTTGCCCTTTGTCGCGCGATTTCCTCTGATAAAGACTCGTGTCTCACGACGAGCGGCCGCCGCCCGTTCACGCATCACCGGCACTTGTACGGCATCGGTTTCTTTGATTTCGTCTAGCACCGAAGTATATCGGTTCCATAACTCCTTGCGGCTCACATCATCTACTAGTGCGTTCCACCCTACATTGTCAGAGATTTCAATTCTAAAGCGCCGGAGATGAGTGCCTTGGCTTTCGCTTGCTCTCGCTTCCTGTTTCATCACTAGTTCGATCCGCTCGCCAAGCCCTAACACGATTCTTCCACGTGGGACAAACACAAACCAGCGCGGGCCAGAAAGCTTTGGAAATTCCCCCACACCGCCAGATGCACCCAGATATGGACCGGAATTCCATGAGTCTGGTGAAAGAAATTTTTTGAATTTTTCACCCGGCCCATCTCCGGCAAGAACACTCATAGGATCGAATGGCCCGACTAAATGATCCGCAAAGACCTCGGCGATTTCCACTTGGCTGCGTTCTCCATTCGCAGTCACCTTCTCGACAGTGAGCTGAGTGACAAGCACACCCATCTCTGGCCATGTTTTAGAATCGATATTTTTAGGGGAAATGCTTAACCGGAATGCACCGATCACCGGCGCTTTGCCTGAAACCCGATGGGTGCTTCCAAACGGCAGTGTGCCCTCACTGACGATCGTGCCACTCTCTTCGGCATGCATTGTCCCATGTTCGGGATTCAATTTCATCTCATCTAATAACT
Organism: Akkermansiaceae bacterium; assembly: GCA_041753275.1. Lineage (GTDB taxonomy): Bacteria > Verrucomicrobiota > Verrucomicrobiia > Verrucomicrobiales > Akkermansiaceae > Luteolibacter. The sequence goes on along the minus strand of JBGSUW010000025.1, from coordinate 17,325 downwards.
TCCACTCACCGTTTGCCAGATCCTTCGCGGCAGAATTGAGTTCTTGTCTGAGATGGCGATTTTCTTCCTCCATGCGGGCCAGCGCATCTCGCGCGCCGGGATCATTCGCGATGCCCATTTTTGGGAAATCATCGTTTAAATCCGCATCTTCACTGTGATCGAAAAACGCCATGAAGTTGTAAAATTCTTCATGCTTGATAGGATCGTATGGATGGGAATGACATTGCACACAGCCGAAAGTGGTGGCCTGCCAAGTAGTCCAAACTGTGTTCACCCGGTCGATCACCGCTGCCACCCTGAATTCTTCATCATCGGTGCCACCTTCACTATTGGTCTGACTATTACGATGAAACGCCGTTGCTAATAACTGATCGGCAGTCGGATTGACCAATAAATCTCCAGCCAATTGCGCGATGGTGAATTCATCGTAAGGCATATCTTTATTAAAAGCGCGCACCACCCAATCTCGGTAAGGCCAGATATCGCGATGCGGATCCTTTTCATAACCGAAAGTATCCGCGAATCTCGCTAAATCCAGCCACACACTGGCCCATCGCTCGCCGAACGATGACGATTTCAATAATTGATCTGTCATCCGCTCACGGGCTTGGATTGGATCCATTTTCGAATCAGCTAAGAATTTTTCCAATCTCTCAACGGTGGGTGGCAGCCCGGTGAGATCGAAGCTTACCCGCCGCAGCCACTCGCCGGGTTCTGCTTCCGCGGAAGGCGACAGCCCTGCTGCCTCAATGCCGCGTAACACAAATCGATCTAGTGGCAAGGTGGCCCATTGTTCGTTGTTCAACCCTGTGATGGTAATCTCTTTCGGCGGCTCAAATGACCAATGCTCTTCCCATTTCGCGCCTTGAGCGATCCATTGCTCTAACAATTCGATATCCCCCGCCGCGATCGCCGCTCCATGTTTGGGCTGCGGCATCACGTAATCGGGATCGGCACTTTTGACGCGATGGATCAATTCGGAATCCTCTGGCTTTCCCGGCACTACGGCGGCGTTTCCAGACTCACCCTTTTCTAAAATCCGATCATGAAAAACTAAAGAAATCCCCCCTGCTTCTTTGACGCCGCCGTGACAAGCAGTGCAATTTTTCGTGAAAATCGGGCGGATATCGCGATTAAACGTCACTTCTCCGCCCAAAACCGCGGATGACGCAAATTGACTGGATAGGATGAATCCGATAATCGTTTTTCCCAAAGTCCTCATTGGAGGCTTCTTGCTACGTTCTAGAACGCGGGAACCTTACGTTCTCGCGGAAGAGAAGCTTCGCACCGATTTGGGAAATTCAAATCCGGAATTTCAACGAGCAGACGCGCGCGTCATCTTGCCCATCAAAATCACGCTCAGCCTTCGAGGCAGGCGGTGCCAAACAAAGTGAAACCACTGGATTGCTCAATTTGAATGTCTAAAATTTGACCGGTGAGTCGTGCAGGATCTCCATCGAAAATTACGATCTTATTGTGCGTGGTGCGGCCGGTGAGTCTAGCAGCGTTATTCTTAGACGGACCTTCGCAAAGGACTTGCTGACGGCTACCGATTTTTGTGGCGTTGCTGGCGATGGCGAGGCGGTCCACCACAGCGAGCAAGCGTTGATTACGCTCCTCTTTGACGGATTCCTCAAGCTGGCCCTCCATCTCTGCCGCCGGGGTATTACGGCGTTTGGAGTAGCGGAAAACGAATGCATTATCGAATTTGAGTTGCTCCACGGTATCAATCGTCGCTTGGAAATCCTCCTCAGTCTCGCCGGGGAAACCAACGATGATGTCGGTGGTGATGGCGATGCCGGGCCTCGCGGCTTTCATTTTTTCACAAATCTCGATGAACTTCGCATTTTTATACGGACGGCGCATCACTTTAAGAATCGCATCCGAGCCGCTTTGCATCGGGAAATGAATGTGCGAACATAGTTTTGGCAAATAGGTGAACGCCGCGATTAAATCATCCCGATAACCGATGGGATGCGGTGAGGTAAAGCGGATGCGTTCGATGCCCGGCACTTCGTGCACCGCTTCCAAGAGTTGTACGAAAGGCGACTTCCCATCGATTTTAGGAAACTCGGTGCGACCATATAGATTCACGATTTGCCCCAGCAGGGTTACTTCCTTCACTCCGTGCGCGGCGAGGTGGCGTACCTCATTTACAATATCCGCGATGGGCCGACCACGTTCTTTGCCCCGGGTATCTGGCACAATGCAAAACGAGCAGCGCATATTACAACCCTGCATGATGGAGACGAAGGAGCTGGCCTCATGCGCCTTCGGGACGTGATCCCTGATGGTATTTTGCGAGCCCTCCTCCTCCGCAGTGTCACATACACTGGTCCCCCGCAGCGAATAGCTTGGATCATCCATGCGAGCCTCAAGGCGGCGTTGGAGAATACCATCTACATAATCGAAAACCTTATGATACTTTTGTGTTCCTACAACCACATCAAGGCTAGGCACTGATTTAAATAGCTCTTCCCCGCGCGATTGCGCCATGCAGCCCATGAAGCCATAGACCACGTGCTTACGATCACGGCCCTGATACATCATCGTCCCCATTTTCCCGAGGGCTTTCTGCTCAGCCTGATCTCTAACAGAACAGGTATTGATCAATACCGCATCCGCCTCAGTCTCGTCAGCCGTAACGGTGTAACCGCCCTCGGTGAACATTTTCGCGACCTGTTCAGAGTCGCGCTCGTTCATTTGACAACCGTATGTCTTTACGTAAACCTTGGGCATTTGGAGAGAGTTGCGAGTAAGAAAAGTGAATTTGATAGTCTTCTTTCTCTCAACTATCAACTTTCAACCTCATTTCACGCCAGCACTAGCCGCGGATCGGAAGCGAGCTTCTCATTGAGTTCAGGCCAGCCGCCGGGAACCTGCATGTTGAAACAATGGAGATAAACAGTCAGAAGCTTTGGTTCGAAAATATCGATGAGCCGGTCAATCGTTCCAGCAAGGCGTTCTGCATCGAGTTTCTTCGGTAAATCGCCGACGACAGAGCCTTTGCCATCATGGGGAATGCCCATGCCATCACAGAACATTCCGAGCAGCGATTGCTGGCCGGCCATCAGGTATGCCTGCAGCATGTGCTCGCCGATGGTCTCGCAAGCGTGAAGCTTGAGCGTCTTGTGGATCCATGCATATTGATCGGCCAGGGACTTTTTCTGGATGAAAACAGGCCGCAGCTTGCGATTGCCAGCCAGTGTGGCGACTGCGGATTTATAAACATTCTTATCGTTGGCGCGGAACCAATCGAGCATTTGAGTGACAAAGGCGGGATCGACTGCGGAGTAGAGTTCGTTAGATTTCACGAGGTTGGAAAAATTAGGTGGCCCAGAGTCAACTCACTGATTCTGCTCGTGGCAAGGGCGGAGAGAAAGGAATTTCTCGCTATCCATGATTCGGAATTGGGTCCGATTTCACCTAGCACGGGTGGTGGTTACTGCAAAGTTCAGCTGTCACACTTGATTTTTAAGGCGTGGGCACTGCTTCTGGCTCAGATAACACTCCAGTCTCCTGAGGAATTGCGGAAAAGTCTCCGCTGACATATTTAGCAGTTTTTGACTTCTCGCTCCAATAGATCGTGGTCATGTCACCTGTCTTGGTGACTTTCACGGTGTAGCGTTTGTTCACATCATCCTCAGCTACCATCTCCATGGCTCCAAAACTGAGATTCACCATCGAAGTAGCGGTAGCTCTCGCAGGATTTTTCTGCGATTCTTCGCCAAATTCCATCAACTTTCCTCCCAAAAGCATTCCAGCAACGACGATGCCGATCACGATGAGAAGAGCCAGACCACCACAGCCAATTCCGATTTTCGCACCATTACTGAGACCTTTTTTCTTAGGGGGCGTCGAATAAGCTTCCATGATCTGATCGGTTTACCGAATCGCCGAGGCGGTGACAAGGGTATTGTGAACCGGCGACGGCTGGGCCGATTGCCTCGGCGAAATCTTAATTCTGAATTTTAGATCCTCAAAGAATGCTGATTAGTTTCGATGCCCAATTTCGGAAAGTATTTCAGTTTGTGGGAAAGTTTTCACGAAGGCATTTTGAAGTCCGTCCTCGAAAAGGAGGTTGTTGGGTGGATCTTGGCAGATCGTATTTTCATATTCGTCCATGGCGGGTGCTGTTTTGGACTTGCACCTTCAGTGTCCAGTCTTGGGCGAGCACCTACCAACTGGAAAATTAGGGAAAAGGTCGGCGCGAGTATGTCTCCCCGCAATAATGTCAGGATTTTGGCAACGATTTCCTCAGCCAATCGACCTGCTGAGAATTCCCTCACCGGAATTTCCTCCTTGGCATCCCCGCCATTACTCGCCACATTTCCCAAATACGACAGGGGTGCTTCACGATCGCGAAGCCGAGATTTTCCACCGCGCGGAAAAGACCCTCCGAACCTGACGCGGGTCATGCCGCCGTAGGAAGTCGAATGAAGCCAAGCGTTTCACTTCCCCCGGCCGTGCCTCACCCGCACGGCCTTTTTCTTTCAAAAATCTTCCAACTCTCTACCTTTACCAACATGATCTCCAACGACGAAACCACCGGCACTCCCGCATCAGACACCCACGACGCCTCCCGCGCCCAGCTTCCCGCCTCCAATCGCGTTTACATCGAGGGCACCCTCCACCCCCACATCCGCGTCCCCATGCGCGAGATCTCCCTCTCCGATACCAAATCCTACAACGGCCGCATCGAAAAGAACGCCCCCGTCCGCGTCTATGACTGCTCCGGCCCTTGGGGGGATCCCGCCTTCACTGGCACTTCCGACCAAGGCCTCCCCGCCCTCCGCCGCGAGTGGATCCTCTCACGCAACGATGTCGAGGCCTATGATGGCCGCCCCGTCCAACCCCAAGACAACGGCTACCTCACCGAAAAACACGCCGAATACGCGTCCCAATCCGAGCGTGCCAATAAATTTATCGAATTTCCCGGCCTCACCGCCGAGCGCCGCCAACCCCTCCGCGCCACTGCCGCCCCCGTCACCCAGCTCCACTACGCCCGCCAAGGCATCATCACCCCCGAGATGGAATTCATCGCCATCCGTGAAAACCTGAAAATTGCCGATCTACGATTAAAAATTGCCGATTTTAAAGACGACATCGTCCGTAACGATCTCGCCAAGCAACACAACGGCTCCCACCAGTCTTCAATCGCAAATCCACAATCACCAATCGGCAATCCTTACACCCCCAGCATCTTCCAGCGCTTCCCCCAACGCATCCCCGCAGAGATCACTCCCGAATTCGTCCGCAGCGAAGTCGCCGCCGGTCGCGCCATCATCCCCCTCAACGTCAACCACCCGGAATGCGAGCCCATGATCATCGGCCGCAATTTCCTCGTGAAAATCAACGCCAACATCGGTAACTCCGCCGTCGCCTCATCCATCGAAGAAGAGGTTGAAAAGATGCGCTGGTCCACCAAATGGGGAGCCGATACCGTCATGGATCTCTCCACCGGCAAAAACATCCACGCCACCCGCGAGTGGATTCTACGGAATTCGCCCGTCCCCATCGGCACCGTGCCGATCTACCAAGCCCTCGAAAAAGTCAACGGCAAGGCCGAGGACCTCACCTGGGAGCTCTACCGGGACACCCTCATCGAGCAAGCCGAGCAAGGCGTCGATTATTTCACCATCCATGCCGGCGTACTTCTACGTTTCGTCCCCATGACCGCCAGCCGCATGACCGGCATCGTCTCCCGTGGTGGCTCCATCATGGCCAAGTGGTGCCTCTCCCATCATAAAGAAAATTTCCTCTACACCCATTGGGACGAAATCTGCGACATCTGCGCCGCCTACGATGTATCCTTCTCCATCGGCGATGGACTCCGCCCCGGCTCCATCGCAGATGCCAACGACAAAGCCCAGTTCGGCGAGCTCGAAGTCCAAGGCGAGCTCACCCAGCGCGCCTGGGCCAAAGGCTGCCAAGTCATGAACGAAGGCCCCGGCCACGTCCCCATGCACATGATCGAGGAAAATATGGCCAAGCAACTCGAATGGTGCCACGAAGCTCCCTTCTACACTCTCGGCCCGCTCACCACGGATATCGCCCCCGGCTATGACCACATCACCAGCGGCATCGGTGCCGCCATGATCGGCTGGTATGGCTGTGCCATGCTCTGCTACGTCACCCCCAAAGAGCACCTCGGCCTGCCCAATAAGGAAGACGTCAAAGTCGGCGTCATTACCTACAAGCTCGCCGCCCACGCCGCAGACCTCGCCAAAGGCCACCCCGGTGCCCAATACCGCGATAATGCCATTTCCAAAGCCCGCTTCGAATTCCGCTGGGAAGATCAATTCAACCTCGGTTTGGATCCCATCACCGCCCGTCTCTACCATGATGAAACGCTGCCGCAAGATGGTGCCAAGACCGCCCACTTCTGCTCCATGTGTGGCCCTCACTTCTGCTCCATGAAGATTTCCGAAGACGTCCGCCAATACGCCGCCCAACAAGGCATCTCCGACGAGGAAGCCCTAGAAAAAGGCATGGAAGAGAAGTCCAAAGAATTCGCTGAGGCTGGAGCGGAGCTCTATCAAAAAGCATGAGTCAAATAGGACCGTGAGACCTATCTCTCAGAAGAATCCAGAAGATCCCCCCGCCTAAATTTCCCGTGTGAAACCTTACCTTAAAATCGCCGAATCAAAGATGCCTGATGGCACTCACTACTCGCTCCACACCCATGATGGTAAAATTTACCTGAAGTATAATGGCAACGAGCTAATGAGTACTGCAATGACCTATTCAGAGCAGCAGCTCGCAGATCTTGGCTGCCAACTCTTGCTTAATGGCAGTCCATCGCGCCCGCCGCATCCTAAGATCTTAATCGGTGGCCTGGGATTAGGATTCACCCTCAAAAGAACCCTCGAATTGGTCGGCAGTCCAGCCACCGTCGATGTCGCGGAATTGATGCCGCCACTCATCGAATGGAATCGGACCCACTTGGTGGAATTTAACGGACCACTACTGGAGGATCCTCGGACCTCCATCATCCAAGGTGATCTTTTTGATATCGTCTCCAATAAACGACCCGGATCTTACGACTCTTTGCTCCTTGATATCGACAATACACCGGACGACCTGATCACCACTGGGAATGCCCGACTCTATTCGCCAGGATTCCTAGAAAAACTCCGTCAAGTAATCACACCGCAGGGATGCATCGCTTACTGGCTATCAGAACCAGCCCCGAAATTTAAAAAATCCTTGATCAAGGCTGGATTCGCTGTGGGGGAGTTTGCTTCCAAACCTCATGAGCGATCCAAACGATCAAGGCACTGCATTCTACTAGCCCGAAGAAAGTCTTAGTATTTAAGAACTACTAGTTTTGATAAGTTCACATTGTTAAGAACAAGGTCATATATATATTCCCAGAACAGCCGGAAGAAATCATCGTTGGAATCTCCCCAAATTCTTCCAATTGCAAGCTTTTCAATCATCGATCATTCTAAAAATCGCCGTGGCATAAATAGCCACACGATCAGATCATGAAAATAGCCCTTTGGATTACTTTTACTATCATCACAATTCTATGGACTGGAACAGTGCTGGTCTTTAGCCAGCTTACCGGTTGGTTGGCGGCTACGGTGGCCTCGGACCAAGCGGGCGCGGTGGTTAGTAATGTGGGCCAGTGGCCGATGCCAGCTTGGCTGAGCCTCTTCGTCGATCCGGCTTGGGTGCAGGAAATTCAAGCCGCATGGGTGGAGGTGCTTGGGTGGTTAGGTCAAAGCGGCCCAGCCATCGGTGGCATGGTAAGCTGGTTCATTCCTCTAATGTGGGTGGTGTGGGGCTTGGTGATGCTGCTGATCTTGGTAGCCACCATCGCGGGGCATTTTGTAGTGGGGAGATTCTCCCGCCCCATCAAATTGGCACATAGTGCTCCATGATCCGCATCTTTCTCCCCATCTTCCTTAGCCGCACTGACCAAAGGTATGATGTTTTACTATTAGAATACCATGAAGCTTTAAAAGATCATTTGCTATTGCTTCAATGCAGGGGCAAGTAGCCGGATGTCACAAAAAAATAAGAAGCAGTTTGGAATCTGGATGGACACGCATCAAGCCACAATCGTTGGTTATGCCGATGCAGCTGCCGACAAATTCTCCGTCTTAGGCCATGCCACCAATCCAGGTGCAGATGCCAACACCAACGAGAATGCCGCACAGAATCATCAGAAAACACTCCAAGCGAAGTTTTTCAAGGAAATCACCAGCCACATGCAGAACGCTGAGGAAGTTCATGTCACCGGCACCGGCACCGCTCAGGAGCAATTCATCCATTTTCTTGCTGATACCCCTCAATTCAAAAACACAGTGGCCAAGGAATGCACTTCGAATAAAATGAGCGATGAACGGCTCGTAGAATTTATCAGCGGCAAATTTAGTATCGAGTAGCTCTCTTTGCCGCTACAGAATGAATCGATGTCAAGCAATCATCCGGAAATTTCAAAACTTCACATTGAATTCTCTGTCTATGGGTAGAATACCCTATGGACACATCTTAATTTTCATGTTTAATTCGGGCGTCTTGCAGGACACCAGAAATAATATGAAGAATAAATATATAGAAACAACCACGCTAGGAGCGATTGCCCTAGTTAGCATTATCTCCAGCGGTGCAGCCCTCGCAGCCACCACTTCTGGAAAGGATGGAATGATGACCACCACTGCCCAAACACAGGGCGGCTCTGTTGATGACAGACTTCCGATGCTCGCCGCCGGCGTGCAAGAACTTAGTCTCAGTGGGCGGCTTAACTGGGAAGAGAGTACTGCATACAGTTTCGACATCAGTTACGGTCGCTTCCTCACTTCCAATTGGCTCGTTGGCGCCCAAGCCGGCATCACAGGCGTTGATAGTGCCAAGGACTATCGGGTCGGCGTCTTCGGGGAATACAATTTCCTAACAGGCACACAATGGGTGCCCTTCGTCCGTGCAAATGCGGGTTACTTGCGTCCTGATCAAGGAGACGACAGCGCGACTCTTGGATTTGATGCTGGTGTGAAATATTTCATGCGTTCCAACTTGGCCATCTTTGCTTCCGTAGGTGGCGATTGGGTCATCTCTGGTGACAGCGGTAGCGATGGCATCGCCAAGCAAGTGGATCTCGGGTTGAAATTCTACTACTAGGCCGTCTCATCTTAGTTGTTGTTAAGGCAGTGCGGATCATTCCGCGCTGCCTTTTTTATCGACTCTTCTCACGTCGATTCCATGAATCATAATATCAATACGGGTTCCTGTATGATATCTTCATCTGCGTAGGCCATCGTAATGTAACAATTTCATGTGAGTTCGCCATCTTTCCAAATTGGAACTCCCCACCCAGCAGTAGCAGCTCGGGAAGCGTATTGAGATTTTGAGCATCGTCACTCGCACTAGCGTTTTTCATTAATACGAGACTGGCAGTTTTGGTCGATTTGGATGAGAAATCCTTGCGCCTGGAAGCTCCGGCATTGTGCGGGCCCACGCCATCCGCTTTCCGCTACAGCAGAATTACACCTGACTAAAAATCTATCGTCTTTTGAGGTAATCGCAGTTCATCGGAATTTTGTGATAGTCACCTAACACAAAATCTGATTTCATGCATGTCAATCACAGCATTGACCACCTTCGTGTTTGAACTTTTTCAGGCATCCATCAGCCACCATCAAATCCTCCTGACTCTCGCTCTCGGGCTGGTGGTTCTATATTGGCTCATGGTCATCGCAGGCGTGTGTCATTTGGAAACTGACGCTCCAGACGCGTTCGTCGATGGTCATGGAGCCACCGACCTCACGCACGATACTTCGGGCGGCAGCCTTTGGATTTCTACCGGGCGCTCACTTGGTATCACCAAGGTTCCTATCGTGGTCTGGGTAAGTTTCATCATCCTTTTCATGTGGTTTCTCTCCTTGGTGCTCAATCAAACTTGGAATCCGAGTACCAGTATCAGTCGCGCCATCATCCTGCTTGTCCCCAATTTCGTCATCAGCGCCATCATCACCAAAATTGTCACCATCCCCATTGCAAAACTTTACGTGTCGATGGCCGAGAGCGACCCCGAGGGTGAACTCGTAATCGACCGCACCGGAACCGTCGTCTCCATGGAAGCGGATGACACTTACGGCCAAGTAGAGATTGTTGGAAAAGGTGCTCCCTTGCTCATCAACGTCCGCACCCAGCCCGGCGCTGCCCCGCTCGTGAAAGGCACTTCTGTCACTGTCACCGCAGCCGGACCTGATCACAATTTCTATTATGTCGTATCCGCTCCACCCACTAATTTATGATCGTATCCCTACCCCTAGCGCTCCTCCTTGAAGGTGGCATCCTTGTCGGCGTCATTGTCATCGGTATCTTCATCGGAGTCCTAATTCTCTTTTCTCGCTTCTACCGTAAGGTCCAGCAGGGGCAGGCCATCGTCAGAAATGGCATCGGCGGCACCCACGTTTCGTTCAATGGAATGATCGTCATTCCCGTCGCTCACCAAGCGGAATATATGGATATTTCGGTCAAGCGGATCGAAATCGAGCGCAAGGCGACGGAAGGGCTAATCTGCCAAGACAACATCCGCGCCGATATCAAAGTCGCCTTCTTCGTCCGGGTCAATAAAACCCCGGAAGACGTGCTCCGCGTTGCCCAGTCCGTAGGCTGCGCCCGCGCTTCAAACGTGGACATGATCCGCACTCTGTTCGACGCGAAATTTTCAGAAGCCCTGAAAACCGTCGGCAAGCGCTTCGATTTCGTCCAACTCTACAACGAGCGTGACACTTTCAAGAGCGGGATTCTCAAAGTCATCGGCACCGATCTCAATGGCTTCGCTCTCGATGACTGCGCCATCGACTTCCTCGAACAAACCCAACTCGAAAACCTCGATCCCGATAACATTCTCGATGCCGAGGGGATTAAAAAAATCACCGAACTCACGGCCACCCAAGCGAAGATGTCCAACAACATCCAGCGCGACAAAGAAAAGGTCATCAAGCAACAGGACGTGCAAGCTCGCGAGGCCATCCTCGAACTTGAGCGCCAACTCGCCGAAACCGAGGCCAAGCAAAAGCGGGATGTGCAAAGCGTGATCGCCCGCGAAGAAGCAGAAACTGCGAAGGTCCAGTCTGAAGAACGCCTCAAATCCGAGCGCGCGAATATCGCCGCCAACGAGGAAATCGCCATCGCCACCGAGAACAAGGACCGCCAAGTCCTCGTTGCCCTCCGTAATAAAGAGCGCACCGATGCCGTCGAAATCGAACGCGTCACCCGCGACCGCGACCTCGAAATCATCGACCGCGAGCGCCAGACCAGCCTCAAAAGCATCGAGAAAGAAAAGGCCATCGAAGTTGAGAAAAAGAACATTCAAGAGGTCATCAAAGAGCGCGTCGTTCTTGAGAAGACCGTCGTCATCGAACAACAGAAAATCAAAGACACCGAAGCCTTCGCCACTGCCGATCGCGATAAGCAAGTTGCCCTCACCAATGCGGAGAAGAACGCTCAAGAACAGCTCATCCAGAAAATCAAACAAGCCGAGGCCGATCAAGAATCCGCCCGCCTCGCCTCGGACCAGGCCGCCTACACCGCCGTCAAAGCCGCCGAGGCTTCCAAGCAATCCGCCGAGCTTCGCGCTCAGGAAATCCTCACCCTAGCAGACGCCCATCAGGAATCCGCGATCAAAGACGCCGCCGCAGAAGTCTCCATCGCCGAGGGGAAAACCGCCACTTCTGCCGCCATCGGACTCGGCGAGGCCCAGGTCCTCATCGCCAAGGCAGAAGCCTCTCACAAGCAGGGCACCGTCGATGCGGAAGTCACCCAGCTCAAGCTCGCCGCTGAGGCAGACGGCATCACTAAAAAGGCGGAAGCCATGAAATTGCTCGAAGATGCCGGCCGCGAACATGAGGAGTTTAAGCTCACTCTTGAGAAAGACAAAGCCATCGCCCTGGCGGAAATTCACATCCAGAAAGACATCGCCGCCGCCCAGGCCGGAGTGCTCGGCGAGGCCATGAAATCCGCCAAAATCGAAATCGTCGGCGGCGAGACTCAGTTCTTCGATAAAATCACCAACGCAATAGGCAACGCCCGCGCCGTGGACCGCCTCGTCGAAGGCAGCCGCACCCTCACCACTGTGAAGGAAACTTTTTTCAACAGCGATCCGGAGTACTTCAAGGCCCAGTTGAGCACTCTCGTCGATCAATTTGGCCTTACCGCCGAGGATACGAAAAATCTCACCCTCTCGGCCCTCTTCGCCAAGCTCATTGGCCTCAATCCGGATTCCGCCACTCTCAATAAACTCACCGGCATGATCGGTGCCGCGAGCCGCTTCGGACTTACTGAGAATCCAGTAGCAAGCTTGCTCGCTAAAAAATAGTCCTCCCATGCCCGATCCCGCCGCCCAGCCCGCGCCTCAGCTAGAAGCAGGCGCCTACGAGGTCATTCGCCAGCGCCTCAGCCAGCACGGCGGCGATCTCCAAGCCCGCCTCGAGCTCCTCAATGACGATCGGAAAGCGCAGTTCGGCAGCATCGATACCGCGCTGCTCGCCACCTCGCGCCTCACCACGGATAACAACTGCGTCCCTCGGGACATGGTTACCATTGGCCCGCAGCGCTTCCTCTTCGGCTACAATGTCCACCTCGGTCTCCGCACTTCCATGCGCGTCGAGGACGTTTTCGCCGTCGTAGATTACGATCCACAAGACCATAGTTTTCACCCCAATAAACAGCAACTACTAGATGACTCGCAGTTCATTGCCGATTTTTCATATCTATTTAATTTCTATAAAAACGCTACTTTTCTCAAGTTCCACCGCATCGGCCCGCATCTCTACATGGGCTTCCAAGTCGGCCAGCGCGCCGATGAGGTCAAGACCTTCAAATGGCTCATCGATGATGAGATCGGCACCCTCAAATATTTAGGGAACCGCAGCGATCACGAATACGTTTTCCCCGCACCCCAAGAATTCATCTGGAAGCGCGCCACCCGCGATATGGCTCGTGCCGGCCTGCACCCCCACATCAGCATTGAAGACCGCGTCTTCATCGAGACCATCGGCGGCGACCTCACCGTCAAAGTTGAAAATAACACCGAGATCGGCCGGGGAATCTTTAGCGAACCCGTCGATCACCAAGACCAGACGCTCGATGATGCGGAGATCCACTACGCCATCGTCGGCAATCTCATCTTGCTCAAGATCCTCCCATACCAGGAAAAAACTTGGCGCTACCTCGTCTTCAATGAGCGCACCCGCGAGGCCCACCGCATCGATAGCATTGCCGAGAGTTGCCTCGTCCTGCCAGACGATCACGGCCTGATCTTTCCTCACGGCTACGTTTTGCAAACCGGCGAGGTCCGCCGTTTCGAGACCGGCCTGCCGCCCATGCGTTTCGAGCGCCGCGTTGCCGCCGCAAATGGCGAGGACACCCTCTTCGTTTTCAGCAGTCTCGAAAGTAGCTCATCCTACCTCCTGCTCAGTTACAATCTCATCACCCAGAGCGTCGCCACCCCCATCAAGTGCAGTGGATTCAGCCTTTTTCCCGACGGCAAACTCATCATCTTCGAAGCCGATGCCGAGCCTCGCAAACACCACGTCGTCCAAGCATGGCAGACATCCTTCGTCACCGCAGACATCCGTGCCAGCGAGCCAGCGCAAACGTTTCTCGGAAAAATCGGCAATGCGGAAATTGTCCGCTGCATGGCCGAGTGCCGCGCCATCCTCACGCTCTTGGCCAAGGGTGACTCATTTTCCGGCCTCTACGTCGAACTCGTCCGCGCCGCCGGTGACATCGCAGACAGCTATTTCTGGCTCGCCCAAGCCGAGGCCCATGATCTGAAGAGCGCCCTCGTCGCGATCAAAGCCGCCGCAGAAGCCGCCCTCGGCGAGTTTGAAAAAGTCCGCCGGATGAGAAAGACCGCTGCGGATCAGACCGCCGCGCTCCAAGCCCAAGTCACTAAAAACCTCAACACCGCCACCAACACCGCCCCGGAAGATATCCTCGGCTTCGTGCAGTTGCTCACCACCCTCCGCGAGCTTCGCGGCCACATCATCGCCCTCCGCGAGGTCCGCTACACCGATGCCAGCGAGATCGATGCCATGGACCAAGCCGTCGCCGAGGGAGTCGATAAACTCAGCGAAAAATGCGTTAATTTCCTGCTCCAGCCCACCGCGCTCGATCCCTACCGCAGCCAGATCACCACCCAGCAAGAGCTCATTCCCACCCTCGCCAAGGTCACCGAGGCCGAGGAAATTGAAACAGCTCTCGCCAAGTCCAGTAGTGAATTGGAAATGCTCACCACCATCGTCAGCGGCCTCAAAATCAAAGACGCCACCGAGACCACCCGCATCATCGAGGGCATCTCCGCCCTCTTTGCCCAGCTCAATCAAGTCCGCAGCACCCTGCGCAATCGCCGCTCTGATCTCGCAAAAACCGAAGGTGCCGCCCAGTTCAACGCCCAGCTCAGCCTCCTCAGCCAGAGCCTGCTCAACTATCTCGAAGTCGCCACCACCCCGGAAAAATGTGATCAAGCGCTCACCCGCATCATGGTCCAGATCGAGGAAATGGAAACCCGTTTCGCCGATTTTCACGAATACGCCGCCGAGCTCATCACCAAGCGCGAGGAAGCCCAAACCGCCTTCGAGGCCCGCCGCCAATCCCTCACCGATGCCCTCAGCCGCCGTTGCCAATCCCTCACCCAGTCCGCCGAGCGCATCCTCGCCAGCGTCCGCAGCCGCCTCGCCGCCTTCGCCAAGCCCGCGGAAGTCCACAGTTGGCTCGCCGCCGATGCCATGGTCGCCAAGCTCCGCGACCTCATCGCAGAACTTCACAAACTCGGCGATACCGTCAGCGCGGACGAACTCCAAACCCGCCTCAAAACCCTCCAGCAAGATTCCCTCAAACAAATCCGCGACAAGGCGGAACTCTTCGTCGATGGCGGCGACATCATCCAATTCGGCCGCCACAAGTTCAGCGTCAATCGCCAGCCGCTCGAACTCGCCATCCTCCCGCGCGAAGGCGGCCTCGCCTACCACCTCACCGGCACGCGTTTTTTCGAGAAAATTGACAACCCTGTGCTCGATGCCCAGCGCCACCTCTGGGACCAAGCCGTCATTTCTGAAAACGCCGAAATCTACCGCGCGGAATTCCTCGCTTGGCAAATTTTCCAAACCGGTGCGCCCCAGGACATCGCCACTTTCATCGCCCCGCGCTACCAAGAAGGCTACACCAAGGGCGTCCACGATCACGATGCCGCGCTCATCCTCAAGGCGCTCCAGGAAATGCATGCCAGCCTCGGCCTACTGCGGCACTCGCCCGCCGCCCGCGGCTACGCCCTGATCTTTTGGCAAGCATGGCAAGACTCCGAAGCCAAGGCCGCGCTTGCCATCCGCATGCATTCCAAGGGCCGCATCCGCGAGCTACTCGGCAGCACCATCCCCCTTGATGACGCCCAGCTCCTTCAGCAAATCGCCGCATTTTCCAGCCACTGGCCCATCCCCCCTCAAGCCATCGCCACCTGCCTGCTTGATGAACTCCAACACCTCACCACCAAGCACCCGCAGCTCCCTTTCACCCGCTCCGCTGCTGCCGTGGAACTCGTCCGCAGCTTCCGCAAAGAACTCACCAGCAAGCGCGCAACCGCCGACTTCGAGGGAACTCTCACCGCCCTCTCCGCCCAGCCCATCCTCGCCTTCGAGATCGCCCATGAGTGGCTCCACGCCCTCAGCCCCGCCGCACCGCCCCAGCATCTCATCGAGGCCGCCGCACTCGTCGTCCTCCAAGATCCACTGCCCGCCATCACCCCACCCGCCCTCGTCTCAGCCGTCACCCTCACCGGCCTCATCGGCAGCCACCCGCGCATTCAAGAGGGAAAAATTCTCCTCGATTACCACGAATTCACCAGCCGCCTCCGCCAATACCAACTCACAGTCGTCCCTGCCTTCCAGCAATTTCAACGACTCAAACACCACCTCGCAGAAACCCGCCGCCACGAGTTACAGCTCGATCAATTCAAGGCCGGCGTGCTCAGTTCATTCGTCAGAAATCGCCTGCTTGATCAAGTTTACCTGCCCCTCATCGGTGCCAATCTCGCCAAGCAAATCGGTGCCTCCGGCAGCGATACCCGCACCGACCGCATGGGCCTGCTGCTACTCATTTCCCCGCCCGGCTACGGCAAGACCACCCTCATGGAATACGTCGCCAACCGCCTCGGCATCACCCTCGTGAAAATCAACGGCCCCGCCCTCGGCCACCACGTCACCTCGCTCGATCCCGCAGAAGCCAATAACGCCAGCGCCCGCCAGGAAATCGAGAAACTCAACCTCGCCTTTGAAATGGGTGACAACGTCATGATCTACATCGACGACATCCAACACACCAACCCCGAGTTTCTCCAAAAGTTCATCTCCCTCTGCGACGGCACCCGCAAAATTGAAGGCGTCTTCCAGGGCCAGGCCAAAACCTACGACCTCCGCGGCCGCAAGGTTGCTGTCGTCATGGCCGGCAATCCCTACACCGAAGTCGGCGGGAAATTCCAAGTCCCGGACATGCTCGCCAATCGCGCCGATACCTATAACTTAGGCGATATCCTCGGCGGTCACGAGCAAGCCTTCAAAGACAGTTATATTGAAAATTCTCTCACTAGCAATTCCACCCTCGCCCACATCGCCGCCCGCAGCCACCAAGACGCCCTCAGCATTTTACAAATCGCCCAGACCGGCAGCCGCGAAGACATCGAGTTCGAGAATTCCTTCAGCGCCGAGGAGATCAACGACGCCGTCGCCGTCATGGAAAAGCTCCTCCACGTCCGCGAGATCATCCTCCGCGTCAATCAGGAATACGTCCGCAGCGCCGCTATGGAAGACGCCTACCGCACCGAGCCACCCTTCAAGCTCCAAGGCAGTTATCGCAACATGAACAAGATTGCCGATAAAATTCTGCCCCTCATGACCGATGCCGAAGTCGCCAACCTCATCGCCGATCACTACCGCGGCGAAGCCCAGACCCTCAGCCAAGCCGCCGAGGCCAATCTCCTCAAATGGCGCCAGATCAATCAGCTCGCCACCCCGGAAGACAGCACCCGCTGGACGGCCATCACCAGCACTTTCCAGCGCAATATCCTCACAGGCGGCTCCGGCGAGAACGATCCCGTCACCCGCATCACCGGCCACATGAGCGCCTTCACCCTCGGCCTCGAAAAAATCCAACAAGCTGTCAGTCAGCCCACCCTCTCGGACGCCACCCTTGCCCAGCTCCAAAAAATCATCGAAGGCCTCCGCGCCGTGCCCGTCAGCGTCGAGATCAAAGTCCAGCCAGTCGAGCCCCAAGCCCCCAGCGACATGCCCGTCGCCATCACCAACAAAATCATCC
>JBGSUW010000024.1:0-40110 GCA_041753275.1 Akkermansiaceae bacterium | reverse complement strand
ATCCGTAAAATATCTCACCCGACAGCGCAGCAACTTCGCCATCCCCAGATCTTTTAGCACGGTCCCATTGTCTTCGCCTTCCAGCATTTCCGCCGTGTTCATCATCGTCTGACCTTGATTTTCCTTCAGATCTGCAACTTTGGCGCTTCCAGATTTCCGCCCTAGCGCAAAACCCATCAACCGCCGGTAAAGCCGCGAGACCTCCCCCCACTTCGCAGCGTCGAATCCGACTCCTTGATCACAAAAATAGGCTCGGGTTAACCCTTCACGAGCCTTTTTGCCATTGCCCTTTGCGCCACCGCCCACTGCCTCACCATAGCTACTCCAACGGTAATCTGCAGGATCCTCCACCATCCCCGCCCTCACGGGATTGAGATCAATGTAAGCCGCCATCGTCCTCGCCGCTACGCCACCTTCTACAATCACGCTCTTGAACCGATCCTCCCACAGGGTCCCCGAGCGAGAATGCGTGCGGTTGAACCATTTGGTGAAGCGTTCCAGCAGAGATTTCATAAATTCGCTCAAACTATGCATCCTTCGGGTGTAGCGATTGCGAATTTCCGCCACCCGGCTGGAAGCCTGCTGCTCTGCAAGCGCTTGTTCCTGAAGCGGCGTCAAAGCCACTCCATGATCATCGACAGGCGCCAGCTCAAACTCACCACGGATGCGCGGAATCGCAGCGTCCTCCAAGCCTAAAGCAATTTCCGCAACCTGTGCTTCGCTATAGAAGGCACCGAGGCGATCCAGCAACACCTGATCCGTTATTCCGCCCTCCGGCATGGGAGTCACTTCCAGCAAGATATGGAAATGATTCGACATCACGCAGTAAGACAAAACCCGGCAACCCGTAAACTTCTCACACATCCGCATCAAGGTCCGAAAATGCTCCCGTTCATCGTTTTGTAGCACTAAAAACCGCCCATTCACGCGAGAAACGGCGTGATAAATTTCTGGTTTTGTCTGTGAGTTTTTCCAAGGGGCGATCCATCGTTTGCGGTTGTTCATGGCGGATGAAAAGTTAGTAGGTCATAGAACTCGTAGTGTCGATTAAAAATTCTGATAAAAAGTCTGGCTTGTCGTCAGGATCAAAACGGTTTTTCGGCGAAATCCGCGTTCCGATCCTTGTTGGTGTGAGAGAGTCCATTTTTTTGAGGGATGCGTGCCGCCGTAGCGTGCCAGAGCGGCGGACTTGAGCCGGACTTGAGCCGAAGTCGATCAGGAGTCGATCAGGAGTCAATCAGGAGTCAATCACACACGTCGTTGAGTCCCGTGGCGTGGGGGAGTTGAGCGAAAAGCATCGCTCAAAGATGAATTATCACGTGCCAAGCAGAAGCTGCGGGCCTGGGCCTCTACGCCGGTTTCAATCGCATGACGCTTGAGCAATCGGCGAGGAATGTGGTTGAGAAGCTGCTTGAGGACGAGCAAATTGCTCCGGGCTGGTGATGTCTTGTTTATAGCACCCTACCGAGTGGCAGGGATTTTAACTCAACACCAGCCCGCTTTTCAACTCAAGCGATGCATGCTATATCTACACGTTACAGCCACCTTGCTCCTCACACGTATTAAGTAGGCGGGGTAGGCGGGGTTCGTGAGTTGTGATGAGATTGACATGACTGGCGGAGCTTTGTTCAGTCGTTAGAAGATAATCCGACTACTTGGTTTGCGACTGGGCTTGGCGCAGCGTGGTCTTGAGTTGTTCCACCATTGATTTGAGAGTTTCCTCGGGGATCATATCGATGCTGGAGAGAGAATTGAGAGAAAGATCAACCTGTTCTTTTGTCATCATGCCTGACTTTACAGCGAGTTCCATGTTCGCTTTGGTGGCATCCTTGATCGCTGCTTTCATCTCTTCGGCAGTTGTAGCTTTCTCCAAACTCGCGAGTTGCTCATCGACGATTTTTTTAGCTTCGTCTTTCAAATCATCGGCGTTGGCAGCAGCGTTATTCACAGCATTTGCTTGATCTTTGGTCATCGCTCCGGACTCTACGGCCCGAGCAGTTTGTTCCTCGACTTGTTTGACCTCAGCGGATTTTTCTTTGCAAGAAACGAAGAGAACTGTCGAAACTGCAAATAATGTGATAAGTGGTGCTTTCATGGTGTAAAAACCCTTTATTTTCGACGCACAGCTGTCAAACAAAACTCTGGAAGGTGAAATTAACTCTTTGCCCCCCGACGTAGTGGTGTTGAAAGGATCTTTCCAAGTTCATATGCTTTCAAAGTAAGTATGAGCACTGCCAAAAACCCGCTTGGCAAGGTGGTGTGGAAAGATCAGCTTCCGGCAGATGACTGATCATTCGAAGTTATACAAATTCAATGAATCGCGGCGGTCTGCGATTGATTCTCGATGGTGGAACTTCGGCTTAGGTCAGCCCCTTTTTGTTTTTCGCTACGTGGTGTGTGCGTGGTGTGTGATGTTTGCGGCACTGACCGTCGCTTCCGCCGCAGAGCGAGTTTTTTACGCGGGTGGGGCAGGGGACGAGCTGTTTTATGATGCTACGCGGCTTTCAGACGGGCGGTGGTTGATCGCTGGCCGTGCGAGTGCGCTTGATTGGTTGCCAGCCAATACACCGGTGACAGTGGCGGCGGGAACTGCCGCGATCACCAGTCCGAATTCGACGGGAGCCTGGATCGGCTTCATTTTAGTGGTCTCGCCTGATCTTGGCACGATCGAGCGATGTTGGCATTTGCCCAAGGGTGCGGCTGAAAACATCCGCCGCATTCGCACTACCGAAGTGCCGGGAGCGGCCACGGGGGAGATTTTTATTTCCGGAAATATCGCGCTGAATTCGTGGGGCGATGCGCAAGGTGGCTACTTTGTGGCGAAACTCAGCGGAAATTTTCTGGCTGGCCCACCTGCCGGACTTGCATGGGCTGTGAATGAGAAGGCGGCGGGCGATTTGAAGGAAAACCAGGCTTGGGATGTGGGTGCCGCAGGTGGCGATATTCTGCTGATCACGGTCACTGGGAAGCCGCATAGCGCCGACTGGATGGCGGCAAATTTTTATAACGGGGCCGGGCAGCCGAAGTCATTGGCGGCGCTCCACGCCAAGGACGCTTATCGGTTGGTGCTGAAGACCAATTCCACTGGAGATTTCCGCTCGTGGAGTCCCAGTGACTTTGCAGCAGTCGATGGGGATACGAATGGCGGGCTACGTCGTGGCCGCTGGCCGATGGATACATTTTTCGATGGACCCTACAATCTGCCCGGCAACGGCTCGGGGCGCGGCTACACTGGCTACAGCAACGCCGCCACCGCCGGTCATATTTCAGCGGTCACCGTGGACAGACGCAGCAACGCCTTTTACCTCGGGGCCAATATCAAAACCAAGCTTCCCGATGGCAATCCTGACTTTGAACCTTGGGTAAGCGCTTATGCTGCGGATGGCACGGCCCGCTGGTGGACGCGGCTTTATTCGGAATGGAAAGACAGCACTTCCGGAGTCAATAAAAATGGGCTGATCGACCTCGATCTCGATACGAATGGTGACAACGTTCCGGATCGGAGTAGCGAAGGTATTAATTCCTCGCCCGACCAGTATGTGGATGGTCTCGCCCTAGATTACGTTGGGAATCGGTTGGTGGTGAATGCGCGTTGCCACGGTAATAATGTTTCCAACTTCTGGTCCGGCACTGCCGCTTCCATTCCCGGTGCTCCGGCCGGTTATGTGGGATTCCAGAAGCAATTCACGGGTACCAGCGGGAACATTCACATTTCATGGCTAGGCACGTTTTCTATTTCTGACGGCACGCTTCGCGGTGCGACATACGTGGCTGGTTTTGCTAGAAATGGCACTGTCAACGCCTCGCCTTCGAGCGATCCTAATTTAGGGGGATGGTCGAATCCGAATAGTGGCTGGCCCAACCTCAATACCACCCGGCTGCGTCCCGGGCGCATGGTTGTGGATCCTTCCGGGCGCGTGATGATCATCGGCACAGCACCCCGCTTGGCCACTACGATCACTGCATGGCAGACGGTGCCTCCGCCGCCCGCCACTTCGCCTTGGCACGATTTCGCAAACGTGTATTCGCCCGATCTTTCAACGCTTATTTACGGCACTGCCATTTGTGGGCAATTTACCTATCCGGGTGACGATACCTTGGTAGAGCCCGTTGGGGCGCAAGGCGTTTCAGTGCAAGGAATTGTCCCTGCAAGCGGTGGCTTTCTGGTGCTGGCGGGAAGCTCGGCAATGGGCGGCGTGCCAGAGGGGAACCCGCTCCGCGTAGGAGATGCACCCAGTTGGGCGCGCTTTGGCCGTGGCGCGACCGACGGCATCATCGCCCGGTTATTTCTGCGAGGGGAGGCATCAACTCCCTTTACAGCGTGGAGGCTGGCGGAACTCGGTTCCATCGGTGCGGATCCCTTCGCTGATCCTGATGGTGATGGCCTAGCGAACCTGATGGAATACGCCCTCGGACGCCCGCCGCTCACGGCCACAGGTGCCGGCACCGCCTTGAACGAAGGCTTCGCGAATTTTCCTAGCGGTAAAGCATGGGTGATGAACCTCCGCCGGGATCCAGCTCGTAATGATATCACGCTGGAAGTGCAAGTCTCAAGCGACCTTGCGGAATGGACCACGGTGGCGACGAGCATGGCGGGAGCACCGTTCGGCGGTGTGGGTTATGTGGGCGGCGACGATGCGTCACCCGGGATTAAAACCGTAGAGCTACGCGATCCATCACCGGACGCAAGTTCCAGCCGCTTCATGCGCCTGCGGGTGACGTGGTAACGGATTGCGTTAGCTATTCAACCGAACGGCCACGCTTACAATCGCGGCAAAGATCATCGGTGAGCTTGAAATCACAATTCAATGGAATGAGCGGAAGCATTTTGTAATTTTACCGCACTGTTGAACGAAAGATGGAGGCAATTGTGGCTTGAGGCATAAGGGAATTACGATCAGTCATCGTTTCTGATTTCGGAAGAAGGCTTAATTTTTAGGAACGATCAGAATTTCAGGATCGCCATGATTGATTTTTCCTGCAAGTTACCTGTGTGATGTCAAAATCGCAATTCGTCATGAAGCACTTCATTTTACTCGTAGGGATTCCCTTGCTCGGTGCATGTTCAAAATCGGCCGAGAACCGAGGACCGGCGCTGGCGTTGGTGGAGAATGTCGTGATCGTCGATAGCCAGACTCGAGATCCAGCAGCAAAGGACGCCTTTAATTTGACCGATCAGCAGGCAGTGAATTTTCTTAACTCTGCTCAGATCGTCTCCGGGAGGGAAATCCACGATTATTTTAGTGTAGGCAGTAACTCGTATTCAGGCACTGCCACCATCGGCGGCATGGATTTCGAATGGACGATTACAAATGGCGGCACTGGATCACTCACCCGTGTGCTGGATGGCGAAATGTATCAACTGGCAGATCCCGAACAACGCGAACCGACGCAGGTGGAGTGAATCTTTTAAAGGTTAAGCGGTAAGCTGCCGAGTAAATCAATTTTCCCATCATTTTTAAATCAAAAGAGGGAAATATTTTTGGATTTTCTTCGGAAGACGGCCCATCAAAAAGGCGAACCGAAGTCCGCCTTTTTGATGAGTAAAATTATTTAGTTTCGTTTTAACGACGACGGCGAAGAAGGCCTAGAACTCCGAGACCACTTAGAAGTGTCACTGAAGGCTCTGGGATTGGAACCAATCCTATTACATTATAGGTGCCAAATCCTCCGCCAAAATCTCCAACTCTAGTGGAAACATTTCCGATGAGGATGTCTCGACCAATGGGGTCGGAACTGTATGACTCTTGAAAAACCGGGTTGTCATCTACACGTAAAGACCCAGCGGTGGTCAGCGCAAAGCTAGTGGAATCTGCAAGCGTTATTCTATTTCCTACGAAAGAATAAAGGGGCCTGCCAATCAGCGGATTGCCAGGGCCAATGATTTCTCCAGGTGTACCGGCTATTTCGACGTATCCTGGAAACTGGCCAGCCAAGCTAGGGCTATTAAGACCAACAGCAGTGGAAGCAGGGTTGGGAGGGATAGAAGTGGAATTCGCTATAGTATAATTAGTAAGCAGAAACGGAATGTTATTCAAATTCGCTATGACATCGAAGGCATCAGGAAAATAACCCATAGTAATGATATTATCGTTAGGCAATCCAGATTCAAAAGTAGGCGAATCAAGGAGAACTCCATTTTCATCCGCATAGAGAAAATCACCAGGGTGCGAGACATCGGCAGGCCCAAGCACAAGATTGTTAAGGTCAAAGATTGCCCCTTTTACCCCTATAATTGATCCAAGTATTGAGAGTGTGACGATGGTTGTAAATTTCATGATATTATAAACAGGCTGATTTTTAAAGATTAGAATAAGAAATAGGAACAGTGAGCTTTAAATTGCTGGTAGTCTCACTAGACCTTTTAATCACCACAGCGGATGGTAATACTGGATCCTCACTTAAGGGAATAATTACAGTAGGGTCGCTCACTAATCGCCAAGATCCACTGCGGCGAAAATAGGTAATGAATGTGCCATCCGATTGCGGAATCGACAAGTTGTCGGCGGATAGAGGAGAGAACCCTTGAATAAGAGTCGCTTCAAACCCTGCAGTTCTTAAGGTGGAACCCACCGGGCTAACAATTCCAAAGTTATTAACACCCCGAGACAAAACTTGATTTGTATCCGTGGTTTTAACCTGACCCATAACTACAAGAGTCTTAGCCACACTAGATGCAGACGTTTTCACTATCCACACACCGTCAGCATAGATGATAGGAATATTTAGCGCTGGAGTAGTTGTACCTACAATTCTAAATTGACCTGAAGTATGCAAAAAATATTGAGTTGTGCCCCCGCTGCCATTGGAAACTGTGACTTTGTCAGCAGCCAAGGAGCTAATTGCTGCAAATAAAGTACCTCCAGATGTAAGAGATGTGGTTCCAAAGACTTCTTCGAGGGTTGGAGCTAGTCTTAGAGAAAATCTATCTCCTGACGCAACTCCAAGTGCACCAAGATTATCTGGAGTTGTGATCGTTGTCGCAGAAATGTTGGTGGCAGTAACTGCTTGAATCGTTCCTGCAAGGGTACCACTTAAAATTTCGAGAACATAGGTTCTTCCTACGATTGTCTGGATATTTGAAGAGGCAGATGTCAGAGTATTTCCAGATACGGAACTTAGAAGTCCGGAAGCAATGGGGTTATTTTGTAGGGTTATTCCAATCAAATTCGACTTACTCGGAAGCAACGTGTGCTTCACATAGCCAGAAGGTTTGGTATAAACGGTTTGCGCTTGGGCAAAGCTGGTGGCGGCTAGGGTAGCGGCAATTGAGAATGGGATGAGCTTTTTCATTTCGAACAGATTGGTGGGTCTTTTAATGGCAGAGATTGCAGGCTTGGCGGAAGGCGGTTTGTTTGAGAAAATTTTGTTTCGGAAGCAGCGATGAAGATTTGTTAAGTTGGACTCACGATTGCTTGCGTTTATGGAGTCAACAACCGAATAAAATCGTAATTTCTTCGGCCCGGCAAGGAGAAATTTAGGGAATTTAACTATTGACGCCAAAATACTCAGGAATTTGGGAGCATTTGGCTTTTGAAAATAACGAATCAGGTTTCAGGACTTGCAAGTCTGAGGGATTAAGTCTTTTTTTGGAATTGCCATTTCAACCTCTGTATGAACGTTTGCCGGAGCTGGCAGAGGCTGAGACGCGGGTCATCACTGTTCTTGATGAGGCAGCAGTCACGTTTAACTTGCCAACTGCGGATTATGCATTTGTGGAGATGTTCTGTAATGAAGCGGGCTGTGATTGCCGCCGCGTGTTTTTTACGGTGGTTTCCTCCCGGACTGAGCAAGCTGAGGCGGTGATCGCTTACGGATGGGAGAGTCCTAGATTCTATCGCGAATGGTTTAAACAGGGAACTGCCGAGGATATCGCGATGTTGCAAGGTCCGGAACTGAATGTTGGCTCACCTCAAAGCATGGACGCAGACGGGATTCTAAATCTTTTCACCGATGTGTTGCTTCCTCAGAAAGCTTACATTGAGCGGGTGAAACGCCATTATAAGGAATTCCGCGCCACCGTTGATCGTCCTCGTAATCCGCTGCTGCGGCGGCGTAGGACTGGGGGGTGAGTTTTCGAGTCAGTATTGAGGGGTTGCTTGGGGATTTGTTGCTGGGAGTAACGGGCTAGGGTGCGGCGACCTTACTGTCGCCTCTTTGGTTGGCACAGAGGAAGAAAGGGACAATAAGGTCCCTACTTCTTATTCCACAAATTTTGATGCACGGCAGTATATAGGATTCTGCCGAGTGATTGCGGGATGGGTTGCGGGTGTTGGTGGGTGGGTTAGTTTCAATGATGACGCGAATTAAGGCGGAATTTTTCGAACGCGGGCCAACGACATGCGTTCGGGAATTGATTGGTTGTGAATTTTTTTGGAAGGGAAATCGCGGGACGATCGTGGAGACGGAGGCCTACGCTGCTGTGGGGGATGAGGCGTGCCACACTTGGTTCCGGCCAAAGACGCGGAAGTTTGTGGCGGATCATGCTGCGGGGGCCGCGTATATTTACCAATGTTACGGGGTTCACTGGCTATTCAATGTGCTGGTGAAAGGGGGCGAGGTTGATGGTTTCGTGCTACTGCGGGCGCTGGAGTGCGAGGGGCATCCGAAATTGGGGGCGGGTCCGGGCAGGCTGACGAGGTTATTCGGAATCGATGGCGAGGGGAATGGGTCCTCATTTCTGGATCATGAGGAGACAGGGATATTACGGGGAAATGAGGAGAGGATGATTGTGGCCGGGCCAAGGATCGGCATTTCGCGGGCGAAAGTGCTTCCATGGCGATTCGGAGCTGCTGACTCGGCGGCGCTGAGCGTCAAATTTAAATCTGATCGCGTGGGGTAGGCAAGATGCAATGGAGGCAGCGTCTCACGTCTGGTCGCGGGCCTATCCGCCTGCGAAGACGGGCTTGAAGCCGGCTTCGGTGAGGATGCGCTTCATTTCATCCCGTTTGTCGCCTTGGATCTCGATGCATCCGTCTTTGACGGTGCCGCCGACACCGCAGGATTTTTGCATCAGCTTGGCGAGGGCTTGCTTTTCCGGTAGTCCGATGCCGATGAAATTTTTAGCGATGGTGACGCCTTTGCCTCCGCGATGGGCGGTTTGGCGGACGATGTCCACTCGGCCGCGATTTTGGTTTTTCTGGCCGCGCTGGGATGTTTTTTCGGGAATGGAGGGAGTGGAAGACAGGGGAGTTTCAGGTCCGGTTGGCAAATTTTCCAAGCGGGTGAGTGCGTCGAAGGGATTATCAGCCGAACGATTGGTTTCAGGGACGGCTTTATTTCCTGTGGGGTGATTCATTGGTGCCGTGGGTTATGAGAGGAGGGGAAATTTGATTAGGCTTGTAGAACTCCGCTGAGGATCAGGCTGCCGACGATGAGACCGATGGCGATGCGATACCAGCCGAAGATGGAGAGGCCGTGGCTTTGGAGGTAATTTACCAACCATTTAACCGAGATGGCTGCGGATACGGCTGCCGCAACGAGCCCGACGATCATGGGTAGGGCCTCGTAGGTATGAAGCATGAGCTTGGTGCCGCCAAAAAGGGTGTCGTAAATCGGATCCAGGCCCTCGACTTTTTCCACGGCTTTCTTGGCGGTGGCGGCGGTGAGGGTGAGGACTCCGAGTAGAAATGAAAACTCCACGGCGGCGCGGATCGATAATCCCACAAGGAGGCCGCCAGCGATGGTCATGAGGGAGCGACTGGTGCCTGGACACATGGCGACGCATTGCATGAGGCCGATGATGAAAGCCATTTGTAAGGTCATTTCACCGAGATCTTTTGCGTTCGCTAGCTTGGGGCGCTTTTTCTGCCAAGCGACGACGACGAGAATTCCGATGCCGCCCAGAATCCAAGCGGTGATGATCGGCCACATGCCAAAAAGTTTCGCCTCGATCCAACGGTTGAATAGTAGGCCAAGCACGGCGGCGGGGAGAAATCCGGCAATGATTGCGAGGGCGAGCCGCAGTCCTTCAGGGTCTTGGCCGAGGACGCCGCGGATCATTTGGAGGACACGTTTCGAATAAAGGCCAAGCACTGCGAGAATGGCCCCGCCTTGGATGCAGACGGCGAAGGCGTCTGCCGCAGCTTTAGATTCTGGGCCGCCGGTGCCAATGCCCATGAGGTGCTGCGCCACGAGGAGGTGGCCAGTGGAGCTGACGGGTAAATATTCGGTGATGCCCTCGATGATGCCTAGAATGAACGCTTGCCAAATTTCCATGATGAATGTGGGCGGAGCATGTGAGACAAGACTGCGGGGAGCAAGAGATTTGAAGTTGATTCACGGCTAGTTCCGAGAGAACCTCGGGTGCAGGGCAACTGTTTATGAAAGTTCAATACCTTAGAATCGTCCGGCGTTCATTCCGAGCGCTGCGGCATCCTAGACTGCGGCACCAGCCGTGGTGGCAGGTGCTGTCCAAGCCATTGCATCAAAGGAATCTGTGGGTGCCTTGTCGGGATAGTGTGGCATCCGGCTTGGCGATCGGGTTGTTTTTCTCGATGATGTTCATGCCATTCCAAATGCTGCCTGCCGCGCTCATCGCGATGCGGGTGAAGGCGAACGTGCCCATTGCGATGGCGGCTTGCTGGATTACCAATCCTTTCACAGCGGCGCCTGCGATCTACGGTCAATTTTGCTTGGGTCAATGGTTGCGAGATACGCTGCATGTGCCGATGCCGGAATTTATGACGAAGGTGCAGTTCGATGTGCCGGCAGTCGGAATGTTGAATGCGGGCAGTTTTATCCTCGGGATGATTTCCTCCGGCGTGATTATGGCGTTACTCGCTTATCCGCTGGTCCATTTGTTTTCGGCGGTTCTGCCGCACCATTTGCCCGTCCGCAAGCGAAAAGCTAGGACCGCTTTGGCTGCGGATTCCCAAACTGACGTGCCGTAACCCGAGCTCCACAAGGTGCGCCGAAGCGCTCGGGGGTATCCAATTGTGGAAAACGGAGCGTTTTACGTTCCCACTTTCGCTCGGCATGGCGGACCAGCCAGCCGATGGCGATGGCGAGTAATCCCAGAAGCAAGAGCACTCCGATGCCGATCATCCAGATTTTCAGAGTGCGGCCAGGCGGCTGCGGCTGATCGCGCTTTTCGAAGTAGAGATTACATTCTTTCACGAGAGCACTGAGAAAACTTTCGATGTAAGCAGCAGGCTTAAGATCTGGATCCGTAGCGGCGATTGCGTTACGAATGGCTGCAGAAGATGCATGAGTGGGTAGTAGCTCGGAGGATTTCTCAAAATTTCCGGGTCCCGAGGGGTTCATGCTGATTCCCAAGCTTTTACTATTAGCCTCGAATACGATCACCATGCCATTGTTATCGGGAATCCATGCTTGCTGAAGTTGGGAAGAAATCTCGCCTAGGGTAGATCCAATAATTGCGAGTTGCACGGAGAGATAGATCCGGAAGCCATGATCGGCTTCGAGTTGATTGAATTTTTCTGAAATCCGGGTGATGGCAGCTTGATCACGATTGAAAAATCCGTCAGTATCCTGCACACCCGATTCAGGTGCTTGCGGAATAGCGGACAGTTCCTCGATCTTGGGGGCAGCAGGTTCCGCTACCAAGCCAGATAACGACTGCGCTTGCGCCAGTGAAGTTAGTAATATTACAGCACTCCAGCAGGCGAGCCATTTGGTCCATGTGGGAAATCGATTCAATGTGGGGTGACCATGATTGTTAGGAATTGGAAAAGCAATCGATAAAGGCCCTGGGTGAAATTTACTTAGCTGAAATCCGATCCAGCTTACTCACTACCACAATTGTTTCATTCACGGAAAAACCTGATTTTTGAAAAAACTCTGTGAAATTTTCCATTTACGGCTTGCCAGTCTCCGCTTGTCTGGTAAATCACCCGCCCCGCGAGTCTCCAGATCAGTCTGGAGTCCCTTTGCGTTCACGCGAAATTCACGCACATCATGGCACGTATCCTAGGTATTGAAATCCCCAATGAGAAGCGCATCGAAGCTTCTCTGCCCTATATGTTTGGCATCGGTCGCCCCACGGCGGCGAAGATTCTTGAACATGCAGGGATCGACCCAAACATCCGCACCGGACAGCTCAGCGAGGATCAACTCGTCCGCATTTCCCAAGTGATCCAGGCTGAAAATATCATTGTGGAGGGTGACCTCCGCCGTGAACGCCAATCGCAGCTCAAGCGTCTCACCTCCATCAATTGCTATCGTGGCATCCGCCACAAGCGTGGCTTGCCAGTCCGTGGTCAACGGACTCGCACCAACGCTCGCACTCGCAAGGGCAAGAAGAAGACAGTGGGCGTTAAGAAGTAATTTTTACTAAATCATGTCTGAAGAAACCAACCAAGAAGCTGCCGTAGAGTCGGCAGTTGAGCCCGTAGCAGCTCCAGCACCCGCCACCCCATCCGCTCCAGCTCCTGAAGCGGCCGCCCAAATCGAAGGCGCGCCGAAGAAGGAAGTCCGCCGCGACATCTTCGCCGAAATCGGCGGTGGTGAAGAGGAGATTAAAATTCACAAGGCCAAAGGCTCGAAGAATGTCCTCCGCGGCATCGTTCACGTGACTGCCACTTTCAATAACACCCTCGTCAGCGTGACGGATCCGAATGGTAATGCCATCGGCTGGTCCAGCGCGGGAAAGATGGGCTTCAAAGGCTCCCGCAAAAGCACCGCTTATGCGGCGCAAGTGGTTTCTCAAGATGCCTGCCGCCAAGCGATGGGCCACGGCCTCAAGGAAGTGGATGTCCGCGTGAAGGGCCCAGGCTCTGGCCGCGAGTCCGCTGTGCGTGCCGTACAAAGCCTCGGTTTGGAAATTCTTTCCATCCGTGATGTCACGCCGATTCCACACAATGGTTGCCGCCCGAAGAAGGCCCGCCGCGTTTAATCCTAACACTTTAAGAAATTTTATATGGCACGTTATACAGGTCCACGCGCAAAGATCAGCCGCCGTTTCGGTGTCTCACTCTTTGGCCCATCCAAGGCATTTGAACGCCGCAACTTCCCACCCGGTCAACACGGCGTCCGCGCTGGACGGAAAAAGAAGAGTGAATACTCCGTCGCCCTTGGCGAAAAACAAAAGCTTCGTTTCCAATACGGTGTGCTCGAGAAGCAATTCCGCGGTTACTACGAAGAGGCCGCCCGCCGTCGTGGCGTTACGGGTGTGATCATGTTGCAATTGCTCGAGCAACGCCTAGACAACGTGGTTTACCGCGCTGGCTTTGGCAACACTCGCCAATCCGCACGTCAGATCGTGAACCACGGCCACATCCTCGTGAATGGCCGTACGGTGGACATCGCCTCCTTCCAAGTGAAGCCGGGTGACGTGATCAAAGTGGGTGCGAAGCCATCTTCGCAGCAGCTTTCCACTCGCATGACCGACCTCACACAGGCCGCGCCGAATGTCGATTGGCTCGAAGTGGATACAGACAAGTTGGAAGCCACGGTTTCCCGCGTGCCAGACCGCTCCGACATCAATCCGATCGTCAACGAGCAGCTCATCGTCGAGCTTTACAATCGCTAATTTCACGGTCCGACCGAGAAATGTTTCCCAAAAAACGCCCGGGTGTAAATCCGGGCGTTTTTTCGGTTCCAATTGGAACTATTTCAAAAATTTGGCTGGGTTGACAGATCTGCTTCAGGCACCCATCTTCCGTCCGCCGCTGTTGTTTTTATCATGATCTTTAAAAGTCTCTGTCGCCATGCCGGAATCGGTGCGAATTCTTATCTGCTACAATCCAAGTCCGCCAGAGTGGTGTTAGACGCTGGCATGCACCCGAAACATGAAGGCTCCGAGGCAGTGCCGCATTACGAGTTCGTAGAGCCTGGCACGGCAGATTCCATCATCATCACCCACTCGCACCTTGATCATGTGGGGACCTTGCCGGTCTTCCTTCAAAATCAGCCACAAGCGCAGGTTTTTCTTTCCCCTGAGACTGCGGAGCTGGCCAGCGCGATGTTGCATAACTCGGTAAACGTGATGCAGTCCAAGCGCGTCGAGCATGGCATCGCCGAATATCCACTCTTCGAACACCGCGAGCTGGACCAAATTGAAGAATGCTTCGAGCTGCGCGGGATTGAGAAACCATTCGATCTCGATCATAGCGGCAGCATGCGGGCCACTTTCCATGATGCTGGCCATATCCTCGGATCCGTCGGCGTGACCATCGAGGCGGAAGGTAAAAAAATCTTCTACACCGGGGACGTCAATTTCGAGCATAGCACCCTGCAAAAAGGCGCGATGTTTCCCACCGCTACAGTGGACGCGCTCATCGTGGAAACCACCCGCGGCGAGCAAGCCAGGGCACCGGAATACAATCGGCCGGACGAAGAGAATGCACTTGCCGAAGCCATTGCCGGCGTCATCGCCCGCAAGGGATCAGTGCTTATTCCGGTGTTTGCGATGGGTAAGACTCAAGAAGTGCTGGCGATGATCCACCGCTTCAAGAAAGAGGGTCTCATCCCCAAACATACACCTGTTTACATCGGTGGCCTCAGCACCAAGATGACCAACGTTTATGATCGGCATTGTGAATCCTCACGCCGCCATCTACCGGGATTCCGTTTCCTAAAGGACATGGAACTCGAAGCTGGAAGCAAAAAACGCAAAGGCCCGATTCCTTTTCACCCCGGCTGCATCTACGCCCTTTCCAGCGGCATGATGTCTGAAAAAACCGTTTCTAACAACTTCGCCCGGCAAGGTGTTTTGGAAAATGCCAAACACGGCCTATTCTTCGTCGGCTATGCAGATCCAGAGACACCAGGTGGAAAAATCCGCGCCGCGAAGCCAGGTGACTCCATCGTGCTGGACCCGGCCTACCCGCCAGTGAAGCTGAATTGTGAAACTCGCATCTTTGACTTCAGCGGTCATTCCACCCGTGATGCCATTGCCGATTACATTGTTGAAGTTGCGCCGAAAAAAGTGTTTCTCGTCCACGGCGATGACGGAGCCGTCGAGTGGTTCCGCCAAGAAGTTCTCCGTCGCCTCCCAGACACCGAAGTGATTGTCCCCCAGCCGGGCATCGAATATACCATTTAATCTAACATGCTTACTCAAATCATTGCAGCCACCAGCCTCGCCGACTACACACCGCAGATCGCCGGCATCGCCGCGGTTGCAGTGGCGCTCGGATGGATTTTAAAAGGTGCCCTCACCAAACCACAGCCCGTCAAAGCAATGGCCAACAAGGAGGCACCCGCCAAAGATCGATCAAAATCGTTGGAAGCCGCGCTGGAAAAATCCAAGGCCGCCAACAAAGCGGCAAAAACGGCCTTCGAGGCACTGCAAGCAGGTAGCGTCCCCGTTGCAAAATTTGAAGAAGTTCAAGCTTCCTTGGAAATTGCGCAAAAATCGCTCGAATCCGAAGCCAAGCGCTTTTTCCTCGTCGAGGCAGATCTCAAGAAGGCGCAAGATACCATCAAGAATCTCAATGGACGCAGTAACGAGGTGGACCGTGGTCAAAAGGACCGTAGCTTTGCCCTTGAAAATGAGCTTTCCAAGGTCCGCCAACAACTCGCCCAGCTCGAAGCCCGACCGGACGACACCAGCGAGCTGCATGCGGAAATCGAGCGCTTGCGCGAGTCCGTGGCCACCACCACTCGCTACAGCGGTGAGCTAAGAAAGCGCGAATCCGCCGCTCTTGAGGCTCTCAGCAAGGCCCAAGGCCAAATTTCCAACGCTCCCACACCGGTAGCTTTACCCCTCGCGCCAGCGACTCCCGCCACAGCACCGGCGGGTGATTCAGAACGCGTCGCCGCCGCCAAAGCGGAAGTGCTGCGTCTGCTGGAACAAAACAAGCAAGCTAGCGCTCCGCTGGAAGTGACTGAGGAAGTCTCTCAAGAAATCGCCAGCGAAGACGCTGAAGCACTCGAAACTGTGCGGTCTTAGCGGCTCAGTGGTTGCTTTGGTGGACGTGAAATTTCAAGGTTTGAAGAATTACTTGGAAGAAATTGTTCCCCGCCGAGTATCATGACAACTGATGGCTCGTTTGATGATTCCAATTTCCGCATTAAGCGGAATTTTATGCCTTAGCGTATGCACTGCGCTAGGGCAGGAAGTTGTAAAACTTCCCGAAATCGTCGTGCTCGCCCAGCGGCAAAGTGGCGAGGACCGATCACCGGCGGTGGCCGAGTGGCAGCGCGAAAAACTCAAACAGGCTGCCCCGCGGACGCTGGACGAGCTTCTCGCTCGGGATCCTTCATTTTCGCTCTATCGTCGGCAAAGCGCGCTTTTCGGCAACCCTACGTCTGCGGGAATCAGCCTGCGAAATACGGGTGCTTCTGCCGCGTCTCGCAGCTTGGTGGTGCTGGACGGGATCCCGCAAAACGATCCTTTTGGCGGTTGGATCTATTGGGCGCGATACAATACTGCGGCGCTCGACTCAGTCAAAATTGTCCCCTCAGCGCGAGCGGCGGTGTGGGGAAATCAAAGTCCCGCTGGCATCATTCAAATGAGCGGAAACGATGCGTTTGAAAATCGTCATGTGCTCAAGCTCGGTGGCGGCAGCCAAGGAACGTTTAGCGCGGCCAGTTCTCACCAGATGAGCAATGCCGGAAAAACTCGCGCGGTTTCAGTCTCCGCCTTCGGACTTCATTCGGATGGATTCTTCGGCCTTGATCGCTCGCAACGCGGCAGCATTGATCGTAAACTCGACCTCGATCTCGTTGGAGCAAATTTCAAATTTTCATTTCTCGCCGCGCCCGGATTGGTGGTTGAGCCGATGGCCTCCTACTACTCGGAAGAACGTGGCAACGGCACTCCGATAGCCCGGAATGCCACGGAAGCCGTCGATTTCGGCTTGAGAGTGACTGGCGAGGATGGTGACACATCGTGGCAAGCACTGGCTTATCACCAAAGGCGGGAGTTCGACTCGGTTTTCAGCTCGGTGTCGGAAGATCGTGCGGAAGAAGTTTTAGCACTCGATCAATATGATGTCCCGGGGCGCGGGACAGGTGGGGCCTTCGTGTGGAAAAGGGAAGTCGCGGAAAATTTCACTTTCACTATTGGAGCAGACACCCGCTTGGTGAGCGGTGCCACCTACGAGACCGTCGGCATCTTCCGCGAACGTGAGGCGGGAGGCGAACAAGCATTTGCAGGATTCTTCACGGCGGCGAGCTATGAACTCAGCACCGCGACCCGGCTGGATGCAAGTTTACGCCTGGATGCCTGGCGGCTAAGCGATGGGCGGCGAATTGAGTCCTCTTTGGTCAGTGGCGATCTTCTCCGCGAGCAGCGATATGAAAATCGAGATGGTTTCGAACCATCCGCGGCGATGGAATGGAGTCATCGAGTCAATGAAAAGCTCGATTCGAATGTTTCAATCGGATCTGGATTTCGGTTGCCCACACTCAATGAGTTGCACCGCCCGTTCCGCGTTCGCAATGACATTGTGGAAGCAAATCCCGAACTGGATGCGGAGCGTTTTATCAGCATCGACGGAGGCCTGACTTGGACTCCTGCGGAGCAATGGCAAGTGAAGGCGCTGTTATTCAACCATTGGATAGCCGATGCAATTGCCAACGTGCCGGTCACGGATGCCATGGAGATTTCTGATATCTTTGGAACGATCCCATCCGGCGGGACTGCTGCGCAAAGACGCAATGTCGAGCAGGCCCGGGTTTTCGGAATTCAGACTGAGATCGAATGGACGCCGCGGGCTGATCTCAGCATGAGCCTAGGGGCCATTTGGTTGGAAACGGAGTTTACCGAGTCCCAAGGCCAGCCGTTATTGGAAGGGAAACCTTTTCCACAGGCGGCGAAGTTACGCATCATCGCCGAGGGTGAATGGCGAGCGACGGAGCGGTTCACCATGTTCGGCGGCTGTGAATATGGTGCATCTCAGTTTGATGATGCACTGGCCAGCCGCTCGTTGCCGGACTATACCAATTGCAGGTTGGGCGCTTCATGGAAAAGTGGATCAGCCCTCTACCAAGTGAGAGTGGAAAATCTTTTCTCCACAAAGATCCAAACTGGCTTGAGTGGCAACGGCCTCCGCACCTACGCGGCACCCCGCTCGCTATGGGCGGGAGTGGAGTGGGAATTTTAAAATTGATACAATTAAACGTTAGTCTAATATCTCCAACTTTAATCACGATTACGATCTTCTCCGATGAAATTTAAAACTTTGGCAATTTTCCTCAGCCTATCCAGTAGTTCCTTCGCTCAAAAAACGAATGTTGGGGATCTTTATACCACCCATTGTGCCAGCTGCCACGGAGCGAATTCCGAGGGTGGAGTCGGGGGCTCGCTCTTTGATGGAAAGTGGAAATATGGCAGCACGGATGCGGAAATCTATCAATCGATTGCCAAAGGTAATATTCCGTTGGGAATGACTCCATGGGAAGGTATTCTAAGTAATGAAGAAATCCGTTCGTTGGTGATCTTTATTCGTGAGAAGGAAAACGAAACTCTCACGAAAGGCATCTCATTTCCGAAACCTTCAGAAACCGAAGTTACTAAAACCGAACTGCATGATTACCGAATCGAAACGCTGGTGGACAAGGGCCTTGAAGAGCCGTGGGCCATCGCATTCTTACCGGATGGACGGAAGTTGGTCACTGAGAAGACCGGTAAACTACGCGTCATTACCGCAGAAGGAAAACTCGATCCCAAGGAAATCAAGGGCATCCCCGAGTCGGTTGATTTAGGTCAAGGTGGCTTAATGGAAGTGGCGCTTCACCCGGACTATGACAAGAACGGTTGGATCTACTTGGGATTGTCCGATGGAACCAGTGTTAAAAATGACCAAGGTAACGAGGCGGGGAAGGCGACCACTGCGGTGGTGCGAGGCAAGATCAAGGGTTACGAATGGACGGAGCAGGAGTGGATCTACCGGCCGGATTCCAAGTTTCACTCCACATCCGGAGTGCATTTCGGCACACGTTTTGTATTCGATAAAGGCTATATCTACTTCCCCATCGGCGAGCGCGGTGGAATGATGCAAGCTCAGGAACTGAATAATCCCAATGGGAAGATTTTCCGGTTCCATGATGATGGCCGGGTGCCTGCGGACAATCCCTTTGTGAATACCCCGGATGCGATTCCCGGGATCTGGTCCTATGGCCATCGCAATCCACAAGGACTCGCGCTAGATCCTCGTGATGGTACAATTTATAATACAGAACACGGCCCACGCGGAGGTGATGAGCTTAACTTGATAGCCGCTGGTAAAAACTATGGTTGGCCCGTGATCACCTTCGGCATGAACTATAATGGCACGCCCATGGTGGCAATTACCGAGAAGGAAGGAATGGAACAACCCTTGACGGTGTGGGTCCCATCGATTGCGGTTTGTGGCTTGGACTTCTATGTAGGAGAAAAATTCCCCAAATGGCAAAATGACTTACTGGTGGGTGCACTAGCAAAGCAAGAAATCCGGCGGGTGAGAATCGAGAACCAAAAGGTGGTTTCACAAGAAGTGATCTTT
This sequence comes from Akkermansiaceae bacterium, assembly GCA_041753275.1. Classification (GTDB taxonomy): domain Bacteria; phylum Verrucomicrobiota; class Verrucomicrobiia; order Verrucomicrobiales; family Akkermansiaceae; genus Luteolibacter. The sequence goes on along the minus strand of JBGSUW010000024.1, from coordinate 20,716 downwards.
AAAAACTTCGGCCGAGTGCGGGACGTAGCCACCGGGCCGGATGGATTCATCTATGTCCTTACCAACGGCCCGGACCGCTTGGTGAGAATGATTCCTGCTGGGAATTAATCGCTGGTGATGAACGAAGTGGAGGCTCACAGTGCTCTGCGGACTTCTCTGGCAAGGCGGGCTAGGGCCTCGTTCATGGCGGTGATTCTGGAGCCCAGATCTTTGGTGTCTGTGGTGGGAGCGATCGGGACTTGGGTGCGGAAGGAGCGGGTATTGGCGAGGCGGCCGGAGACAGGCTGCAATTTCCAAGTGCATTCAAAAATGAGGTAGCCGCTGGCATTTGGCTCGAAGCGGGAAATTCGGATTTCCAACAATGATTGGTAATCGAGTGTAACGAAGGCCTCGACGGGCTGGATGTTGAGCGAGTTGGTGAGCCGAGCTAGATTAAGGGCAGTGACTCGAGCGATCGCGGAGTCCAGCGGCTCGGACCATAAGTGATAACTATTCATCTCAAGCTGGCCATCGCCACTGCGGCTGACGAGTTGCTGGCGGTCCAAGTAGCTAGGTAGAGAGGGCCGAGTGATCGCGATGGCGGGGCTGCTGTTGGTAATTTGCCGCTCGGGGATGGCTGAGTCTAACAGGTGAAAGACCGAAGTATCTTTTACCGGTTTGAGGACTCCGCAGGCGTTGACGAGCAGGGCGAGGATGAGGGTGGTGGAGAGATGGATTTTCATTCAGGTATCGCTTTGCCGCGTAGCAGAGCATCGGGATCGCGTTTGAGGTCGTTAGACAGTTCTTTGAGGGCGCGTGAGGCCCGTTCGGTTTCTGATAGAACATTCTGCATGCGCATCATTAGAGGAGCGCGGGGATTGGAAAGTTTTGAAATTTCCGAGGCAGCTTCTTCGAGGCGGACGAGCCCGGCATCTGTCTTGGCAAGAACCTTGGTAATATCGGCAAGCAAGGGATCGATGCCCGCGTTGGCTTTGACAGCGAGGCGGTCAATTTCGAGGAGGGCGGCATCGAGATTTTCCACCGCGCTGACGAGCTTTTGGTTACTGGTAATGCCTCGCACATCCTCGGTGATGGCGATGATGTTGTCGTTGATCTGCTTGAGATCGAGTTGCGTAATCTGGGTTTTGGTGGTGACAAGAACGTCGCGCACTTCTTTCAGAATGCCTTCGAAATCGAGCGCGTTGAATTTTTTCAAGCCATCTGCAATGCCGGAAATGAGTTCGTCAATCTCGGTGCCTACGGTAGGAACGACGGGGTAGGGGCTGCCTGACTTTGGCTGATAAGTGAAGCCGGGCATGTTTGGAATGATATCAAACTCGATATAGAGTTGGCCAGTGACGAGGCTTTGTTGCTTCATGCCGCCGCGTAATCCTTGGCTGACTGCTTTTTTCACTCCATCGCTACGGGACAGATCAATCCCACCGCCTTCTTCGGTGCTGATTAGGCGAAGTTCACTTTCCTCTAACTCGACGACGACGGGGATGATCTTGCGGTTTTCTTTGCGGTCCACGAGTATGCTGATGGACTTCACCTTGCCGATGCGCACTCCGCCAAAGCGCGCATCCGAGCCGACTTGCAGACCATAGACGCTTTTATCAAAGTAAAGAATCACATCGTGGGTGCTTTTAAAAAGTTTCCCGGCACCAAAGAGGACGATGGCGAGGCCACCGATGACGAGGCCTAACAGTGTGAAGATACCGATCAGGGTGGGATTTGCTTTTTGGCTCATGGTGATGTGCGGTCGGCGGGTGATTCTGCCTCGCCGCGCTGGAGGAAATTCCGCACTGCGGGGTTTTCCGAGTGATCGCGGAGTTCTACGGGATTTCCAGTAGCTCCTTGAGTGCGGGTGGCGGTATCGAGGAAGATTGAGTTGTTAGCGATCGCAAAGATGCTGGCAAGCTCGTGGGTGACGATGACGACGGTGGAGCCGAGGCTGTCCCGTAGCCGTAGGATCAGTTCATCAAGACGGCGGGAGCTGAGGGGATCGAGGCCCGCGCCGGGTTCATCGAGGAATAGGATGTCTGGATCGAGAGCCATGGCGCGGGCGATTCCGGCACGCTTATTCATGCCGCCGCTGATCTGTGCAGGGTAGTAATCTTCATAGCCGGAGAGGCCGACGAGGGCGAGCTTGTAGGAAACGAGCTCACGGATCGCTTTGGCATTGAGTTCGGTATTTTCCTCAAGTGGCAGCGCGATGTTTTCGGCAAGCGTGAGTGCGGACCAGAGTGCGCCGGATTGATACATGACACCGAAGCTGCGGATGAATTCGCCGCGTTGGTTGGCAGGAGTGGTGGTGAAATTTTCACCTTGGTAGAAGATCTCGCCCTTTGCTGGCTCGCGCAGGCCGATGAGGTGCCGGAGCAAGGTGCTTTTGCCACAGCCGCTGCCGCCCATGATGATGAAGATATCCTTTTCCGCGACCTCGAAATTTAAATCATGCATCACTACAAATGAGCCGTAAGCCATCGTCAGATCACGCACGGCGATCTTCGCTTTCGAAGCAGGTGGTGTGGCAAGGTCAGGCATGTTTTAAATATCGAGCACGGTGAAAATAGCGGCAAACGCAGAGTCTAGCACAATGATAGCGGTGATGGAAGCGACGACTGCGCGGGTGGTGGCCTCGCCGACGGCGGCGGAGGAATTTCCGGCATGCATGCCTTGGAGGCAGCCTGCCATGGCGATGATGACGCCGAAGAAAACACTTTTGAAGACGCCGAGAAAACAATTGGTGAGATCCACAGCAGCGAGGGTTTCATTCCAATAGAGCTCGGGCGGAATATTCACTGCTGCCCCTACCAACATGCCGCCTAGGATGCCCACGAAATTTGCATAGAGGGTGAGGAGCGGCATCATCAAGATCAGTGCCAACATTCGCGGAAGGACAAGGAAATCAAATGGATCGAAGCCAAAGGTCCGCAGCGCATCGATCTCCTCATTGGCATTCATACTGCCAAGTTGTGCGGCGAAGGCGGCTCCGGTGCGGCCGCTCATGATGATGGCGGTCATCACCACGCCCATTTCACGAACCATTGCGATGCCGACGAGATCCGCCACATAGAGGCTGGCGCCGAAACTTGCGAGCTGCACATTTCCGACGAATGCGAGGATCAGCCCGATGAGGAAACTGATCAGTGAAACGATAGGTAGCGCCTTCACGCCACAATCTTGTAGAATTAGCCAGAAATCTTGGGAGCGGAAATGCGCCTTGCCGCGGCTGAAGCGCCATAGCGAGAGCATCGATTGGCCGGTGAATTCGGCAATGGATTCCACGCTGCTCCAGAGCCGCAGCGAAAATTTCCCGAGTTTTTTAATGTCTGAGGGGCGGCTAGTCTTCTTATTGGCTTCGCTTTCTTCCGGGACGGCGAGTGCCAATTCCATCAGGCCTACAAGATTGGGCGGAAGGCCCGAGAGGGGAGGGGGACCGCTGCTTTCCATTCCTCGGAGCTGGGCGAGGAGAAACGCGGGGAGCATCGAGTCGAAGCGCCCCAGCGATGCAGTTTCGTAGGCGGTGATAGCGTTGGTAGGGGATGCTCCTTCGATCTCAGGCTCAGGGCCACCTTGGAGCCAATCGCCGGAAAGCTGAAGAGTTGCCCCGTCCGCATCTTGGTGCCAATGGGCACGTGGAGGGGTGGGCTCATCCGCTGACATAAGGTGAGTTTGCAGCGGGTCGTGCGGGATCACAAGCCCGATCCTTGGTCTAAATTGCTCAATGCTCTCAGATAGAGGCTTTTTTAAATCTCTTCGGGCTACCTCACTTTGCATCGGAGTCCAATACTGAGGGACAGACCGCTGGGCATAAACATTGACTGACTACGGTAGATTTTGGTTACTCCGGCAGCCGTCGTACAGGGATGATTCCCCAGATCTGTCCCTTTTCGACGGGAAATCCTTGAGCGTGGCTGACCTCGATGGAAAGGTTTCCAGCGCATTTTAGGAAGACCCGCTGGTAGCTCCCTGCGAAGGTAACTCGCTCCACTTCGCCACATAGGCCGCCTTTAGCTGAGGGTGATTCCAACAACAAATCTTCGGGGCGAATCCACAATCCGCGCTCGCTGCCGGCCCCGGCGGGCGGACCTATGTGGCAGCTCACTCTTGCGCGCTCCAGTGATCCTAGAAGTTGAAAGGGTAGAAAATTACAGTTTCCAAAAAAGGTGGCGACATACGGATTCGCAGGGGTGTGATAGACCTCTTGCGGCGCGCCAATTTGTTGCACGCGGCCCTCTTGCATTACCACGATGCGATCCGCCACCGCCAATGAGTCCTCGGTATCGTGAGTGACGAAAACGGCGGCAGTGCCACGGGCGCGGAGGATTTCCCGAGTCTCATCGCGCACGGATTGCTTCAGCCGCATGTCCAGGCTGCTGAAGGGCTCGTCCAATAAAAGTAGCTGCGGACCCGGTGCCAGCGCACGAGCGAGGGCCACGCGTTGGCGTTCTCCGCCAGAAAGCTCGTGCGGATAGCGCTGCGCCATGCCCGGCAGGCCCACGAGTTCTAGTAGCTCCGCAAGCAATAGGGTTTTTGCTGATTTTGCCAACTTCCGCACTCCAAATAGGACGTTTTTCTCTACAGTAAGATGAGGGAAAAGTGCGTGATTTTGGAAAACCATGCCGATTCCGCGTTCCTCGGCTGTTACGCTGCTGCATGGCCTCGCGATCACGCGCCCGTTCAGGTGGACCTCGCCGGCATCTGGGACTTCGAGCCCAGCGAGGATTCTAAGCATGGTGGTTTTACCGCTGCCACTCGCGCCAACCAGTGCTAAGATGTGCCGTTCCTCCAAACTGAAGGTCACTTCCGCCAAAGCCGCAGAATCGCCGCGGCGGTAGGTCTTTGAAATTCCATTCACTTCTAGCAGGCTCATTTTTCAAGGCGTTTCATTAGAGTGGAGAGTGGGAAAAGCCCGATCAGGCATAGCGCCACCAGTGCCATACCCGGTACGGCAGCCTCCGCGATACGCCCCTCGTCGGTGAAACGGTAAATCCGCGTGGCGAGCGTTTCAAAGTCAAATGGTCGCAACACGAGAGTGAGTGTGAGTTCCTTGAAAATATCGACGAAGCAAAGAGTCGCGCCTGCTAACAAGGCGGTTCTCACCAGCGGTAAATCCACCCGCCACATCGTTTCTAATCGCCCACTGCCAAGCGTGCGCGCCGCCTCGCGTAGGCAGGCGGGGACGCGATCGTAGCCAGCTGCCAGCGGCTGAATCGCTACAGCTAGAAAGCGCACAAAGTAGGCAAGCACCAGCCCGAAGACTGATGCACTGAGCGCCAGCACTCCCGCGCCCGGGAAATTTCCCGCTAGGAAAACCACCAACGCGCCCATGCCAACGGCGACGAGAGCACTCGGGAGGCCGTAGCCGAGCAGGCAAATTTTTTGCGTGCCTAAAATCACCCTTGATCCGTAGGCACGTTGCACCGCCACAAGGGCGATCGCCCCAGAGAGTAGTAGGCAGACTGTCCCGCCGGCCAGTGCGAAGGAATTCCACGCCGCTTGTGAGTGCCCGGCCAGCTCGGCGGATCCGCGTGAATCCCAGCACCAGCGTAATAGCCGCCCTACCGGCAGGAAAAACCCAAATATCAGCGGAATAGTACAAAGCGCTACTGCCGACAATGAATTCCGCCGACCAAGCCTCGTTCGGGCAAGTTTCCCCTCGCCGCCGCCATCCCCAAATCCACGGCGTCCACGTTGCCAACGCTCCGCCACTAGAACTACGGAAAGAAAAATCATCAGAAAAAGCGCCAACCGCATGGCCACCACCACCTCGCCCTCGCCCCAGGCGCGGAACACTCCGGGCGTGAGCGGCATCAGTCCGAAGAGGCTGACCACGCCATAATCATTCATCGTCTCCATCACCACCAGACTTCCTCCTGCGACGATGGCAGGCCTCGCCATCGGTAAAGCAACCCGGAAAAATACACCCGCACCACCCTCGCCGAGTAGGCGCGCCGCCTCGATCGCACCCGCAGACTGCCTGGCAAATACGGCCCGGCAGCTCAGATAGACATAGGGGAAAAGCGTCATTCCCAAAATTCCGGTTGCGAAAATCCATGGCACGATGAGCTGCACTCGCAGAAATGCATCGATTCCCCATTCCTTTCGCACCCAGATGAAGACCGGGGTCAGCCCGCCGATGAGATCGACGTAGGCCGCTGCTGCCACGAATCCCGGCATCGCCATCGGCAGGAGTAGCAACCAATCCAGCAAGGCGCGCCCCCGGAAATCATACGCGGAAATTACCCACGCAGTCGGCACCCCGACCATCAAAGCGATCACTGTGACCAGCGTAACCAATACCAAAGTCTGCCAAACGTAGCCCCAAAGCCGATACTCGACAATCGCCGCCCAAGCCGCACTCGCAGGCACGCTGGCCCGCAGGAAAACCACCGCCAGCGGGATCAGCACCACCAACGCCAAGCCCACCGCAAGGAGCTTGAAAAAAGTCTCAGAAAGCAGACGACCCTTTATTTCCATCCCACCTTGTCGAAGATGCGAATCGCCGCCGGAGTGGATTCGCCGAGCTTGGGGAATGTTTCCTCATCCACTTTAAATTCACCCCAATTTTTCAATTGCTCGCTGATGGACAGATCCATCAATACCGGATGCTCGAAAGTCTCATTGGCATACAATTTCTGGACCTCGTCACTTAGGAGAAATTCCAAGTATTGAGTCGCTTCAGCAACATTCTTCGAGTGCTTCACGATGCCAGCGCAGCTTACGTTGGTATGGGTTCCCCGGCCATTGGTATTGGGGAAAATGATCCTCATGCTTTTTCCAGCCTCCCGTTCTTCCGCATCTTTAGAGTTTAGCAGCAGCCCGAGATAATAACTGTTAGTGATTGCCACATCAGCTAGGCCGGAGGCGACTGCCTTGATCTGATCCCGGTCACCGCCTTGGGGTGGACGGGCCATGTTTCTCACGATGCCTTCCGCCCATTTCGTCGCAGCTTCCTCGCCATTGGCTGCCACGATGGACGCGAGCAGTGCCTGATTGTAGCCACTGGTGGACGAGCGGGAAAGCAATCTGCCGCGCCACTCAGGCTTCGCCAAATCTTCGTATGACGTAATTTCACCAGCTTTCACTCTTTCCTTTGCCGCTACGATGACGCGGGCCCGCAGGGTGAATGGATACCAATAACCCTCCGAGCTTCGCATTGCCGCAGGTGTCCGCTCCATCAAAGTGGGAGTTTCCACTTTCTGTAAAAGCCCCTCGGCTGCCGCCCTTTGCATGCGACCGGCATCCACCGCTACAAGCACATCCGCCGGGCTGGATTCGCCCTCAGAGCGCAGGCGCTCCACCAGTTGATCCACCTCCGCGTTCACGATATTGACTGCTATTCCGGTTTTTTCAGTAAAGAGCGCATTTACCTTCTGATCCGTCCCGTAGTGCCGATGTGAATAGACATTCAACTCTGCTCCGAGTGCTGCCATCTGCGTCGAGCCGAGCACTACGAACAGCCTAATCCATTTGTTGCGAATGATTCTCATTAGTGGTAAGTCCGAAATTAGCCAGCATCGGTCAGATCGCAACTATTTTCCTGAAAAATTGTAAAACTGCGGAATCAAAGGATGGGGGCCAGCAGACGGGAAACTTTAGCTGCCAAGCGGAACCAGAAAGGCTTTTTGTCGAAACTCCCAGACTTGATCTCCGCAGAATTTGCCAGATCTTGCTCTAGCTTCGCCTCAAGTGCGGAGGCGAACTCAGGATCTTTCACGGCTAGCATGACCTCGAAATTCAGGCGAAACGAGCGATTGTCCATATTCGCCGAACCCACGCAGGCGAACTCGTCATCTACCAGCATGACCTTTTGATGTAGAAATCCCTTTTGATAACGATAGGTGCGAACTCCGGATTTGCCGATCTCATCGAGATACGGGTGCGAGGCATAATCGACTAGGTAACTATCATTCAATTCCGGTACAATCAGACGCACATCCACACCGCGCAGAACAGCGAGTTGTAGGGCGGAGATGATTTGCTGATCCGGGACGAAATACGGGGTGGCGATCCATAGCCGAGTCTGAGCGTGATTGATCGCGCTGAGGAAAAACAGGCTGCAAGTATCATGTGGATCGGCAGGGCCGGTGGGCAGGCAAAGCACGGCGGAATCGCCATCAGGTGGCACTACCGGCTTCCACTCGAAGCCTCTTAGTATTTCACCGGAACCCCAATACCAGTCCTCTGCAAAAGGCACTTGCATCGCCACGGCGGCCGGGCCTTCCACTCGCGCATGAGTGTCGCGCCATGGGGAAAGTTTCGAATCCTTTCCGAGATACTCGTCTCCAATATTCAGTCCACCTACAAAACCCGTCTTTCCATCGACGACTAGAATCTTCCGATGGTTACGGAAATTGAGCTGATACTTACGCCCGTCTCCGCCTTTGGTGGAGAAGCCTTGGACCTGCACTCCGGCACTTCTCAGGTCCCGCACATAGCTTTCATCCAGCCCCAGGCTGCCAATCTCATCATAGAGGAAATAGACCTTCACGCCTTCCTTGGCCTTCGCGATGAGACGTTCTTTGAATTTCAGACCAGCCTCATCATTACGGACAATATAAAATTGGAATAAGATATACTTTTGAGCGGTATTGATCGCCTCTAACATGGATGCATAAGTCTGCTCACCATCGATCAGCAGGGTGGTGCGATTGCCTTTGGTGAAATCCATCTGCGCCAGATTTTGCAAGGTCTGCTCGAACTCATCGGTGGACTTCTCCATCAGGTCGTCACGTTCCAGCGTCTGCTTGAATTCATTTTGCACCTCAACGAGTTTTTCCCGGTTCGAGCCTCGAGCGACGACGTATCCATCGAAGTCCGAGTGCCCGAAAATCCAGTATGCCGGCACGGCGGCGTAAGGAAATAGGTTTAGGGAGATGCCCCACGCGACGGCTCCTTGAGGTGTGCGGTTCTGCATGACGGCATCCACCGAGGACCATGCCCCGGCGATGTGGGAGATCAGGAAAAATGTCGCGAGCACGCGCTTGCGATGGAGTCTGTAGTAAATCCGGATGCGGTTAAAATGGCGCATCTTTGGTTTTTTCTCATGTTCCATAAAATGTGATGTGAGGCCTGGGTGCTGGTGATTGAATCAGGCGTTGAAAGCTTGGATCGTCGTTTCTTTCTATGGGGGATTTTCAATCGATGAAAGAGAAATTCGCAATTGCCCCTTGGTCTTGGTGCTGTATTCTAGCTCCGTCAATGCTTTGAAATTCAAAGCAGTTTTTTTAGACAAACCCAAATGTTGTCCTTGTTGATGTTTACCTATCTTACCACCCGATCTCTGAAAAATTTTCCTCGTTTACTCTGTAGTTGCATGACTTTGCTTTGCCTGGGCGCGTCAAATAGTTTTGCGAACGAGATCGAATTCTCAGTCATGGTTTCGGCCACTCCACAGACGAGTCCGCCGCAAATCAATCTCACTTGGCCTATCGATCCCACGGCCACTGATTACCGCATTTCGAGGAAGCTCGCTGCTGAAACGTCCTTCACCACGCTCGCTACCATCTCTTCCGGGGCCGCTACGCTTGGGAACTACGTGGATCAGACTGTTACTGCGGGGACGGGGTATGAATACGAGATTCGTCGTAACCAACTGGGAACGACCGTCTTTGGATACGGGTATATCTCATCCGCGATCAATCTACCATTGGTCGAAAATCGCGGTAAAATCGTCCTGCTCGTGGACGAGACCATGGCCACTCCCTTAGCCGCCGAGTTAGCCCGTCTCGAAGCTGATTTGCGCGGCGATGGTTGGATCGTCCTGCGCCACGATGTCTCGCGCACCGCTAGCGTTACTTCGGTCAAGGAGCTCATCGTTACGGATTACCAAGCTGATCCTGATCAGGTAGAAGCTGTATTTCTGTTTGGACGAATTCCTGTTCCTTATTCGGGAGATATCAACCCCGATGGACATTCCGATCACAAAGGCGCGTGGCCTGCCGATTGTTATTATGGGGAAATGACCGGCGTCTGGACCGATAATACAGTCAATATCACCACTTCCACCAAATACGGCACTCGCAATCATAATGTCCCAGGAGATGGCAAATTCGATCAAACCTTCATGCCGGGTTTTGGAGCCTCCCGATCCGAACTCATGGTCGGTCGCGTGGATCTATCATCCTTACCTGCATTTGCTAATCTTACGGAAACGCAGCTTCTGAAACGTTACCTCGATAAGGATCACGCTTGGCGTCATGGCGCTTTGGCAGTAAACCGCCGAGGGTTGATAGATGAGGACTCAAATTCAGTCGAAAAATTCGCCGCTGGTGGATTCCGCTTGTTTGGAGCTCTCTTCGGAGCCGCCAATACTTCTGATGCCGATTACACTAGCACGCTAGCCAATAATGCCTATCTCGCCTCATACGGTGACGGTGCCGGTGATACATCAAGTTGCGCAGGTGTCGTCAGCACCAATAATTTCGCTTCAAACGACTATCGCACGGTTTTCACCTTCCTATTTGGCAGTTATTTCGCCGACTGGGATAGCACGAATAACCTTCTCCGCGCCGCAATAGCTAGTCCGTCCTACACGCTTGCTTCCACATGGGGTTCTCGTCAATACCCTGTCTATCATACTTTAGGAATGGGCGATCCCATAGGCGCAGGTGTGCGCTTGACTCAGAATTTTAGCGGTAACGAATCCTCCGATATTTATAAACCCTCTCACACCAACTATTATAACTTTGATCTCGGAATTCATATCGCACTGATGGGTGATCCCACATTGCGTCTCCATCCTGTCAAGCCAGTCACTAATCTTGAGCAAGCGACTACCGCTTCGCCTTCCCAAGTCGCCCTTACGTGGAATGCTTCCTCAGATACCAACATAGTCGGGTATCACGTTTATCGATCTTCCTCTCTGTCGGGACCACCCACCCGCCTCACTGGCTCACCTATTGGTGCCGCTAATCCCGCAGGCTCCGCCCTTACCGCTACTACCTTCACGGATAGTACAGCCGTTGAAGGCATCGCTTATCAATACATGGTGCGCGCTGTAAAATTGGAAATCTCTAACACCGGCACTTATTATAATTTCAGCCAAGGTATTTTCCTTACCAATGCCCCTTTCGTTCCCACCGTTCCCGCTGCTCCAACTGGCGCGGTTGCTACTGCAGTATCAGACTCACAGATTGACTTGACCTGGACAGACAATGCGCTCGACGAAACCAGTTTTAAAATCGAACGCAGTCTTGATGGCTCCACCGCTTGGAGCTTGATCGCCACTCGGGCAGCCGAAGTGACAAGTTTCACCGATACCAAACTTGCCGTGGGGCAGGTCTATTACTATCGAGTGCTAGCGAATAATTATACGGGCGATTCCGATTTCTCGAATGTGGTTAGCGCTTCCACATTCAATGGTCTTCAGAGTTTCCGACGCGTTTACTCGCTGGCCGATGATGGCTCAGAAGATCTTCTCACGCCCGCCGGAGATGGTGTGGCAAATATTCTCAAATTTGCCTTTAACATGCTCGGTGGTGGTCGCGGGGGCGAGCCCGCATCACTTTCGACTCCCAACGTCGCAGTCCTGACTGCAAACGGCTTGGCGGGGCTTCCGCTTATGGGCATGGGTACGGGCGATGACGAAGGTAAACTAACCATCACCTACATCCGCCGAAAAGCCACTTCCGTTCCAGGTGTTTCCTATATTGTGGAATACTCCGATGATTTGAACGCGTGGGAAGTGAATAGCGCAGCTTTCGAGAGTGCCACATCGTTGGGTTTGATTTTCGAGCGGGTGACTGTGACCGATTCTACTGCAATTCCCGGCAAGCGCTTCGTCCGCGTGCGAGTTGCACCCAGCCCGTGATTGCTCAACTTCCAATGTTGTAAACTTGGATTCGGCTTGCCCCGCGCTTAATAAGTGCGCTTCTTTCCGAAAAAGGTAGGAAGCCACCCTTCATCACTGCGGGACTTTTTATTTTCAATTCCATGTCTATTTCTCCTCAACTATCGCCAGTCGCGTTGTTATGGCAATTGATGCTCGGCTTCCGCGGCAAATATGCATGGGCCATTGCGGCGTTGTTCGTTTTCACGGTCATTAATTATGTGACTCCGCTGGTGGCAAGTGCGACGATTGATTTTGCGCTCTCGCAAGAGCCACGGGAAGCGAGGCTGACTTCAGGCATCATCGGTCTGATGGGTGGTGAGGACTTCGTTCGTGAGCGGCTTTGGTTTCCGGCCTTGTTGATGGTTATACTTACTCTTGTAGCGGGAGGATTTAGCTATCTGAAAGGACGTTTTGCAGCTCAAGCGTCGGACGGGATTGCCCGTCGCTTAAAGGATCGGCTTTATGATCACCTCCAGCGGCTACCGGCGAGCTATCATGACCGTGCGGAATCCGGCGATCTCATCCAGCGTTGCACCTCGGATGTCGAAACATTGCGGATGGCCCTTTCCACTCAAGTGGTGGACGTGAGTAACGCTGTGCTGTTATTACTAACTGCGCTACCGATCATGATATTATTAGATGGACGGATGGCGCTCGTTTCCTTTGCGTTGATTGGTCCTATCATCATTTTTGGCTATGTTTACATGGGCAAGGTGAAACATCTATTCACCGAGGTGGCAGAGTCGGAAGGGCAGGTCACGCGGGTGGTGCAGGAAAATTTGACTGGTTTACGAGTCGTCCGCGCCTTCGCTAGGCAGGATTTTGAAATCGCAAAATTTGCCGGGCCTAATCGACTTTACCGCGATCATAGTCTGCGAATGCTGCGGGTGATGAGCTGGTATTGGTCCACCTCGGATCTGATCGTGTTGGCCCAGCAGGGGATCGTGCTGTTCACCGGAGTCTATTTCATTTCACAAGGGACGCTCACGGTGGGCACTTTGTTTGCCTTCATCATGTTTCTGAACATGCTACTGTGGCCGGTGCGTCAAATGGGCCGGACGTTGACGGATCTTGGGAAATCAGTGGTCGCGCTGAAGCGCATGGGCGAGATTCTGAGAGTTCCGGAGGAAAGCATTCCTGCTCGGCAGATCGTTCCCGCATCGCCCGCTGGCAGGATTGAAATCATGGATTTAGTGTTCGCTCACGGCGAGGCCGGCGCCGCGATCAATGGCATTTCTTTTACCGTCGAGGCTGGCGAAACCTTGGCGATTCTGGGGCCATCCGGTTCGGGTAAATCGACAATCATGCATTTGCTACTTAGACTCTATGATTACCATTCGGGATCCATCAAATTCGATGGTCACGAACTTCGTGATCTCGACCGGCAGTGGGTGCGCTCGCAGTTCAGCGTGGTGATGCAGGAGCCGTTTTTGTTTTCCAAAACCATCGGTGAGAATATCCGGTTGGGTCGGCAGGGCGCTGGCAACGAGGACATCAATGAAGCGGCGCGCTTGGCGGATATTCACCAGACGATCAGCAGTTTTCCCTCCGGTTATTCGACCCTTGTTGGCGAACGTGGCGTCACTCTGTCAGGTGGCCAGCGCCAGCGCGTCGCCCTGGCGCGGGCATTGTTGCAAGACACGCCGGTCCTATTGTTAGATGATGCTTTGAGCGCCGTGGATGCGGAAACAGAATCGACCATTCTCGAAGCGTTGCGCAGTCGCCACGGCAAGCGCACCACGCTCGTCATCGCCCACCGTTTGTCCACCTTGGCGCATGCGGATAAAGTGATCGTGCTCGAAGCGGGTCGTATTACCCAACACGGCACCCACGCCGAACTTGCTGGCCAAGATGGTCTCTACCGCCGCTTGTGGACGATCCAGAATGCCCTGGAAAATGAAATTTCAGCAGATACCGCCCGATGAACGAAGAACCGCAAGAAGATGTTTTCAGCGATAAGCTTGACGTGAGTTTGTGGATGCGGGTGTTCCGTTACGCCTTGCACTACAAGCGCCTGCTGGTGCCACTCGCGATTTCCGCAGTAGGCATCGCGCTGGTGGACGCCAGCTTCGCGCTGGTCACTCGCTGGGCAGTGGATGATGTCGTGAAGGCCGGAAATGTCCTGAATCTTTGGCCGCATATCGCAGTTTATAGTTTTCTTACTATAGCTTTATCAGGCGGCGTCTTCGTTTTTATCAATTCAGCGGGCGGGCTTTCAAATCACATGAGCCACGACATCCGTGCAGAATGTTTCAAGCGCTTGCAGGAGCTGGAATTTGCTTATTTCGATCACCGTCCCACTGGCTGGCTGATCTCACGCTTAACTTCCGATTGCGATAAACTTGCACGCATCATCGCGTGGGGCAGCCTCGATCTGGTATGGGCGGTGTGTTTGGTTCTCGTGATCGCAATCATCCTGATCGTGTTGCATCCGTTGCTTGGTTTGCTGGTGTTGTCCGTGGTGCCGCCATTGATCTGGGTCAGCGCTTACTTTCAGAAAAAACTGCTGCTCAGCTCGCGGGACACCCGCAAGTATAACTCGATGATCACCGCGTCCTTCGCCGAGTCCTTGCAAGGGCTGCGCACGAGCAAGGCGCTGGTCCGGGAGAAGGAAAACCTGAGTGAGTTTCAAGGGATTTCCTCACAGATGTATGGAGTCTCGATGCAGAATGCCCTGCAATCCGCCGTCTATATTCCCATCGTTCTCACCCTCGGCAGTCTCGCGGCAGGCATCGCGCTCTGGCAAGGTGGCGCGGATGTGATGGATGGAGAAATGACGCTTGGAACGTTGGTGGCTTTCATTTTTTACGCCGGCCAATTTTTCAATCCCATCAACCAAATCGCGCAGGTGCTTGTGCAAATGCAAGGTGCCCAAGCGGCCGGCGAACGGGTGCTTAGCTTGCTGGCGACCGTGCCGGGCATCAGCGATAATGAAGAGGTGAAGAAGCGCTTGGAAACTGTAAATCACCCACCCGGCATCGCGCCGGATGGTCTCCCCGATGGAGTCGAGCGCCTCGAATTCCGAAATGTCGATTTCTCCTACTCGAATGGAGAGACAGTCTTGAAAGATTTCAATCTAATCGTCGAGTCCGGCCAGACCATCGCGCTCGTCGGTGCCAGCGGAGGCGGCAAAAGCACCATCGTCAATCTTGCCGCGCGTTTTTATGAACCCACTGGCGGACAGATCCTCGTCAATGGTCACGACCTTCGCGACCGTGGCCTCGCGTGGTATCAAGCGAATCTCGGCATCGTGCTTCAAGGTCCGCACCTTTTCAGCGGATCTGTTAGGGAGAATATTCGTTATGGTCGTCTTGCTGCTACCGATGAGGAAATCGAAGTTGCCGCCCGCAGCGTCAATGCGGACAGTTTCATTTTAGCACTTGAGAATGGCTATGAAACAGACGTCGGCGAGGGTGGTAGCCGCCTTTCCACCGGTCAGAAGCAGCTTATTTCCTTCGCCCGCGCGCTGCTCGCGAATCCGCGAATCTTCATCATGGATGAAGCCACCTCCTCCATCGATACCGAGACCGAACAACTCATTCAGCAAGGTTTAAAAGCAATGTTCCACGGCCGGATCAGCTTCGTCATCGCCCACCGCCTTTCCACAATCCGGACTGCCGACCGAATACTCGTCATCGAGAAAGGCAGGATTTTGGAAAGCGGAAATCATGATGAACTGCTAGCCGCCAAAGGCCACTACCACGCTCTCTACACCCGCCAATTCCGACATGACCGTGACGTGGGTTTGATTGAAGCTATAAGTTAACCCACAACTGAGTGCCTAGTAGTTTGAGGGAATTCACGGTCTATGCTGGAAGCTGGCATGCCACTTGTTCTTAATCGATCAAACAGCTGGGGGAGCGGGCAGTATTACCTGGCCGAACTGCTTGAGAATGAGACTCTGACATCCCGGGCCAATTGGGACGTAATTACAAAGCACAACTTTATTATCAGCAAATACAAATTTAAATGCGTTCGCCATGCGGATTTAACTGCTTGACTACCGCAGTCGGTTTGTTACTCCTCATGAAGTAGTAAAAGTTAATGTCTCTCTTTTTCCGTTCCTCCCCTTACCGTTCCGGTCTTCTCATCCTCGCTACGTCATGCATACTTAGTGCGGCCCCTGTTTCTCAGCCACAGGTAGCACTTACCAATGAACCCGGCAGCATTTGGAATGCTAGTTGGTCCGGAGTCGCCACTCGCACCTATTTCGTCCAGTTGAGCCACGATTTGGTAAACTGGCAATATGCGCCCTTCATCGACCATGGCATGGGATTGAAAAGTAGAAACTTCCCCACTGCCAATGCACCAAAGATTTTTCTTCCGACTCAAATACGTCGATGATCCCTCCATCATCGATCTCCAACAAGCCAGAGATGCTGATTTCGATGGGGATGGCATCCCAAATTGGTACGAGGTGGAAAAGGAGGGATCCGATCCATTTGATAAAGCTGGCGCCGGAGGCGATCTGGATTTTGATGGGTTAGCGGATGGCTGGGAACGGTTCCTGATCGATTCAAATCCCACAGATGCTACTACAAGCTTAGTGGATGTGACGCCGGGAGGGGATTTCGATAATGATGGCATCAAAAATTTCGACGAAGCAAGATATGGGCTAAGTGCCTTGCTTGATGATCCCGCCACCACTTCAGGTCACGTCCAGTACTCCTATGATTTTGATGCACTCACTGGCGCAAATTATCAAGTCGGAGCGCCATCAGCATGGAGCCATGATGATAATATCAACTTTCTTAATGCTTCTGAATAGTATGCCCATCTTCCAAAAATGTTCTATCATTGTGGCGATGCTGACTTGCATTGCAAAATCTGAGGAACTCCCGCACCAAGAGTTGGACCCGCCTGGTATTGAGTTCTTGGCTGGTCCTGCCACCAAGGTTCCGCCCTGTTTCCCACCCGGTGAGGTCTCTGACAAAATGGCAATCAACGCTGTAGCGAACGGCGTCGCTACCCCTACCGATTGGAATCTCGCTCTGGACTATACCAATGCGGTGGTCATTGCCAATCCAGTTCCTCAAGAAATCAAGGAAATCGTAAGAGGCTTGCGAAATGACCCGAAGCTCATTTTTGAATATGTAAGAAACAATTATGATTTTCAGCCCTATTTCGGGTTGATGGAGGGCTTTGAAAAAACCCACATGGACCGGGCGGGCAGTGATGCGGATCTATGTAGTTTATTGTCCATCATGCTCACCGAAGCGGGATATACCCCATCATTCGTCGAAGGTTGGATGAACATCCCTGCCACAGATCTCGCGAAATGGACACGGGTGGATGCGACACTTCCATTCAATGATACCGCAAATGTTGAAGTGTGGAGAAGCGCAGGGCGGGCAGTCACTGCGCCCTTGTTTCAAGGTGGGATCTATTATGAACCCCAAATCATAAGGATCAATGGCAAAATCGGATTTAAGGTTTTTCGCACTTTGCTCCAGCTCCAAGTGGGCTCGACAATGCATTTACTAGACCCTGCGTTTAAGGCTTACCAGCGCATTGAGGGATCGATCGATTCTGCGGCGATGGAAGTGGCAATGGGTTACAATCGCGCGAGTTTTCTCGATACCCTCGGTGGAACTGCAATCACCAATGGTTACAAAAACTTTAATGAAGCGGGAACTCGCGCGCAGATGACGAGTTATGCGTCTAACTTGGTGAATCACATCCTCACCGAGCATCGCGGCAAGACCATGGCTCAGCTTTTGGGAGGCCATGAATTGGTGCCTGTGGTGACTCCGGCTCTGCCGCAGAACCCGATGTTTGCTTTCACCGCAAGCGGTAATTCCTTCACCACGTTTCCAGCACACCGCAAGCACTACATGCGCGTGAAATTTGGCGTCATTGATAAGGTTTTCGCGACCTGTGATATTGCCAGCAAGCGGCTTTACTTTACTTTTGATAACACAACCAAAGCCCGCTTATGGCTCGATGATTTGGAAATTGCGGCGGAAACAGTTGCGGGTTCCGCCAATGATCGGCTGTTGCTGGGGATTGACCATCCCTACAATGTAACCTCTGATTTCTATGATCGGAATACGCAAGAAGCGGCGAGCAATACTCGCAGCTCAAAAGTTAAAGCTATTCCCAAGCAATTTGCAGCCACGTTCAATGATCGCTGGTTCAATCGCATTCTCGGAGAGTTAGAGGATCTTAAAGCAGCCGGAGTGGCGGACACGGATCAGCGGGTTCTCTCGCGCTCGCTTGAGCTCTACGGGGCTGGCTTCATTGCCGAGCAGGCGGGTTATCGCACTTTAATCCACACCCTTGCCGGAGGTGGCTATGGATATCATGTTACATTACAAGATACAGGGGTTGTCTTTCAAGCGGACAGATATGGAATTGATTGGCTCAACATCGCAGGCGGAGCCTATGCTGGAAAGTCAGCCAGTGCCACAACAGATTCAGACTTTTACACCAAAATTTCAGGGACTGGAAGTTACTTCGGAAGTGCGATGGAACATGGGATCATCGATCAATTGCAGCGTGCCGAAGGCGGAGTTTCCACCGTCAAGGCCTTGACTTTGGCAAATGCAGCCGGTCAAAACATTTACTATGTGACTGATAGTAATTTCTCAGCCGTCCGCAATCAATTGGTAAGCGGTAGTTGGCCGTCCGTGATGTTGGCAAACATTGATGCCAACTTTGCACAGGGATCAGGTCGCAGAATGTTGATTCATCGCAATCATAATGTGACTTTAAACGACCCTGGTGCGACATGGAGTGGCGGTGGCTATTGGTTCATCAGCCCCACCTCTGCGGGAGGTGGATTTATCATCAGCGGGCTCTACAAAGGCGGGACGAGTGGACGGGCTGAAACATGGAGTCCCTTGAAAACATTTGGCAAAATAGTGGGCGGGATTTTTGATTTTGGAGTTGGCGCCATTGAGGGGATTTTTGGTTTTAATCCGATGAGCGCCGAACCAGTCGATCTTGCAACAGGTGCCTATTTGTCTGACCACACAGACTTGGTAGTGGGTGATGGAACTGCTCCGCGCGGGCTGAATTTTACCCGCAGCTATAATAGTCTTAAAGATAAAAATCTTCACGAGCTGGGTTATGGCTGGTCTCACAACTGGGATGTGCGCCTGAAACCCGCTACCCATTTCCCCATCCAGTTCGGCGGGCGCTTGCCTGTTGATACGGCGGCCCAGATGATTGCCGGGTATATTGCCTTGGATCTCGCCTCGCTGGGGCAGGACGATTGCAAGGAACTGATGGGCTTGATGCTCGTGGCGCAATGGGGCACGGATCAGTTGGTCGATAATGTGGCAGTGTTGACCACTGGCCATAAGGTGGATCTTTTTACTCGCCAACCAGATGGCAGTTATACTTCCCCGCCTGGAATCACGGCCACGCTCACCAAAAACGCGGCCAGCTATACCCTCACTCAACACCATGGAAACAATCACCAGTTCACCAACATCAACGGCGAGCAGAGACTTTCTAGCATCACTGATCTCCACGGCAAAGCCCTCAATTTGACGTATGTAAATGGCAGGGTGAAAACCGTGACCGACGCTTGGAACAGAAGTTTCACTTTCAATTATAGTGCAGGCGGCCAACTGCAAAGCCTTGGCGATTCGGAGAACCGCAACGTGGTTTTCGGTCACAATCCCTCCGGTGATCTCACATCATTTACCGATCCCGATAACAACACTTCCACCTTCATCTACCAGAACCATCGCATCACCGATTGGCTCGATGAGCAGAACCGCACCATCGCTAAAAATTTCTACAGCCCATTAGGCAAGGTCGAACGGCAACACAGTGAAGGCAAGCCCACCCATGAGTGGACCTTTTTTTGGACGGGCTACCACAATACCGAACGCGATCCACTGGGAAATGAAAAATCGTATCATTTCGATCAAGCAGGCAGGCACGTCGGCTTTGGCGATGGCGAGGGAAGGCAAGCTTCAAATATCCTGAATGCGGAGAATCAAACCGTAAAATCGACCGATCCGCTGGGGCGTTACACCATCAGTTTATACAATAATGATCTTAACCTCACCTCCCAAGTGCATCATGCGGCAGATTCGGCCATTCTAAGTGGTGGTTCCTTTCAATACGATGCTGACAAACGCCTCTGGAAATCCACCAATGCGAGAAACTACACCACTGAGTATCTCTATAATCCAAAACACCAGATCACAAAAACGATCTACCCTGACACCCGCTTCACCGAGGCGGATTTTGATTCGGACGGCACACTCAACTGGACCAAAGACCGGCTAGGAGCACAAACGACTTTTTCACAATACGAGCGGGGCCTTGCGCAGAAGGTCACCTCACCTCTCGGCAAAATGGTAGAGTATCTTTTCACCATTCTTGGAGATATTGACCAAACATGGGATGCCAAACGGAATCTAACAAAGTTTAGGTATAATAATCGCAGATTACCCATAGAATCGACTGATGCCACGAACCGGATTTCAAGCGTCGGCTATGACGGCAGTGGTAACTCAAATAGCTCGATAGATCGCCTTGGCCGCACTCAGTCCAGTCTCTACAATCCGTTAAGCAAGATCACCTTCGCCACCAATGCGATTGGTAAGATTACAGAAACCACCTACAATGCCCGCGACCTTGTTTGGAAGGTGAAAAGCCCTGGGAATCGGGAAATCGAAACTCTCTACACCCCGGCGGGGCAGGTGCGACAAATGAATGTCCCAATCGGATTTTCTTATTCTGAAGACGATGATGTAGGCCGCCCCACGCTCGCAAGAAATGCCCTCTCACAGGAGGTAACAACCACCTATGATGATCTCGCGAGAACCAGCACCAGCATCAATCCGCGCAATGAAACTATCACCAAAACGTTTGATCCGAATGGTAATCTTACAGGCATCACCAAGGGCACTGCGGCCCCTACCACAATGGGCC
>JBGSUW010000023.1:0-39433 GCA_041753275.1 Akkermansiaceae bacterium | reverse complement strand
CTGCTAGACGCCCGAGAAACAGAAATCGCGAGCCTCCGTAACGGAGCAAACTGCTAACTGGAGAGCCGTGTGCGGGAGATCCGCACGCACGGTTCGGAGGGGGGAGCGAGGCGAAAGCCTCGTTCCTACCTCTATCAAAGGCTGGCGCTAGGTTTGAGGTTCCGGAGGAATTTGGGAGTGCGGTGGGGATCACCGCTTTGAGGTTGGGGGTGGGTTTTTGGTGGGGTGGGGGGATTCTTTGGGGAAGATGCTGGTTTCTGGGACTTTATGTGAATTTGGGAGGTTTTTGCGAAGGGTGGCCTGCACCTCAAAGCGGTGATTCTCACAGCAGTCCAAAGGCTGGCGGGGAAGCTGCGGTAACGTCCCCGTTTGCAAAGTTTGTTTTTGATTCAGTCTCCGGCGGCGCCGCTGAGGAGTTCTTCGATGCGGGCGGCGGGGAGTGGGGCGGATTTTAGTTGATCTGGGGTGAATTGGTTTTGGCGTGCAGCGAGTGCGTAGATGTCGAAATAGGTTTGTTCCTGTTGGGATCCGGGGTGAAGCAATTTTGCCCATTCCAGGCCGTTGGTGGGATCGCCGTCTTGGGCGATTTTCCCGGCGACCATGGCGATGGCGGGTTGGAGATTGTCCAAGGATTTCTGGAGTGCAAGCCAGTCACGAGCGGCAATCGGGTCGCGATCAAACCATGTGGCGAAGGCGAAGTTGAGGTTTTCAAAGTCTCCGGCTGCGGCAAGGCGGATGACTTCGGTGGCGGGATCGGGTGAATTTGCGATGGGCGCGATGAGATGGTTATCTCGCGAGGTCGGGCGGGTGATCTCAGGCTCGGGAATGACAGCTTGTTCCCAGAAGGGTAGATCTAGTGTGGGGCGTTGGCGCTTGTTGTTGGATTGCGCTGTTGTTGCGAGATTAGGTGCTGGGGATCTGAGTGCGAAGAATGTGGCGATGAGTGTGCAAAGTATCACTAAGATATAGATTTGTTTCATGCGGGAGATAGGGATTCATGGGGGAGGATTTCCTCGCTCTGGCTGGTTTGCGTCATGCCATCGAAGCGGAGGAGACGGGCGGAGTTAAAGATGACGAAGAAGGCGCTGAATTCGTGGAAGAAGGCGGCGGCGATGGGGTTGACGAAGCCGAGCGATGAAAGCGCGATGGCGATGATGATGAAGGCGAAGCCGCAGAGGAGATTCTGGTTGATGATGGTGACGGTCTTGGAAGAGAGCAGCAGAAGATCGGCGAGGCGGCGGAGATCGCCGGACATGAGAGCGACGTCTGAGGTGTGGACGGTGACGTCATTTCCAAGGGCACCCATGGCCACGCCGAGGTCGCCTTCGGCAAGGGCGGGGGCGTCGTTGAGACCATCGCCCACGACCATGACGCGCTTGCCGGCGGCGCGGAGGGCGCGGATGTGATCGACTTTGTCTTGAGGTAGGCAGTTGGCTTTGAACTCGGTGATGCCGACGTGGGCAGCGATGGTCTCGGCGACTTCGTGGCGGTCTCCGGTGAGCATGACGAAGTCGGTAATGCCGAGGGCGCGGAGGCGTTCGAGAGTTTCCTTGGCTTCGGGGCGGATGCGGTCTGCGAGGAGGAAGGTGCCGGCGTGTGCGCCGTTGATGGCGATGAGGACGAGTGAGTGACGGGTGTGGATGGCGGGATCGATGGCGAGGGAAACTCCGTTTTTCTGGAGGAAGCTGGGGCGGCCGATGAGGATGGTTTTCCCCTCGATGCTACCTTCGAGGCCGAGGCCGTGGTGCTCGGTGAGGGCGGTGACGGCGGGGCGCTCGTTTTCCGGGACGATCTGGGAAATGGCGCGGGCGATGGGGTGATTCGACTGGCTCTCGATGGCGGCGGCGAGGCGTAGAATACTAGATGCATCGTAGTTACTGGCATGGACGAGTGTTTGCTCGAGTTCGAGTTTTCCCTCGGGGAGGGTGCCGGTTTTATCGAAGACGACGGTATCGGTGAGACGGGCGGACTCGAGGTGGCGCACGGACTTTACGAGCAGGCCCATGCGGGAGGCGGCGGCGATGGCGGAGACCATGGCGGAGGGGCTGGCGAGCACGAAGGCGCAAGGGATGGCGACGACGAGCACGGCGATGGCGCGTTCGATTTCCTGAGTGAAGAAGAAGACCGAGGCGGCGATGAGCAGGATGAGGGGGGTGTAGTAGCGGGCGTAATCCTCGGCGAGGGAGATGATGGGGGCTTCGGAATTTTTGGCTTCTTCGATGATGGACTGGACGCGGCCCATGACAGTTTCCTGGCCGGTGCCGGTGACGCGGGCGTCGATGGCGCCGTTGAGATTATTGGTGCCAGCGAAGATTTCAGAGCCGGGGCCGACCTCGACGGGGACGGACTCGCCGGTGATGGTGGATTGGTCGATGAGGGCGTGGCCGGTGAGGATGGTGGCATCGGCGGGGACGGATTCGCCGGGGAGGATGCGGATTTCATCGCCGGGCTGGAGGTCGGTGGCTTCGACTTCGGTGTGGGCATCGCCGGATTTGCGGCGGGCGCGGATTTTGGAAAGTTGGCGGAGTTTGGCGAGTGCCATTTCCACGCCGACGGTGGTGCGCTCTTCTAACATTTGGCCAAAGAGCAGGACGATGGCGACGATGGCACCGGTGAGATATTTCTCGGTGGCAAGGCAGGCGGCGAGGGCGAGGACCACGTATTGGTCCATGTAGAATTGAGTGGCAGCGAAGCCGGTGGAGCGGATGGCATTGATGAGGCCGGTGACGATGGGAACGGCGACGATGAGGGCGGCGATGAGGGCGAGCGTCTGGCGGACAACTTCTTGTTCGGGGCGGAGCCAGCCGCTGAAGACGGAGGCGAGCATGAGGGCGGTGGCGGCGAAGAGCAGGCCGAGGCGACGGCGGGTTTCGGGATCGAGCGGGATTTCGGAAGTCATGGGAAAGTGGTGTTAGCGGGAGAATTCTGGGCTTGGCTCGAGCATGAGCGAGGGGCGTGCCTGGTCTGCGGGGAGGAGGGTGCGGGACTGGACGCCGCCGAGCACGGTATCGAGGGTTTCGCGGAGGATGCGCTGGGAAACGAGGCCGGGGCTGAGGCGGTGTTGGGCGAGCATCTGGGTGAAGGCGGCCGTTTCGCCAGCGGCGGTTCCTAACAAACTTGAGGCATGGCCTTGGGCGCGGAAGACGATGGAGGCAGCTTCTCCGCGGTGTTTCTCAAGGGTCTCGTCGTGGTATTGGCGAGAATTTTCATACATGGTTTTGGCAAATTGGCGGGCGTTGGAAACATCTTCGAAGGCGGCGACGACTTGGCTGGGCGGAGCGAGCTCGATGATATCGATGGCGGTGATGCTGACGCCGAGGTGAAGTTCTGCGGCGAGGGAGCGGGTGGACTCGGCGGCGGTGGCAGCGAGTTCGCGGCGGTCTGCGGTGAGAGAGGTATCGATATTCCGCGTGCCGATCTGGCTGGAGAGGGCGCGGTAGGCGAGGCGGGAAAGGAGGGTCTGGATATCGTCGCCAGCGGTGGCGTAGAGGAAAGGATCGTTGATGCGGTAGCGGAGGACGAAGCGGCCTTGGAGAATGTTGAAATCGGCGGTGAGGGTGTAGCCATCGGTGACGGGATCGAGCGTCGAGCCTGCGGGTGTTTCATACTCGGCCTGGGCGGCACCGCCGTTGCGGGATTGCTGGATGGCGAGGGTGAGTTCTTCATCGCTGAGTGCGATGGCGATATCGGGATCGCCAATTTTCACTCCGCCAGTGGCCCAGCCGTTGAGCGGGATGCTGAATTCGCGGCCGGTCTCGAATCTGAGAAGGCGGTCGAAGGGATCGGGCATGCCGATGAGCAGGCCGGGACCGTGGACTTTGGGTTGGATTTTTCCGAAACGGAGGAGCAGCGCTTGTTCGTTAGAGCCGACGGTGCGGATGCCGGAGAGGGCGTAAAATAGCAACAGCGCGGCGAAGAGCCAGCGGGCGTGGGCGGTGAGGTGCTTGAGCAAGATGAGCAAGGCCTCTACCGCGCGACCTTGCTTGCGGATGGAGTGGGGTTTCATTGGGTGGTGGTTGCGGAATTGACAAAGTCGTGAAACATGTTACACGGAGGAATGAAAACGATGACAGTGAGAGATGTGCGGCAGCGCTGGCCGGAGGCGGAGAGGTCGCTGGGCGAGGAGGGTGAAATTGTGATCACGCGGGATGGGAAGCCGGTGGCGCGGTTGCTGCCTATCGAGGAGAAGCCGCCTAGGAAGAAGTTTGATCCGGAGGAAATGAGGCGATGGAGGGAAGAAATGTGGGGAGACCAGATTTTTGATACACTTACTCCGTTGATGGAGGACCGTGAGGATCGGAATTTGATTTCCGAATCGGCGCTGGCGGCCATGGCGGCGCTGGATGAGGATGAAGAGCAATCCACCGATGACTCAAAGGCCGACACAAAACCACGGAGTGAGCCTTGATCTACGTCGATACAAGCAGTCTTTTGAAGTTGTTTATCATCGACGCCCAATCTGTCGCTGTCGATCACGCGATTTATCGGGAGGCTACCGTCATCGTCAGCCTCCTTACCGAACTCGAAGCGGCTGTTCAGTTGAGAGCGCGTCTCCTCGGAGGAAACATGGGGACGGCACGGTATGTTCGCACCTGCGAGCGGCTTGCGGAATCGATTGCCGGTGAACCGTTTGTATTGCGTCCGTTGGTTAGCACGGTCTTTTCCTCCGCGATTGCGCAACATGCGGTGACTCATGTTCACTGCCGTTCGCTTGACCGCTTGCATTTGGCGGCGATGGAGGAACTGGGCGTTAGACGATTGATGACTCATGATGGAAGGCAGGCGGAGGCGGCGCGGGAGCTGGGTTATGAGGTGGTGATGCCGGGGGTGGATTGAAGGATTTTAGATTTTTATTCAGTGGGGATGTCGTTGAGGAAAGGGGTTTGGGTGAGATTTTGGGAGGGCGGCTCGGGCTGGGGAATGGGGAGTGTGGGAGTGGATCTTTGATCGGGGGCCTCGGTGTTTTTTAGCCAGTGAAGTGGGGCGATGCTGGTATCCAGGACGAGCGTGGTGTTTTTATCGACGATGGTGCGGAGGGACTGGAGCTCGCGGAGGAAGCGGTAGAATTCTGGGTCGCTGCCGTGGGCTGTGGCGTAGAGGGCGGCGGCTTCGGCTTCGGCCTTGCCGCGGATTTCCTCGGCTTGGCGCTTGGCATCGGCGATGAGGCGGGTGGCTTCTTTATCGGTTTCCGCCTTCATGGTGGTGGATTGGGAGCGGCCTTCAGCGCGGAATTTGGTGGCCTCGCGTTTGCGCTCGGCACGCATGCGGCGGAAGACGGATTCGGTGTTGGCTTCCGGGAGCTGGATGCGGGTGATGCCGGTGGAAAGGAGTCTCACGCCGAGCTGGGCGAGGGCGTCTGGGGCGGCGAGGGCGAGGATGTCGCTCTCGATGGAGGGCAGATTGGTGGGGGAGCCGACGGGGGCGATGAGTTCGGCAAATTTGTGGGTGCCGATGGTGGAATTGCGCGCGGAGGTGATGAGCGCGTCGAGTTTCTCGTTGGCAAGCGGAACACTGCCGACGGAGTTGTGATAGGTGAGCGGCTGCTCGACGCGCCAGGTGTAGAAGACGGGAATAATGACGTTGCGCTGGTCTTGGGTGAGGGTCTCGCTGAGGCGGATTTCGGCATGTTGGAGGCGGCGGTCGATGCGGATGACGCGCTCGATGGGTGCGGGAAGACGCGGGTAGAAACCGGACTCGGAAAGGGTGCGGACGGGCTTGCCGAAGCGGACGACGATGGCCTTCTCGGTCTCACTGACGATGAATCCGCAGGCGGAAATGACGACGGCAGTGCCGACTGCGAGGATGAGCAGGGTGCGGATGAGGGTGATGCGGCGGTTACAGGGAGATTCGGTGGATTCGCTCATTGGCTAGCGGGATTTTCGGTTTTGAGGATGTTATCGGGATCGACGGGGGTGAAGTCGGGTGCGGGGATCTCGCCGCGGTCGGCACGGAGGAAGCCTTCGATTTCTTGGTCGAAGGCTTCGCGGGAACGGCTGGGGCGGGGGATCAGAGATTGGGGAACGGGTGGGGTGGAGTTGACGAGATCCGGGTTGAGGACTTTGCGGAGATCGAGATGCATGGGCATGCTGCCTTTGATACGATCGTCGAAGATGGCTTTTTTGGCACCGCCGAGGGTGGCATCGAAGACGGAGAAGCCTTCGCGGAGATCGTAGAGGCCGGGATTGAGCTGGCGGGCATGGGCGCGGATGAGGAAGCGCTCGGTATCGCCTTGGGCGGCGAGCAGGCGATTGTCGCGGGAAGACTCGGCATTGATGACGAGGGTTTTGGCATTTCCGGCGAAGCGGATGAGGTTGTCGTTGCGATAATCCTCGCCGATGTGGATGGCGGTTTCCTTGTCTTCGATGGCAGAGACGACCTCTTGGAAGAACGGGGCGACGTCCACGGGTGGGTGGATATCGCGGAGGTGCACGGCCTCGATAAGGAGGCCGGATTTGAGGGCATCGAGGTCTTGTTGGAGGAGGGTTTTGATTTCCGCACGGAGAGGCTCGCGGGCGGTGGTCATGATTTCAGAGGCAGGAAGCGAGGCGGTGAGGCGCTGGATGATGCGCGCGGCGAGGCTGTGCAGCAGGCTTTCGGGATCGGCGGAGGCGAGTAGGTAATCGGATGGGCGGGCGAGGCGATAGGAAATGGGCACGGAAATGGACAGGTAGTCATCGCCGCCGCCGACGAGAGAAATTTCCTCGTCTTCGTAGTGAGCGCGCTCCCAGAGAATGGGCTGGCCGGGGTCTGCCTTGAAGCCGAGAACGAGTTGGTGGATGCGCAAACTTTCCACCTTGCGGATCTCGCCGAAAGGATATGGGGCGGAGAGATGGAGGCCGGGGGAGAGGTCGCGCTTTTCCCAAGAGCCGAGGGTTTGGCGGACGCCGAGCTGGCCGGATGCGATCTCGTGGAAAGCGGTGCCGAGCCAAGTGAGGAGGAGGCCGGTGATGGCGAGGGCGGGAAGGGTTTTGCGGACGCTGGGCCACATCCACATTTCAGCGAGTTTAAGGGATTCCTGATTAGCGGCGGCGGCTGGGAACAGGGCGCGGAATTTTGGGCCGAGGTAGTGATAGAAAAAGAACGCGCCGTATTGCGGGAGTGTGTGCCAGTGGCGTTTGGGCGTGTAGAGGCGAGAGACGATTTTAGAAAATGTGTCCGCAGTGATGAGCGCAAAAATTCCGACGAGGATCCAAGCGGCGATACGCTGGGTAGGAAGCTCGGTGAAAGGATCCGCCATGAAAAGTCCGGCGATGGGGAAATGGAGAAATACCGCGAGCTGCACGATGCATTTGCGGGCTGGACTCAATTCATCTGATTTCAAATTTGAGAGAATTCCGAGAAATGCGCAGATGATGCCGAGGATGAGGGTGGCGACGGCGTAGGAAACCGGAACATCTGCCGAAGGCGAGGGCGCAATGATGCCTAACAGGAAAAAACCCATGGCGGCGATGCCCGAAATAAGCCCGGGAAGCGGCCGTGCGGAATGAAGAGCGGCAAGTAAAAAGAGGACAGCAGATGCGGGGAGGAGGCCAGAATCCGGAATGGAGACGGCTGTGATGGCGAGCACGAGTGCCTCAAGCCACAGAAAAATAGTTAGGACTGAAATGGAACGTAAGACGCTCATCGGATTCGTTAGATATAGAAAGAAAGGAAAACCGATCCGGCTCAATGGGGAGCCGAACCGGTCTTCGTGGATGTCAGGTCAATGAGAACTGGAACAAATCTTTGATTATTGGCCAGCCTTTGGACGCATGATCATCACTTGGCCGTCTTCGGCGTAACGACTGCGGAACTGGGATCCGGTGAGTTTCGTAACTCCATCGTCAGCAAGGGCGGTGGTGCGACCGCTGGTGACACCGCTGGTCGTTTGGTTGTGACCTTGAACATTCACAACGAACGTACCTGGGCCAAAGATCGCATCGGAAGCGATGACGCCTGAGGATTCAAAGCGGCCAGCGCTGAACTGGAACGGCAGGGAATCGCGTGACTCGATGGCAGGGTAGTTGAACGTGCTTTCAAGCTTCGCAGTATTGCCGTTATTCCGATCCAAGCTCCAGAGCCCGCTATTGCGAGCGTATTTTGTATAGACCGCGTTGGCCGGACTATTGGTATCTTCACAAAGCATAATGAAGTCCTTGGAGACTGCAATATTATCCGTGCTGACTGCAAAATCCACTCCGGCATTGATATCGCCACCGTTGTAGGTACCCATGGAACCTGGGAAGCCAGTGCCAATCCTGCCCACCACACCTGAGTAGGTGCCACCAGGAGTCACGATTTTATCGGCATTGAAAATAACGTTGAGTGTTCCTTCGGCGGTTGGATTGACTGGATTCATGGTCACCTCGTAAAGGCGACCTAAAAGGTTCGGCCCGCTGCCGCCAGTGATACCCAGAAATAGACTGCGAGTCGGTGCGCTAGGATCGAACTCGATATCCTCGACACGCACAAAGCCGAAGGCTCCAGCGGCATCTGCGGCGGTGCCGAGGTCTGAGGCGTTCAGGTCTTTACCATTCGGAACTTCCACCCACTTGATAGGCAGGCTGCCGGATGTGAAGGTGCCTTCGTTATGCTGCGCATCGCGGCCAGCAAGCACGTAGATTTTTCCACCCGTGAAGCCGTTTTTATCAAGCACGCTGCTAGAGCGGCGTTGTTTGGTGCCGACATACATATATACGAACGAAGGAGAACCACCGTCTTCCGAGGAAATGACGACGGTCTTCGCATCGCGCCGTGGCTGGACGAGAGTGGTTTCACGCACCACCCGACCGAGGTCAGGAAGAGTGTGCATTTTCCCGTCAACCACCATCACGGATTGTGATCCGGCAGCGTCGTAGTTACCAGAGCCAGATTCCTCGTTGGTGAGAAACATCGGGCGATCCATTCCATGTTCCGGACCGGCGAAAGAGCCTGAGCAGAAACGAGTGAAAGCTGGGCCAGAGCCACCGCGCGGTGGCTCATCGGCGATCTTTGTGTTACCCGCGAACAGCTCTTTGTGAGCAGGGCTGCCGCTGAGAATACTGCCATCTGGAGCAAGATCGAAACGCGAGACGAACGCCCCACGGAATGTGGCTTGGCCGGGGAGTGGGGTGGTTTGAACTCCGCTTGAAGTCTCGTGGGCGACAAACAAGATATTCTGACCGCTGACACGGTCTCTATAAATTCCCATGGCATCTGGAATGCCAGCAAATGCATAGTCGGATCCTGTGTAACCAAACCCGGTGGACAACGGCACACGATCACCCGTGGTGATGATGGGCTCGAAATCAAAGTTTGAGGATGGAGTCGCAAGGAGATATGGGAATTCACCCGTTTTGAAGCCTTGCGCATGCAAGGAGGAGGCCAGCGCGAAACCAGCGAGAGTTGTAAGTGATGTTAATTTCATGGTATAGTTTAGTTAGATAATCAGAGAGTTAAGATTAAGCGCGGCGGCGGCGGAATAGTGCCAGCACAGCCAGGCCACCGAGCAAGGCGGTGGATGGTTCTGGTATGGCAAGGGTGGACATTCCCACCCCGGCACCAAAGCCACCGAGCGATGTGGCAGCCCCTGTATTGGGATCGATGGAGTAGAGTGAAGAGGTTAGCCCATCTGTGGAAAGGGAGGCGAAGAGATTACCGTCCCAATCGGCAACTAGGCCACCGAAAGAAACAACAGCCAGTCCAAGGCTGCCGACGATGGTCAGCTCGCTTTGGCTAGGGAAGAGCGGATTTAAGCTGGTGGAGAGGCTACCGTTGGAAGCATCAATTGCGAATACGGTGCCGAAGCTAGGATCGATGCCCAAGCCGAAGATTGAAGGAGTGCCTCCGCCGGCGTAGGTGAAGTTCGAATTAGCGGTGGCGGCACCTGCAAGGGAAAGTGAAAAATTCTCAGCATCATCCCCCGCATATACAAAGTTGTTATTAAAAGGATCGTAGGCAAATCCCGCGCTAAATCCAGAGGGGGTGAAGCCAGCAGAAACGAGTGTGGCACTTCCGCTTAAGTTAACGGTGTAGATGTTTGCGTTATTATCGATGCCATAGAGTTCGAAGCTACCCGGGTCCATACCTGGACGTGCACTGAGGTTAAGAATCGATCCATTCGAATTTGGTGTGATCCCATCCCCGTCAAAAAGCCCGGTGATGGTGGCGGAGGACAAAAATGTCGAAGGCGAGGAGGAGTCAAAACTGACGAGTTTGTTATCCGAAGTCACGCCGAAGAGCATTGCTGCGGAGCTAGTGGAAATCAGGCCTGCGAGAGCCATTGATCCGGTAATAAACGTTTTTTTCATAGTTGTATTGGAATAGGTAATTATTAGAAACGCCGCCGCTGAAGGGTCGAATGCGTAGCGCTTGTTTGAAGAAATATGATGGTTCTTTACTATTTATAATATGTTACAAAGTTGTCATGTGACTATCTAGTCAGTGACGGAAATGTAACGCGAACATGATCCGGACCTATATCAAACAGGTATAATTCGATATAGGTGACTCTCGTCGCCACTTTTTAAAGCGATTGTGCGAACCGAGGTCCTTGGATCTGCCGAGGCCGTGAGAGTTGACGGGAGTTTGAGACTCCAGCCGCAATAGTGGTCACGCTAGGCGGCGGCGGCGAAGGAGAGCCAGCAAGCCGAGGCCACCGAGGAGTGCGGAAGCTGGCTCTGGGATGGCATTCACTGTGATCATATCAAATCTTAGGGTGCCGCCGCCTGAATAGTTGCTAGTGGAACGTGATGCCAGATAATCTCCCGTGATGGGATCGAATTCGGTGACTACCCTAAATGCGAAGTTTGCATTATTATTTACTGCAGGAACGGCAGAGAGATCTGCAGTGCGTCCAATGTACCAAGTATCCCCCGTGCCAGTGGCGGCAGGCGTAAAAGTGAATTGTTGGCCATCGACCCAAAGCGGAGTGGGAGCTGAAGCGTCAATTGTATATTGAAAGCGAACTGTGTTGGCAGAGGTATTACTATGACGCTGATCCCAAGTGATAACGATATCGCTAAGTCCCACCGTGCTGGTGTTCACTTGGATGCCGGCAGTTTTGTTTTCTTGGCCGGCGGCTGGGTAAGTGGTGGTTTGGTAGCCTGAATTGTCCGTTACATTCGGATCAGAAGAGCCTGCTCCAGAGTTGAAGCTCGGGTTGGTCACGCCACCGATGGTGGACAATGATCCCATTCCTGTGGATGGAGTTGCAAGTCCTGTGCCGGGACTTGCATCGTCGGTTGAGCTGTTGAAATTCCATTGGGCAACGATTGCTGCGTTGGCGAATGAAGAAACGGCGAACAGAGTGGTGATGAGAGATAATCTTGTTTTCATAGTTAGTTAGTTTGTTTGTGATTCGCTAAGAATCGGCTGCAAACTAACTATTATGTCATGCCCCGCTAGGGCGCGATGGTGACAGATTCGCCATACTTTAAAAAGGAATCAGCGCGTTGCTGTTAGAAAGGTAACTTACCACCTAGGCCCTTCATCATGTCTTTCATGCCGCCGGCGCCGCCCATTTGCTTCATCATGGCGTTCATCTTGGAGGGGGATTTCATCATCTTGCGCATCTCGCCAAATTGTTTGATGAGTTGATTGACCTCCATCAAGCTGGTGCCGGATCCTGCGGCGATGCGTTGGCGGCGCGAGCCTTTAATGATCTCGGGACGCTGCCGCTCGATGAGGGTCATGGAGAGGACGATCGCTTCGGTGCGTTTGATCTTTTTGTTATCGAAGGCACCGGCGGGGAGTTGTTTCTTAATTTTGCTGAAGCCGGGCATCATGCCTAGTAAACCTTCGAGGGGACCGAGGTTTTGGATCATTTTCATCTGATCTAGGAAGTCGGTGAAATCAAATTTACCGGCTTGCATGCGCTTCATGGAGCGCATGGCATCTTCCTCGTTTACCTTGCCGGCGACTTGCTCGACCATGCCGACGATATCGCCCATGCCGAGGATGCGGTCTGCCATGCGGCTGGGGTGGAATTCGAAGAGCTGGTCTAATTTTTCCCCCTCACCGGCGTATTTGATCGGCTTGCCAGTGACGGCACGCATGGAGAGTGCGGCACCGCCGCGGGCATCGCCATCGAGCTTGGTGAGGATGATGCCGGTAATGCCTACGGCTTGATCAAAATGTTGGGCCACGGAGACGGCTTGCTGGCCGGTGGCGGAATCCGCGACGAGAAGAGTTTCCTTGGGATTGAGGAAGGCGTGGAGACGCTTGAGCTCGGCGATGAGGCGCTCATCGATTTCCTGGCGACCGGCGGTGTCGAAAATGAGCACGGTGCCTTGTTGTTGCTCAGCCCAGACGAGAGCGTCTTTCGCGACTTTTACGACATCGGTTTCGCTGGCATCCGGGGTGTAGCAGGGGACATCAATTTGCTTGGCGAGCATTGCCAATTGATCGATGGCGGCCGGCCGGTAGAGATCGCAAGCGATGAGGAGTGGGCGACGGCCTTCTTTTTTGAGGCGGTTGGCGAGCTTGGCGGAGGTGGTGGTCTTACCGGCACCATTGAGGCCGCAGATGAGGATGCGGGCGGGTGGATTAAGATCGAGTGGGGCTTGATCTCCACCGAGGAGTGCTTCGAGCTCATCGTGGAAGATTTTAACGATTTGCTCGCCGGGTTTGATGGATTTGAGGACATCCTCGCCCATGGATTTTTCCTTTACCTTGGCGATGAAGTCCTTGGCGATGCCGAATTCCACATCGGCTTCCAGCAATGCAATGCGGATATCGCGGAGGGCATCGGTGATGTTTTTCTCCGAGATGCGGCCTACGCCACGAAGGTTGCGGAAGGATTTATCGAGATTTTCTGCGAGCGAGGAGAACATGGTGAATTTGAAATCTGAGATTTGAGATTTGAGATTTTATTCGCCATCTGGAAGGTAGGCGGAGGCGCGATCAATTTTAAAGGACCAGCGGAGTGGAGTGGCGGGTTTACCGGTGGCATCTTTCCAGCTCACGGAGACTTGGCAGGAGGGCTGGCGGAGGCGGCGATTGACAAGCCATGAAAATTTCCGGTCCTCGGGGGTGAAGGTGGCTGGAACCTGGCCAAAGCCGGAAACACTCATGACGAGCGAGGCAGGATCGAGGTCGGCGACGTTGGTGAGATCTGCGGAAATTTCCGGGAGGCGGGTATTGATGATGGCCCCTGCTTCCGGCACGACGGGGTAGGGGGTGGTCTGGACGAGGTCTGGGGGCAAGCCGAGGGGTGACGCGGCGACTGAGTCGTCACGGAAGCTGGTGGCAAATTCGAAAATTTTATCATAGTTCCCGAGGATCATGTAGCGCGGTAAAATTTCATCCGGAAGGCCCCGTTTGACCTTGCCAGGGAGGACGGTGAATAGCTGGGTGTAGCCGAATTCGCGTCCGAGCTTGAACATTTCCTCAGTATGGAAGCCGCCGGGGTAGGAGTAGGTGGTGATATTGCCGCCGAATTTTGATTCGAGAAACCGTTTGGATTCACCCATTTCCTTGCGGAGGTAGGCATCGTATGCGTTCGGGCCTTTTTTGCGGTAGCTTTTGACTTTGATCGGGAATGGATGGCTCACGGAATGGCTGCCGATTGAGGCACCGTTTGCCATCATTTCCTGAATCATTGGAGTGGTGAGCGCCTTGCCCCCGCCATCGACGTAATTTTTATAGAGGTAGAGGGTGAAGGGGTATTTGAATTCGCGGAGGATGGGAAAAGCATCGGTGTAAACCGACTTCCAGCCATCATCGAGCGTGATGACAATGGACTTTTGCGGGATCTCTTTGGTGCCGCTCTTCCATGCGATAAAGTCCTCCATGGTCACCACGGTAATTCCAAGCTGACGGATGGTTTCCATCTGTTTGCGGAACTTGGAAGTGCGGATGCGCATGGCTGTCTCCGGCGCGGTTTCTGAAAAATCATGGTAGCCGAGAACCGCAACACGCACGCCATCATCCGGCACGCTGGTCTCTGTGGCGAGCGGTGGAGCGACGGGCTCTGGAAGTTCTTGCGCCATGATCCATGGACTGGCGAGAAGAGCGAAAATAATGGCGGGACGAATCATCAGCGGCGGCACTCTAAGCCGCTACTTGCGATTTTGAAAGCCCCAAGAATTTCTGAATTGGTAGAATTTGAAGATTTCCAGTCAGGTGCTCCGATCCAAGGTGTGGATGTTCGTTTTGAGGCAAATAGGTCTGTTAGAGACCCACTGAAATTTTCACCAGTAGATCATCGCTGTCCACTTGCTCGCCTTTTTTTACGAGGATTTCGGCGATGACCCCATCGACGCTGGCGCTGACGGTGGTGAGCATTTTCATGGCCTCAAGGGTGAGGAGCTTATCGCCGGACTTGACCGCTTGGCCGACTGAGACGGTGACTTCGGTGACCATGCCTGGCATCGGTGCACAGGCATGGGCGGGGTCTGCGGGATTGCCTTTGGGGCGGGAGGCGGTGGAGACAGATTTGAGGGAATTGTCCGCCACCATGGATTCGCGAGGCATGCCATTGAGTTCGTAGAAGAGCGTTCTGCGCCCGGCGGAGTCCGCCTCGCCCACGGAGATGAGTTTGATGGTGAGAGTTTTCCCGGTATCGATCTCGATCTCGATTTCCTCACCGTTTTGCAAACCGTAGAAAAACGCAGGGGTGGGCAAGCCACTAAGGTCATCGTACTTCGCGCGGAAGGCGCAGAAATCCGCGAAGACTTGCGGATACATCAGGTGCGAATATAGATCATCTTCGCTGGCGGGGCGGGCGAGCTTCTCGGTGAGCTCGGCGCGGGTGGCTTCCAGATCGATGGGTTCTGCGAGTGCGCCGGGGCGCTGGGTGGTGGGCTTGCGATTGCCTAGAACCACGCGCTGGACAGCTACGGGCCAGCCACCATCCGGCTGGCCAAGACCGCCGGCGAGCATGTCAATGACGCTCTCGGGGAAGTCGATGGAGCCGGGTTTTAAGTTAGGCACATCCGCCGCCTTGATACCGCGGGTGACGAGAAACATACACATATCTCCGACGACTTTGGACGAGGGTGTGACTTTTACGATATCTCCGAAGAGTTGGTTCACCTCAGCATAGGTTCTGGCAATTTCGCGCCAGCGGTGGCCGAGGCCCATCGAGTTCGCCTGCTCGCGAAGATTGGTGTATTGGCCGCCGGGCATTTCATGTTCATAGACTTCTGCGGTGCCGGCCCGGGGTGCGGAATCGAAGGGTTTGTAAAAGCCAAGGACTTCTTCCCAGTAGTCGGAAAACTCATTGAGTGAATTTAAGTCCAAGCCTGGATCGCGTTCGGTACTGGCGAGGGCGGCGCAGACGGAATTTAAATTCGGCTGGGAAGTGGAGCCGGACATTGAGGCGATTGCGAGATCGACGATGTCCACTCCTGCTTTGGAAGCGGCGATGACGGAGGCGGCATTCAGGCCGGAAGTATCATGAGTGTGGAAATGAATGGGGATGCCAATTTCCTGCTTGAGGGCACTGACGAGCTTCCACGCGGCGTGGGGTTTGCATAGGCCAGCCATATCTTTAATGGCGAGGATGTGGGCGCCCATGCGTTCAAGTTCCTTGGCTTTCTCTACATAGTATTTGAGCGAATACTTATCACGTTTTTCATCGGTAATATCTCCGGTATAGCAGATCGCAGCTTCGCAGAGCGGCTTACCATGATCGCGGACGGCTTCCATCGCCACCTTCATATTCGGTAGGTAGTTAAGCGAATCAAAGATGCGGAAAATATCCATTCCTGAATCCGCGGAGTGCTTGACGAATCCAGCCACAACATTGTCCGGGTAATTCGAGTAGCCGACGGCATTGGAGCCACGGAAGAGCATTTGGAAACAGATGTTAGGAACTTTTTCGCGGAGTCTGCGGAGGCGTTCCCAAGGGCACTCGCTGAGGAAGCGCATCGCGGTATCGAAAGTGGCACCACCCCACATTTCCAGCGAAAACAGGCTGGGGGTGCGGTGGGCGATGGCCTCGGCGATGCGGAGCATATCGAAGCTGCGCATCCGGGTGGCGATGAGCGATTGGTGGGCATCCCGCAAGGTGGTGTCTGTGATGAGCAGGCGCTTTTCCTCTAGTATCCATTGCGCGAATTTTTCCGGGCCAAGCTCTAACAATAAGCTCCGTGAACCTGCTGGGGCGACGGCGTGATTCTCGCTGAGGTGGGAGCTGGGCCGAGCGGCCTTGGGCATTGCTTTTTCCGGTTTCCAGCCCTTGGCGGTGGGATTGCCATTGATGGTGATATCTGACAAGTAGGCGAGGGTGCGGGTGGCACGATCCCGGCGGCGGGTGAAGTGGAATAGCTCGGTCTTGGTATCGATGAGCTTGGTGTGGGCTTGACCAGAGCGGAACGTTTCATCCGCGATGACATTTTCCAAGAAAGGTATATTCGTCTTCACCCCACGGATGCGAAACTCGCGGAGGGCGCGGTCCATGCGTTGGCAGGCCATCGGGAAATCGCGGCCCATGGCAGTAATTTTCACCAGCATGGAATCGTAATAGGGTGTGACCACGGAGCCGGCATCGCCCGAGGCGGCATCCAAGCGAATGCCGAAACCGGCGGCAGAGCGGTAGTTTAAAATACGACCATAGTCAGGGGCGAAATTTTTCTCGGGATCTTCTGTGGTCACGCGGCATTGGATGGCAAAGCCGTTGCATGGGATTTCCGCTTGCGGTGGGATCGCGATTTCCTCGCTGAAGAGTGAATGCCCGGCAGCGACAAGGATTTGTGATCGCACCAGATCGATGCCTGTGACGCACTCGGTGACGGTGTGTTCCACTTGGATGCGTGGGTTCATCTCGATGAAGAACCAATCGTTCTGATCCATATCATAGAGGAATTCGACAGTGCCGGCATTGTTATAGCTAATCCCTTTGGCGAGGGCGACGGCCGCATCGCAAAGCTCCTTGCGGATCCGTGGATCCAAGTGCATGGCCGGAGCCACTTCGACGACTTTCTGATAGCGCCGCTGCACCGAGCAATCGCGCTCATGGAGGTGGACGACGTTGCCATGTTGATCGCCTAGGATTTGCACCTCTATGTGCTTGGCGCGGGAAATATAGCGTTCGAGAAATACGGCGGCGTTGCCAAACGCATTGAGCGCCTCGTTCTGGGCTTCCGCCAGTAGGCCGGGGAGTTGGGATGGTTTTTCCACCACTCGCATGCCGCGGCCGCCACCGCCGAAGGCTGCCTTGATGATGAGTGGGAAGCCGATTTTGTGGGCGGCTGTGAGGGCTTGCTCGGGATCTGTGATGGGTTCCTCGGTGCCGGGCAGGGTGGGGACGTTGAACTTGTGGGCGAGGGTGCGGGCGGCGGTTTTATCCCCCATGTTTTCTAACAATTCAGCCGAGGGGCCGATGAAGGTAATGCCTTCACGTGCGCAGGCACGGGCGAAATTGGCATTTTCCGATAGAAATCCATAACCCGGGTGAATCATCGTCACGCCCTTGCTCAGCGCGAGGGCAATGATGCCTTCGATATCCAGGTAGGCACCCACGGGGCCCTTGCTGGAATCTAGCTGATAGGCCTCATCTGCCTTGAAGCGATGGATGGAAAAACGGTCTTCCTCGGCGAAAATTGATACGGTTCTGAGGCCGAGTTCGTTGGCGGCACGGAAGATACGGATGGCGATCTCGCCACGATTCGCGGCCATTAGCTTGCCGCTGGGTTTTTGGGTGTCAGGCATTACAGCCCTGTTTCTAGAGAACCCTTGGGGCGACGGGAAGCGGAAAACTAGAAGCTATTGAGAAGCTTCTTTTGGCTTGCCACCAAGCCGTTGTCCGGGTTTGGCAAGAATCTCGATGTAGATGGCCTCGCTGCCGCCTGCTGCCGTCTCATCGATGGCTTTTACGACCTCCTCGATGTGTTTTTTAGTCGCCGCTTGGTCGTCTGGGCCGATTCTGCAATCGAAGTCCCAGAAATCCACGCCTTCCGGGAGCTTTTTCTTTCGCTCCCGTTTGACGTATTTCCGCACGTCGCTTTTGATTTGCTCGATGACGCGTGGTGGTTGATGGCCGGGGACGGTCAGTGGAAATAGCTTTTTCATGGCAGGAGCTTGTGTTCCTGATTGTGCGCTTTGTCTAGGAGAGAAACCAGAAAATGGCCGTAATTCATCACCCGATTAGCACGAGATGCACTGGCGCTGCATGGTGTGATTTGCTCATCTTTGGTTCTCGCTGTGTTTTGGTATGGCGGCGGTGTGTCACCTGATGCATTAGGTGAAGTCAAGGGGGATGACATCTGCCGAATGGCCTGGCGCAAGGTGCGCCAGGCTTGATCGATCATTACCCTTCCTTTGCTTGGGAGATATCAATTCTCGCCTTGGGCCTTGGTGAAGCTGTCTTCACCATCGAAGCGGCAGAGTTTCTCAAGGTGCATCCAGCGAAGGGATTTGGCCTCGATGTTCTTTAGCAACGCTTCGGCCGAGGCGAGGCTGAGCTCTTCGACGGTGGTGTTAAGATAGAATCGGCAACGCCATTGGTCCACCACGTCAGGACCAGTGCCGGTGAGTGGGTAAACTACGGTGCCACGGTTTGAAACCATCTTGAGCTTGAAATCGGTGCCTTCTGCGGCGGCTTCGAGCATTGGTCCGAGCTCGGCTGCGGTGCCGCCATATTCGGCGAAGACATCCATGCCGATGGTCTCGCGGGTGGTGGCTGTTTTGAAGACAGTAGAAGTGGGCCGTGGTGGGACGATCATCGGCTTGTAGGGGCGATTGACGTAGTTTGCGGGCTTCTTGCCGAAATGATCGAGCACGGCTTGGGTGAAGGCCTTGGTGCCTACGGGTGGGGTGTCGCTCTCGACATCGCGGGTGTGGATGCCTGCTTCGAGGGTGGCGAGGACTGCGTTTTCAATGGTGGTGGCAGCCTCGAATTCGCCGATGTGGCGGAGCATCATGACGCCTGAGAGGATCATTGCGCAGGGATTGATGGAGTCTTTACCAGCATACTTGGGCGCGGAACCGTGGACTGCTTCGAAGATCGCGATATCGTGACCGATGTTCGCGGAGGGGGCGAAACCGAGCCCGCCGATGAGGCCGGATCCGAGATCGGAGAGGATGTCACCGTTCATGTTGGTGGTGACGATGACGTCGAATTGCTCGGGCTTTTTGACGAGCTGGTGGGCACAGTTATCAATGATGACATGCCATGCTTCCATTTCAGGATATTCCGGGGCCATTTTCTCGAAGGTGGATTTGAGCAGGCCTTCG
Organism: Akkermansiaceae bacterium; assembly: GCA_041753275.1. GTDB lineage: Bacteria > Verrucomicrobiota > Verrucomicrobiia > Verrucomicrobiales > Akkermansiaceae > Luteolibacter. The sequence continues at coordinate 20,296 of JBGSUW010000023.1, read as the reverse complement.
GTTTTTTTCATGATGTTCGCCTTGGTGGCGCATTGCACGCTTTTGCGGCCTTCGGAACGGGCAAATTCGAAGGCGACGCGGGCAATTTTATCGCAGCCTTTGGTGGAGATCAGCTTGAGGCATTGCGCCACATCCGGTGTCTGCATGTGCTCGATGCCGGCATACAGGTCTTCTACGTTTTCACGGACGATGACGAAATCCACGCCGCTACCGGAGAAGCGGGTGTGGACGCCGGGAAGCTCGCGCACGGGACGGATGTTTGCAAAGGTTTCAAAAAGTTTGCGGAGTGTGACGTTGGCGCTTTTTTCACCGAAGCCGATGGGGGTTTCCAGCGGGCCTTTGAGGGCGAGGCGAGTGCGCTTGAGCGAATCAATGGTGGCTTGTGGAACTCCGGATGCGACGCCTTTTTTGAAAACCTCCGCTCCTGCTTCGGCTTCTTCCCAAATGATGCGCGGGCAGGCAGCATCGATGAGTGTGCGGGCGCTATTGACGACTTCAGGGCCGATGCCGTCGCCGAGAATTAAAGTGACGTGATGTGATGTGGAGTTTTCGCTCATTGAATGAATGCGTTAATATGTGTAGGTGAGAATGATCGTCAGTCGTGGACCACTGATTGCTTGAAGGGTAATAACCGCCAAAGCAGTAAACCGGCGATTCTAAAAAGCGATCAATTTTCAATTTCCGCTGGTGGCCACGAAATTTTCTAAAATCGCGTTGAATGTGGGGCTTGGGCGTAATGCTGCTGTGGCCTTGATGGGGTCCGGATGGTAATAGCCGCCGATGTCCGAAGAACGGCCTTGAACTCGGACAAATTCGTCTTGCATGGTTGCTTGCTGGCTGAAGAGGGCCTCGGCAAGTGGAGTGAAAATGGACTTCAATTCGAGATCGGCCGATTGTGCGGCGAGGGCTTCCGCCCAGAAAAGGGCTAGGTAGAAATGGGAGCCTCGGGCGCCGATCGCGCCGATTTTCCGTGAGGGAGATTTGTTGAGTAACAGAAATTTCGTGGTCGCATCATCAAGTGTGTCTGCGAGGACCTTTGCCTTGGGACGGGAGAAGACGTTGCTGAGGTGCTCGAGGGAGGCGGCGAGGGCGAGGAACTCACCGAGTGAATCCCAACGCAGATGGTTTTCTTTTAAAAACTGCTCAACGTGCTTGGGAGCCGAGCCGCCGGCACCGGTTTCAAACAGCCCGCCGCCGTTCATCAGCGGGACGATGGAGAGCATTTTCGCGGAGGTGCCGACCTCGAGAATGGGGAAAAGATCGGTATTGTAGTCGCGCAGGACGTTGCCAGTGACGGAGATGGTATCGAGGCCTTTGACGATGCGCTCTAGAGAAAAAGTGCAGGCGGCAGCGGGCGGCAAGATGCGGATATCGAGGCCGGTGGTGTCGTGGTCTTTGAGGTAGGTTTCGACCTTGGCGATGATCTGGGCATCGTGGGCGCGGGCGGGATCGAGCCAGAAGACGGCCGGATCACCGGTGGCACGGGTGCGGTTGACGGCAAGTTTCACCCAATCTTGGATGGGGGCGTCCTTGGTCTGGCAAGCGCGCCAGATGTCGCCATTTTCGACTTGGTGGGAGAGGAGGATTTCACCCTCGGAGTTGGTGACGTTGACGGTGCCGTTGGCAGGAATGACGAAGGTTTTATTGTGCGATCCATATTCCTCAGCGGCCTGGGCCATGAGGCCGACGTTGGGGACGGAGCCCATGGTGGTTGGATCGAGAGCGCCGTGTTTTTTGCAAAAATCGATGGTGGATTGATAGATGCCGGAATAGCAGCTGTCTGGAATGAGCGCGAGGGTATCGCCGGTTTTCCCCGCGGCGTCCCAGACTTTCCCGCCAGCGCGGATCATTGCGGGCATGGAGGCATCCACAATCACATCGGAGGGGACGTGGAGATTGGTGATGCCTTTATCAGAATTCACCATGGAAAGGGCGGGGCCAGTCTGGTAGCCGAGCTGGATATCAGCCTCGATTTCGGCCTTTTTATCGGCGGGGAGATTTTCCAACTTGGCCATGAGATCGCCGAAGCCGTTTTTAAAATCGACGCCCAGTTCCTTGAGAGTTACGGCATGTTTGGCAACAAGATCTTCGAAAAAGACCTCCACGGCGTGGCCGAAAATGATGGGGTCGCTGACCTTCATCATGGTAGCTTTAAGGTGGAGCGAGAGCAGCAGGTTCTCGGCCTTGGCCCGGTCGATTTGCTTGTGGAGATAAGCGACGAGAGCTTTCTTGCTCATGAAGGTGGCATCGAGAATTTCGCCCGCTTTGAGGGGGGTGGATTGCTTGAGCACGGTGACGCTGCCGTCGGCGGCGATCAACTCGATTTTGACATCGGTGGCTGCTGGCACACAGACGGATTTTTCATTTGAGAAGAAATCGCCGTGACCCTCCATGGAGGCGACGGTGGTTTTGGAATTGGGAAACCATGCACCCATCGAGTGGGGATGTGCCTTGGCGTATTCTTTGACGGCCTTTGGAGCGCGGCGGTCTGAATTTCCCTCACGCAGCACAGGATTCACGGCACTGCCCATGACCTTGGCATAGCGAGCATCCGTCTCGGCGGTGCCGGGGAAATCGGGCAGGTTGTAACCTTGGGACTGAAGCTCTGCGATTGCCTCCTTGAGCTGGGGAACGGAGGCGGAAATGTTTGGAAGCTTGATGATATTTGCTTCAGGGGTGAGAGCGAGCGCGCCTAGCTCCGCGAGGGCATCAGGAACTTGCTGATCCGGAGTGAGACAGTCTGGGAAACTTGAGAGGATGCGGGCGGCGAGAGAAATATCCCGAGTCTCTACGGAAATGCCTGAGTGCTTGGTGAACGCTTGAACGATAGGGAGAAACGAATAAGTGGCAAGAGCGGGGGCTTCGTCGGTCTTGGTGTAGATGATTGTAGGAACCTTGGACATGGATGATGCGTGATGAATGACGCCTGCTGTGTAGGGGAGAGCCGGGGTGGGGTCAAAAGCAATTGCTTCGCCAACTTCGGGAAAACCGTAGTATGAGCGCTTTTACAGCAAGCGTTGTGAATAACTTGGGGAAAAAGTTAAATTTGGCTAATTGCTCAAAGAATACTTTGTATTGGCAGGGTGGGTATGTCATCTATTTTTGACCTCATGAAGAAATCTTTGTGCACTTCAAGAAGTTTTCAGAATGTTAATAAGTGAACGCAACTAATTGGTTTTTAAGGACATATAAGATTATTTTAGAGTTTGCCGCGACAAATCCTGTTTGAGAAACGGCAGAATAGCAGAATGCGGTGAAGTCGGATCCCGTCTGCATTTTAATTAAGAATCCCGATGTGAATAACTTGGGGAAATCATCAAAACAGCCTAGATATTTTGCGCTCAGACAGCTGAAAACAAGGCTCTTGGGAATTCTAAATCAAAGAATTTCAAAATATCCTTTGCTTCGGCTTTTAGAGCTCGCTTTAAGTCAATCAAACCTCTGATGAAACATAAACCCTTCACTCACCATCAAAGCCGCCAATTCGCGCAATGATTCTGCATCGTGCGGAGCATCATTTTAATTCTATCGATTTCCTTCGCTACGCTCATTCCGCTTCACGCCCAACCTACTCCGCCGCCACAAGAAATCCGCCTCGTCGCCCCGGCCACTGGCGGAATATTCGCCACATGGTATGGAGTGCTAGGAAGAAGCTACTTCTTACAAATCTCTGATCCTGCCGATCACTTGAACAAATGGAAATGGGCACCCATGATTGAAAGTGGAAATAATCAGGAAATCAGCTACGAGGTCGATAGCACCGCAGAAAAAGGATTTTTCAGACTGATTTATACTGATCAAGTCCCCGGCCCCGGCGAAACCATCGAATCTGCCGACTTCGATGGCGACGGACTTACCAATCTCGAAGAAATCACCGGCGGATCCTTTGGAATTCAGACAAATCCATCTCTCTCAGACTCAGATCACGATGGGTTCCAAGATCGCATTGAGTTCACCAGCGGCACCAATCCATCAAATCCTAATGATACCATTAGCTACAGATTTGATTCGGATGGGGACGGCGTCACTGATGCCAACGAAAGACGAAATAACACCAATCCAAACGATCCGTCAGATACCCCAGAGGAGATGTTTCGTTGGTATTGGACGCAGAAAAACCACGAACATAGAGAGAGGAACCTCGACGATAGAAGCGAATTCACCACCAGCACAATCTTTAGTAATTCGATCGAAGAATATCATAATGAGTTAACTCCAACTGATGTAGATGTTCCATCAAAATCGACGTTTGAAGCTTCATGGCCGAGCCTTCCGTTTCTTAGATTACCCACCAAGGTTGATCTTGTTGAGCTCCAAGATGGAATTCCCGGTGGCCCATTTGGTTACGGCATTGCTGCTTCCTGGTCTGGATCGCTTATGTCCTACTATCATCTATGGGGCGGCTTTAGAGAAACACAATCTCAAATAAAACTCGTCACGAATTTTGTTCATGATCACGATGTTACTTACAATTTCCTAAAATTCGTGACGGTGAGAGATTACAAAGTTACAGATTCTGAAGAGAGTTACGGAGCACCCGGTTGGGGTACTTCTCACCTAATCAATGAATCCTATAAAGTTGAGAGTGCAAAAATTGTAATTCCCGCTGGTCAATCCATCAGCGGCTTTCCAATCATCGGTGGCCAGCCCGTTGAAGTCCTAAAAATTGACAATTCGGATAAGATTGATCCAGCGGATCTAACAACGCGGACTGTGGAGTTGGATTTCCTGCGGGTGGACATACAGCCCGCCGACAACATGTCTGGAGTCATCGGCGATGTGGTTAAGTCAACCAAACCTGATAGCGCTATAAAACATTTTGTAACCCCGAAAGCCAGTGGCCCTCTGGTTGGGCCGCCGTTACCCATCGATCAGCAGTATGTAATACTGAAAGTTGTTGGAGTGACCGCCAAGCAAATTACACCCGGAAATGCAAGGGAGATTGTCGAATGGGAAGGCGGGGAAGCTATTCCAAATGAACCCTTAAAACGAAAAGTAAAGCGCGATACGGCAGCAAAAATCGAGATTAAAATCAAAGTTAAGCAAGGTGGTGCCACTGCGGCACAGATGAATGTATGGGTGACTTGGGCGGATCTTACATTGGAGAACAATACTCCTGTGATTCAACCTTCGGTCGACAACGGGCGAGAATACATTCTCAAAGGAAAAATATCTTATAGATATATTTGCACTCCAAACGCCATGTTCGACAAGAATCAAGATATTCCTAACTTGAATATAGCCCCAAATCCTCAAGCCCCAGGTGGCAATCATCCATGGCCACCACATGAGCCATTGGCTAATGGTGCGGCAGTCCGTTACGATGCCACGCGGCAAGTTCGGGCAGTTCTCAACTCATCAGACCACGTGGTATTGGGATTCGAGAGGGAGGCTGGATATACTGACATCCCAGACTTTCCACAGGACATTGCCATGGGTAATGATGATCCGAATATGGGCACTGAGTTAATGCCATACCAAGGAGATTTTGGTAGCCAAGGTGTGATGACGGATATTGATTCACCGCTTTATTTTTTAAAACACGAACGAGGACTCCCAAATTCCACTTTTTCGTTACACGCGCAATTTCGCCAGTATGCTCGTGTCCAAATTGGCCGGAAATGGTTTCGCTGCTCAGATTTAAAATTAAGTGATCTCAAGCTCAAATTTAAGAAAACGAATGGAAAGTGGAGTAACGACGGTTCTACCTTCGTCACTGGAAACGGCCCTTTTCCAACGCCCTAAACCAACTATGAATACACAACTAATCGCATTCATGACGCTCGCTTTCCTCTTCACCGCATTTGCGTGCAAGCCTAAAACAATCGAAAAGTCTGGATTGGAGGTGGATACAAATGCCGCACCTGCGGATAAAAGGGTAATGTCTGAATCCAAGGCGTCTGAGACCGCAAAAACCCCTGAACATGTGGTGAATACAGCAGAGCGGTTGAATGCCATTGATTCAGATTCTCCTTCATTCAGGAAGTTGGATAAGGATCTAATAGATACTCTCGCCCTGATTCCACCCCCAAAAAACAGAGAAGATTATAATGTGATCCTTGATCTCGAAACCAAGACACTTCAGCGTAAGAAAGAGCTTCTATTTTCTATTCCCATTAGCCCACAGGCGCAAAGAGATTGTGCCGAAGCATGGAAGGTTCTTGAGAGCGAAAGCTTGTTTGACAGCCATCAGGATCGATATGTGAGGGATTTGATTCTTAAATACTCAAATGCGCCTCAACTTGAAAGGCTAGTGATCTGGAGATTAATTAGACTTCAAATGGAGTTTATAGGGCCGCGCGGATCAGGTATTACTGAAGAGATTCTTAAAGTAGAGCTAGCAAAATTCCTGCTTTCTGCACTCGGAATCGATAAACATGAATTGTTTGATGCGATGCATCTGAAAACAAGATCTCTAACTCCAGAGGCCGGAAGAAAGGGTGATCAGGCAGAGGAGGAAATCTTAAGAATTTATAGTGAACAGTCTGAGAAGGCGGAAAAGATTCTAGAGATTCACTTTAAGTAGTCTCCATAAATGAGATGATTGGGAGGGGCTCAATATGAAGACTGGGGCTCCGCACCACCAAGATTTAACTGGCGGCTGTCACTCGTAAACAGGTTCAGTAGGTTCAGTAGTATCAGTCTGAATCAAAGTGTTTTTTGAAGTCAATTTGCATAAATTATGAAAGACATAGAATCTTCAAATTTCACTTTCTCCCTAGGTTGGTGCGTATGGATAGATTAGTCAGTTCAGACGATCTACACCGCACGTCTGATACGGTAATCTTCTATTCTGTCGCCCAGACGAGTCTCAGCAGCGTGAATGGTCAGCCTTCCCGCACCACTGCGTCTCAGGGCAAATGGTTATTTGAAAAAATGATCACAGCCCTGATAGCGCAGATCAAGGTCCCCATCCGAGAAGAACCGCCCCTTGCCGCAGAGTTTTGGACGAGCCTGCCTAGGACTCCCTGTTATTGACATGGACTGCGGCAGCCTGCTGCCGCTTTCCCGGAGCCAGCCTGCTGGCCGGGATCTCGCAGCAGGCTGCGAATCCTTAAAGCGGCAGCGGGCTGCCGCAGTCCAAAGAAGAGACAGCAGCCATTTCTCAGACTCTGTCAAAACTACGAGAGACGCAACTAAGAGATCATCGCTCCGCACCACAGAACATCCCGCTGGCGGCTGATCACGTGATCTACTGGTCCTGCGGGAACATGGGACGTTTGCGAGGTAATGCTGCATCTCGGTCCAGGACATTCTCAGCAAGCTGAGTCCCTTCCTCCCCGGATGTTCCCTCGGGCCTGTGCACCTCCCGCGCCAGCCGCATGTCAGGCAGGAATCGTCTCCATAAACTGGGGTGTCTTTTAAGTATTTTGAGTTCGATTTTCACGCGGCCAATTGAAACGTTAAATGGGTGGCTAAAAGGTGATGTGATTTCGCAATGAATGCATTTTTAAGCGGGTCAAGTAGCTTGCTCTTTCCATTCATCCACTCGTATCTACGGCATTCCTCCGACATTTCTTCTTTGCTGTATTAGCTCACTCTCATGGTTCGTGCGCGTTGCGAATAGCTCGGCAAGAATCCCGTTTCCATTGGAGAGTCGTTGTGTTAGGTTTGCTCATGGAAACGACTTTGGTTCAAGCAAACTTGCCTCCGGAGCTGACCGCCCGGGCGCGTTCTTTCGTGGATGAAGGATGGGCTAGCGGCTTTGACGAATTACTGGCAGATGCTTTGCGGCGGTTCCTTGAGTCCCATGCTTCGCAAGTCACGGAGAACCTTGTGATGGATGATGTGAAATGGGGGCTGCATGGGGAAGGCTGAGGAATACTCTACGGTTGTGGTCTGCGATGCCGGACCGCTGATCCATTGGAAAATCACGAGAGACACAAATAATCAAAACTCTTTTTGTCACTTGGCCACCGACTCAACTCTCCCAAAAGATCGTCGCTCCGCCCCGCTAGGCATCCTGCTGGCGGCTCACTTTCATGATTGGTGAAGGAGGCAAATTTTCTTTGAGCTTTACGGCATCGGTGGTTCCCTTCACACAAGTGCGTCTGCCGCGCGAAAATTGCCACGCAGTTCTCTCAATTCCATTCAACCATCTATCATGGACATCCAAATCGCCACCCTTTGCGACTTCGCTGCCGACTATAACGGCAAGCTGGTCATTACCGGAACTTTCGACACTCTTGCTGCTCGTGCAGTGCCAGTGGTGCACCCATCGTGTGCTCTTGCCATGCGCTTTTGCTTCACACCGGAAGATGCAGGCCGTCACAAGCTCTCGATCAATATCATCAACGAAGACGGCGAGTCGCTCGATCCGAACAACATGCCGATCGAGCCTGAGTTCGATGTGCAATTGCCGAAAAATGTGCCGTTCCTAACCCGTAACGTGGTGATGAATTTGCAAGGCCTGCGCTTTTCTGAAGCTGGCATCTATTCCATCGACATTGGCTGCGATGGCGAAATTCTGGTCCGCTTGCCGCTTCGCATCGTTTTGGTCACCCAGGGCCAAAATGGCGAAACTCAGTTGGCATAATCGGTCGGCATGGTGTAGAAATCCGCCATGCCTTTTCTTACTTCATATTCGTGCGCCCTCGTCACCGGAGCATCATCCGGGCTTGGCGAGGAGTTCGCACTTCAAATCGCGCCACGAGTCGATAAGCTCGTGCTGGTGGCGCGCCGTGAGGCCCAATTGTTGGATCTTGCGGAGCGCATCCGAGCCAGCCATCCGCAGGTGGCAGTGGCCGTGTATGTGGCAGATCTTACTCAAGCCACTGAGCGTGAAAAACTTGTAGATACCCTGATCGAAAGGGGTTTTGTGCCGGACCTGTTGGTGAACAATGCTGGCTTGGGCGATTACGGTGAATTTGCCACTGCCGAGTGGGACAAGCTTCGGGCAATGCTGCAGGTAAACATTGAGGCGCTCACCCACCTCACACATCGCTTGGTGCCTCACTTGATTCAGCGAGGCGGTGCGATTATTAACGTTAGTTCACTGGCGAGTGTGGTTCCGATCCCGGATTTCGCGGTGTATGCGGCGACAAAGGCGTATGTGACGAGTTTTTCGGAAGCTCTCAGGATTGAGCTGATGGATCATTACATTCCGGTTCTCGCAGTTTGTCCGGGGCCGGTGCGTACAGAATTCGGTGCGGTTTCACGGCGAGCTGAGGGATCGCCTGGGATGCCGGGGCGGGATTCTTTCTATGTTCCAAAAGAGCAAGTGGTGCGAGAGTCCTTGCAGGCGCTCGTGCGGAGATCGGCACGTGTGTATCCGGGATGGAAAACAGCACTCGCAGCGGTGGTGTTGACCACTGTCCCGATCGTGTTGATGAGATTTGCTTTGGAATTCAGGCCACGCAGGAATGGTTGAAATGGTTGATTGAGTGGCTTGGAAGATTATACGATTGTGGTGTGGGATTTGGTGGTGGGGCTTTGGAAGAAAGGGTGGGAGTGCATGCCCTTTTTTAGATTTTTATCGTGGGGCGTGCAGACTTAGCTGCACCTCAAAGCGGTGATTCCCACCGCAGTCCAAAGTTCCGCCGGGGGCGGAACTTAGGCGCGTGACTCCATCGGCGTGTAGCTGCGGAGATTCTCGCCGGTGTAAATCTGGCGTGGTCGGGTGATTCTGCTATCGGGATCGTCCATGACCTCTTTGTAATTTGCGATCCAGCCAGGCATGCGGCCGATGGCGAAGAGCACAGTGAACATATTCATCGGAATGCCGATGGCACGCATGATGATGCCGCTGTAGAAATCGACATTTGGGTAGAGCTTGCGGGAGATGAAATATTCGTCGTTGAGAGCGATTTCCTCGAGCTTTTTCGCAATATCGAGCAGCGGATCCGAGACGTGGAGCTGTGCGAGGACTTTGTCGCATTGCTCCTTGATGATGACGGCACGAGGATCAAAGTTTTTGTAAACCCGGTGGCCGAAGCCCATCAGGCGGCGGTTGCCGGTCTTGTCCTTCACTCCAGCGAGGAACTTGGTGCCATCATCGCCCTCGCGGTGGATTTCTTCCAACATCTCCAAGACTGCTTGGTTGGCACCACCATGGAGTGGTCCCCAGAGAGCGCAAACACCGGCGGAAGCGGAGGCGAAGAGATTCGCTTGGCTGGAGGCGACGGTGCGGACGGTGGAGGTGGAGCAATTTTGCTCGTGATCTGCGTGGAGAATGAAGATCAGATCCAGCGCACGGACGATTTCCGGCTTCAGCTCGCAATCTTCACCAGGTGCGGAGAACATCATGTGGAGAAAATTCTCGGTGTATTTGAGCTTGGACTTCGGGAAAATAGTCGGCAGCCCTTGGGCCTTACGGTATGAGTAAGCGGCGATGGTGCGGACTTGGGAAATCAAACGAGCGGCATGATGCTCGAAGCGCTGTTTACGATTTACCTCACAGATCAAATTCGGATGATAGGAGGAAGCCGCGTTGATCATCGAGGACAGGATCGCCATCGGATGGGCGGTGGGCGGAAATCCATCGAAATTGTGGCGCATGCCCTCGTGGAGCATCTGATTTTCAGTAAGGAGCTTAGAAAATTCGCCCAGCTCGGTTTTGGAGGGCAGGTGGCCGTTGATGAGTAGGAACGAAGTCTCGACGAATGTGCTTTTTGCAGCGAGTTCCGCGATATCGTAGCCGCGGTAACGGAGAATTCCTTCTTCACCATCGATGAAGGTGATGGCGCTCTTGCAGGCACCGGTATTGCCGTAAGCAGGATCCAGAGTGATCGCGCCAGTGGTTTGGCGGAGTTTTCCGATATCGATTCCAATTTCGCCTTCGGTTCCGACAAATGTCGGAAGTTCGAGGGTCTTGCCACTGATTTTGAGTTCCGCTGGTCCGTTCATGCGAGGAGTATGTATTTCAGTTTGCATGAAATATGCCAGCCTGCAATGCACTGAATTTTCATTTATTGGGATTTGGTGGTAAATTTTGCGTTTATCACTCGCCTGCATCTGGGTATGAGCCGAGAAGTTTCACCATGGAACAATGGTTTGCGAGCTCGGCAAGGGCTTCGGCGACTTTGATATCCTCGCAATGGCCGGCAAGATCGACGTAGAAGATATATTCCCAATCCTTGCGTTTCGAGGGTCGGGACTCGATTTTAGACATATTGATCTGAAATTGATCGAATGCTTGGAGTGCGTTCACCAGCGAGCCGGGCCGATCATTGATGACGAAGAGGATGGAGGTCCGGTCATTTCCCGTGGCGGGGCAGGTTTTTTCCCCAATGACGAGGAAGCGGGTGGTATTAGTGGCGCGATCTTGGATGGATTCTTCGAGCAGCGAAAGGCCATACATTTCCGCGGCGAGAGGGCTGCCAATGGCGGCGGCACCGTCTGCGGCTTGATCGCGAGCGATCTGGGCAGCGCGGGTGGTGGAGGATACCTCGATGAGATCCGCATTGGGAAAATTTTTCAAAATCCAGCCACGGCATTGTCCCAGTGCTTGGGGGTGGGAGTAGAGCGTCTTGATCTCCCCGCGCGGGATCGAGGCCATCAGCCCATGCTCGATGCGCAGTAGAATCTGAGCGCAAATGTGCAAGGGCGAGTCCACAAACAGATCCAGAGTATGGAAAACCGCGCCGTCTGTGGAATTTTCAATCGGCACCACGCCATAGCTTGCCGCGCGGCGCGCCACTTGGTCGAACACGTCTGAAATATTCGGTTGCGGCGCGTAGCTCACCGAGTGGCCGAATTTCTTGATCGCGGCTTGGTGGGTCCAAGTGCTTTCCGGGCCAAGGTAGGCGATGCTGAGATCGTCCTCCAGCGCGAGCGCCGCGGACATGATTTCCCGGTAAATCGCGCGGATGGACTTCTCCGGGAGGCGACCTTGATTCATCTCGATGAGGCGGCGCAGCAATGCTTCCTCGCGCTCGGGGGCATAAATTTGCAGTCCATCGCGTTTTTTAACGACTCCCACCTCGTGGACGAGATCGGCGCGGCGAGAAAGGAGATCGAGCAGATCGTGATCGATGGCATCAATTTGGCAGCGGATATCGTCTAGATTCACAGGGAATAATGGAAGTTAGGAGTCTTGAGAGGCATCAGTTTCCGCGGCGGCGGCCGGGCTGCCCACGGCACCGAGTGCAAGCTGTAGCTCGGAAGGCTCCGGGGCGGGGATGGCCGTCTCGGGATCGGGCAATTTCACCCGGCGGAGTTCAGATGCGTTTGGCAAATCATCGATGGAACGGATGCCGAAATGTTCGAAAAACAGGTCCGTCGTTTCGTAAAGTAATGGTCTTCCGGGCAGCTCGGCACGGCCACCGATGCGGATCAAATCGCGATCGAGCAATTTTTGAATCATCCCATCGCAAGCCACCCCGCGCACGGCCTCGATCGCCGCTTTGGTGATCGGCTGGCGGTAGGCGATGATTGCGAGAGTCTCCATCGCCGGGCCGCTCATCCGTTCTGGCTTACGGCCTGGGAACAGCTGGCGGACGAATTCGCCGTATTCGAGGCGGGTGTAGAGTTTCCAGCCCTTTGGCCGCTCGATGATGGTGAAGGCGCGGGCTGTCTGGTCGTACTCCGCCTTGAGATCAGTAATGGCCGCGACGACTGCTTCAGAAGAACAACTCGCGAGGCCCATCAGCCACTCAGGCAGGGCAGGGGACTCCTTGCCGTCTTCCAGCTCACGCAGGCGTAAATCCTCCGCCTCGGCCACGCGGGAGCGCACCAGACGAGCGATTTCCTCACTCACTAACGGGTTCTGAGAAGCGATCAGAAGTGATTCTACAATGGCACTAAGCTGCATGGCGAAGCCGCAGCGTAGGGAGCCTATCCACGCAATTCAAGCCTGCTGCCTAAATCCTGCGTGATTCACTGATTTTTCCTATTTAATGAAATTTCTCCTTGCTGTAAGGATAAGCAGGGGCTAACCCACCGCGCTCCAATTGCACGTGTGATTTCTTTCAGATCCACACAAAGTCTCATTAACACTCTTACTCCCATCTCTGCGCCATGGCTGCAAAGAAGAAAACCACCCCATCCGCTCCAGAAAAGAGCGCTACCAAACCCGCTGCAAAACCTTCCAAAGCCACTCCAGCTAAGAAGTCTGCCGACCCTGCGAAGAAGCCTGCTGCTGCAACCAAGCCTGAGGAAAAAATCACTCCAGTTGGGAAACCGGCTGCTACATCTGATGCCAGCCCCGCTGTTGAGAAAAAGCCTGAGCCCCCAGTGAAAGCCGCCGTGCCAACGCCTAAGAAAACTCCTGCGGTGAAGTCCCGTTCCTCCGTTGTGGACTATCCAGCGCCTCCTGCGCCGGTGAAGCCACCATTCGTTCCGCCAAAAGCTGCTCCGGCACCTAGTGGCGATGTCGTCGCACCAGGCTCCAACGGCACCCACAGCCCGGCGTTTGTCCAAAAACAACGCCAGCGCCTGCTGGATTTACGCGATGACCTCGTAGATGCCGTATCCGGCATGGCCCGCGATACCATCCGCAATGCCCCTGAGGGCTCAGAAGCCTCCGGCAGCGGCCAACACCAAGGTGATGCCGGCAGCGATGCTTACGATCGCGACTTCGCGCTCTCCGTCCTCGCGAAGGAACAAGATGCGCTTTACGAAATCGAGCAAGCCCTCCGCCGTATCCAGTCCGGCACTTACGGAATCTGTGAAATGTCGAACCGGAAAATTCCTTCCGCCCGTCTCGAAGCCATCCCATTTGCCCGTTTGACAGTAGAATGTCAGGCTCAATGGGAGAAGGAATATGGCAATCGGCGCTTCCGTCCATCCACCGAAGTTGGCTTCAGTGGAGGAAATTATGCAGAAGATGAAGATTCTGAAACAGTTTCTCTTGACGAAGACGACGATTAAACCATTCTCCCGCCCCCAAAGTCATGCCACGCGACATTATTATTCTAGAATGCACCGAAGCGAAAGCTGAGGGCAAGCCGACTTCACGCTACGTCACCACCCGTAACAAGAAGAGCCTCCGCACCCCAGGCCGTCTCGAAAAAGTGAAATTTAATCACTTCCTCAAGCGCCGTACTCTACACCGCGAACTCCGCTAACACACCAGCTTCTGCTACCATGTCCGAGCCAAAAACAATTCAGCGCCGTATCAATTTCCGTAAGGCGAACCGTATGATGACGCGTCGCCGCCACGATATCCCAGCGGATCTCGTCGTCGCGACCAATCCTGAGCTTCTCACCAAGTTCACCACCGAGACCGGGAAAATCCTTCCTCGCCGTGTAACGGGTGTTTCCGCCAAGCTTCATCGCAAAATCAACAATGCGATCAAGCAATCCCGCGCCATCAATCTGCTCCCGTAAGGCGCGGATCGGCTTTTAAACTTTTTCATCAAACCAGGCCGTAAATTACGACCTGGTTTTTTGGTATGGACGATTTTCCGGTGAACATCGTCCGGAGTTTGTAAAAGAGTTATAGCATCGAAAATTCCGGGCCGGGCGATGATATGATCCAAAGCCACGAGAGCGCCGGAGGTGGTGAATTTGAAATGACATGGCTTTTAACCCAATAGTGGATGCTCGTGGGAGGCAAATTTGCACTTTAAGTGCTTTTTTTGAAAGCAATGGGCGCTATTGATCCAGTTCTAACTGCGGACTTAGCTTCGATCCTGAACCTAAACTTATCCCACGGGTCTTCTACGATTCTCACAAGCAGTCTGGTTGAGATTGACTGGAATTTATGGAATGTCATCCTAGCCGTGCCAAACTCCAATTCAGGGTAAATTTTAGCAATTGCTCCACTCTCAAGCTGAAATCTACCCCATCATTTTTGAACCTACTCAATGTCCGCAGCATCATTGAAGCCATATCTCCACCTCTCGGGCTACGAGGGTAATAAATTGATCTCCCGCCACACCGAAGCTTTATCTAATGATACGCCTTCGCATCATTTCAAATGTGAATTTGCCGCTGCCAGTTGGCAACTCGATGCCGAAGTCACCATGACTTCTGAATCACAAGATTTCTTTGTTGCAGCCGTCCTTCAAAAAGGCAGTGCCTCCCAGGTCAGCTACGGTCTTGAGCTGCGCTGCGATCACTGGACTCGTGAAAATTTCCTCGTGCTGCCAGGTGCCGTTTATGACGGCAATCGTTTCAATTGCCGAGTCGATGCGGGTTATCCACCCAGCGCCGCACAAACTGGTGATATAGGACCCGAAGCTCCCACCACCATCGCCGACATCCCCCGCCTGTCGAACATCTTGTCACAATCCCGCCTGCAGTTGCTTTCCGCAGATATGGCCACCCCAGCCATTGGCTACTTCGATCCGGAGCGCAAGCTCGGTCACTGGGTGCTTACCCCACAATCTACCCGGCTGGGCCAAATCGGCTACGATTTTGAAGAGGATCTGGACGCAGGTAGCGCGATTATCCGCCTCACTGCCTCCGGTGTGCGTGAGGGCAATCGCTACCATTGCATGAGCTATCTGCATGCAAGCAAAGATCGCGCCCCCAATTGGCAGGAAAACGAAGGGGACATCCTGCATCTCCGCATAGTGACGTTTCCATGTGCCGACCGTCTCGCTTTTCTCAGCCATTTCAATGAGTTACGCTACGCCCTTGTATCCCCTGCGCCACCTCGCGAGCCTTTCGCGCTTTCCACAGCTCGGGCCCTGATTGAAGAAAAATACAATCGTGATAATTGGCATGAAGGAACTGGAATCTACGCCTCTGACACGCCCCGTGGTGAAACTCTCCCCGATTGGCAATCAGGCTGGGTTGGCGGAGGAATTGTAAATTACCCTCTGCTAGCACGAGGCTCCAGCGAATCCATCGCCCGCTCACGCCGGAATCTTGATTGGATCTGCAGCGATGCCCTCACCGCATCTGGATTTTTCAAAGGCATGCTCCAAAAGGGAAATTGGACAGATGATTCCTTCGGCCACTCTGATGGAATTCGTTGGCACATGACCCGGAAGAGTGCGGATTTGCTGCTCTTCCTCGTCAAACAAATCGATTGGGCAGATACCCAGGGAGAGCCCTCGCCACCCTCATGGAAAGTCGCAGCAAGCGCCTGCGCCGATGCTTTTGCCCGTCTTTGGAAAACCGAAAAACAAATTGGACAATTCGTCGATGAGGAAACCGGTGATCTGCTTGTTGGCGGCTCGGATTCCGCCGCGATTCTGCCCGCAGCCCTCACTGTGGCGGCCAAAGTTCTCAATCAGCCTGCCTATGAAGTTATCGCGCAGGAGATTGCTGAATATTTCTGGGAAAAGTTTTCGACTCAAGGTTACACCACCGGCGGACCTGGCGAGATCCTATCCGCACCTGATAGCGAGTCTGCGTTCGGACTATTAGAAAGCCTTGTCGCCCGCTGGGAAGCAACGGGTAAAGACATCTGGCTCAAGCGCTCGGAAGCCGCCGCCGCCTACTGCGCGACGTGGTGTGTGTCATACGATTTCGTGTTTCCCGTCAATTCAACCTTTGGCGCGATGCAGATGTCCAGCACTGGCACCGTCATTGCCAATGCACAAAACAAACATTCATCTCCCGGCATTTGTACTCTCTCGGGCGATTCGTTGTTCCGTCTCTATCGTGCCACGGGAAATTCATTCTATCTCCGTCTCGCAAAAGAAATCACCACCTCATTACCACAATATGTCTCGCGCCAAGATCGCCCCATCCGAGCTCGCTACAGTAATGCGACCAATCCATCAGGCTGGATCTGCGAACGCGTCAACATGTCAGATTGGCTTGAACCCGTAGGTGAAATTTTCCCAGGATCCTGCTGGTGCGAAGTGAGTCTGCTTCTGACTGAGTTGGAGTTTCCCACCCTCTATTTCCAAGCCGATAGTGGTCTGCTCGTCTCGTTCGATCAGATTGAGGCCCGCCTCATTGACCGCTCAGCTACCGAAGCTACGCTGGAAATCACCAATCCCACCGATTACCCAGTCGAAGTGCGTGTATTCTGTGAAACCCAATCGGCCGCAGCAACACCACTTCCCATGCACGCCTTTGCAAAGCTCCCGGTGATTTCTCTAATGGCCAACCAAGTGACTAAGATTCAAATTCCGGTGTAATTCAAAAAGTAGATGGACGCTCCCTCTTAGCGGAATCGCCAGTTCCTACAAAAGGCCTGTCCTTTTGTTATAAGAATCACACCCACAAAAATCTTGATACTGGCACTGGCGAGGTCACACCCGTGACTTTAGAAGCTGCTGAAGATGATGGCATCGCCCAGACCATCGCCGTGATGGGCGGAAAAGCTTGGGAATGTTGGCTCCATGCCCTGATCGAAGCGGCGGTTTTTGCAAAAGAAGACATAGAAACTTTGCAGCAAGCGCCTGACATTACATCAGCTCGATTTGGGTGGCGGGTGTTCGGCTCCAAGCGCAGATTTGGAGAGTTTCTGGATTTCCGCCGGTTTCTTCAAAAATGACGATCTCGTTGCGGCCTGGGCGTAGCCACTCGCGCGGAAGGTGATAGTAGCGCTGAGAGGGCTCGGAAATGGATTCGTCCATCAGCAGGCCGGTATTATGTTCCAAATGTTTGTCATCCTGCGCGCGGATGTGTAGCAGCCAATGGCGGCCGATGCACTCGCCGTTGATCCACACCAGCCCTTTCCCCAGTCCGGCAAGATCCAATGCGAGCGGTGCATCACCCGCAGGAGCATCGAAAGATAGGCGGAACCAATGCAGCGGCTGCCCGACATCGGCTTTGGCATCAAACGAACGCCAGTTCGCGAGGTTTCTAGCACGTCCTGGCAGGTCAAGAATCTCACCATCGAGAAAAGGCCGGATTTGCCATGGACCAGAGAGAGCGGCGCCATTCCACTGGGCATTTCCCCAAAGACCCTTGCGCTCGGTGGTCATGTTGAGTTTACCTGCCTGCCAATCGCCCTTGACCAAGCCGAGAGCCGAGCAAAGCACAGCCAAACGGTGTGTGCCGGCAGGCAAATCGATTTGGAATTTCTGGAGGTAATCCGGACCGTCCCAGACGCCACGATCTTCTTTTAAATAGGACATAGATTGGGCGACGCATTCTCCGTTGACGAAGATTTGAGCGAAGTCGTTTAAGCCTGTGAGAGTCAGTTCGCCGAGTCCCGCAGCGGGGACATGCAGGTCGGTGAGATACCAGCAGTAGTCGCTCTGGTTGTGAGTGTGAAGCAGCTGGTCTTCGGGCTGGCCGCGCTCGATAAAGCCGCAAGTGGGCAGCGATTCTTCGATGGTCTCGATCCGCGAGGGGTGGGCGACAGGAGTGAAAAAATCGGCTTGATGCTCTGGGGCATTGTCCACTTCGCAACGCCAGATTTCCCGACCATCGAGCAGCCACACCATGGCCTCGCTGGGCATGAGATAAGTCTGGCCGCCCCATGTGACCTCGGCGGGCGGCAGATTTTGATAAAGAAAAGTGTCATTGGCGATGGCCACCAATTCGCGATCGGCATGACGGAAAATCCGCACCGCGATGCCCGGGGAAGGAGATTGATACTCGGGTAGATCAGTTTCTAGCCAGAAATCTTGATGCTCGCGCAGCAGCGCGTGGAACGTGCGGAGTCCGTCGTATTTTGCGGTGGGCAGGCCAAACTCGTTGAGCGGGGCGTCGTAATCATAACTGGTCGCCTGCAGAAACATCGCCTCGCGTCCGAAGTTTGTGCCGCCATGCCACATGTAGTAGTTGATTCCTTTACCGCCTTCGACGAAAAATCGGGCAACGTAGAACAGCAGGTTGCTGGTGGTGCGAGCTGGACGCGGGCCACCCCAGACTTGATACCATGACATCCAAGCCTCCGTCCAAAGCGTGGGGAGTTCCGGGTGAGCTTTTTTGAAGCCACCCACTTGAGCGACGCACATTCCGCTGTTGATGGTGGGCACGGTGCGCTCGGTCCAGCCGATCGAATAATCGTTTTCCGCATCGTTGGACGGGTTGCACATCGTCAGCGGCACTCCGAGATCATAGCTTTCATAAAGATCACGCAGCCATGCCAAATAGCGAGACCCTGCTGCGCCATACTGCGCTGCGATGTTTTTATATTCGTTCTCGACCTGCACAAAAGCAATCGGCCCACCTTGGGAATGCAGCTGGGGGCGGAGGTAGGTGAAAAGTAAATCAAACCACCGCTGAGTGGCATCCATGAATGGCTGATTAAAAGTGCGGAACTGAATGCCTGGCACATCGCGCAGCCAAATGGGGAACCCCCCGAAGTCATGTTCGCCGCAAATGTAGGGGCCAGGTCGCAAATAGACGAGCAGGCCTTCGTCGTGCGCACAATCAAAAAATCGGCGCAAATCGAGGCGCCCGGTAAAATTGAAGCGCCCTTGCACGGGTTCATGCTGACCCCAAAAGGTGATGGTCTCGATGGTATTGAGGCCGGCGTCCTTGGACCGCCGCATCAGGTCAGGCCACATCGCGGGAGAGCTACGCAGATAGTGGATCGCGCCGGAAAGGATGAGCTCACGGCGTCCATCAATGATGACGGATTTGGAATCAAAGGTGATAGGCTTCATGCAATTGAAAGAACGGTGATTCTGGGGAAAATTAAAGCGAACACAAATTTGCCACTGCCGTGAGGCAGTGGCAAGAAATCATGCGGGAAATTTAGGCGAGAAGTCTCAATCTACTTTTCCCCTAGACCGCGCCATGGTCGCCACGACTGCCAACAGCCGTGGCGACAGGGGTGGATTAGTTATTGAGCAGACACCCGGACGCGGCCGAAGGATTTCGCCGGACTTACTATAGAGCTCGTAGTGGTTACCCGTTCAAATGTCGCATCCAAGTTGGTAATACTTTCGGTGGGTGATTCATTGGTGGTCCAATCAACGAGGTTTTCGCTGAACTCGACGGCGTAGGTGATGCCGGTAGTGGTGGCGGACTTGCGACGGATGTAGGTGAGCTGGAGCGGGGAGCCGGGAGCGGGGAGCAGGGAGGCGAAGGGGAGGCCGGCGGAGCCGGAGGGGGACAACACGGAGGCGTTGGGTGTTGCGAGGGTAGATGCCTGACCGGTGCTGGAGCCGAGCATGTTGAAGGCGTATTTGAGGAGGTTCTGCACGCCGTCGCCGGCGGGGGTGAGCAAGTCTTGCGAGCCGTCGGAGGGGAGGCCGAAGGTGCTGCGGAACGACTGCACGCCGGTGGTCGCAGTGTAGGGCGTGACGGCGGCGTAGGTGGTGCCCATGCGGACTTCGTCGAAGGTCATCGCGCCCATTATGGCGGGGCGGGGATTGAGGCTGCCAAAGGTCCAATCGGCCCCGGGCGTGACGGTGGCAGCGGGGGTGCCGAGGGTGCCGCCCAGGGGCGGGTTGACCCATAGGCTGACGGTGTCGGTCGCGCCGGCGGCAAAGGTTACGCGCACCACGAGCAGAGCGGTGGTGTTGGCGGTGAAGACACCGGTCGAAAC